>CAKSIN010000004.1 GCA_934463115.1 uncultured Clostridia bacterium
TTCGTTGAATAAGATTATAGTTTCTTTTTCGTATTTTGTAAGTCTGCATTTCATTGTGTTGTAATCTCCTTTTTTCGCTTAATTTTTTCAAGTCAAAAGCCGCCTCCGAACATTCGGAAACGGCTTTGCATTTGTTTATGCTATTTTATTGTATTGCGGTTATTTGCTCGGCTCTTGACCTTGCATTTTTAAGTAATTTTCTTGCTTGCGTGAGCAGCGCACCGTCTACCGCCGGAATATCCCAATAACAGAAGTCGCCCACACAGTCGGTGTCGGGGTTAAATGTCGGCTCTGCCGTTTGATATATTCTTGTATAGGCTTGTTTTTCGGCGGTTTTGTAGTCCGTTGCTCCGATTTCGACCGCATTTATCAAGTCGGATATTAAGGCTCTGACTGTATTTCCCTTTTCGGCGTAATATTCGGGGCGTAAATACATATCTCTGCATTGCAGTATAGCATTTCGGGCAATGGCGGCTAAATCCGCATAACCGTAACCGCCTGTTTCATTTGCAAGTACGGCGGCGAATACGGCGTTATTTGCCTTGCACCAAGCAGGCTGATAACCAAGTCCATTTTGCACCTCGTCTAAAATTCCGCCTATCAGATTTTGAGCTATTGCAACGCTTTCATCTGTGGCATTGTCGGGATAGCTTTCAACGGGAATGTCGGCGGCAAATACGCTTTGCGTCATTACTGTTATAGCCGTTATTGTTAATAGCATCGTTTTAATTTTTTTCATTTTTCAACACCTCTGTAGACAATATTTTTCATCACGATTTCTTCCGCCTGTGCTTTTATGCAGTTCATCAAGCCCACCCATTGCATTTGGTCTGTTGCCTTTAATTCTTCGGATATGCTCAAATTGTCCGCAAAGTTCTTTACAAGTCTTTCAACCTCCGATTTTGCCGCATTGTCAACCTGTTCAAGATAATCAAGCCAAGTGCCGTCAATCATTCTTGCGGTATAAAAGCAAGGCCTGTTTTCCTTGATAAATCTTCCGTGAAGTCTGCCGTATTTGCCGATGTTGTATTTTTTGTCTGTTGGAACAGTCAAGTCGGGCAAATAATAATCTCCGACCTTTGTGTATGTGATTTTATTGTTCATTTTCAAAACCTCCGTCAAATTGCCGCTTTTCTGAATGTCGGCTCTTTTTTCGCCATATCGCCTATGCGGATAAATACGCCTTTTTGAATATCCTCCGCACGCAGAGCGTTTTTCTTCTCGTCAATTTCAGCTTTTTTCTTTGTTTTTGTGCGTTCCTCATATTTTTTTTGCTTGCCGTTTTCCTTTCGGCGCAAATAATTTCGGTGAAGTCTGTCCCTTAATTCCTCTTTTTTACGCATTTCCTCAATTTCCTCCGGTGTAGGCTCCTGCATAAAATCTGGCGGAACAAACCGACCGATAAAATTAAAATATATTTCAACCTCCTGCGTGGTGTCCGAGCTGCCTTTTCTTGCTCTTTCGTGAACAAGGATTTTTTCAATAAATTCGTTCAGCATAGCTATGGTGAGATTATCAAAATTCTGATATTTTTCAAGCAATGCAAGAAATTTATCAGCCGACTTTTCATTTTTCGCATATCCGTCTATACTTGTTTCAAGCTCGCACATTTCCGCCTTTAATGACTTTTGCTCTTTGGCGTATTGCCCGTCAAGAGTTTCGTATCTTTCGTCTGGCAGCTTGCCGAGGGCGTTGTCCTCATAAATCTTGCAAATAAGTTTTTCAAGCTCCGCAAGCCTTTGCTTGATTACCGCAAGCCTTGTACGGCTCTTTTTAATATCCTCTTGATTTTGCTGCGACTGTGCCTCTTGTATAATCATTGCAAACCGTTCTTTATCTTCGTTTGCGTAATTATATATTTCTTTCAGCATTTCGGATATAAGCTGCAAAACAGCCGCCTCTTTAATTCTGTGCTGTGTTTTGCAGAGCTTTCCGACAGGCACTTTTGAATATTGAGAACAGGTATATTGCGATTCACGCTTGCCGTTATTCGTTCTGTGAACATACATTTTACCTCCGCAGTCGGCGCAGAATAAAAGTCCCGTAAGCGGTGCAACCTCGCCCCAGCCGTTAGGGTATCGACGCACATTTTTTCTGATTTTCTGCACAGTGTCAAATGTCTGCCGGTCGATAATCGGCTCTTGCGTATTTTCAAAGATTACCCATTCGCTCTCGTCAACATAATGGCTCTTTTTATCCTTGAAGTGCTTTCTTGTTTTGAAATTCACCGTATGCCCCAGATACTCATATTTTTTCAAAATCTCCGCAATGGTTGACGAACCCCAACGGTACGGATTTTCAAATACGACTTTCTGATGAAGGCCTGCATTATGCTTTTGCAGATGTACCGCAGGCATATCGACCTTTTCTTTTTGCAGAATTTGCGAAATCTGATACGGACCTTTGCCCTCAACGGTCATTCGGAAAATTCGCCGTACCACTTCGGCGGCTTCCTCGTCAACTATCCACTTGTTTTTATCTTCCGCACTTTTGAGATAGCCATAGGGCGGACAGCTTGAAACGTGCTTGCCCGAATTGCCCTTTGCTTTGAATACGGATTTAATTTTCTTGCTTGTGTCCCGTGCGTACCACTCATTCATAATGTTGCGGAACGGCGTAAAATCATCATCACCGTTAAAACTGTCAACTCCGTCGTTTACGGCAATAAGCCGTACTCCTTTCTGACGCAGGATTTCCATATACTGCCCGACTTTAAGATAATCTCGCCCCAAACGGCTTAAATCTTTGAGAATAATCGTATCGACATTGCCTTTCTCTACCTCTTTCATCATAGCCGTAAAACCGGGGCGGTCAAAACGAAGTCCCGACACACCGTCGTCGGTAAAATGGACAGTATTGGTATAGCCGTTCCGCCTTGCATAATCTTCAAGCAGTTTCTTTTGATTTGTGATACTGTTGCTTTCGCCTTGCAGCTCGTCATCACGGGAAAGACGCTCATACAAAGGCGTGATTTTTGTGCTTTTCATTATGCACAACTCCTTTCTTTTTCTCGTTTTGACTTATACAGATAAATAAGTCTTTTATAGCATACAACACCGCTTGCCTGTTTAAAAATTTTATATTGCCATACTGCAATACGCTCCGGCTTTTCGTCCTCCAACCCTTGAAAAAGAATATCCACAGGGCTTTGATAGCCGCTTTCGTCCTCGTCCTCAACGGTTGCTGCGTTTTCAATTAGTAACGGTGCAATGCTTCGGAGCATTTCGCCCTTCGGATCTGCCACAATAAAAGAGGTATTGCACTGCATCAAATTTGGCTTTGCGTAAAACCTTGTTTTACCCGCACCTGAGCCGCCGACCACAAGCACATTAAGGTTACGACGGTGCTTTTTAGCATTTAAGCCAAGCCGCATATTCTGTGTGAGAATGATATTTGATGAGCTGTTTTTATCCGCATATCTGCGTGCAATGCTTTTAACATTGCCCCAACGAGCCGAGCCGTGTTCCTCGCCCGGTCGGCGGTTTTCTCTTGACGAAAAATACACGCCGATACCCATTGCATACAAAAACAAGAAAATGAGTACGGCTTTTAAGCTATACTCATTAAATGTGATGTGCGTAGGGTTATTCATAGCGACAGTCGAACGGTCAAGCAATTCAAACAACTTTATGCCCTCATCATAGCACCCGGCAACCATTAAGGCAAGCCATATAACGAATACCGAGAGTATTCCGAGCAGGATATATATTGTCTTTTGATTTTCCTGTCTGTTCACGAGGTATCCCTTACTGTCATTAAAATTTGAAGCATTGTTATCAGTCCCTTCCGAAAATAAATAAAAGGGGCAGCCCCTGCATAAGTTTCCTTATACAAAAGCTGCCCCCAAAAGTGTGATAGGCGTTACTTACAGAATTTTTCGTTGTAAATTTCCATAAGCTCATTTAATCTTTTATTCTGCTTAACCCATTGTGCCGTGACGGGTACACCCGTCTTTTCGTCAATGTAATTACCAAAGGCGAGGATTTCATCATCAGTTACATAAATTCTCTGCACCGCCGGAGTGTTATATATCACCGTTCCGTTCGGAATCCATTTTGCATAAACGGTATCACTTTCATTGAAAGTAAACTCCGTTACCCGATTTTCCTTTGTTTGCGGGTCTGAATACCAACCGTCAAAGTCATAGCCGTATCTTGTCGGAATAAACTCCGCAAGCGATATTGCAGTGCCAAGCGGTTTTACAACAGACTCAATGTATGAGCCGTCCTCAGTGGCAAAAGTGAGTGTGCGTGTTCCCGTCAAGCTCCAACGGGCATAGAGTGTTGTATCGGAATAATACTCGGTATCGGACGATACCTTTTCGCCGTTTTCGGTAAACCAACCTTCAAACTGATAGTCGCTGCTTCTGTACGGCAGCGGAAGTTTGATTTTATTCTGCTCCGTAACGGCTTCTGTGATGTCGGTTTTGTAAATTCCGCCGTATAACGAGCCGCCGTTACAATTAAGCGTTATAACTCTTTCGCCCTTTAAGGAATACAGCGGCTTTTCCTTTCCGCACTCACATACATAAACCTTTGAATTTTGTTTTGTATATTCGTGCGTGTGTGCCGCCTGTGCGGTAACTGCGGTTGATAAAATGAGCATTGCTGTTAAGCCTGCAAATACTGTCCGTTTCATTTGAAATTCCTCCGTTTCAATATTTTTTCGGTATCTTTATTTTATCACCGCAAGAAAAGACCGTCAAAAAAATTTCGGAATGAAAAAAGGGCAGCCGATTTTTCGGTTGCCCTTTACTGCTTTAACTCAAACTATTGATTCAAAATTTCTTCAGCCATTTTGCTAAGTTCACCAGCCGAAAGTTTTCCGTCAATTTGCAAAAGCTGATAAAGCATCCCATCCTTCGTCCAAGTAACGCTCTGCACTTCGCTTATTTTCACCTCCGGCGAGCCATAGCTGAACACCAATTCGCCGTTTTCTTCGGCTTTTTTATCATCATCGGTAAGAACATAATCCGCCGGAACAATTTTGTTTGTGTAACTATGATAATATATATCAACATTTCCTACGGTTTTGATTATTTCTCCGGTTATATTTTTCTCGGAATTAAACTTATCCTGTGCAAAAATCACTCTGTCGCCGTTTTTTTCATAATCAAACGATACTGACTTGAATTTTTCGATTGATTTACCGTTTTCGTCTGCAAGATTGTTTTTTACAATACTTCCGTCTTTGAAGGTATAACCGTTTTCAAAACTTTCAATGAGAACAGGCTCGTAGCCTATATCCCCTGCAACCTGCTCTGCTGTCGGAAGTGATTTATAATCGGGAGTAGATGACGAAGAACTAAACCAAGTTGATACAATTCCGCTTGCGGCAAAAACCGTTAGTCCCAAAGCAAGGGTTGCTGCAATGACTATAAGTGATATTTTCTTTTTTGATTTCATAGTATAAGACTTCCTTTCCGTATATGCGGAATCAAGTTTTGCATTGACATTTTGTTTGACAGCATGAGTGTCGATGTCAAGCGGACTGCAAAAATCATTTTGCTCTTTATCAATATTCAATTCTTCAAACAGGTCATTTTTTCTATTCATAACATTTCCTCCGCATTTGATAAAATTATTTTCAGTTTGCGTTTTCCTCTTAAAAGTTTGGTTTTTATGGTAGATATGTTAATTCCGGTTGCTTTTGAAATATCTTTGAGTTTTTCTCCGAATTTATAATATCTCACAAATATTTCATTGTCCGGCTCTTCCAAGCTCATAACGGCATCCCATAAAGCGCTGTTTTCCATATCTTGCTCAATAGTTGATTTTTGATCCGGAACTTCAATATCATCGAGGTTTTCATAGTCTTTTTTCTTATTTAATCTCTTTAATGCAAGATTTCGGCAAACAGCGGCGAGATATGACCTTATTGTTCCTTTTGCCGGATCTATGTATTCTGCATTTTTCCAGAGCGTTACGAATACATCCGATACTATTTCCTCAATGTCCTCTTTCGGAAGTCTGTTCCCAACCATATTATACAAAACTGTGCTTAAATATGGAGTATAAACATCTATTGCTTTGTCTATTGAATTTCGTTCCTTGTTTTTAAGCTGCGTAAGCAACTTCAATTCATCTGCCATTTCAAACCAACTTTCTGTTGCAAAGTCAAAAGCTTTTAGTCTTTACACTCTTATATATCCTCAAACTCACAAAAAAGTTTCACTAACGAAAAATTTTTTGTTTGTATTTATTATGCAACAAATTTATAGAGAAAGCAACCGTTTGCGGCTGCTTTCTCCCATTTGCACAAAGGTTATTTTATCCAAGTTTCGGCATTATCGTGAGAGTTTGCGAGGTGAGTGTTTGCACTCTCCATAACATCGGCATAATACCACATTGAATTATTGTGAATATCCGTAAATTTGTTGAGTACAGAAACATTCTTTGTGATATAGTCCTCATCGGCTTTTCTGTTCGTGGCACGGTTTACAACGGTTACGACTTCCGCACGGGTGATAGCGTTGTCGCCCTTGAATGTTCCGTCAGCGTAGCCGTTCAGCCAGCCTGCGTGTTTTGCGTAGGCAACATCGGAATATGCCCAATAGTTGCTTGCAACATCGGTGTATTTTACGGTGTAGCTGCCTTTCTTGACATCATTAAACAGCGTGTTAAATCTGACCGTCATTGCCACAAATTCCGCACGGGTAACATTGTCATTCGGTTTGAATGTGTTGTCCGAATAACCTTTAATGATGCCGTACTTTGAAAGATAGCCAATATAATCGTAATACCATTCGTTTTTGGATACATCATTAAAGTTTGACTTGCCGCTGATTTTTTCGCCTTTCTGTTCGGAAATAAGCCTTGCAAAGATAGCAGTAGCTTCAGCACGGCTCATATTATTGTCCGGTCTGAAAGTGCCGTCCGCATAACCGAAAATATATGCTTTATGCTCACTTGCCGGAAGTGGCCTATTTGATTACTTTGATTTATAAAAACAATTTTATCTTTGTTTGTTGTAGCCGCGCGTGCAAATTGAAAAAGTGTAACTCGCAAAATGAGGGATTGCCCCGACGGATTATGAA
Organism: uncultured Clostridia bacterium; assembly: GCA_934463115.1. Taxonomy (GTDB): domain Bacteria; phylum Bacillota; class Clostridia; order UMGS1810; family UMGS1810; genus CAKSIN01. Next base: position 7,037 of record CAKSIN010000004.1, read on the forward strand.
ATTTAAAATCTATATGTAATTCCTCTTTGAAAATCCCCGACATAAATTTTACGCTGTTTGTCGAAAGCATTTCACCGTTAATTTTTACATTAACAAAATCAGTTATTTCCATAAAATTTTCTTTATTTCTTTCTAATCTGTCTGTAACAAAATTTCGTTTATAGCCGTCACCATGTAATCTGCGGCTTTCGGCCTGTTCGGATTTTAATTTTTTCAGATAGTTGCAAAAACTGTCCGTAATGTTTACACTTCTATATGCGTTTATTTTCAAAATCAATATCCTGCCATCTTAAACCAAACACTTCACTTTCACGGAGTCCGGTGTTTAGTGCTATGTAAAAAGAGGTTTTAATATTTGTTTCTTTCAGCCTGTCCGACATAAGTTTAGGTTCATCTTTTGAATATGCTCTTATCTCACTTATATGACGGGGTTGGGAGGAGCAGTAACCTCATCAAATATATTTTTCTTGACATATTTCTTTTTGTAGGCAAAAGATATGATTACTTTCAGAGTCTTGTATAATCCTTTTACATATTCCTCGCTGTACTTCAATCTCTTTTCATTCAAAAAGTCATTTACAATATTTGCTGATATTTGATATACAAATAATCCGCCGAATTTTCCTTGATAATGATTCCTGTAAAGTGAATTATATCGCTTAATTGTTGCATAGGCTCTCGTTGCCGGAGCTTCGGTTGTAATAAACTCATCAAAAACTTCTGAGAAAGTGATTTTTTGATTTTCAACAAATTCTCCATAGTTATTGACTTGATATAAAGCATCTGCGAGTGCTTTATCAGCTTCTTTTTTGTTTTTATATCCGCCTTTTTCAAGTTGCCTTCTTTTCCCGTCAATTTTTCCAAAATCAATTCTGTATGACCAAGTTGTACCTCTTTTTCTAACGCTTCCTTGCATAAGATTTTCCTCCTTAAACTTATATTATCTAATCTTATTATAACTTTTAAGTTGCAAAAACCTTACCAAGTAAACAAGTGTTTTTTAACATTTTATAAGCCGCTCTAAACCGCATAAACACAAGTGTTTTGAGATTTTTTGTGGGCAGTGGGCAAGCATTTTTATCAAAATTCTTCATTTGCCCACCGTTTGCCCACAAGGAGCAAAAATACACATAAATACAAAAAAACACGATTAGTTAAAATCAGCTAATCGTGTTTCGTGTTCTGACCTTAAAAATGCAGTATTCAAGCGGCTTTCAAGGTGTATTTAATCGTATCTGTTTGTATCTACGATTAACCAAAATATCTCTTTAAAAGTCCCTCAAACCCTTTACCGTGCCTTGCCTCATTATGATTGAACTTATAACTATTCATCAAAACCCCAGTGTTTAAGCCATTTGTAGCTATTACTAAACAGCAAAATTCAATTTTGGTCAACATTATGGTCGCCTCAAATTCAGCAATTTATTCATTTTCTATGCCCCAAATACCCCGCAAACCCCTATATATAAAGCCACAAGGCCAACGGGACAATTTCAGAACACGTTAACTTACACTTTCATCAATTTAGCCTGTTCAATACAATAATCAATAAATATATACAAGTTTGTGTTTTGGCATTTTCTTAGTTTATCTGATAGCGCACTCAATTCATCCTCTCTTGTTTTATTATATGGCATCTTTGGTATGTCAAATACTTTTTGATAACCAGCAACTTTTCTTTGGGCTTAAAAATCTTATCAATGATACCACATTCAAATAAAACGTGTTCAAGGTCTGGGGTTGTAAATGTGGGAACAACATATTCCTTTAAAGCGTATCATAAACTGGCATCTACAACTGCAACTTATTTTTAATTAGGTCTCTCTTACAATTAAGTTGAAAGCAAAAAGTAAAAGAGGTTTGACAACCCTTCAAAACAACTTATTTTTATATGCTGATGCTATCCCATAGGTGATGAGAAAACTTTACTATCTCAAATGTTAAAATCCAATCTCATTACAATATTTCAATGTTCTAAAAACCTTGATATAGAGCCGTCTGAAGGCATTTTCACAAGCTCCAAAAACACCTCTGAAAAGGCTCTTTACTCCAAATTTTCAGGGGTTTCCGTGTACTGTTCAAGCATAAATTTGGGGTAATTCGTTCCCTTTTCACGCCCCTCAAACGCAGGTGTGGCAAGGCTTTGCGGATTTGCCATTGGTGTTAACGCTCCAAATTCACCCCAAAATTGCTGTCTGTAAGCCTGATTTTTGAGGTCTGACTCCAAATTTACTCCAACTCTTTTTATCAGAAAAGAGGTTTGCAATGTATACAAACCTCTTTTTAAGCAGTTATTTAATTACTCTTCTTCAAAGGCATCTTTACCCAAACCACATGTTGGGCAAACCCAATCCTCAGGTACATCGTCCCACGAAGTGCCAGGTTTTATGCCGTTTTCAGGGTCTCCAACCTCAGGGTCATAAACATAACCACATGGACATACATACTTTTTCATAGCAACATCTCTCCTTAACCAAAGTATCTCTTTAAAAGACCTTCAAATCCTTTACCGTGCCTTGCCTCGTCCTTTGCCATTTCGTGAACCGTGTCATGAATTGCGTCATATCCGAGTTCTTTAGCCTTTTTGGCAAGCTCAAATTTGCCGGCAGTTGCTCCGCATTCCGCCTCGGTGCGGAGTTCAAGATTTTTCTTTGTGGACGGCGTAACAACTTCGCCGAGAAGCTCGGCAAATTTTGCAGCATGCTCTGCTTCTTCAAGAGCGGCTCTCATATAGAATTCGCCGACTTCGGGATAACCCTCGCGGATTGCCTGTCTGCTCATGGCAATATACATGCCGACCTCTGTGCATTCGCCCTCAAAGTTTGCCTTGAGTCCTTCGTAAACTTCGGAGTCAATTTTGTCCTTTGCGCCGACGCCGATAACGTGTTCGCATACAAAGTTGGGGTTACCCTCTTCCATTACAGTAAACTTTGAGCCTGGAACTCCGCACTGAGGACATTTTTCCGGCGGTGTGTCTCCCTCGTGAACATAACCGCATACGGGACATACAAATTTTTTCATAATAACATTCTCCTTTTTTAATTTATTTTTTATTGCACAAGCGGCATATACCGCTGTAATAAACCTCTTTTGTTTCGGTTACAAATCCGTCCGGCATGCTCGGCACGCCGCCGTCAAGCCGAAAATCATACACCTTTTTGCATATTCTGCACATAAAGTGACCGTGCACGGATATGTCGGCGTCATACCTGATTTGCGCGCTGTCTATCGTGATTACCTTAAGCAGTCCGGCATCCGCAAGCAATTTAACAGTGTTGTATACCGATGTTTTTGACAAAGTCGGTATCTGCGGTGACAACACGTCGTAAATATCATCTGCTGTGGGGTGAGAAACAGTGTTTCTCAAAAAGTCGTACACCTTTAAACGTATTAACGACGGTTTGATGTTGTGCGACTTTAGTACATCGGATGTTGTCACAGTGTCACCTCTTTTTGTAATAAATTCATTTTTGTAATGATTACAATATTAATATATCACGACTTTTAAAATTTGTCAATACCTTTTTTGAAAAAATTTTAATTTATTTTCCGAAAATATTTAAATAATTTGGCAACGGCTTGAAAAATGCGCAGTTATATTGTATAATCATAAGACAGAGGTGATTTTGATGACAGTAACCGGAGTAGTTGTAAAAACAGATTGCGAACGCGCAGTCGTGCGAATCAGCCGCCAAAGCGCATGCGGACACAGCTGCGGCGAATGCCGCCTGTGCGACGGCAAAGAACTGGAAGCCACCGTCGAAAACAGCATCGGCGCAAAAGAGGGAGATTCGGTAGAAATATCTTCACCGTCACTCAGCGTGCTGAAAAAGGCTTTTTTCCTTTATATTCTTCCGCTTGTGGGACTGTTTGCACTGTATATTATAGGTGAAGAAATGAATTTTCCGCCGTTTGTGTCCGCACTGTCCGCCGTGTGCTGGTGTATTTTGTGGTTTGTATGTTTAAAAAAATTGAATGTCAGTTCCGAAAAAAGCGGACGTATAGTAAAAATTCTGTGAATTTTTTAAATTTTTAGTGATAATCGCTTGTTTTCGACTTATTCACCGGTTGACAAAATCGGAATTTAAGGCTATACTTAGAGGTAGTTATACGGAAAGGATTGATAAACCATGGATTTTATTACAAAATTCGGTAAATTGAAGAAAAAGTTCGACGTAATCGACGCCGAAAAACTCGGCGAGAGTGTGGCAATTCAGGTCAACATGACAGATGATGACTGTGGCGGCGCGTTCTACATTTCAAACATTGAGGGCACATTTTCGGTAGAACCGTATGACTATCGCGATCACACTGCAATGATCACACTTAAGGCAGCGGATTTTGAAAAACTTATCGGCAGAAAGCTTGAACTTTCAAAAGCGCTGGAAAAGGATTTGGCGCAAATTGAGGGCGCAACGGAACATATTGCGGCAGTGCTGAACCTGTTCCCCGTTCCCGAGGAAAAAACCGCAAAAAAGACAACACAGAAAAAGGCTGTTAAAAAAGCCGCTCCAAAAGCCGATGTTAAAGAAACAAAGGATACAAAGGAAACAAAGCCGGCAGCGGTAAAAAAGACTGCGGCAAAAAAAGCCGATGAACCCAAAAAGACAGCAGCCACAGCAAAGAAAGAAGAAACAAAAAAGGCTGATGTGAAGGCTGAACCTAAAAAGGCCGAAACAAAAAAATCCGAAACAAAAAAATCCGAAACAAAAACAAAATAATGTCGGAAAAGTAGTATGTTGCATTCATAGAGCCGCAGCAAAATTAATTTGATTTTGCTGCGGCTCTTTTTTTGCAAAGCGGTTGATAAACATTCACACGGCTTCCTAGCCGCGGAAAATTGCCCCTCCGACGAGCGGCATTAAAAGCGAGCAGATGACGTGTTACGCGAAGAAAAGCCGTACATAGCGCAAATTCAATACCGAATTTAATCCTTTCCATTATCTTGGTATTGAATTTAGGAAAACGAGCTGCAATGATTTTGTAGCCTTTTTCCGGCGCGTATTGTACGGTTTTTGAGTGCATAACACGTCCTGCAAGATTTCACAGTCGCGATACGGAGGGAAAATTTGTCAACCGGAACATTTAATAACCGTTCCCTATGGATTTCGCCGCGAAAAGTCATCACGAATAATCAAATATGCCGTCAACCTCAAAAGAAAATCGCGAACACTTGCATCCGAACAGCGGAGCAATCTGTTTTTGTTGAATTTTCCGAGCTGTACAACATTATCTTCTATCAATTCTGCGCACACCGAACCGACATAATCTATGGTATCCTGCATTTTTCCGCGCGAGCGTACACCGTTGTGAAAGACACGTATCTGATTCCACCCTTCTTGAATGCTGACATCGAGTCTCATTTCCAACCTTGCAATAGGTTTATTGCCCCTGTTTACTCCGCACACGAGTGAGGTATAACCGCCCTTTGTTTTGCTCGCCGCCCAAGTTCCCAATACCGCATAATACACAAGAAGTTCGTTTCCCGCCGAATCTTCAACAAGGAATTGCCTGTACGCACCCGGGAAACTTCCGCCCGACACATTGGTGAGATTTGTGTCGATAAGCCCGCTATCTCTCTTTATCTTTATTTTGTACCCACTTACATTTTCAACCTTGTTTTCCGTGTCAAAAAACATCCAGAGCAAATTGAGTATATGCGGCGCAACATCATCTTTTGTGTTGACTCCGAGATACATACCGTCGTTTTTGTATTGCGTAATCAGCTCTTTTGAACGCATTTCTTTTATTGTCGGTCTGACCAGTTCACTTATATTAAATTTTGCAGCCGGGATATTTCCGGCTAACATCTCGTTAAAATCCGGCATGGTAAGTATGGTGTCATACCGACCGCTTTCGTTTCTTTGAAATATAAACGAATCCTTTCCGTTTGTTACACACAAGTATTTGCTTTTCATTATGCTGTTGTATCCGAAAAGCTGCCTGATCGGATCACCCTCAATTGTTATCGCGGGCGCCTTGCATTCAACAATAAACAGCGTTTCGCTACCGTTTCTTACAGTTATGTCCGCTCTTGTTGCGGCATTTTTTTCGTAATGCGCCATAGAATCTTCACTGACTATGCTTGTCTCGGGAATGCGGCACACGTCTGTTAAATAGCGCAAAACCTGCTGTCTTATTGTTTCTTCCGGGGTGACGGGTATTCCCTTTTTGCGTATCGGATCATAATACTTTTTCCCACCGCCGTATTCCACAATTTCGGGCAGCGGCATGTTTGTAAAACCGACATCCACTTTATGTTTTACAAATTTGCTGCCTGCAACCTCATCACCGTTTATAACAAGCGGTGCCGACCTCATCAGATATTCATAATCGTATTTCCAGTCATCGAGGTAATGCCTGTCCTCTATCAAATCCAAAATATTTTTCATTTCGGTGTGATACCCGTCTATAAAGTAGCATATCGCCAATTTTGACAGATAAAAATCGTTGTCTTTTATATCATCAAACACCTTTAAAAACAACTGAACCGCTTCTTTTGTTTTATAGCAATCCATTGAACATTCCGCAAGCATAAGAATCGTGTCAACATCATCTGGATATCTTTTGTATTCTTCTTCCCATATTGCAATTGCCTTTTTGTGCTGAAAGTTGTTGGTGTAAAGGTCTGAAATTTCCTGCAACTTGTCAAACGTATCCGCTTTCTTCAGCTTTTCGTCCAACTCGGTTGAATCAAATGCCACACAATTTTCATTGCGGCAAATCTCTCTTATGTAGTTTTCCGTACTCCTGCTGTTGTCGAATATGTAATCCTTTATGCTGTAGAACATGTTTCTTTTGTTTTTCGGAACAATAAACGCGTCACCAGCGTCACAAATTATTTGCAGTTTGCAATTCATCCAGTCGTAATTAACATGCTTTCTGTGTATTTCCGCATTTCTCATGCATGCCTCAACAACACACCTGCCGCCCGATATTTCGCGGCAAATTAAAACCGTTATTCCACTGACTACCCTTATCAGCGGTGATACATCAAAATATTTTTCAAGGCATATATCGGCATGTTCATCGGATATTCGCGTAGCGTCGAAATACGTTTTTCCGTCCATGTCGCAAATATAATCTTCTATGTTTTCATCTGCGTACAGGTCTTTCAAAACAAAAACCTTATTCATGTTCTTTCACCGCCCTGAAATACTCCTGAATCATGTACCTGAGCATTAGGCGTATATCCCATGCATAAACGGTACCGATAAGTGCCGCGGCACTGACACCCAATAAATCGGCAAGTTCGCATAGAATGTCAAGCGACGGTACTTTTTTTCCTGATTCAAGCTGCCCTATGTATTGCCTCGACACGCCTATTTCTCCTGCCACTTCTTCCGTTGTCATCCCAGGCTGTTCACGCAATTGTCTGATGTTGTGGGCAATATTATTTCTGATATCATCGGGATTACTGCTGCACGATAGCAGTTCGGCAATTCCTTTGTAACATTTTTCCCTGTTTTCCGGGGTGTCTACTTCCGCTTTTATAGTTCTGCCCGTCGGTCTGAATCCGAGATAGTCTGAAAGGTATTTAATTAACCCTTCTCCAAATGTGTCCTGAACACAGATGTTCTTTTCTTCTGCGTTAATTACACCGCACTCAATTTCATTTAAATTTACTTTCATATTTTGATTGTTTGACACGTTTTTATTCTCCTTTGTCTTTTGATGTACCTATCATATCACAAAGAAAAAATCATTGCAACGAAACTAACAGTTTCGCTAAAATAATTTAAGACATACAGTTGAAATCATGCGTAATAACACATAGATTGAGGATGTATTTTTAAGCAAATGCGGTTATCAATGGCGCAATAGGTTAGTTTTCCACAAAACAGCACCAAGCAAACAAGTCAGGTTTTCACCGCAAAAAATTCCCTTTCCGCTAAATGACATTGAGGTTATGCGGTTAACACAATTAACGAAAAAAATCAACCGTACCGCAAAATCGGCATTGCATATTATCTTTTTCCCTATTGCAATGCCGATTTTAGGAAAACGAGCTGCAATAATTTTGCAGCCTTTTTCCGGCAATTTTCTGTTGATTTTTAAGTTATCATTGCGTCCCGCATGTTCTCACCGTCATGAAGCGGACGGGAATTATATATTTAAAGAGAATCATACAATGCCTTAGCCGCACCTGCGATTGCGGTATTTGCCGCCGTGCCGTCATCGGTGTATCCGTTTACCGCAGCAATGAAAATAAAGTTTCCGGACGGGGTGTATACAACACCGGCATCAAAACATTCACCGTTTACGGATGATGAGATGTTTGCAACGGTTGTACCCTGCGGAAGTGCGGCACGGATTCTTGTATTTACCTTGCTGCGCTTCATTCTTCCGTACAGGTCACTGTACGGGAACACTGTGTTCTTGCGGACGAGCTTTTGCATGAGCGCCGAAAGGTCGGCAATAGTTGTGCAGCTCTCGCCGCTGCCGTCACCAATGGCATTTCCGAAATGAGTGGACGTATACCCTTGTGACTGCATGTACGCATTTATTTTTGCCGGTGTAAATCGACCGATAAGGAGATTCGCCGCCTCAACACTGCCGCCTGTGGTGAGCATTTCAATAAGCTGATTGCCGGTGTATCCACCTACATTGTGGTCGTAGTCAAACTCACCGGTGTAGATTTTTGCACATATATATTCAACCAAAAATGCACTGAGCGCCGATGAATTGGTAAGCTTGTCCACATTGTTTATGTACGAATAACCGTTTCCGAGCATGGTTATGCCGTAGGCATATGTACCGCCGAGGTTTTCGAAACACTTGTCCGCAGCCTCGGAATATACACTCGCCGTTCCGGAAGACGTGTATTTTGAAATTGTCTTCTTTGCAGTCTTTTTTGCAGTCTTTTTCTTGGTTGCAGTTTTCTTGGTTTTAGTCTTCTTCGCCGTAGTTTTTTTAGAGTCAGTTTTTGAATCCGACTTCTTATCCGCGGATTTATCGGTCGCTTTTTTTCCAGCCGTATCCTTTTTTTCTGCCGAAACCTTTGCCTCATTTTCCGCTTTGCCGTCATTCTGCTCACTTGCAGTCTGACTCACAACGGTTTTTGGTTCGGTGTCTGTGCGCTCGGTTTTGTCATAATTAATCCAAACGCGGACGATAAGTCCCACAAACACACAAAGAACCGAAATAATGGCTATACACACACCAATAAATATTGTGCTCCTGCTCTTCTTTTTTTTCTGCATTGCAGGCAGAGGTTTTCTGCCTGTGTTAACAAACAGTGAGCTGTTGTCAAATCTCATGACAATACCCCTTTCAATCAGTCTGTCAGACCGTAATATTTAAGTCCGAATGCTATTCCGTCATCCTCAACATTTTTTGTGATAAACTCCGCATATTCTTCAAGCCGCTTTCCGTGAACACCCATTGCAATTCCATGACCGACAATTTTGAACATGGAAATATCGTTTGTGCCGTCACCGAATGCATATGTGTTTTCGCGATCAATACCAAAATATTCTATAACCGCCTGTACACCGGAGCCCTTGCCTATTCCCGGTGTTGAAACATCCGAAAACAGCGTTCCTTGATACGGATCAATATCAAACATTTTGCCAAACAGTTTTATCGACATATCAAGCTGACCTTGCGTGTTGCACAGCATACCAATTTTGTACACCTGTTTCGGCCGCTTGTCCGAATCTCCGGTATAAACATCACCGGGAATATTATACATTTTGCACCAATCGGAAAACAACTTGCTGTTAATATCCGAAATATAACAGCCGTGTGGATTGTCCAGCATGTAAAGTATCCCCTCGCTATCCATATAATCTGTAATTTTTTCCACATCATCCGGATTCATGGGGCAGTCAAACACAACTTCATCTCCGACAACAGCATATGTTCCGTTTGAGGAAATCGACGCGTCAAAAAACTTTGCCACATGACCGGCATACGTTATGGTACGTCCTGTACACAGCGCAGTGAGATATCCCCTCTCACCCAGTCGGTGAATAGCGTCAACCGTAGCTTTTGTCGGAATTTTTATACCCTGAAGGTCATCTGTAAGAGTTCCGTCATTGTCGAAAAAAACCGCTCCCGTGTATTTCAAATCAAACACCTCAATTGTAATTTATATGTTATGCTCTCCGAGAATATCGCCGTTTGAATCAGTGAATGTAATGCCGATTCTATTTTTGGCAAATTCCAGTCCTGCCCCGGCAAAGTATTTGCCATACTCAATCTTTGAGCCGACAACAAGTGTACACGGCTGCCCGAGTTGGTCGTATTTTCCGCCCGGTTCCGATACAATCAGCTTATGCCAATGGCCGCACAGCATGATGTCGGGCTGAACATTTTCCTTTAAAAGTGCCGCCCATTCGCGGTATATATCACTTTCGATGTTAAACTTTTCTTCACCCTGGTCGGATGCAAACGGCACGTGAACAACAATCATTCTGTGTTTGACTCCGTCTGCAAGGTATTCGTTTTTGCAATCTGCAATAACATCTCGGATAAACTGCGTCTGCCGCAGCCGGAAATCGTGGCACAACACGGTATTGCCGTATTCGGGATCGGAATCGTCTTTATCCTCGGCACAGTCGAGAATTATTCCCCAAATATCGCCAAGGCGAAATGTGTAATAGGTTCTGCCGCAGTCCGACGGTGTGTAATCCGCACCGCTGACAGCATACAAACCGCGAAGATCATGATTTCCGCGTGTGTACACAACCGGTACGTTCCCGTGAGTTACCGCCTCGGCAATGCGATATATCGTGTCGAAATTTTCCGGTTTGCCGCTGTCCACCGGAACATCACCGTTCAAAATCAAAAAATCCGCTCTACCGCCATGGCGCTCATAGGTATCATATGCCGCAGCGGGATGATTTACCATATTGTGTGAATCGGCTATATGATATGCCCTCGCGTTATCTTTCGGAACGGGATAAAAATCAAACTCCGTTCTGATAGGCTCCTCACTTTCGGTAAAATAAGGCTTGCGCTCTATTATCTTTCTGTATACTACGGTGTATTTTCCGCATTTGTCCAGCAGTTCTGCCGGGACGGTCATTCTGTGAACATCTACATCCGAGCGGAGTATTCCGTTCACTTCGTCACAATAAGTTTTGCCGCCGACCTCCACCCACATAAGCGCAGGAAAATTTGCGGGAACCATTATCTGATATGTCCTTCCGACGGCAAAAACCGCCGGGGTAGTTTTCATCATAATATCGTTTATCATGTCATTTTTCCTCAATGCAATTTATATTAATAACAGTATACCATGTTTTAATATTTTTTACAATACAAAATTTAATTTTATTTGTAATTGTAATAATATATTTGTTCATTTACGCATAAATCAGCTGCAAATGTTGTTGAGGATTTTCTTTACTCCATTCGCCATTGAGTTTTTATCCATGACACAATTAACGAAAAATCAACCGCAGCGTAAAATCGGCAACACATGTAATTTTTATTCACATTGTGTTACCGATTTCAGCCGAAATACGATGTGTACCAAAACGTCATTTCAGCTATGCTTTACGGTTGATTTTTATGTGTTATTGCGTTCCTCGCAATCTAAGGAGTTGGAAGAAGATAACTTTAATATATACTATATGCTACAAAAGTGCCCGATATATTCTCTCGATATCGTCTGCGCAGACATCTTTTTGTGTATTGGATGGGCTTCCGCTTGCAAGGGCGTCAGCAGTCATTTTGGGTATTGCCGCCGAAAATTTATCGGCATCTATTCCGTAGCCGGTTATTGTCGGAACTTCGCACTTTTGGCAAATATCGCTAAGCGCGTCTATAAATTTATCGGCTGCGGCAGAGTTGCTGTCACTTTTCGAGGCAGCACCCACAGCATGCGACAACTGCGCAAATTTATCGGTTGCGCCGTCTTTGGCAAAATCCATACACTTGCACAACAGCATTGCATTGGACAGCCCGTGAGGCACATGAAACAGCGCACCTATCGGACGGCTCATTCCGTGTACGATAGTAACAGAGGAGTTGTTTATGCAAATACCTGCCTCCAATGCTGCGATTGACATCTCATATCGTGCTTCTTGATTTTCTCCGTTATTGTATGCAATCGGGAGATAACTAAAAATTCTTTTCACGGCAGATAATGCCAAGGCATCGGTGAGTGGCTGAGCCTGTTTTGATGTATATGCTTCAACAGCATGCGTGAGAGCGTCAAGGCCGGTCGATGCCGTTATACTTTTTGGTGAAGTTAATGTATTCGTATAATCAACTATTGCCAGATCAGGCAGCAGCGCCGTACCTTTAAGCAGCATTTTAATATCAGTCTTTGCATCGGTTATAACAGTGAATTTTGTTGCTTCCGAACCCGTTCCTGCTGTAGTCGGAATTGCCGCCATGGGTGGGAATTTTCCGCTTATTTCTTTGCCCATGTAATCGCCCGGTTTTCCACCGCATACATGCAGTGCCGCAATTGCCTTTATTGCATCGAGAGGGCTTCCACCGCCCATTCCTATGAGAAAGTCGCAGCCGTTTTCACGGTAGGCTTTCAGGCCTTGCTCAATCATAATATCTGTCGGTTCGCCGGTAATGTCTTTAAACACAACGCATTCAAGTCCGTTTTCGCAAAGCTTTGATACAAGCGTTTTGAAAGAGTCAAGTTCCGCTACAATCCGTCCGGTTACAATGAGCGGTTTTTTGCCCATTGTAACAAGGTATTTTATTGAATTTTCGGTTGCACCGCTGCCGGTGATAATCTTTTTGGGAGTCAAAAATTCTTTGCACATATATCCACCTCTTATTCGGCATCTGCCTTTAATACTGCATTCAGCATAACCGTTGCACCCTCTGTGCAATGCTCAACACTCGAAAATTCCGGTTCGCAGTGTGAAAGACCGTCTTTTGACTGAACGAAAATCATTGTTGTCGGCAGCATATACGACGCAAACTGCGCGTCATGTCCGGCTCCGGAATGAATGTATTGGTGTTTAATTCCGGCTTCTTCACATGCCTCTTTAACATATCCGACAAGCTTTTTGTCCCAGTACACAGTATCACGGTTCCACGCTCTTTCAACCTCGCATTTGCAGCCTGCCCACTGCTTGTCGGCACAGCTTTTTACTATTGCAAGAACTTTCTCGAGAACTTTCGGATCTTCGTGTCTTGAATCAAACGAAAAATCAAAATAATCCGGAACACAGGTATGAACACATGGATGACACACAACCTCACCGGTTGTATAAACCAAATCGTTTACGCCGAGTTTATCAATTTCCGTATGCAGATAGTCAAGAGCCAGAGCTGCGGCATAGAACGCGTCACGTCGTTTCGGCATGGGAAAAGTACCGGCATGAGTTGTCTGTCCGAAAAACTTAAGCCTATAGTTGAACATACCCAAAACGCAGTCGACAACTCCGATATCATTTCCTGCATCCTCCAGAATCGGTCCCTGTTCAATATGAGTTTCAAACATGTATTTGTATCTGTCGGGGGAGAGTCTGTATTTTTTATCACCTTTGAATCCTGATTTTTCGAGTGCCTCGCCGAATGTTTTTGTAGGATCAAGAATACTCTTTGACGCCATCATATCCTCATATTTGAATTTCTGACGGATATCCTCCGGCAGATAATCGTAGCACACAACTCCCGAAATCATCATTGCCGGCGGATAGAGTGAACCCTCTTCGTTTGTCCATATCATGGCTGTAAGCGGATGCTTGTGAGGTATTTTCTTTTCGGCTACCGTTTCCAGCACCTCCATGGCGCTCATTACGCCCAGAATCCCGTCATAGTTTCCGCCGTTTTTAACCGAATCCACATGCGACGCCATTACAATTCTCTTTGCGTCCGAGTCGCTTCCGGGGAGCGTTGCATATATATTTGCCACATCGTCAATCTCAATCTGCGCGCCGATAGCCTTCATGCGATTTATAAATTCATTGCGCGCCATAATTGCCTCGGGCGACAGTGAATATCTGGTGATACCGCCGTGGCCGGCGTCACCGAATTTGCTGAACGTTTTTATTTTATCTTCCATTCTTTCTTTGCTGCATGCATACATCACAATCATTCCTTTCTGATATTTTGTTCGGGTATTCTTATACATTTTTCCAAAAGATTGATTACATCTTTGCTCGGAACATATGCTACCGGGCGTTCCATTTGGTTTTCCAATTCGAGAAAAAACAGATACTTGTCGTCCCAGTCCATCAGATAAGCGGTTTTGATATCTGCCGTCAGGTTCAGCATTTGCCTCAAAATCCTCTTATCCCTGGCACAGCCGTATATTATTCCGTCCCACGGAGCCTTAAAACTCAGCTTGTTTTTTGCCGCGTAATTCATATGAATCTCCACATTAAATTCTGTATATCCTATCGGAATATGTCGCATATCATCGCCGATTGTTCTGAATTTATCGGGAGTGAAGTATTCGCCAAGCGAAACAGTTTTTACATTTTTGTAACGTTCGGGCATTATTGCACCTCCTAATATTTGCCGTTTATCTCCGCAATAACTTCATCAACTTTCTTCATTTCTTCGCGAACTTGTTCGGGTGTTATAATAAGCGGAGGACAAATTAAAATCATATTCTCATGCGAATATGTCATAAAGCCTTTTTCCTTGAGCTTGCCGATAATGGATTTCATTATTCCTTCCGGATCTTTTCCGTATTCCACAAGCGGGGCTTTGGTTTTTCTGTCACGTACAAGTTCAATCGCCGAGAACAAACCGATGTAGCGCACATCGCCGACGATTTCGTATTTGGATTTCAGCGCTTCGAGCTCCTCGCCCAAAACCTTGCCGGACGCATTTACATTATCAAGAATTTTTGCGTCATCGTAGAATTTCAGGCAGGTAACCCCGGCAGCGCACGCAAGCGGATGTCCGCTGTAGGTAAGACCGCACGAAAGAAGATGGTCATCAAAGTATTCGGCAATTTCCTTGCTCACAACAACTCCGCCGAGCTGAACATATCCGCATGTTACCCCTTTTGCAAATGATACAATATCGGGTTTGACGCCGAAATTTTCGAATGCAAACATTTTGCCTGTCCGTCCGAATCCTGCCATAACCTCGTCGCAAATCATCATTATACCGAACTCGTCGCAGATTTTTCTCACTCCGGCAAGATAGCCCTTCGGCGGGATTATGACACCGTTTGAACCGGTTATTGTTTCCATAACGATTGCCGCAACATTGTCGGCGCCTTCATAAATAACCTGCTCACGCAGCTTTGCAACATAGTATTCGGATGCCGCTTCTTCCGATTCAAATTCAATTTTTTCACGGTATATATACGGATCGAAAAATTTTACAAATCCCGGTGCACCCGGCTCCAAAGGATATCTTCTCGGTTCACCGGTCAGATTTCCGGCACCGTAGGTTGAACCGTGATAGCTTCTGTAGCGCGAAAAGATTTTTTGCCGTCCGGTATACATACGTGCTATCTTAACGGCATTTTCGTTTGCGTCGGCGCCACCGTTTGTAAAGAAGACCTTGCCCATATTATCGGGCATTCTTTCGATAATCATTTTTGCCAGCTCACCCCTGGGTTCGGAGCCGTATGCAGGTGAGAGATAACAGTACTTTTCAGCCTGCTGCTTTATCGCGTCGATTATCTGTCTGTTTCCGTGTCCTACATTGAGATTTACCAGCTGCGATGACATATCGGTGTATCGATTACCGTCAAAGTCCCACATATAGATTCCCTCTGCCCTTTCGATTGCTATGGGATTTAGCCCTTTTTGCTTGGACCAGGACTGTAAATTGTAGGTAGTATGATTCTTTTTGATTTCCAGTGCTCTCTCGTTCATGTTACATTCCTCCGTTTTCGTTTAACAATTTTATAATTCTGAAAGCCAGCAGCAGCTCGGCTTTCTTTTCGCCCGTAAGTTCAATACCGAATATTGATTTGATATTTTTTATCTTTGTGTTTACCGTGTTGCGGTGAAATCCGCAGTTATCGGCAACCGCCATAACAGAACCGTCACACATAAGGTATTCACATAGAATTTCGGCATAATCGGTTTTGTAAGTTTTGTCGTAGTCGATTATTGCGCCCAGCTGTGACATTGCAAATTCTCTTAAAAGTGCTTTGTCTTTAACTCCGAATAGGATTTTATTAATACCTGTTTGACAGTAGTATTCATGGCTTTTATTTTCCGACACGGCGGTTTTCCTTGCCGCTTCCGCTTCAGAAAGCAATTTTGCAGCCGACCTGTATCCCTTTCGATTTGTTGAAATTCCCATTGTGTAAACAATGTCCCTTTGTTCAAAAACAGCGTCGAGAGTTGCAGCAAGGGACTCAATAAATTCGCTGACGATGTTTTGTCTGACAACAACCAGTGTGCTCTCAAAAACAAACATTGCCGACGGATACTCCTTTGATTTTGCAAGTATGTTCCACAGCTTGATATGGTTGCTGCGCTCAAAATCCTCGGTTATGTTTTTCCCGCTTTTTGAAAATGTGAGCGTTAACAACGTATATTCGGACTCTTTGCCGAAACCGTGTTGTTCCAAAAACGTATAGTACGCTTTGCCCTTTTCGGGGGAAAGAATAATATTTTTAAATGCCTCTGCGGCAGTGGTTTCGACCTTTTCGTTTTCGATTATCCGTCTGCAAAAATCATAGGTAATGTCTATAATATACACACTCCACGGCAGGGTGAACAGCGGGAAATTTTCTTTGTTGCAATAATCCGCCACGTCCTGCGGAACAGACTCGAGATACGGGCCGATATTTACAACGACTCCCGACGCTCCGTGTTCTTTGAGACGTTTTACGAATGGCAGCAGGGGATCCTTTCCTATATGTCCGATACCTGTCGTAAATACAAGCTCACCTCCGTGAAGAAAATCCGGAACCTGCCTATCCTCTACCATATGAACCCAGCGAACGGTGTTCGTCATACCGCCTTTGCCGGCAACAAGCTTCAGATTGTATTTTGTTTCGGTGTCGCTGCATAGCTGTCTGAGTATAATTGACATATAATAACCCCCTCTTTTCCGAACATCAGAGTGCAACGGTTTTCTTTTTAACCCTCTTTGATTTTCCTATAGCTCCCACAGGACAAACCAGTGAACACAGGTGACATCCAACGCAGTTTTTTGCCTTGAATATCAGTTTCCCATCATCGAAGATATCTATTGCCCTATGACCGCCGTCACGGCATGAAATATAGCACCTTTCACAACCAATGCAGCGTTTTTTGTCAAATACGGGATAGGTAACGGTTGACCTGTCAAGTTTGTCCGGTTCCGTTACCGCGCCAAGTCCGATACCGACCAAATCCTCCAATCGGGGTATACCTTTTCTTTTCATGTACGACTTGAGTCCCGAAATTAAATCGTCGATAATCCTGTAGCCGTATTGCATAACGGCAGTTGTAATCTGTACATTTGTACAGCCAAGTACAATAAACTCTGCTGCGTCATGCCATGTTTCGATTCCGCCTATTCCGCTAAGCGGTATACCTTCAAGCTCGTTACATTTTGCCATATCGTTTATAAATCGCAGCGCTATCGGTTTTACTGCTTTTCCCGAATATCCCGAAACGGAGGTTTTTTTGCTCACGGCATTGCACGGCTGCATAGTTTCAAGGTCAAAACCGGTAATACACTTTATCGTGTTTATAGCTGCGATACCGTCCGCACCGCCCTTAACGGCGGCTATTGCCGCAGGCTCCATATTCCCGATATTCGGAGTCATTTTTGCAAGAACGGGAAGCCCGGTGCCTTTTTTAACACATTCGGTGTAATGCCGAACCAAGTCCGGGTTTTGCCCGACATCCGAACCGAGGCCGTCTCCGACCATCTGTGGACAGCTGAAGTTGCATTCAATAATGTCGGCTCCGGCGTCGGTTACCAGTTTAGCAAGCGAAGTCCATTCCTCGTCCGTTTCACCCATAATCGATGCAACAATTACCTTACTCGGAAAATCTTTTTTAAGCCGCCGCAAGTCCGAAAGGTTTTTCTCCAGACTATGATCCGAAATCTGTTCAAGGTTTTTAAAACCGATAAACGGCGTTCCCTCTTTTCTTATTGCATCAAATCTCGGCGAGGTTTCCTGCGGCTTTATGTAGCCTATGGTTTTAAAAACCGCGCCTGCCCACCCCATGCGAAACGCTCTTGCGCACATATCGTAGTCTGCGGCAACGATAGAAGATGACAGGAAAAACGGATTTTCA
This sequence comes from uncultured Clostridia bacterium, assembly GCA_934463115.1. Taxonomy (GTDB): domain Bacteria; phylum Bacillota; class Clostridia; order UMGS1810; family UMGS1810; genus CAKSIN01. Next base: position 25,174 of record CAKSIN010000004.1, read on the forward strand.
CACCGTACACCCATAAAATTGATTTCAAGATTCACGTCTTGCGTATATTCGCAATCGTGAAGATGCGCCGCCATGTTGCGTATGCGAATCGGAAAATCGGGGTGAATACAGTTTTTTTCGCACATTCCGTCACATTTGCCGCAAACAGCGGCATCTGTATAATTTGCAGCACATAGTGCATTGTCAAATCTTACTGCGCGTATCATCCTTGCAGGCTCAAAATGCTTCGGACAGGCGCTTGCGCATTTTGCATTTTCGCACAGCAAACACCTTGCAGCTTCATCTGAAATATTCATCGAAATCAACTCTTTTCTTCGTAAATTCCTTATTTCTGCACTCTTATTTTCAAATTCTGCATTTCACAAATTTGCCCCATCCGGATTCTCCCACAAACTCGCCTTTGTCAAAAACAAGTCTGCCGCGCGAGTAGGTCTGCTCGGGGTAGCCGCTCAGACTGATTCCCTCCCAGATGGTGTGGTCACAGTCGGAGTGCATTTTGTCGTTTGTAATGGTAAATTCCGTGTTCGGATTGTAGATGACAATGTCGGCGTCTTTTCCTATTGCTATACTGCCCTTGCCGCGGCAGCCGAAGATTTTTGCCGGATTTTCGGAGCATATTTCAACAGCCTTTTCAAATGTGATTTTGCCCTCGTTTGCCGCCGAAAGCATGTACGGATACATGTTTTCGATTCCGGCGCAGCCGTTCGGGATTTTTGTAAAGTCGTCTTTGCCCCAATCCTTTTCGTACGACTGAAACGGGCAGTGGTCGGTGGCAATTGTGTCGATATCGCCCCTTTTGATTGCCTCCCAGAGTGCCAGGCGGCTTTCCTCGCCTTTCATCGGCGGTGAGCATACAAAGTTTCTGCCGTCGTCACGCTTGTATACATCGCAGGTAAATTCGAGGTACTGCGGACACGTTTCCGCATAGATTTTATATCCCTCATCCTTTGCCCGTGTAACCGCTCTTACACCTTCTTTGTTTGCAAGGTGAACGATATAGAGCGGAGCGTCGAGCGCTTTTGCCCACTGAATGGCTCTGATGTCGGCTTCTGCCTCAACAAATTCGGGGCGCGACATATAGTGATACCACGCGCTTGTTTTTCCCTCGCTTAAATATTGAGCGGTGAGCGTGTTCACCATTTCGTTGTTTTCGGCGTGAACACCTATCAGCGCACCGCATTCTTTTGCCTTTTTCAGAACTTTGTAGAAAACACCGTCGGTAACACCGAAATCATATACCATAAATACCTTAAATGACGGAACGCCGAATTTAACAGCGTCCTCAATTGAGTCGAGCAGGTCTCCGCTTACGTCCTTTACCGCAACATGATACGAATAGTCCACTGCCGCAACCGGTGCACACATTGCGTCACGCCGTTTTACCGCGTCTACCATGGTTTCGCCGAAATCCTGCAGCACAAAGTCGAATACGGTTGTTGTGCCGCCGCAGGCTGCAGCTCTTGTCCCGGCAAAATAGTCGTCGGAGGAGATTGTGCCGCCGAAAGGCATTGCAAGATGCGTATGTGCATCAATTGCCCCGGGAAGCACAAGCTTCCCTTCGGCGTTGACAACCGTTGTGTTTTCGCCCGGCGCAATATCGGCGCCGATCTGCGTTATCTTTCCGTTTTCGACTGCAACATCGGCCTTAAAGCTTTCGCCTCCGTTTACAACCGTTCCGTTTTTTATAAGTAAATCCATAAAGCATCCTCCTCACTTTTTGTAAACGAGTACAAGTCCGGACCTCTGGTAAATCTGAGCTATTTCCAGCAAATCCATACCGCCGGAGTTCGCCGAAATCAGGTTTGATACCCATGTTACGCCGAAATCAACTGTACCGTTGTTTACAGCTGTTGTTTCGCCGATGTCGCCGCCGCCGGATACAATATCAACCTTCAGACCGGCTTCGTCGTAGTAGCCTTTTGCTTTGGCTACAAAGTAGCCCATAAACTGTGCCTGCGGCAGCCATTTGAGCTGAACGGAAACGTTCTTCTTTTCGGGTGTGCCGATGTCACCGCTCTTTGCCGCGTCGAGATATGATGTGTCGCGGATATCGTCGAGCGTGAGGGATTTCAGCTTATCCGCAGCTTTTGAGTCATCCAGTTTAATATATTTCTTCGCCAGGTCGAGAGTCTGCTGCATTGCCTCTTCGTCCATTTTTCCGTAATCGGATACCTTGTTGCCCTTTGTATCGGTTTCGATAAGTTTTGCAACCTCTTTTGCCATGTACTTCTGGTGGTCTGTCGATACCGACGAACCGGATTCATAAACTATCTGTGCCGCCTCATCGGGGTTTTTGCAGGCATATTCCCAGCCCTTGAGCGACGCCGCCAGAAACGCTTTTACCGTATTCGGGTTTTCTTTTGCAAATTCCTTTGTGCAGAAGATGTTATCTTCGAGCATTGCCACGCCCTGGTCGTTCATGTCGATTGTTCCGACCTTGTCGCCGTAGCCGTAGCCGCCCTCGTAGTCGTTTACAACCAGCCCGAGCTCATTGTATGTCATTGCCGATGCAAGCGTAATCGAGTCATCGTCAAATCCGTCCATGTCGAACGACTGCACCAGATAATCGGTACTCTTTCCGTATTTTGTGAGAAGAGCCTGAATTTCGTATTCGTTTCCGAGTCCCCAGTTTCCGACTTTGCCTTCGTCGGCAGCGGCTATAATGCGCTCTTCATCGGTCATATCGGCTTTTGTGCTTTCCGTTCCGGCGGATTCCTTTTTGTCTCCGCAACCGGCAAACATTGAAACAATCAATGCCGTTATCATTAACATTCCCAACCATTTCTTCGCTTTCATCGTAATTCCTTCTTTCTTTAAATTAATATTTATATACATTAAAGAAACGTCTGTCATGCAGCTCTCTTCTTTAAATATATACCCTCCGCCGCCAAAAGCAGCGCAAACAACGCAATTCCTATAGCGCACGCAACGGCAATATATGCCCACGCCGTTGAATACTGCGCAATAAGGATGTTTTCTCTTATCTGCCGCCCCACCCCGGCGCGGTACTCGGCAAAGTATTCGCTTACGAGCGCTGTAATTACGCTCGACGGAACACTGACCTTAAGCGCCGTGAATATGTACGGAATACTGTTCGGCAGCCTGAGCTTGAGAAATACCGTCCGTTTATTTGCGGCATATGATTTCATCAGATCGAGCGAGAACGGCTTCAGCTCGGTTAAGCCGCGGTATGCGTTTATACTCATCGACGCCATGCACATAAGCGTTACAACGATTATTTTTGCAACGGTGCTCCTGACCGACGCGTCGGTGCTTACATCCTTAGTCCAGTTCATGATAACCGGCGCCATGGCAACTATCGGTATTGCGTTAAATGCCGAGATTACCGTGAGGCCGCCTTTGCCGAATCCCGGCGACAACGTTGCGCCGATTGCCGCGGCGTACCCAAGGAGCGAACCCAGCAGAAGTCCGGTTATTATGACGAACATCGACGCTCCGACATTCGGCATAATCTTATCTGTGTTGGCTGCCACAATTTCGAAAATCCTTGTCGGATACGGCAGAATATATTCATCTGTTCTAAGCAGCTTATGCAAAGCGCCCGTCTGCCACATACAGACAATAACAATGCCGAAAACAAGCGGATAAACAACCGATGTAACGGATTCAAGCTGTTTTTTTGCCATTTAAATCACCCCTTCTGAGATTTTGCTTTTCTTTTGTACGGGCAAAGAATATATTCCAGAAGCCCCATTACCGAAAAGCTAAGTATTCCGATTATGGCGCTGAAAAATACAATCTGCCAGAAAACATATCTTGTCATTGCACCCTTGAGTGCCTGAGACAGCAGACACCCGAGCCCAATTCCGCCCTGCAGCGTGTCCACCAGGATAGACGCCGTTATCGCCATCGGCGCCGAAATCTTCAGCCCCGTGAAGAAATACGGAATGCAGGCCGGTATCATCGTTTTTGTGTATATCTGAAACCGGTTTGCCGCATATGAAAACATCAGCTCGTGTTTTTCGCGCTCCACCGATTTAAACCCGGCGAGGGTATTTGTTGCCACGGGATAAAACGTGAGTATCGCGGCGATTACGACGCGGCTGCGTGTTATATCGCCCGTAATGGCGTTGATGATAGGTGCCATTCCCAGAATCGGTATCATTTGTATCAGCATAAGGTACGGAAACGCAATTTTTTCAATCGGCTTCCACAGGCTCATCAGCAATGCGAGAACAAAGCCACACACAATTCCGATTATGTATCCTATTGCGGCGCGGGAGAGCGTTGCCGCCGCATTTGTCATTACCATCTGAACCGCCGTTTGCCCTCCGTTGATTGTCCTCTTGCTTGCAACCGATTCGGCAATTCCGGACAAGTGCGGCAGAATATTTTCGGGTGTTCTCTTTGTTGCCGCAACGTAGAATGCAAATATTTCCCATACTGCCATGATGAGAACTATCCATACAATTGTCATGAAATATTTCTTATCGGCAAGTTTTTTTACAGTCTTCATCGGTATCACCTCCGGATAATTACACGCCTTCAAAGCTGTTTCGCACTTTTGCGACAAGCCCGGTAAATTCCGGCGTGCTTTTCATCTCCATCGTCCTCGGCCTCGGAAGATTTATATCAACCACAGCCGACAGTCTGCCCGGGTGCGGCGACAAAACGCAAACCTTATCGGACAAAAACACCGATTCCGAAATGTTGTGTGTTACAAAAACAATCGTCTTGTTTGTTTTTCGCCAAATCCTGAGCAGGTCTACATGGAGCTTTTCTCTGGTAAATTCGTCTAGCGCCGAGAACGGCTCGTCCATCAGCAGAATTTCGGGCTGAATCGCAAGTGCCCGCGCAATTCCCACTCGCTGCTGCATACCTCCCGACAGCTGATGCGGATAGTGGTTTGCAAATTCGCCGAGCCCCACGAGTTCAAGCATTTTATCGGCGCGCTCGCTCTGTTCCTTTTGCGGAACATGCATTATCTCGAGAGGAAGCATAATGTTCTTTTTCACCGTGCGCCATTCATACAGCACGGCACTCTGAAACACTATTCCGTACCGTCGCTTTAATCTTGCGTCGTGAGGACTCTCGCCCGATATGCTGATTTCCCCCGATGACGGCGTGAGCAGGTCGGCGATGATTCGCAGAAGTGTTGTCTTGCCGCAGCCCGACGGACCTACCAGCGAAACAAATTCGCCTTTTTCTATATCCAGCGTAACACCCGTCAGGGCGGTTACATCTCTGCCGTCATTTGTGCGGTAGACCATTCCTATGTCTTTTAACATTATTTCCGTATTGCTTACAGCTGCCATATATAACACTTCCTTTTCAAATAAAAAGTAAAATCGGCAGACAAAACCGCCCCTTGCGAGACGCCTTTGTCTGCCGATTTTAACTGCAAAATTTATTATGGGCATATTATAACCCGAAAATATTTTAATGTCAATGTGTATCTTGAAATTTAGTGTTTGAACACAATAATCCAATTGTTCATATGTGCTAAAGCACACGAAAAGTTGTTGCGACTACCGGCGTACTGAGAATTTGCTTCTTGCCGACAATTGCAGTTGCCAATGGCGCAAATGCTTAGCCTCCCGCCAATCAGCTGCAAGTAAACTAACAAGGTTTTCGCCGCGGAAAATTCCCTTTCCGCCGTTCGGCTTTGAAAGCGAGCAGCCGACACAATCAGCGAAGAAAATTAATTGCAGCGCAAAATCGGCATTGCGAATAATTATTTACCCAATTGCAATGCCGATTTTAGGAAAACGAGCCGCGATGATTTCGCGGCCTTTTTCCAGCGCGTTTCAATTAATTTTCAAGATGTTTTTGTGTCCTGCAAACTTTCACTGCCGTGAGGCGGAAAAGGAATTTGATTTGCATAACGGTCTCAAAGCCCTTATGTTATCCAAGAGCATAGCCTTTCCCGATACAGCACCTTCGGTGTTTATCGGAACAAACACTTTGCCGTCGGTAATAGATTCGAATGATACCTTACCGATTGCCGACTCCGTGAGATGCCCGTATTGATTGTATAGTGCCAAACAAAGATACTTTTCTCCGAGTTCCTGCGGAATGCTGAGTTCAACAGAAACTCCGCCCGACACAAGCTCCGCGGAATCTATTTTAACCGCATTGCCTATCACAATATCCACCTTTTTTTCGTAACAGCTGCCGTAGTAATTTGCCGTTACAACCGCGCTGTATATCCCCTCGCCGAGGCTCTTGTCTATTACAAGGCGGCGCTTGGCGCCGTCCCAGGTGATTTTGCCGTTGTCCGACTGCATGCTCCACTCGGCATATTCGCTCAAATCGGCGTCGCCGGATATCGGTTCTCCGCTGTCGTCCTCGCCCATGTACCTTTTCGAGGTGAGTCTGTACGGTGAGGTGTAGTTTTCGCTGCGTGTGCCGGTGAGGGTGATGTTGTCTGCGCCCTCCAGCACGGAATCGCAATATATATAATCGCTGCTGTACGATGAACCCACGGCATTGAATGCCTCAACGCAAACGTACAAGCCGCCGTCGCCACTGTTTGAACCCGGGCGGCTCACCAGGATTGTATTCTCGCTGCCGGGCAGCGTAATTGCCTCGCCGTCTCCCACCGTTATCTCATAGTATTCCACGGGAACGCCGCCGTCATCTTCCACATCCCATTGCACCCTTATGTAGTCGTCGCCGACGTATGCGGTTATCGTCGGTTCGCTCGGTTCTTTGGGCAGCGACGCGTCGGGAGTCACAGTAAAGTATTCCGCATTTCTCAGCGTTATACCGTTTTTGTCTGTGCCGCTTGTGGATATTCCCACGGTATATTCTTTTCCGTTTTCCAGACCGTCTATCTTGATGTAATCATTAAATGTGTACCACCGCACACCGTCAAGTGTGTACGAAAGCGTATCGTCGGGATTGTGCTTTTGCGCGTAAATTCCTATACCGCTGTTTAACACTTCAACATGCGGATTTATCGGCGGAAGAGGCGCGTCCGAACTCGTTGTTCTTGTCTGACTCAGTGCACCGCCGCCACCCTCGGAATTTACACCGCGCACACTTGTGGTGTATTCCTTGTCGCTCACCAATTCTGTAAACACATAATGCAGCATATCGCCGAATTTAACGGGTTGTATCGCTTTCCAGTCGCCGTCGTCGAGTTTAACCTCGTAACCGGTAACGGATTCGTCGGTGAGCGCATACCATATCATCTCAATGCAGTTGTAACCGCGAACCGCGCTGTTGCCCGACGGTGCAAGCAGGTTGGACGGAACGGTCTGCGTTGTCTTTGCAAAATCACCCGTGCCCTTTGAATTTACTGCCCGTACACAAAAATCGTAGTCACGGTTTACGATAAGGTCACTGAATGTATAACTGCCCTTGCCGCTGTCTGTCGGCATAACATCAATCCAGTTTGTGCCGCCGTCTTTCGACACCTGATATTTGATTATTCCGTCACCGGTGTAACACGGATTGCCCCATGTAATCTCGGCTTGCCTGTAGCTCATGTATGCCCTCAGTTCTATCGGGCGCGACGGGGCGATTTTATCTGCCGACGGGGTGGCGGTTATAACCGTCTTTGTTTCGCGGTCGGCGGTAGCGGCAGATATTGATATCTCATATTCCCTGCCGTTTTCAAGTCCGTTCAGTTTAAATTCACGTTCATTGCCTTCATACACCTCGTTCATTGTGTAGCTTCCGCCCATATTGCACATTATTATGTAGCGTTTGGCATTCACAGTCGGGCAATAGCGGTTTTCTCCCCAGTGTGCCGGCGCATCCCACGTTAAGGTGATGCTCTTGTCACCCGGATACACCTTTATATTCTGCACCGGAGCAGGATCATCCGGAGGTGAAGTCACCTCAAATTCATGCCATGCCGCCTCGCTCTCGCCGGCAGTGGTGATCGCCTTTAATCCAATGGTGTATTTTTCACCGACGGTGAGGTCTTCGGACGGCTGCAAATAAAAGCTCTGCCCCGACTGCGCCGTGCTGTACGACTCTTTCCAGACTTGCTGTCCGTCCTGCACATAGTTTGGATGGTCTTTGATTGTGTACAGATAATGCATCATCCGTCCGCCGCCGTCATCCTCCGGAGCTTCAACAAGGAGTTTTATCGGATTCGGTGTTTCGCTTGCCGCAAACAGAAAACTCGGAGCACCGGGAACTGTCGGCCGGGTAACGTTGTATCGGAGTGTAACAAATGCCGACGTCACCCCGTTTGTAATCTTAAGTGTGCCTGTGTGCTCTCCGATGCCGAGCCCCTTTTTCGGAGCGACCTTGACAGCGGCGGTGGAATTTTGCAAATCCTTTGCATAAATCAGGCTCGGTGACAGCTGTTCCGTTATTTCAAAATCGCTGTTTTCGTCCAGCTCGGCAAAGAGATTTGCAATCGACTCGGTGTGGATATTTTTTACCGTAACCGTCTGCGCTGCCGCCGCAGGTGTGCCGGCGTAGTAGTTGTATCGCATACTGCCGAAATCCAGCTCGGCAGAATCCGTTTCTATCCACACGGGATCGGTGTATTTCTCCACAACCACCACAAATGGATTCGACAGCTTGCCGCCAACATTTAGCATCAGCTCATACTCCCCGGGCTTGACATTGCTGTTTATCCTTATTCCGAAAGGATAGCTGCCGCTCTGCCCGATATTGCTGCCTCCGGTGTTAAGAGTCATGCCGAGCGGTGCGCCCTCGAGAGCCGTGTACGACTCGCGGCTTACTCCCTCTATCTGTGCCGTGAATCCGACTTCGTTTACATAGCCGGCGGTTTTCGGTCCTACCTGCTCCACCGACATTTTTGCCGGCGAAACGGAGAGCGAACCCGGAACAACGCCCGACGGCTGAATTACACCGGAGGTTATGTATGTGACAACGGGGAACTGCTGCACGCTGTCGCCGTCTTTAAAATTGTGTATGTAGTGCAGCAGCCGCCAGTTAAAATATGCCCTTTCGTCACTGCCGCCGCTAACGTTCATACCGTCTCCCTGACCGAAAACAGTACCTTCAAAGGTTGTGCCGACGGCGTTTGTTTTTATTTTGCCGCTCTCGTATTCCTTTTCCGACGATGAACCGATTGATATTTTGCTGCCCGTGTTCACAAGCCCGAATATATCATCGGCTTCCGCCTCAAATCCGCCGCCGAGTTTGACGCTTACCGACGAACCGGACGAGGTTGTCTCGGATGTCTCTTTTGTGATATCTATGGAAAGAGTCTGACTGCTTGTGTCGGACGGGAACCCGGCAAGTTTGTTGTGAGTGATAACGCTGCCGCTCAAAACCCCCGCGCCGGACGGTGCTTTACCCGGGTATGTTTCCGGTTTGCCCACGGTATGAGCAAATACATCGCTAAGATCCGGCAGCGCACCGTCGGCATATTTTGCAAAACGGAGATAATCTCCGTAGTTTAAACTCGCAATCCTTATCGAATCCGAGCCGCCGTGCGGAACATACACCACATACGGCGACTCGGCAAGCTCACCGTTCGCACCCGGGTAGTACGCGGTGTACGAATATGCGTCGTATGCAACGGTAGAGAGCACAACGGTATCCTCGCCGCCGCTCGCCGAAAAGCTTTGAGTGTACGACACCTCAACGCTTTCCTCGCGCCCGGAGGATGAACTGCTCATAGCTTCGCTCTCCGCCTCAAACACGGCAGATGTTCCGAGGCCGCCGCCCTTTATCTCGGTGGAAACATATGAGCCTGCCGAAACGGTGTATGATTCGGACTTGCCGGTGGATGACAAAATACTCTTGCCGTAAGTTGTCTGGCTGTTCGAATACATATCCGACGGAAGCGAATCAAAATACGGCGGAGACGCAAGCGCCGCGATAATAACAGGATCTGCCCAGAAGAATCTGTGCTTGTTGTATTTGAGGTATATTGAATCGTTGTCCGTATCCGGTGTGGCAATTGCCGCGCTCGGCGCTGCGCTCATGTCGATTGCCGACGCGGTGTAGCCGCTGCCGCTCGGCATAATGCAATAAGTCTTGAAACCGTCGGCGGTATATGCAGAAGCAAGCGCCGCGTCCTCGTATTTTTTTCCGTCAAAGCGGATATTTGCCGTCTTTATATCCGTCACATTTATACCGTTGCGGTAGAACACGCAGTCATTATCGGCAAAACCGTGACCGTTGTCACTTCGCCCGGCTCCCCATGTTCCGGTGTATGAACCGCTGTTTGAAATTTCGTATGAATATTTATCGCCGTCAGGAGTACGCACAAATGAAAAGTACCGCTGGTCGGCAATAATCGTTCCCGATGACGCATAGCCCGATTTGCCGCCCGACAGACCGAAGTCGCCCCTAAGCACACCGATTCGCACAGGTGCGCAGTCTATGGTGTCCAATCGGTAAACATAATCCGTATCGTTTATGTTTCCGCCGCCCATCCAGCCATGGTGATATATTCCGCCGCGATGAACGAGTGACGCAACAAAACCGCCGTCATCTTTCATATCAAAAGAATATATATAAAAACTCGGAGTAAACATTTTGTTTCCCGACATTGCCGCCCAATGGTGAACCGTCTTTTTGAACGACATAAAAATTGTTGGTTTTCCCGAACCGTCCACATCGCAGATTTCAACATCAAATCCTGCCGCGTCGCCCGTCATTGCGGAAAGGCTGATATCGTCACCCTCTATAGTCCTTCCGATATAGGGCACAAGCCATTTGCGCTTGGCTGCCATCTCACCCACCGTGGGTGCGCCGCCTATATAGCAAACCGAATACTGGTTGGCGGCATAATTTGCATTAAAGCGTGCCTTGGTGGTGGAAATTGCCAATGTAAGGTCATCGAAACCGTCGCCGTCAACGTCGCCTGCCGCAAGTGACGCTGTTGTTCCCGGTGCGCCGAGAATGCAGTTTTCGCCGTATGATAATGTGAGTCCTATCAAAAACGTGGACGGCTTGCTGTTCCAACCGTCGGCACTGTTCCAATTGCCGGAGCCGCCGCCCTCGGTTTGGTTCCAAAGATATGCGCCGGAGAATTTGTCCAGCTTGTATTTATCCGTGCCGCGCTCGGTTATTCCGCCGGTGGGAGTCGCGGTAACTATTTCGTCGCGTCCGTCACCGTTCACATCGGCACACACAACCTCAAGGCAGTTTGCAAAGTCATTTGTGTTGTCATAAAATTCGCCCGTTCCGCTGTAGAGCACGGCAATCGGCACAGCCTTTCCGTCACGCTTTTTTGCCGAAGATGTGCACAGCAGCAAAAGCGACTTTTTGTCCGACGTCTTTGCCGCCGCAATAAGCGCCAGTTCTCCTTTTGTTCCGTCGCCGTCAAAATCGCCCTCCGCTGCGCGGAGAACCTTGTATTCGCTTCCGACGGTATATTTTTTGCCGCCGACTGAAAACGACGCAGAGCTCAGCGCATATCCGTCCGCCGATTTCCATGACGCCGCGTCCGACGCAAAACTGCTCTCACCGAGCACCTTTGAGCCGTTCGCCGTTATATACATCGGTTCGCGGACATCAGAGAGCACCTCGCCGTCGGAATATGGCAAATCAAGCTCTCTCTCATTCGGATCAACAGAGTCGATACCGCTGAATATGCCGCGCAGTACATCCGGTTCGTCCGAATTTGCCGACACAAAAACACATTGATTTGCAATCATACCGAGCACAAGCCCGATTGCCGCAATTTTCCTTCTCATACCAACACTCCTCCCGATAATTCAATTTGTATTCCGATTAATTAAATTATATCAGAAAAAGCGGCTTGATTTGAATTATTAGGAAAAACTTACATTTGCTCCGTGTTCGCTTTATTTTATTTAATCAAGTATATTTCCGTCCGTGGAAATGGTTACAACCTGCCACGGAATGAATTTTCCGCTGTTTTGCAAAGCGGTTTTCGCCGCTTGCTCCAGTCCGCCGCAGCACGGGACTTCCATGCGAACGACCGTCATGCTCTTAATATCATTGCTGCGTATAATTTCGGTGAGTTTTTCGGAATAATCCACACTATCCAGTTTCGGGCATCCGACAAGCGTAATGTGTCCCTTTATAAAGCGTTCATGAAACGCGGCATAGGCATATGCCGTGCAATCGGCTGCAATGAGCAGCTTTGCACCCTCAAAATAAGGTGCATTAACCGGCACAAGTTTGATCTGTACCGGCCACTGCGAAAGACGGCTCTGTGCCGCATCGGGAGCAGTATCAACGCCCGACGGCTCCGTGTGCCGAATCGACTTAATCCGTGTTCCGGGGCAGCCGCCGTGAAGATGCATACCCTCCCGTTGCATCTTTTTCTGTTTATTTGCCAGCACCGCCGCCTCATCATAGGCGGCAGCCTCGCGCTCCACAAAGGAGATTGCACCTGTGGGACAAGCGGGCAGACAGTCACCCAAACCGTCACAATAGTCATCACGCATCAGCTGCGCTTTTCCGTTCACCATGGCGATGGCGCCCTCGTGGCAGGCGGCGGCACATGCGCCGCAGCCGTTGCATTTATCCTTATCAATCTCAATAATTCTTCTTTTCATAACAAAACCTCCTTGCTTTTCTGTCTGTATTATAGTATAATAAAATCAATAAGTCTGTTGAATTTTCAACGAAAGAGGGTTTTTATGAAAAATTTTTTATCCATTCTTCAATCATCTCGGCTTTTTTCGGGCATTTCCGAAAATGAGCTTACCGACATACTTTCCTGTCTCGATACAAGGAAAGAGGATTTTCCGAAGGGAAACTTTTTGCTTCGAGTCGGAGATACTGCAGATTCGGTCGGCATTGTGCTGTCGGGAAGTGTTCTTATCATTCAGGAGGACATTTGGGGAAACCGAAATATTCTCTCCAAGGCGTCGCCCGGACAAACATTTGCCGCCGCCTATGCCTGCGCCCGCGGTTCCGTGCTGAACGCGGACGTCATGGCGGAAACACCCGTCACCGCAATGTTTTTGAATGTAGGGCGCGTTCTGAACATGTGTCCGTCCGCCTGCACACATCACAGCCGCATTATTCAGAATCTGCTCGGCGAACTTGCCGAAAAAAACCTGCGTTTCAGCGAAAAACTCACACACATGGGGCAGCGCACCACCCGTGCGAAACTGATGTCTTATTTATCCGCCGAGGCACAGAGGTTCGGCAGATACGAATTTGACATTCCGTTTTCAAGGCAGCAGCTCGCGGACTATCTTGCCGTCGAACGCAGCGGACTGTCTCTTGAACTCGGGAAAATGAAAAAAGACGGACTTTTGGACTTTCATAAAAATCATTTTGTTTTAAATATGTAGGTTAGGCATGTAGTTGACGTTTACAAAATAAAATGGTATACTAAACTTAATTATCCGCACTCTACAATCAAATATAAGGAGAAATATTATGGCTTTTGACGGAATAGTTATGCATGCCGCGGCAGACGAGCTCAAATCGGCTTTATGCGGCGGAAAAATAGATAAAATACATCAGCCCGAACGCGACACAATTACCATGGCTGTGCGCACACCTGCCGGTGTGTACAAGCTGCTGCTGTGCGCAAATCCGTCATGTGCGAGAGTGCACCTGACGGATTATTCATACGAAAACCCTATGTCACCGCCAATGCTCTGCATGCTTATGCGCAAGCATCTTTCCGGCGGACGGATTACGCAAATTGAGCAAATCGGATTCGACAGAGTAATGATAATACATGTCGAGAGTTACGACGAAATGAACGAACTTGGCGAAAAGCTCGTTATATGCGAGCTTATGGGCAAACATTCAAACATTATTCTGACGGACAAAAACATGAAAATAATTGACTCTGTTTTTCATGTGGACTTTACCGTGAGCAGTGTGCGCCAGATTCTCCCCGGTCTTGTTTACACCGCACCGCCGTCGCAGGGCAAGGATAATCCGCTGTGCGCGGACAAAGACGACGTTAAAAGGCGGCTGACCGAAAGCGACATACCTATGTATCGGCAAATAATGGACAGCTACTGCGGAATCAGCCCGATAATGGCGCGCGAAGCAGTGTTCGCGGCATGCGGCGATACCGATAAAACCGCAGCCGACGCCACGGCGGCGCAGATAGATATGACGGCATATGTCTTTCGCAAAATGATTCAAAATGCGGCGGACGGGGCAATATCGCCGTGCGTTATAGCCGACAGCGAAAGCGGAAAACTGATAGATTTTTCGGCATTGGATGTGCGCCAGTTTGAATCTCTCGGTGAGGTTACACACTACGAAACAATCAGCGAAGCCGCCGAAGTATTCTATCGAAAAAAGGCTGCAATGCAAAGTCTGAAACAAAAAAGCGCCGACCTTACGCGCTTTATAAACAACAACCTCGAAAGATGCAAAAAAAAGCTGGCTCTGGAAAACGATATTCTCGAAAACGCAAAGAAACGCGACAAATACAAGATGTACGGCGATTTGATAACCGCCAACATATACAGAATACAGCCCGGCGACCGGGAAGCGGTATGCGAAAACTATTACAGCGAAAGCGGAGAAGAGGTGAAAATACCGCTCAAATACGACTTGACACCGGCACAAAATGCGCAGCGTTACTATATACGGTACAACAAGGAAAAAACAGCCGGCGAACAGACCGTGCGCCAACGAGCATTAAATCTGAAAGAGATTGACTACCTTGAATCGGTGAAAGAGGCGGTGTCGCTCGCGGAGACAGGGGCGGAAATCGCCCTTATACGCGAGGAACTCACCGAACAGGGGTATCTCAAAAACAAGGGCAAAAAGAAAAAAACGGTCAAGAAACTCCCTGCGCCGATGCACTTTGTGAGCGATGACGGCTATGATATCTATGTAGGAAAAAACAACCGTCAAAACGACTATGTAACACTGAAACTGTCGCGCAGCACCGATATATGGTTCCACACAAAAGGAATACACGGCTCGCACGCTATAGTGAAAACCTTCGACGCAATGACGGTGCCGGAGCGGACATATGTTCAGGCGGCGGCACTCGCGGCATACTACAGTAAGGCACGCGCGTCTCAAAGTGTTCCCGTGGATTACACCGAGGTTAAAAATGTGAAAAAACCGTCGGGCGCGCGCCCCGGAATGGTTATATATGTAAACTACAACACAATATATGCCAACCCTAGCGAGGAGCTTGTAAATCGGCTGAAAAAAGACTGAGCTTTGCAGAAAATCGGCATACCGGAGGGAATTTGTCATGACGCTAAAAAAAATCAAAAGCATTACAAACGGTTTGGCACCGACAGTGATGCGCCGTTTTGAATTCAACGGTGCTGTGATAACCGTCAACTATGCCGCACGCGCCAAACACACAAAAAACTGGGATGTAAAACCGCACTATCACCCATGGTTTGAATTTAACTATGTTTCAAAAGGTTCGGCATGTATCACAATAGACAATACGGAGTTTTCCGCAGATGCCGGTATGTCATATCTCATACCGCCCGGGGTTGTGCATTCAAACCGCAGCAGCAGCGGAGACGACGGAATCTGCATTCGCTTCAGTATAGATTTTTCGAATGTGCTCGGCGAATATTCCGACTTATTTTCTGCCCTGTGTGAGCCGCGGACATGCGCATTTGACTCAGGAATCGAAAATGTCAATCCGAGCGGAAATGTGTGCGCAGTGCAGGCGGAATTTGCCGCATGGCTCATGCGCATTGCCGGAGGGCATGCGGATTTCTCGCGTCTGGAATCGACCGATGCCGACATGATTATCACCAACCAGGTGAAAGTGTATCTTGAGGAGTATTATGCCTCAAAAATTTCGGTGGAAAATATTTCGAGCGCGCTCAATATGAGCTACAGAACGCTTAGTCGAAAACTGAAAAATGAATGCGGAAGAAGTGTTTCGGATATTCTCTCCGAAATACGAATCGACAGGGCAAAGCGTCTTTTGCTCACCACGGATATGACCGTGTACGATATAGCGGCAGCCGTCGGGTATGAAAACGAATTTTATTTCAGCAGAAAATTTAAGCAATCGGAACATGTGTCACCGCTGAAATACAGAAAGAATGTGTACTGAGCAAAAGAAACGGCGACTGCATTAACTTTACTTTGTATGAGCTTCTCTGTAATTTATCGGCGAGACGCCGAATTCACGTTTGAAACAATGGCTGAATGAATATACATCCGAAAAGCCGCACGCAAATGCTATATCCGAAATTTGTCCGGATGTATTTAAAATTAATAACTCAGCCTTATTCAAACGAAAATCCCTCAAAAACTCGTGCGGTTTCTTTTTATAAATATCAAAAAACAAACGTCTGAAATGTTTTTCGCTTATACCTGTTATCTCCGCCAATTCGCTGATTGTCAAATCCGAACGGCTGTAATTTTTATTCAGGTAATCAAGTGTAATTGCAATTTTATTTGCCATTTTATAATTGACGTTTCCAAAAGCAAGGTCATTATACAGTAACCCTATTATCTGACGTAAAATTCCGCTGCATATCATTTCGGAACCCGGCAGACCAAAGCTGTACTCATTGACGGCTTTCCGAAATAATTTTTCATATTGATATGCATTATTTCCGGAACAAACCGTTTTAAAAGGAAGATTGTGATTTGACGATGCGCCGTGTCCGTCAAAGTTGAAATTGACAGCAATATATGAAACTGAGCCGCCTTTGTCTGCACTGCTTTTATCTGTTGAACCCTTTGCAATATATGCAATCTGCCCTTCCCTTATTTGAACGGTCTTTCCTTGTTTTTCATATACAAGCGTTCCGTTTGTGACAAATGCAAAACTGTCATGATTTCTTGGTTTGAAAGAAATATAAGGTTTATCATACGTCAATGTATCATTAAAAAATACCGCATCATCGGTATATATCTTTATTCCAATTTGCATTTTCATTTATCTCCCGTTTTTAAATTTAATTTTATTTTATCACATTATATTTAATTGTCAAGAAAAATGTCCGTTTGAAACAAATATTTTACTTTATAAACATTTACATTTTCAGAATTTATTATATAATTAAATAAAATTATGAATTTTTAACATGATGAAAGCTGTAAAAAAACAAAAGTGATATACGACGAAACCGTTATTTTATTCAATCAGATAATAAGGGAGCAAACGAAATGAATAAACGAATAGAAAGTTTACTTAAAAAGACTCTTGATGGAGAAATGTATGTTCACCCGATAAATACCGACTACGACAGATGTGATTTATTTTTGCCTCCGATTAAAATGTCCGCAAAAAGAGTATGCGAGTATATACGAAACCAGGAACCGCTGATTGTTCCCGAATCCTGCTTTACCGGACTTTTTAATTTTGACGGCAGTGTGGAGGGCGATATTTTCAGCAGAAAAGGGCACGGTAATTTTGAAATTGCCGCCAAAAATTTTTACAACAAGCCGGTTGATAATCTGCTCACATTTGAATGGCAGCATTCCGCGGGGGACTTTGGAAAAATCATTAACGGCGGTATCGTCGGAGTTAAGGAAGAAATTCAAAAATCAGTTGAAAATCACAAGGAGGACGCAGATGCTCTGCTATTTCTTGAAACACAGGCAGATATATGTGACGCCGTAATTGACTGGGCGCATAAGTGCTCCGAAAAGGCAATGTCACTTTCAAAAACAGTATCCGACGCAGCGTATAAATATAATTTGGAGAGATTATCCGTTTCGCTTAAAAATGTGCCTGAAAATCCGGCAAGAAGCTTTTATGAGGCGATATTGTCGCTTTATGTTTGCTACGGATTGCTCCCTGACAGCATCGGGTTGATTGACAGATATTTATATCCGTTTTACAAAAAAGATATTGACAGCGGAATATTAACAAACGATGAAGCAGGCGCATATTTACAGGAATTGTTTTTAATGCTGCAGGCAAGAACGCAAAAATCCTCAAAAAATTTTTACCGCGGCGGCGAATCGCATTTTTGTGTGGGCGGATACCTTGAAAACGGCGAGGACGGTTTTAATGAGCTGTCGAAACTGATAGTTGATTCTCTTATGGAACTGCCGACATGGATTCCGCAGATTTCACTTCGTTGGACTCCCGAAACGCCGCATGAAATTTTGCATTACATGATGGATTGCGAACGAAAAGATTCAAATAAACGTATTGCATTTGTTAATGATGTGCCGCGAATAAAAGGTCTGATGAAATATACCGGTCTTACCCGTAAAAAAGCAATAAACTACACAATGATCGGCTGCAACGAAATTGCTCTTCCCGGCGGAATTGTGTTTGGATTTGATCCGATGAATGTTGTCAGATGCGTCCAAAATACATTCTTTAACAGAAGTGATGATATCATAAATGCAAAAACATTTGATGATTTTTATAATATATTTCAGGAAGAAATGCTTAAAGATTTGCGTGAAGCCGACCAAATCGGAAAAGGATTTCAGACTATACGCAGCCGCGACTGCAATCTGATCAGCAATATACTGATTGACGGCTGCATAGAGAATGCAAAAAGCGTTACCCGCGGCGGAACAGACACATATATTGCCGTCGGACTTCTTATAGGCATACCAAATGTAATAGATTCTCTTTCCGTGACAAAGCAGTTGGTTTTTGATGAAAAGCGTATAACGATGGAGCAGTTAATTGACGCACTGCGAAACAATTGGAGCGGCTTTGAAAGCATCCGCGAATATATTCTTAAAAAAGGAATGTTTTTCGGAAATGACGATAATTGTTCAAATGGCATTGCCGACAGATTCTTTAAAAGTCTTGACACATGGAACTCGGGCGACAACTATTTAAAGAAACCGTTGGTGTTCGGAAACCTTGTCGGATATAATGAACATCACAAATTTTTCGGCAATAATACAAGGGCCACTCCGGACGGGAGATTTGACGGGGATATGATAAATTTCGGAATCGGGCAGTCGGAGGGCAAGGACAGAAACGGGCTTACGGCATTGTTATCTTCGGTTGCAAAATGCGATACATACTCTATTTTGACAGGTCCGAGCGTAACGAATGTTTTGCTTGATGAACAATTGGTAAAAAATAATGACAATTTTGAAAAGCTTGTATATTTGTTTGAAACGTACTTTAAAATGGGCGGAACCCACTTTCAGCTTACGTATGTTTCAAAGGAGGATTTGCTCTATGCCAAAATAACGCCGGATAAATACAAAAATCTGCGAGTAAGAGTATCCGGATTCTCCGACTATTTCGTATTCTTAAACGAAGGACTGCAGGATGAAATAATACAGAGAACATCGCATACAAGATAGGAGGTGCCGACAATGAATACAGCCGTTATTTTTGATATCATACAAAAGGACAAACCGTATTATGAAATATCAAACGGCGGTGTTACATTTTCAGAGGGTTTCGGGATTTTCAGATTATTTTGTCCTTCTGAACGAAGATTTGCGAGACGATATTATCAAACGTACCGAGCACGTTAAATAACGATTTTCACGAGCGGTTTTGTTCACAGCAAACTTTGTATCGAAAAATATAAAACTGCTCTTTTGTGCATTGACATTGACAGATACCTATGATAATATAGAAAAAATAAATTTGAGGAGATAGCCAATATGGAGAAAGCGGTAATATTTGACATACAAAGAAACTCGTTTGTTGACGGGCCGGGGATAAGAACAACGGTGTTTTTTAAGGGGTGTAATCTCAGGTGCAAGTGGTGTCACAATCCTGAAAGTCAGTCACTAAAGCCGCAGATAATGTTTTATGTCGACAAGTGCACCGGCTGCGGCAGGTGCCGCGGCATTACGGCGGCTGATACGGATTTTGTCTGTTTCAATGACGCAAAGCAAATCTGCGGCAGAGAGTACACTGCCGATGAGGTGTTCGCGGAGATTGTAAAGGACAAAACGTTTTACGAAAACTCGGGCGGAGGAGCAACGTTTTCCGGCGGCGAGTGTATGCTGCAAATCGATTTTCTTTGCGAGATACTGAAAAAATGCAAAGAGAACGGAATACATACGGCGGTTGACACGGCGGGGAATGCTTTGTGGGAGCGGTTTGAGAAAATTTTGCCGTATACGGATTTGTTTTTGTATGATGTAAAAGCGTTTTCGGAAAAGCTGCACAAGGAGGGAACGGGCGTTTCAAATTCGCTTATACTCGAAAATCTTAAAAGGCTTTCGGGCAGGGCGGAAATAATAATCCGAATACCGGTAATCGGCGGATACAACGACAACATTGACGAGCTGACGCGTATCGCGGAGTTTTTAAAGGGAATAGAGTGCAGCAAGGTTGAGCTGTTGCCGTATCACGCTATGGGCGAGCATAAGTATGACGCGCTGAATATGGAGCGCGAAAAATTCAGCGTTCCCGACAAGGCAGACGTGGAAGAATACAAAAAGCTGTTTTGACAGGCGGCAAAAGGGGTGTAACAAATGTTAGAGTTAAGGTGTTCAAGAGTCATGATAACAGGCGGCGGCAGCGGAATAGGCAAGGCGATTGCAAAGCGTTTTACGGATGCGGGCGCGACTGTGGTCATAGTGGGAAGAAATAAGGAAAAGCTGGAGAGCGCGGCGGCAGAGATTTCCTCGCCGCGGCTTGAATGTATGCAGTGGGATATATCCGATTTGTCGCTTTGCGAAAGCAATTTTAAAAGGGCGGCGGAGCTTATAGGGGGACTTAACGGCTTTGTAAACGCCGCGGCTCTCGGCTCGGCTGTTGTGACAGGGCGCGGATATGAGCCGTGGGATATAACCGAGGAGGAGTGGGATACACTGACCGATGTGAACTTTAAGGCGGCGTTCTTTATGATGAGGAACGAGGTTGACTTTATGAGGGCGCGCGGCATACGCGGAAATATCCTCAACATAGCGTCAAATGCGGCTTGTATGGATATTACCGGTTCATACGGGGCGGCAAAGCAGGCGGTGATAAAGTGGACAAGAGCGTTCGGCAAACGTTTCGGAAGCGACGGAATAATCATAAACGGAATTGCGCCGGGCGCGACATTCACGCCGATGATTGCGGACTATGCTCACGCCATAGACCAGCCGTACGAGCGTCACGCAATCGGCAGATTTATACGTCCCGACGAGATTGCGGAGCTTGCGCTATATCTTATGAGTAACTATGGAGAGATAATCTGCGGACATACTGTTGTTGCGGACGGCGGCGACAGAGCGGCAACATTGTAGGCGAAAGCAGTAGTTCGTATTTCAAAACCGAAATTCGTATTATTCTCTTTCGGTCGAGCAAAAAATAAGGAGGTTAATCATATGTTTGAAAAATTGACAGAAAAATTGGACAGCTATCTGAAAATGGGGATTCCGTTCTATGACTGCGTAGTAATGCATGACGGAAAGTGCGTCTTCAGGCACAGCAATGGATATACGGATATCAAGAATAAGGTGGAGGTGACAGGCAAGGAGATATATAACATATACTCCTGTTCAAAGCTGATTACCTGTACGGCGGCTCTGCAGCTGTAGGAAAAAGGTTTGATTCGTTTGGATGATGAGCTGTGCAGATATATGACGGAATTTGAAAACATGAAGGTTTTGACCGACGGGGGCGTAAAACCTTCGGAAAACAAAATAACAGTGGAAAATCTGTTCACTATGACCGCAGGGTTCAGTTATGTTCTTGACTCGCCGGAAATAAAAAGATGTCAGTCAGACACAAACGGCGAATGCCCTACAAGAGAGCTTATGAAGTATCTTGCAAAGGAACCGCTGCTTTTTGAACCGGGCTACCGCTGGGAATACAGTCTTCGTCATGATGTTCTTGCGGCGCTTGTCGAGACGGTTTCCGGGATGACCTTCGGAGAATATGTGAAAAATTGCTTTTACATATCCTTTTTGTATTCTCTCGGAGAAACACCCGTTTCGTTCTTAAATACCTTGCTGAAATAATATATATCCGAAAAACCGCAGAGCATGGCGGTTTGAGAAACGCTTATATAGCCTGACTTGAGCAGTCCTTTTGCATAGTCTGTTTTCAAATTTATTATATACCTGTTCGGCGTTATGTCAAAGCAGTTTTTGAACAGGTCGTTAAACCGACGTCGCGACAGACCGCAGTTTTTTGCGGCAGCATCAAGACAGTCCGCATCCCTGAAGTGTGCGCTTATGTATTCCCCGGCATTCAAAATCCGTTTGTCCTTGGGAGAAAAGGTCTTTTCGTAAAGGGTGTTTATGAGCGAACAGAGCCTATAAAACCTTGACAACAGCATAAGTTCATTGTTTTGCGACATAAACCCGGACTCAATTACTTCAAGAAGGCGTATGATTTCGCAGTTTTTGATTACATTTGACTGCCATTATGACCATGATATGAAAATGGTAGGTTATGCGGATCATGAGCTTGAAAACACATATGTCCTCGGCGGTTGCGATAAAGAAGGAAATCCGCTGTTTAATGACATTACAAAAATGTTTTTGAAAGCTACCGCCGAAGAAAAAATCATATTTCCCAAGATAAAATGCCGTTTTTCGGAAAATTCGCCGAAAGAATATCTTGATATTATTGACAAGCCGGTTATACACGGAACAAGCACCATTCTGTACCATAATGATGACGCAACCATTCCGGCGCTTATAAGAAGCGGTATATCCGAAGAAGATGCAAAAGACTACATTGTTGCGGGCTGCTGGGGAATATCGACAAATTGTTCTGTCCGAAAAGGTGATGGAAACCACGTAAACATGTTGAGGGCTTTTGAGTATGAGATACACAACCGCATAGATATGATGAAATGCGTATTGACGCAATACACTGCCACGGTTGGGGCGACGGAAGTGAAGAATCGTGCAGCTTGGCAAAAAGATTTAACACAGACATTTATAATATGCTATCAAAACTTACAGGCGGATATGGCGGAAAAATAAATCCAGGACATTTGACATATACCGAAATACGATTTTGGGGAGAAAAAATGCTTGCGACTCCTGATGGAAGATACAACGGCGACTATTTTTCGCAGGGGCTTACACCGTCAAGACTTAAAAAAATCCCGTTTGTTACCGACGTAATAAATTCTATGGCAGCACTTGACAAGACAGAACTTGCCGGTGATAATGTATTGAATATAATCCTTCCCGGCACAACACCCCTTGATATATGCGAAGCGTTTTTGCGGACTGCGGCAAGAACGGCGCTCGAATCGCTTCAGCTGAACTGCGTATCGAAAGAAACCTTGCTTGATGCACAGAAACACCCAGAAAAATATCCTGACTTGATCGTAAGAGTGTGCGGATTTTCGGCTAAGTTCACGTCACTTTCGCCCGAATGGCAGCAGGAGGTTATTACAAGAAACTTTTATGAGTAAATAATGGTTTAAAATTAAAAAGCAAATCCCCGAGAAACAGGATGCCAACATCCTCTCTCGGGGATTTGTGATTATTTTACCGGTATGCCGTAATTTTTCAAAATATCCTTTGCCTTTGAAATTTCAGCTTCCGAGGGCAATGTTTTGGGGAGGGTATCTTCAATGCCGAGCGCGGCGTACTTTGACGCGGCATAGTTATGGTACGGCAGAACGCGAACGCCGGTAATGTTTTTGAGATTTGACAGGAATTTTCCGATTTTGTCAATCTGATTATCATTATATCCCGGGACATACGGGATTCGTATCTCGGTTTTTGCCCCGCTTTTATCAATATACATAAGATTGTCAAGAATAAGTCCGTTCGGCTGCCCCGTACACCGCTTATGTACGTCAACGTCTATCGACTTTATGTCATAGAGAAATGTGTCGGTATACGGCATTACGCGGTCTATAGCCTCGTGCGCGACAAAACCGCAGGTGTCAACCGCGGTATTTATTCCGCAGCATTTCATTTCCTTCAAAATCTCGCGGCAAGCCTCGCTTTGCAGCAGACACTCTCCGCCGGAAAGAGTGATTCCGCCGCCGCTCTCGTCATAAAATCTCTTATCCTTAATGAGAGCGGCGCATACCTCGTCAACAGTCATCTCTGTGCCGAATATTTCAATCGCGCTTTGAGGACAAACCTCGGCACACCTTCCGCAAAGGACGCATTTTTCCTTATCTATTGTGTGAGTACCGCCCGAAAGACTGTGAAGGCTGCAAACCTCCGCGCATTTTCCGCACATAACGCACTTGTGTTTGTAAAAGGCAAGCTGCCGCTTTGGCGAAAGCGTTTCGGGATTGTGGCACCACAGACACTTGAGCGGGCAGCCTTTAAAAAATACGGTAGTCCGTATTCCGTCGCCGTCATGCACGGCAAATCTTTTTATTTCGACTATGTTTACATTCATTATCCGCCGCTCCTATCTTATATTCTCGGCTCTTGTGATGTATGCGTTCTGCTCCTTTTTGCTGAGGTTATTCCACAGAACATTCCAGCCGCACACGCGCACCTGAAGGTTTTGGTATTTTTCAGGGTGTTTTTGCGCATCGCGGAGCGTTTCCGTGTTGAACACGTTAAACTGCACCGTCTGACCGCCGTTCTTCATATACATAAACAGCAGCGATTTCATGATTTCCAAACCCTCGTCACCGCTGACTGCTGTCGGGTGGAGCATTATGTCAAGGCAAAAGCTCTCACAGTATGTGTACGGACGCGCTTTAAGCGCGGACTTTATCAGTGCGGTTACTCCCTCTCGGTCCATGCCTACGGACGGAGAGCCGTTCTTGGAAATCTCATCGCCCGCATATCTTCCGTCCGGGGTCGCGCCCGTTTTTTCGCCCTCCCAGACAAACTCCATTGCAGTGTGCATGATTGCCTTATATACACCGCCGCGCGCATTGGGGCGGTTGTTTACCTTTGAAGCGAAATACGCGGACATTGCCTCTGTGTATCTGTCTGTTTCTGCATCGTCGTTTCCGTATTTGCGCAAGCTTTTAACCACTTTTGTGTGCAAGTCCTCAAAGCCTTTCCAGTCGGCTGCAAGAGCCGCCGCCAGCGCTTCAAGCGTTACGTCCTTTTTATCGTAGACAAATTCCTTTACCGCCATGACTGCGTCAACAAGGCTTGCAAAGCCGCAGTTGAGAAGTGCAGAATTGTTGAATTTTGCACCGCTTTGGTATGCGTCAGCGCCTTTTTTCAGCGCGCCCTCAATCGTTGCGGAATACATATTTGAAGGGTTGATAAAGCTAAGATATTTCTCGTATTGTTTTGACACGTCAATCGTCATTTCAATAAGATTTTCCCACTGCTTTAAAACTGCACTGTAAAAATCCTCGAAGGTTTTTAAGTCCTTCAGCTCGCCCGTTTTAAGTCCAAGCTGCTTGCCTATCCGTGAATCAAAGCCGTTGCTGAATACATATTCGACCGCTTTTAAACCGTTGACATATCCTGTTCCGGTTGATACCTCGTTGGCGCGGACTCCCGTTTCGTAGCAGCCGCGGATATCCATATTGAGAGCTTCTTCATACGTTGCGCCGTAGCCCATGACCGCTTTAATCATTCCCGGCTCGCAGCAGAGTGCAAAGCAGCTCTTGCCGCGGCGTATCATGTCAAACACCTTAAAAAGGAGCCTGTCGGGGATGTTTTCGTTTATCTTTACCTGAATTTTGGGGTTGTATATCCCCAGCTCGTCATAGACGTCAAGTATATCATAGGACAGCTCGTTGTATTTTGTGCTGCCGTCAGCGTTTGTGCCGCCCATATAGAACGGCTGACCCCAGTAGTTACCGATTGCCGACCACTGAAAAAGGAAGTAGCGGAAAAGCTCCTTTATTTCCTCTTTGGTATAAGCGCCGCTTTTTAAATCGTTTTTGTAAAAGCCGTAAAGCGTATTGTCAAGACCGTTGCCCAGCGACCGCACCTGATATGAGTCAAAGCACTCCGATACCATAAAATAAATGTAAATTACCTGCATTGCTTCATAGATATTCTGCGGCGCGCCGTCGCGGATATGCAAAAGGCACTCGGCAACCTTTTTGGCTTTGTCGTGGTTTTGAGTCAGCGCCAAGCGGTAGAGCCTGTCAACAAGGGCGATTATCGCGGTATATTCGATTATGATTCCGTCAAAAAACGCTTCTGTTTCGGGTGTGAGAGTACCGCGCGCTTTGTGCAGCTCCTTGTATTCCTCGGCGCGCTTTTTAAGTCCGGAAAATCCCAGACAGAGAATTGAGTCCCAGTCCGGCACAACGTGGTCGAAGTCGGGCCATATCGCAACCGCGCCCGATTCGTTCATATCGTTCATTTTTTGTTTTACTTCAGGGAGTATGGTTTCAAAAACCTCGTCGTTCCATTTGTTAAGGGTTACCGGGTTGGCAAGGCGGTTTACGCTCCAAAGACCGACAAAGAGGTCGTGCTCGTTTATGTCAATTTTTGTATTTTCAAGGACGTATTTAACCGCGTATGCCTTTGCGACAGGGTGCGGCAGGTCTTTTGTTTTTTCATAGAGCCTTGAAAGCCCGTCCTTTATTTCCTCATCTTCAAGTCCGGTACTTTTGTCAAAGTCATAGCCGTGGTATGCCATTCTTGAATAAGGATTAAACGGCTCGTCGGTTTTGTGATATTTATTTTCTATAAAACTTCTGTCATCGTTAAACATGAGTTATACCTCCTAAGATATATTTTATTTTTCGCTATAAATATATCACTTAACCGAGGTAAAATCAATGAATATTTCGAAAGCTATTGACCGTTTCGAAACAAAATGTTAAAATAGATGTGGGAGGTCGGAATTTTATGAAGGATTTTTTCAGATACTGTTTTAATATAGAAAAAATAGTTCTTGCCTGTTATGTGCCGAAGGGCGGCGGCGAGGCGGTTCATACGAACAGAAGTTCGCACGGACTTGCACTGCACATATCAGGGGGTAAAAAGTATACCTTTGAGGGTGAAAAGACGCTTTATACGGGAAATAACGACGTTATATTTATGCCGGAACATTCAAATTATGTGGTAGAGGCAGAAACACCCGGGGATTGCTATGCGATAAATTTTAAAATTGCGGAACAGGTTTCGTTTGAGCCGTTTGTTTTAAATATGGGAAATCTTGTTAATGATAAGTTTAAATCGGCAGAGAGGGCTTTTCGGCTGAAAAAGTTTGAATACGAAATGCAGTGCAAGGCGGATTTGTATTCGGTAATCTGTTCTATGTTTAAAGAGCACGAGAAAAGGTATGTACCGAAAACCGTGGAGAAAATCATCGAGCCCGCAATAGATTATATACATCGGAAATATACCTCCGAAAATATAAGCATTGAATATCTTGCGGAGCTGTGCGGCGTAAGCTCAGTGTATTTTCGGCGGATATTCCGCGTCTGCAAAAACACCTCGCCGATAAAATACATAAACGACCTCAGACTTGCAAGGGCAAAGGAGCTTATCGCGTCGGGGTTTTATACCGTGGCGAGGGTTGCGGAGATGTCCGGCTTTGCGGACGAAAGCTATTTTTGCCGATACTTCAAAAAGGCAACGGGAATGACGGCAACGGAATATCTGAATGATACCGAAAACCGTGAATAAAGGTCTCGATTTAAGCTGCTATCATTCCGTTAAAGGATAGTTTTCCTGTATTTGCTTGGCGCGATGCCTGTCTGAGCCTTAAAAACCTTGCTGAAATAGTACACGTTTTTATAGCCGACCGTCTCGGCAATATCGCTGATTTTATACTGACCCGATTTAAGCAGATCGCACGCATATTGTATGCGCAGATGGGTTATATAGGCTTTTGGCGGCATATTGCAGGCGGCGGTAAAAATTTTTTTAAAATAGGTGTGGCTCATGCCACACATTGCGGAGAGCCGTTCGATTTCAAAATCCTCGGTAAAATGCTCGGTTATGTAGTCCATGCCGGGTTGAATTTTTTCCAGCTTTCTGCCCGGCACATATGCCGATTCCTCATACAGCAGACCGAGAATTTCATAAAGATAACCGGCGGCGGTATAGAGGTAGCCGCTTTTCTTTTGCCGCCATGCGATTTCCGCACGCTTGAACAGAATGGACATTCTTTCATAATTCTTACATTTGACAGAGAAGGCGTCGCATTTAATCGGAACATTTGTGTCAAAGTATATATCAATGCAACTGCCCGGCTCAATTCTTTTTACCTTATATTCAACCTTGCGTCCTGTTTTTGGAAGAAAGCGAACCTGTCCCTTTTTGTCGGTAAATTTCTGACCGTCAAACAGTATTTCCACGTTTCCGTCAAGCTTGAAAATAAGCTCGTTAAAGCTCAATCTTCCGCTGAAATCCGCTGCCGACGGCGCGCGTTTGCTGTCAACTCGGACTATTGAGTAAATATTTGTTACAAAGAAACCGTGCGTAAACATAAAGATTTCACTCCTTCACAGTCAGATTATACATCAGAATTTGATTTAAGTCAATAAAAGTGTTTCAAAAAGTATAAAAGTTTTATTTTCTGCATTTACTTTTGAAAATTTGTTATATATAATCAAAGCAGATACAGACAAAGGGAGCGCTGAACTTGCGTATCGGCTTAGGCATTTGGAAGGAAGGATATTTATGACTGAAAACATAAAAAAACTGGCACAGGACGCTTTGGACGGAGTTGATAAGTTTCTGTACGGAGAGGCGGCGGTTGAAAACGAGGAAGAACTGAAATCACCGATTGCCATAGCAAACGGACTTAAACGTTTTTTTGAGTCTGTACCGGTAAAGCAATATCCCGGCGAAAGGCTGTTCGGAAGACTTAGGTATAACGGCTGTGAATATCCGGGTGACTTTTACAGACGTGCCGGACATGAAAGGTTTAGCAAATATTGGTCGGGTCTTTGCTGTGACAGTCCGACACCGCTTTTTTACTGGGGTTGGACGCATATTGTCCTGGATTTTGACTTTGTATTAAAAAACGGATTAAACGGCTATATCGATTTGATAAACAGCCAACCGGAGAAAAACGAGCTGCACAGGGCGATGAAAATTGTTCTTGATTCACTCGGAGAGTTAAGCCGCCGTTATGCGGATATATGTACCGACAGTGAACTTTCGGACGTGCTGCGAAGGGTGCCGGTGAATCCTGCGCAGACATTTTACGAGGCGGTGCAGTCGGTGTGGTTTATGTTCCAGCTTTGCCCGGACAGTCTGGGAAGAATAGACCAATATCTTTATCCGTTCTATAAGAGGGAAACGGAAAACGGAACGCTGTCGCGCAGCGATGCGGCGGAGCTTTTGGAGGAGCTTTTTGTCAAGGTGTATGAGACGCAGATGGACAATATAGGATTGCCGATAAGCGGTCACAACCACTTAGTGGTCGGCGGCTATCTTGCGGACGGCACGGACGGATTTAACGAGCTTTCAAAGCTGATACTGGAGTGTATTGCGGAGCTGCCGACATTCAGACCGCAGGCGTCGTTCAGATACACAAAATACACAACGGCGGAAACGATGAAGTATATAACAGAGCTGAACGCAAAATGCCAGTGGATAGTCTTTGTAAATGATGAGCCGCGATTGCCGGGAATGGTCGATGATGGAATAGACTATAATGACGCGGTTGATTACACCGTTGTAGGCTGCAACGAGTGGTGTCTGCCGCGCGGCGCAAGAATCGATTTGGCGCATATAAATCTTATTCATTCTATAGAAACGCTTATATATAACGATAAGGATTTTCTGTCGGCAAAAAGCTATGATGATGTTTTTGACCTGTTTAAAAGGCATTTGAGGCAGGATATGCTTGCGATTGCAGAGGAATATTCAAATTATTCAAAAGCGACCGCGGGGGATATAAACGTACTGAATTCGGCGCTCAGCACAGCGTGTATTGAAAGCGGGAAACCGCTTACGGGCAAGGGCGTAAAGTATTACGGAATAACGATGTCGTTTAACAGCATATCCAACGCGGCGGATTCGTTATCGGCTATAAAGCAGTTTGTTTTTGACGAAAAGGTGTTTACCCTCGCGCAGCTTTATGAGATGCTGAAAAGTAATTACTGTGGTTTTGAAAATGAGCGGCAGCTGATTTTGAAGAAGGGCAGATTTTTCGGCAACGATGACGATTACGTTGACGATATTGCAAAATCGATAGTTGACGCAATATACGAGGTACAGGGCGAGATAAAGAGCGATGACATAAATACGGTTGTTGTAGGCTCGTTTGTAGGTGCAACGCATCCGAACATTATATTCGGAAAGCTGACAAAAGCGACTCCGGACGGAAGGCATGACGGCGACGCGTTTACAATGGGGATAACCCAGAGCGAGGGGAAGGACAAAAACGGACTTACGGCGCTGCTTAGCTCAATTGCAAAGCTCGACTACCGCAAGTTTTGCGGCTGTATTGTCAGCAATATAAAAATGGACAAAAGCATGACGAATTCGGACGAAAAGCTGACAAAGCTTTCGCAGATGTATCACACATTTTTGCAAAAGGGCGGTATGCAGCTCCAGATTAACTATCTTTCGCAGCAGGATCTTATTGCAGCGCAGAAGGAGCCGGAAAAATACCGGAATCTTGTTGTCCGCGTAACGGGGTATTCGGGGTACTTTACGCGGTTTGACACCGACTTGCAAAATGATATTATCAGAAGGACGGTTGAGAAGGCGTAATGATTCTGAAAACCGTTTTGGACGATACAGAGATAGGCATGCGGGAGTCGAACCCAATATGCCTTACATTTGAAAAATTGAAGTCTTTTCAATTTGTCGTCCTTGAAAGGCGACAGCCTGTCTGCGTCCTCCGCATTGAAAATCCAATAAATTTTTCTAAACGTAAGGTCGCAGAGTTTAAAAATAGGAAATTTTGAAATAAGACAAAGAAAATTCAAGAATTATACGGTCGTATATTTGCAGAATTTTCTGCGGTATTATGCAAAATTTCCATTTTTAAACCACATCGGGTTCGAGTCCCGCATGCCTAAGCGGAGGTTTTTCCGTGCTGCCGCATGAGCATATCTGTTGCCGTTCGGAGTTTTTGCGCGGTATCGGCGGTTATATGGACAGTAGCGAGACAGAGAGAAGTGCGATTGAAATTCTGAGTGGTTTAAAGGGAAAATATAACCTTGGTTTATTCATAGACTGCACGCCCATAAACCTCGGAAGGGATGCAGAGCTTTTGAAAAGAGTTTCAAAAGGCTCCGGTGTACACATAGTCTGTTCAACCGGGTTTTATTATAACGATGAACCTGTTATGGAAAGACTGTCCGCAGAAACAATAGGTGAATACATTGTTGCTGACGCAAAGCGGTTTAAACACGGTACATTTTTCGGTGAAGGCTTTGGTTTTACCGCGCAGCAGACAACGCTTTCGCTCACGGGATTAAATTTTGATAATAACACTCTTGAGATTAAGACGGATTCAAAAATTTCTTACACGGAAAGCGCTGAACGGATAACAGAAAAAATTATAGCAGAAATGCCGCTTGAATTGAGCGTTATATGTATGAAGGAGTCTCATGTCGTTTCGAGGGACTTGGGAATAGTGCAAATACTTCAAAAAATATATAAGGAGCAGACAGGACGTAATGACGAGCCATATGATATGGACGCGGGAACCTATGCGCGTATAGCAAAGGACGCTGTAATTTTCGGCGGAGTTTTGTATGGTGACGGCGGCTGCAACGCACACAGCGAAAACGAGTGCTATAGCCTTGAAACGCTTGCTGCAGCAGTAAAAATGTTTGCAAAAGCAATAGTTGAGATATGCGGATGATTGATTATCAAGGACGTATCGGTTGATAATTCGCGCCGATATCGCCGAAAACGGCTATTAATCAAGCTTTTCGAGATTTTTTGAAACGACTTCTTAAACACGTTTTGTGCATTTTTACACGCAAAACGTGTTTTTTTCATTTTGCACAATTTCCCACATGTCAGTCACGAAAACCCGCTTGTATAGCTGCTTTTCAGACTTTAACCCATGTTTTCCCGTCTTTTCCCGGATGGATCTTTTTTTCAGTTTACATGTTACACTACAAGAGTGCCGTCATCCTGTTTGCGGACAAATGCCCAGCCGTAGTGCGTATAACAAAATGCCGTGGTACAGTACATAAAGTCTTTTTTTATCATTCGATTGTAAAACTGTGCCGTAGGAAGTATTCCCTGCAATCCCTGACGTCTTATATATGTACCGGGTTCCCAAGTTCCGTGCTCGGTAAAGGCAAACTTTATCTTTTTGCCGGGGGCAACCTCGTCTATGAGGTCAAGCGTGTCCTGAATCCACTTGTAGGTATATGCCAGTTTGTAACCGCTGTAATAGAGGTGAAACGAGATAATATTCACATAGTCCGCAAGTTCCCTCAAAACAGGTCTGTTCCACTCGTAGAATCCGCCGCGGCTGGAGTTGCTGTTGATAGACGGCATAATCTCCACTTGGGGATATATTGCGTGAACCGCTTCATAGTGTTTTTTGAATGTGTCTATATACCATTCTGTAGCACTTTTTTCGAGTTCCGGAGTCGGTGCGCCGAAAAAAGCAGTGTGCATATAAGTATTTTAAATCGGCCTTTTAAAAACATGTGTTTCCTCCTATGTGAGCCTCTATTCAATGTCTATGCTTTCCGTTATGGGGATGATTGTGTCGAGGTCTTTCCAGAAAAATATTTTCTTTGTGCCGGACGGAATCGCAATTGTGTAAGTTTCAAATGTGTCCATTTCTACGGGGTTAAGCGTGCATGTTCCGTCGTTGTTATAAAACAGCAGCGAACCTTCGCCAAGCGCAAACTTTCCGCTGTTGATATACAAATTGTCTGCGTCACTCTCAATTGCACTCTGTGTTGTGGTTACGGATATGTTGTCGAAGTAGCCTGTTGCCCCATCGTTGCTTGCGTTTGAAAATGCAAAATGGTTTCCTGCCATATCCGATGTAAGATTAAACGCTTTGGTATCGGAATAAGCCCCATAATGGCGCGCGAAGCGGTGTTTGCCGCATGCGGCGATACCGACAAAACCGGAGCCGACGCCACCGCAGCGCAAATTGATATGACGGCATATATCTTTTGCAAAATGATTCAAAATGTGGCAGACGGGAGGATATCACCGTGCGTTATAGCCGACAGCGAAAGCGGCAAACTGATAGACTTTTCGGCTGTGTATGTGCACCAGTTTGAATCTCTCGGAGAGATTACACGCTACGAAACAATCAGCGAGGCAGCCGAAGTATTCTACCGAAAGAAAGCCGCAATGCAGAGCCTTAAGCAAAAGAGCGCCGACCTTACACGGTTTATAAACAACAATCTTGAGCGGTGCAAAAAAAAGCTGGCTCTGGAAAATGATATTCTTGAAAACGCAAAAAAACGTGACAAATATAAAATGTACGGCGATTTGATAACCGCCAACATATACCGGATACAACCCGGCGAACGCGAGGTGGAATGCGAAAACTACTACAGCGAAAGCGGAGAAACGAAAGCGGAAAAAGCATATCGGATATTCTTTCCGATATACGCATTGATAGAGCAAAACACCTTTTGCTCACAACGGATATGACCGTGTATGATATAGCGGCCGCCGTCGGGTACGAAAATGAATTTTATTTCGGCAGAAAATTTAAGCAAAAAGAACATGTGTCACCGCTGAAATACAGAAAGAATGTGTACTGAGAAAGTATCTCTGCCAATTCGCTGATTGTCAAATCCGAACGGCTGTAATTTTGATTCAGGTAATAAAATTTTTAGTTTACATGACAGTACAAAATCGGCGACGCAAGAATACCTGTTTTCGTAAGGTTGTATTCATAGCACCACTTGTCATCCTTTGTCCTCCACGCATCCGGTCCGAACCAACCGGATTTTGATACTTTGTGCACGGCACCGAAGGTGTTTACACGATTTCCAAACAGCACAAACTCAAATGTATGCATTCCCTCCGACAAATTTTCAACAGTAAGCTGATACGGACTAAATGCAATAATTCCCCTGTCTTCACCGTCTACCAAAACCTTTATGAGCGAGCCGCGGAAATAATTTGCATGCACAACAACAGTACACGCCGGTGTTTCAACTTGTGTTTTGTATGTAATGTTCGCCCCGTAGAAAGGCAGTCCCTGACTTGTTATGTCGCCAAAACCTATTTTTTCTTCAAGCGGGACAATCTCACTCACAGTGCCGCCGGTTTTCACGCCGAAATTTCCCAAAATATAACACCACTCCGTATTTGTACGCCTGCCGAACGGCACGGTCAGCACAAGCTCGTTTTTTCCGCAGCGTATCGGGGGAATGCCAACCGTTTTAATGCTTTTGTCGGCAAACCATCCGAGTATTTCGGATTTAACAGGTTCACCGTTAAAAACAATACTTACCCGCTCCGCATCCTCAAGAGCAAGATATGCACCTGTCACATTTATTCTGCTGTCAAATGTAAACCGCAGATTTATAAAATCCTCCGGTGAATTGTCCGACTCAACCCACGGCTGCGCAAATGCATCCTGCCTAAGCGGCCAGCCCTTTCTTTTTCGGCATTCGTTGTCAAGAATAAGTATTTCTTCCTCGGGATTAAACTCTTCACCGTTAAGTGAATACTCGGCGCGATCAAGAAGTAAAACATTCGGTTCGCTTAATTCATACTCAACCTTGTTCATAGAGCGTATAACACGTATCGGCTTTTCACTGTTCGCAATAACATGCACTTTCTCGCAGCTGTCCGACGCCATAAGACGGACAAGCAGACTCTCGGTTTGATGCAGATCGTATTCAATAACCGTTTTGTTGCCTGCTTCAAAGTATTGCAGCTCACGCGTTGTACCGCTCAATGTGTCATACAAAACAGGTCTGAAACATCCGTCAATATAAATCTTCACCCTTTGCACTCCGGTGTCATCTTTAAAATATTCCTCAAGTTCCCGGTATGCCGAATCGGTAAAATTTCGTTTGAAGTGGGCAACAAACAGCCACCTGTCATCACCGTCGGCGCGCAGGGTGTATATCAAATTATCCGTACGCGCACCGTTGCGGTTTTTTATTTCAATCGTCCGCACGCACTCAACGGCATTTAATACCGCCATCCTGTCAAACTCAACATGAAC
The DNA here is from genome assembly GCA_934463115.1 of uncultured Clostridia bacterium. Lineage (GTDB taxonomy): Bacteria > Bacillota > Clostridia > UMGS1810 > UMGS1810 > CAKSIN01. Next base: position 59,858 of record CAKSIN010000004.1, read on the forward strand.
ACATTTTTTAAGAAGCTCTGCCGCCGAATTATTGTGCACGGCATCAGTATACTCAGGACAATTTCCGGCGAAAATCACCATGCCGCCGTCCATTACAAAGCGATTTAAAATATTGACTGTTGTATTGCGAAGTGTAATACAACCGGGCACAAGCACTGCATCATACTTCATCTCCCCCACACAGAGTCCGCCATGAGTTCCGCAAAAAAGAGATGGCAACAGTGATTCACTTATAAAATCGAAATCAATACACCCCGATACAAGCCATTGTGTAATATTTGTGAATTTTTCGTCGAGACTGTTTCGTATATCAAGAGTGCTGTCATCAGGACCGATATTCAGCCAATAGCTTTCAATCGGATGAATCACTCCGAGACGCACAATTGGCTTTCCGCGCGTAAGTGCAGTGTTTATACGGGCATAATGATCCTCTATATGCCTATATTCCATGCACCATGGTGACTGATAATTTATCGATGCCGGATAGTCTCTTTTCGCCTCACCTGCCATTGAAACAAGCGAAAGATGCGGAACACGCAGTGTAACCCCAAGCGCCGCCTGCCAATCGCCCTGAAATTTGTGCCCTCTAAAGTCAAAATCCCAATTGGTAACACCGTACAGCTCCGAAACCATCGCCTCGCGCCCATACTGATTTACCGCCGACCGACACTGCTTGGCGGTGGTAATCTCCACATTGTCGCACAGCATGTCTATTCCGGGAATATCAAATGCCCGATACGAACGCATTACCTCGCCAAGGCACCTCGCCTGAGAGGTTAGCGTCGGTTCAGCCGGCATGTGACCTGTGAATGCAAGTCCCCTCTCTCTGCAGCCGTTGCCGCAGTTATCCGAGAAATTCCGTGCAAAGAGTTCTGCCAGATGATCATAAAAATGGTACCTCACCTGTGACACCGCTCCGTCGGGCAAATTCCAAACCAGCTCCGGCAGCCTGTCGCATATGTCATAACCATGCTCCTCGGCAAAAGTCTGCACCATACAATATGTCCACGGCAAAATCACATCATCTGTGCTCAAAGCAGACTGCAGCATTTTTTTGTATGCGAACCGCGGTTCATCTGTAAAAATTGACTTAACCGTTTTCCCGAATTCATTTCCCACGGCATTTTTGTATGCACCGTATGTAATGTCTATAAACCTGTCTACGGATTCCTTGTCGAGGACATCTGCATATGCCTGATTATTAAACCACGCACTTTCGCCGGCTGTTTCTATGTAAGCATAACGTTTCTGTCCTTTTGCCACGACGTTTTCGTCAATGCGCGTATAGCCAATAAGCGCTCCATTTTCACCGAGAATAATATCATATGCACCGACAAAGTATGGTTTACCCTCATTTCTGGCAATTTCTTCGGGAAAGTGTCGCTTTGGTTTTGTCGTGAACAACAGCCTGTGTTCGCGGTACCTTTTGTCTGCCGTCACCAATCCGCCGGCAAATCCGCTCGGCCAGCGGTCTTCGTCGTATAAAAAAGCACGCATGCCCTCAGACTTTGCCTTTTCCACGCACTTTCTTACCAAATGCATAAATTCCTGTCCAAGATACGGCATTGCCATTCCCGAACGCGAATGCATATGAAAACCGCCGAATCCCATACTTTTTAAGCACTCGATTTGCCCACAAAGCATGTCTTCGTCCGCCTTGCAGTTCCATGCCCAAAACGGCGCACCGCGATATTCGGATGTTGGATTTTTAAAAAGTTCTTCGTCAAATTTTTGGCTTTTGCTTTTCGGATAGAATGACATACAATTACACCCCGACAAATTTTATTTTTTTATGCAATATTTTATCCTTACTTCCGACAATTACCCACATCCGGAATTGCTACAGTTTTGCCGCCGAGCATTGCGCTCTCATGCGCTTTTATTCCGGTAAGGGTAAATATTGCCGAATTCCACACGTTTATCGGAGGTATCGTATTCTCAATAACCGCCTTAACAAAATCATCTACACAAAAGAAGTGCGAACCGTTGTGCCCGGTTACAGAAAGAATGCCGTTCTTTCTCGCCGTTTCCTCCATTTCACGAAAAATTGCCGGAAGCCTTTTTGCATCATGCACAGGTGAAAATCCGCAGTGATACTTGTATTCCGTTCTGCCCTCACCCGGAGCCATTGAAGACTTGTTTTGCGTGTATGTAACGGTGTTTATCTCGTCGCTGACATCCACCGATTTCGGCTTTTGACCGAACACACCTCCGTATGACAGCAAATGCTGATTGCCGCTGCCTTCGTATGATGCCTTAGTGCCGTACAGACCTGTAATATAGCTCGACGGCTTGACGGCTCCGATTCTTCTGAATTCGTTCAGTCTGCCGATTGCTCCGCCCTTAAAACGTATTATTGCCGTCTCGTTGGAGAACGGATTATCCCAGTCATTTTTTCCGGCGCCGTAGATATCATCGCCGATTTTGTCGGTATAGCCGAAGCAGCTGACCTCCTTGGGGATATCGTTCATTGCCGAGATAAGCATTGCCGCCGAATGGGTGCCGTAAAACATAGGCGGTATTCCGGCTATCCTCTTGTAACCGTCGCCCACCGACGCAAACGACGAAAACATTTCCGTTACATCGTGGTAATACTGCGCCTCGCCATACACAAGCTCGCCGAACACACCCTTTTCCCGGTTGTTTCTGCACCAGATTGCACACGGAAAATAGTAGCAGGTTTCGCCCATTGCAAATGTAAGACCTGTTTTGTTTACCAGCTCGATTATTTCAAAAATTTCTTCCTCCGTGCACCCCATAGGCACCGCGGTAAACACACTTTTGCCGGCTTTGAGCGCCTTTATTATCATCGGTCCGTGCTGGTGGCGCTGCGAAAACACCGCCACGCTGTTTATCTGCGAATCTTTTTCAAGCATTTCGTCAAAATCGGAATACATCCTGATGTTGTACTTTTCGCTGACGAATTTTCGCCGCTCGGGGTTTATCTCGGCTCCCACAACAAGCTCCACATCCGGGTGATTCATAAATATTTCCAGATGGCTCAGCGAAAACTCGCCGAATCCCACTACACCCAACTTTACACTTTTAAAAGACATATTCAGTCCTCCCATTTGATAAGATATATCTGATTTTATCATTTCGGTATCGGTATCGCAATAGATAAAATAATGTTTTATTGTACTATATAACAGGATTATAAGCTACATCGGCACGCGGATGCCGCATATACCTGTATGTAAGTTGTATTATATAATACATTTGCGAAAATAATATTACAGCCTGTCCATAAGCTCAAAAACCTGCGCTTCTTTCAGAACGCGGACAACATCTTTCATATTTTTCTTATTAAACTTTTTGAGTATGCGCGACACAGTGCTCCGAACCGTTATTTCCTCCACAACACGGCTCTTTGCAATATGGCTGTACGATTCGCCGCTGTATATTGATTTAAGAATTTCGTATTCGCTGTTGGACAGTTTTATGAGTGTGTTTATAAGATACAGACTGCTGCTTTGCCTGTCTGCCATTTCTCTTGCTTTGTTTACAAATTTGCTCACAATCTTGTTGTCGAGAACCGACTCGTTGTTGTATATACTGCGTATTTTGGACACAATCTTTTCCACACCGTCGTTTTTTACAACATAATCCACCGCGCCGTTTATCATGGCGAGGTATATATAGTCCTCGTTGTCATAGCTTGTGAGCATTATCACCTTGGTATAAGGCGATTTTTCGAGTATTTCCGGGATAACATCTATCCCTGCCATATCGCTTTCCATTTGGATATCGAGCAAAAGTATATCGGGCTTAAGGCTCATCATACCCACAGCCTCCTGCGAATCGTGCGCAAACCCCACAATCTCAATATCATCGGCGTCCTCAAGGTGCTCCGATATTATGTCGCATACATACTCCGCGTCGTCACAAACACAAACTTTTATTTTTTCCACAGCAATTAACCCCCCTATCAGTTTTTAACAACAGGTAAAACGATTTTGAATGTTGTGTATTCATCCGGCTTGGATTTTACACTTATCTCGCCGTAGTGGTTGCGAATAACATTTTCGGCATAATAAAGCCCGATACCGCCGCCGGCACTGCGCGATTTTTTCGAAAAAAACGGCTTGAATATTTCACCGATGTCCGACTGAGGTATTCCGCAGCCGTTGTCGGTAATGCTTATCACAATGTATTTTTTGTCTGCCTCCGCCGAAATCTTTATGCACGGATTGTCTCTGCCGGACTTTTTCAGCGCCTGAGTTGCGTTTAAAAACAAGTTTACAAACACTTCGCTCAAGTGCTTAAAATCACCGAACATCATAATATTGCTGTCGTAATTTTCGTAGACGACATCAATATTTTCTGCCGGCAATCCTGCCTTTCCGAGCGCAAGCCTGATGCATTCATCCAAAATAAAATAGCTGCTCTTGTCGTGAAAATTATCGAGCTTGGACTGCATATTAATGAGCATTTCAATGTGATTTTCGGCTATTGCACGGCTTTTTGCGATATTCTTTTTTACCTTTTCCGCGTCGTCTATACTATCCTCGGCAAACTTTAAATACTGGCTTATTCCCCAAAATGCATTTTTGTATATATGCAGCAGCATACTCACATTTTTGTTCAAAAGCTTGTTATTTGCAAACTCAATCTTATCCGGTGAAAGATATCCGCCGAATGGCTTGTAGTACAATATAACCGCCGCCACAAAAACAGTTAAAAGTAAAATAAACATCGGAATATACATATTGCCGACGTTTTCCGGAACATTTATCGGTATCTTCATAAAGTTTAAATTGTTCATTGTAATAAACTTGTACGGACCGCAAATAAAAATCGCATATATGCATATATACACCAAAAGGATTACGCTTGCCGACAGAATCAGGTCGCCCCGTTCGCGCGAAAGGCGCATCTCAAAATAGCTCTTTACGGCATAGAACAGCAAAATAAATCCGTACACAATAAAGACGGCACTGTTGAACCTGCGTATTGTATTCGTAACGCCGAGGTAAAATGCCGTGTTTCCGCTAAATCCGTTTGTGAGGAAGAAAAGCTTTTTTGTAACAATCGGATCATTTGCCGCCATAAATACCGCCACGGGGATAATCAGCGCAATCATCTCGTACCATTTCTTTTTGCAGATAATCCGTATGTAGGCAACAGAGGCAAACAAAAACAGCGAAAAGCTGAAATTGAGCAGCCTCGCAACCGCGCCTATAGTGAATTTGAAATTGTCGGTTAAGAAAATATAAATGGAATAATCCAGCTCTGTGGAAAATTTGTATGTTGTGATTTTTGTGGCATACAAAACGGTTACAAACATCATGATTACAATGCTGAGGATATACGAACCCACAACAAGAGTAAATTTGCTTTTGATGCTGAATATTATGTACAAAAGCACTATTGCCAATCCGAGAAATGCAGCCAACAACATCTCAAAATTCCTCCCGACAGCATTCCCTCCACCCCATTTGCGGTGGAGGGAACTTCTGTATCTATTTTAGCATTTATCCGCGTGTTTTGCAAGATAAATTCATTTCCTTATTTTACCTTTATATCCCTGTTTTTGTCTACAAAGACCGAGCGATCCTCATCGGTGTGAGTTTTGTAATAATCGTCGGTTGCCTTTGTCACATCATCGTCGTATTCGGTGAGCATCTGCAGAGCCGACTTTTTGCCGCCGAATACCTCTTCGACAAATCTTGTGTGCAAATCCTTTATGCCCGACGCGTCAATATTGGGACTGAGACCGGAATATCTTGAATCCTCAAGCAGAGCCGCAAACTCTTTCCAGCCTTTCTTAACCTTGCCGTCAAACTTCACGCTGTCTACAATTTCCGATTTTATCGGAATGGAAATACCGTCTTTGTAGCACTCGGAATAAAAATCATCGCTGCAGAAGAATTCAATAACCTTCAGTATCTTATCACCATATTTTTTTGCCGAATCGGCATTTATGTTGTACGAATACGAATACTGCAGCGGCTGATAGTACCTGTTGTTTTCATCGAGAACCGGAACCGGAGCAACACCCCAGTCGCATGTTGCCGGGAACTGGTCGTTGAGCACACCGATATCAAACGAAAATGCCATCTTCATGCCGATATTTCCGGCAGAAAAATACGCGCGCGCCTGGTCGTTGTCGATACCCTCCGAGCCGGGCATGCAGCTGCCGTCTTTGTACATTTTCATATAGGTTTCAAGTATCGGCGCCATTTCTTTGTAATCGAATGTATCGTTTATCATGTCGTATCCGATATTTCCGATAGAAGCCTGCGCAACGTTTCTTACATCGGAGCCGAACCAGCCTGTCCATTTGAGCGGAAGAATGTATCCGTACTGATTTTTTGACGGGTTGGTGAGTTTCTTTGCGTATTCGCGCATTTCATCAAAAGTTTTCGGCGGTGTGGGGTTTCCGCCTTTGTCCACAATCCCCGCTTCTTTGAACATATCTTTGTTGTATATCAGTCCGCGAAGCGTTACCGAGCGCGGAACAATGTATGTTTTGCCGTCGAAATCGGTTACCTCATTTGTGAGCATATCGTGTTCTTTGTAATATTTGAGGAACTCCTCGCCGCCCGGTAAATCATTTATCGGAGCAACCTGCTCCTGCTCAATCATCTTTTTGATTGAACCGCCCTCAAATATGTCGGGCGCATCGCCCGTCTGCAGCGCAAGCTCAAGGCTTGTGTTTAGCGAGTCTCCGGCTTTTACACTGTAGTCTATGTATATGCCGTCTTTTTTTCCCTGACCTTCGTTGTATTCTTTAATCAGCTCGTCATACTTTGCCTTGCTCGATGAGCCGGCTGTCCACACGGTGATTTTCTGCACATTGCCCGAGGCACTTTTCTTTTCACCGCAACCCGAGAGCATCGTAACCGATACCGAAACGGCAAGTATCGACGCTCCCAAAACTTTTGTCCATTTTCTCATGATAAACTCTCCTTTTGAAATTTATTGTTTTATGCGTATTTGAATGCATAATTTAAAGCGGGATTGTATTTTACTCCCTCAGTCAGCTAACGCTGACAGGTCGTTCTCTACGGTGCGTTCTTCAGGCAGATGCGGTAACCTGCGGAACGACACACAGGTCGCTCCCTACAGCGGACACACACCCAACAGCACCGGTCAAATTAACCCTTAACCGCCCCTGCGGCAACACCGCTCACAAAATATTTGTTTGCGCATATGTATGCAATAATAACAGGCAGCATCGAAACCACGGAACCTGCAAGCATAAGATTCCAGTTTGTTGCTGCGCCATCGCTGGTTTTCAGTGCAAGAAGCCCGACAATTACCGTGCGCTGCTCCGGCTTTGTAAGTGTGAATATTGTGGGCATAAGGTACTCATTCCACGAATCCTTGAACGCTAATATCGCTATTGTGGCAAGAACCGGTGTAAGCAGCGGAAAGATAACCTTTACAAATGCCGTGAAGAATGTGCAGCCGTCTATCTTTGCCGCCTCGATTATTTCTTTCGGAAGGCTCGACACAAACGAGCGCACAAGGTATATGTTTACTATCGGAACGGCAAACAGGCATATCAGTATCAGCGAGTACAAACTCCTCTTGATATGAAGCATGTTCAGTATTCCGAATGTCGCATATATCGACACACTGCCGAGCTTAATAAACAGCAGTGCCGAAAACGCGGTGAATATTGCATTTTTGAATCTGAACCTACCGACGCCGAACGCGTATCCCGCCATCGACGAAACAAACAGTTTGATAAACACACACGCAAGAGTGTATACTATACTGTTAACATACATTCTGAAAAAGTCAAAGTCCTCGCTCTGCCAAACCTTTATGTAATTCTCAAAGGTAAACTTTCTCGGAATAATGGATGCCGGGTTGGTAAGCATTTCCATATTGCTTTTAAAAGACGCAAAGAACGTATACAAAAGCGGTATGAATGTCAGAAACAATATTGCAAACAGTATAATGTAAATAAGCGCGTGCTTAATTTTCATAGCCTTCATATATCAACTCTCCCTAAAACATACTGTTAACTTTGTTATTAATTTTGTTGTATACAATGCTGATGCTTGCAAAAAGCACCGTTGTTACAAGCGACAGTGCGCAGCCGTAGCCTATCGGCGGCTCGGAATTTGTGGTAAAGCCCGGAACAAACTTTGTCGTGAGGTACGACATAACCGACCTGGTCTGTCCGCCAGGAGCACCGTTTGTAAACGAGATAATGTATTCGTTTGTGCCGAGTGTGGCAACCAGCGACAGCAATACAACCGTTACTGCTACCGGCGAAATCATGGGCAGCGTAATCTTGACAAATTTGCCCCATGAGGTTGCGCCGTCGACATCTGCCGCCTCGTACAAATCGGGCGAGATATTGGAGAGAGCCGATATAAAATACAAAACGTTTATTCCGAATCCGCTCCAAATGCCTCCCGCTGCAAGCATCATTGTTGCCTTGTGCCTGTTGCCGAACCAGTCTATGTTGGATTTTATCACACCCATTTTAACGAGAACGGAATTTACAAATCCGTTTACACTGAACATATTTGTAAACATCAGTCCGACAATCGCTATACTTATTACGCACGGAAGATAATACGCCGCGCGGAAAAATCCCTTGAATTTAATCTTTTGCTGCAGAAATATCGCAATCATAAGCGATATGCACATTTCGACAGGCACCTTGAGCAAAACATAGTATATCGTGTTTCCCCACGCACGCCAGTAGTCGAGGTCTGTCGTGAACATTTTTCTGAAATTTTCAAGTCCGATATAAAGCGTCTCGGACGGTATTCCGTTGTACGAAAAGAATGCCCAGCGAAACGTCCAGAATATCGGATATATCTGAAATACCACAAACCCTATCAGCGGAAGAAGAATCATCATGTAGCATGTGCGCTCCTCCGCTCTGAATTCGTTGTATCTGCTGCTTTTTTCAGGCTTTGCTTTGTTTATCATTGTCATTCATTGCCTCCCCGGATTATTCTGCCGCCGACGCCGCTTTGATAATATCAATCAGACAAGACAGCATTTTTGCGCTTTCCGCACGCGTCGCGTTTCCCTGCGGAGCGAATGTATTGTCGGAATATCCGCCGATGATTCCGTATGACGAACACCTTGCCACAGCAGAATATGCCCACTGCGAAATATTTGCATTATCGGCATAAACATTAAAGTTGTCTGCCAATTTAACGTTGAGCCCGAGAAAGTTTATCACACGGTCTGTAAGCACCGCTATTTCCTCACGGGTTATATACGCATTCGGATTGAAGATATTACCGCTGCCGGTTATAATCTGATTTGTGCTGCCGCAGGACACGTATTTGTAATACCACGCATCGGCAGCAACATCGGCAAAGCCACATGTGTCGTTCTCCGCAATCGGAATCCCGGCGCTTAATATCAGCATTTTTGCAAACTCGGCGCGGCTTATCAAGTCGCCCGGCTTTATATATCCGCCATTGCCGTTCATGATATTCTTCCCGGCGAGCTTCAGCACATACTGTTCGTACCATGCGCCCTTTTCAACATCGTAATAAATAACCTCGTTCTCTTTCGACACTCCGGAGTTTACATTTTCCTCCGCTGCCTTTACATACGACGCATCCGCCGTAAACGACGATGAACCTCTGCTTCCGCCGGACGATCCGCCGCGGCCGCTGTCGGGCTTGGTATCGGTTTGAGCCGGCTTTTTGTAGCTGTCCGCAAAATCCTGAATACCGTCCACATCTGTTACAGTGCTCTTTAGTCCGAGCAGCTTTATGTACATATCCTCGCACTTTTCGCTGTTGTAGTGCGAAACATTGTACCCTATTATATCGGCGCTACTGTCCATAAGGTCTCCGATATCGGTATACGCTATCATCTCGCCGTAGCTTGTCATAACGATATTCTCGCTGAAAAATTTATTCAGCGCTTCAAAATTGTCATATTTTTTATTCAGCATATTTGAAATGCATTTCTGCTTAAACCGGACAAAGAATTTATTGTCGGTGTCAAGTTTCAGCAAGCCGTTTTCGTTGTCTGTAATATTTTCAATCACAGACTCATCAGAAACATTTTCGAGTTTGATAACATCCGCTTCGAGCGAAACGGTATTCTCGAATTTTGCATAATCGTCAAGCCCCGTGAACGGGAAACCGCTGTAATTTACAAGGTTATTGCATATCTCATCAATTTCTTCATCCGTCTTTGATTCAAGTGCGTCAAGGTTAATATCGAGAACCGTTTCGATTTTTATATCTCCGCTGTTTGTCAAAACATTTTTCAGTCTCCGGGCGTCTTTGGAATCAACAGCGGCGTTGATTTCGTCGAATACGGGCTTTTTTTCGGCAAAATACTCGTCGAGTCTGCCGGTTTCCGCCGCATAATCATATTCACCCTTAACCGTCACGTCAAAACTCAGGCAGGCGCCCCTGTATTGCGCGGTAACGGTTGCCTTTCCGGCACGGACTCCGGTCACCTTGCCGCCGTTTACCGAAACAACCGCGTCATCCGACGATGTCCATGTGTAATCGGCATTGTTGAAGCGCCCTTTGATTCTCGGAAAATATGGAGTGTCCGATTTCCTTACGGAGAGCGTTACACCGTCGGAATTTTCCGTTTCGGCAAATATTTTCAGTTCCGAATAATCTTCGTATCCGTCCGGCATAGCTATTGCCGTGCACGGAGATTGGTTTTCAAGGTTAACCCACATTCCGTCGGAGTCGAACACAGCGTTCACACCCACATCGCCGGAGTCGGATTTGAATACAACTTCTGCCGTTTCGCCGGCAAGCGGCGGAAAGTATATTCTGCGAACATTGCATTCGCCGAATTCGTTCAGTGCCGCCTTTTGAGATACATCGCGATAGAGCACCGTCCCCGGCTCGTAGTCGCTATATTTGCTTACCTCCGACACAGCGATATTGTCTATTGCCGATTGAGTCTGAGTAACGCCAGCAAAGAATCCGACCGTTGTATTGCATGCATCAATATCAAAAGGTGACGAATCGGTGAGGGTGAGTGTTTCGGAGTAATCACCGAACGAGAATCTTTTTCCCGAAATATTCACAGTGATTACTCCCTCGCCGTCCGACACAACCGACACATGTCCTCGCCCGGTAAACGAACCGCCGCCCGATGCCGTCGGATTTGTGCAGAACACATCGGAATGCACAACATTCTCGGAATCGACGGCATTGTTTACTATCTTTGCGACCGTCCACAGCGGTGCTCCGCCGTTCTTTTCGCCGGAGATATTAACCGCATAGTAGTTTTTGCCGTCGTTGTGAATCATAAACTGAAAACACAGTCCGGCACGAGTCTGGAATTTTTCAAAATCAAAATCCATTTTGTAAGCGTTGGGCATAGCCTGCAGACCGCTGCCCATGTAGCGTGCCGCCTGGCGTCTTTCCACATAGCTCGAATAATCGCCCGAACCGCCGGTCATTGCCAGCATGTTATTGCCGTTTTGATTGACTATAGACAATTCCGGGAATTTTCCGGAGCCTGCGGAAAGGGGATTGCCGCTTTTTCCTTTCATAAGCCACCAGTACGTGGAATCAAGCTGCTTTGAGGTGTTGTCCTCTATCGTAACGGTAACCGGCTGAGCTGATTCCGAGTAGCTCTCCATATCTTCGCGGAACACTTCCGCTCCGGCGAGTGCCGCCGTCGGAATAAGAGATATAATCAATAATAAAACAATTATCTTTTTCATGATGCCCGTTTCCTTTCATTGCTGACTTTCGCCGTTTTTTTGAGAGTTAATATTACAAAGCTTTTTGTGGGCACGGTGTACTGAACAAACTCACCGCTTCCCCTGTAGGTTTCGGTTTTCCTTTCAAACAAATCCGCCGCTTCGTCGCCGTAGATGAACGAATATTTGTTCGGAGCCGTTATAATATCTTTTTTTACAAGGGTATACTTCGAATCAAGCGAAAAATCAATACTGTATCTGCGCTCCGTGCTGTCGTTTACAAGCATCACTTTCAGTGTGCCGTCGTCCGAACCCATCACAACACAGGCAAGTTCGTTTTTTGCATTGCTCATATTGGTGTGCACACTCCCCTTTGTTACACTGCGCGATACAACGCAGCTGCCGTAGTTGTCGCTCAGCATTGCGTATGCCTTTTCGATTGCGCTCAGAACCATCTTTCCTTTTGTTCCGTTGCCTGTGTGAATCATTCCCCAGCCCACGCTGTCGGAGAAATTATGATAGTTTGCGCAGTATATCTCATCTTTTTGGAGTATATCGCACATAAACTTCATCACATCGAGCATTGCTGCAAGAGACTGCCTCTTTATCGGCGCCTTTGTTACCGACGAATCCACATCCCATGTTGAATGCTCGGTAAGGGCAATTTTGATATCCTTTCCCGTGGCGCGAATCATAGACATAATTTCGTCGCAGTCGAGAGCAACGCGCGTATATGTGTCGCTCATTGAATAATACCTGTGCACCGCCACCAAATCAATATACGGTGCAAGTTTTTCGATAATCGGTTTGTTCCATGCGTTGAACTGCACCGACGAACCGTTTCGCACCGGCATACCGTCTATACACGGGATAATCTTTGTATCGGGAAAGCTCTCCGCCAGTGCGTCCGCATGCTTTTTGCAAACGTCAATATACCAGTTTACGGCGCTTGACATTTGAGCTTCATCCGTCCAATAACCTGTGTCCATGAAATACAGCTCGTTGCTCATTTCCAGTCCGATAACCTTTACAGGTCCGGGTATGCCCCATGCTTCCCTGAGTCTTGCCATATCCGAGCTGCCGTTCGGATCGGTGCAAAAATGCATAAACTGCACCGTCTGCGACGGGTATGTTCGGCGGATGTCGATATTGAATATAAACTCCGCGTTCGGGTTGTTGGCAAGTGCGGCAATGATATCCTCCGGAACCTGCGGCTGTTCGTTCAAGTCCAGTCCCGTTGCCGAATAGTCTATGCCGGGATTGTATTTTTCGTAGCCGATGTCGGGCAGAATGTACGACACACCGCGCTCCCGAGGAAGCTTCAGCGCGTCAAGCGCATTGCCCGCGCTTCCGCAGCGAAACAGCGGAATCCCGTATATTTTGTCTGCAATGCCGCGATAGTTTTCCGTCAGGCAATTGTTTTTCATATCGTAGTAGTCGCTGTTTAAAATATGCACGCCTAGATATTTGCCGTCTATCTGCTTTATCACATCGCCGCTGTCGATGCTGATACTACAGTTTTCCGTTGTAACGGACGACGCATTGTCGGATTCTTCACGCACCAAGCCGTCAAGAACAGACCAGCGATACAGCCAGAAGGCATTTTTAAAGTCTGTGTATTCCGCTGCCTGCACATGTACAGTACTAAAAACCACAACCATAGAAATTAATATAAGCAATCCTTTTTTCATTGTTATTCCCTCTATCTGTAGTCGTTTATCAAAACAAAGAAACGCAGGTTGCTGCTTTCCACAAACATAATTTTTGTGCTGTCCGCATGCCCGAATTCTTTTGCCGTGCGGATGTCGTTTGCGTTTCCGGCCTTAAGGGTGATATTCCGCTCATAGATATTGCATGTTACACAACCGTATCGGAATGTTGACGAGAGATCAGACCAATATTCCACCCTCTGCAGGTCTCGCTTGCCGTCTCCGTCATCGTCGGCACCTATCTGCAAAACAAAACTTCTCGTAGAAGTGTTGTATTCATACACCTCCATGGGTGTGGCATACATTGTCTCGGTGTCGCCCGAAATCGCCTTTGCGATATATTCCGTGCTGTCGTAGTCATGATCCGCAACAGCATACACCGAGAACAGTTTTTCCGCCTGCTTGATTCTCTTGGACGAACCTTTGCAGAAATAAATATCGCCCTGAACCGCCGAATCAAACACACCGGGTTCATCTTCGATAAAATTGCTCTCTCTGTAGCCGTCGAGACCGGTTACTGCCGTAACCTCAACACCGTCCTCATCGAGCATCTTTATTTTCTGATCCACTACAATAAACGGGGGATCGTTTTCCGCCAGTTCTGTTTTTGAATACAAAACCGCAACATCCGGGCTCAGACCGTCGTCACAGTTGAACAAATCCGCCTTTATCGCATCCGAGAAAAAGTGTGTGTTCGGTTTAACGAGGTAGTCATCTTCGTCGAATGTTTCGGAATCCGGAACCACAAAGTAAAACTCGCACTTTGCATACCGCGGAAGCTTTCTGCCCTGAACCACAATATCGCCGTCCGCGCTGAACAGCGCTCCGCCGAAATAACGCGGCGTTGTGTACGACGCTCTCGGAGCATGGCGGTTGAGCTGGTCTTTTTCGTATCCGTCCGCAACTCCTGTCGGAGCTGTTACCGTCTGAATTTCCGATATCTTGTTTTCGGAATTAAGCTTGTATTTGATTACCTGCGAAATTGTAAATGTGGGATCCAGCATTTTTGCCGATTGCTCAAGTTTTGCCTCGAGCGTGTTGGCATCGCGAACTTTTTCGCCGTTTATCTTAAACCGGCTCAAATCAGCACATTCAAATACCTCTATATATCCGTTTGTCTTCATGAGTCTGAATCTGTATGTGGGATCGAGCTTGTTGTCACCGTGAATCTGCACGAGATATCCGTACTCAAATTTCTCACCGTTCGATGACGAGTCGTACGCGGCAATCTTTCCGTTGAAGTCAAAAAGGAATGTACCGGTTGTACCCACCTTTACAGGGTTGTCGCCGAACAAAAAGTTATCGTCGGATATCTTTGCCTGTTTGTCATCAATGGTAATCTTGCTGTTTTTGAGGTTATGCGATTTTACCGTTCCTTCCAGTTTTCCGCTGTTTATGTAAATCTTCATATACGTGGCATTTGCGCCGATAGTTTTTCTGCCGTTTATCCCCTCTGCAACATCGTCGGTAAAAATACTTAAAAGCGAATTTGCCGGTATCGGCGGCACAAGATATTTCTTTATTTTGTTACCGTCATTGTCGTATGCGTCCACAACCGACAAATCCGACGCCATCATTCCGCCCTTGTCATATATCTCCATGAGGAAATCCGTCTTTGCCAAATCAACAATAATTCCGTTTGAATTGCCCTTTGGCTTAAAGCTCAGAATACTGCCGTTTGCGGAAAGGGATTTAACATGGAAGTTAAAATACTCGTTTACAAAGGCAACATCGTATTGGTTTGCGCTGCTGTCGCACGTACACAGCAGACGGACAAATCCGTTTTTCGGAACAAATATATCTTTGCCGTACGATGTTTTTCTTTTGCCGTTGTACACAAGGTTGTGCCCTTTGGCAATGTGCGCCGTTTTAGCGTTTTTTCCGTCGTAGTATCTTAATGTATAGTCGTCGTAGCCGATGATATCCTCGGAGTTTATTATGAGTTCCTTTTCATCACCGACGAGAGCCAGGCTGCGTATTGTCTTTTGCGACGCGCCGTCTTTTGTGTAATACACATCGGCGCATTTGCCCAGGTATTCGCTGTAGAAGTATCTGCCGCAGGTGTACTTTTCGCCGCCGATAACCACGCTGTCTTCCTCAGATTCGCCGATTCCGCCGAGATACGCAAGATACGTGGATTCGATTTTTCCCGTTGTCTTGTATATATCAAAGTACGCTTCGAGCATTGTGCCCTCAGAATAAACCTGAGAGCCGCTGTCACCGAGACTCAGCGCCGAGAAAACCTCGGCATGCAGACAGTTGTACAAAAACATTGCCGCGTCCGCTCTGGTAAAGGTGCCGTCTTTTAGCTTAAGGCCGTTATTCAGCTTAAGATTTTTTGCAATCTGCAAAAAGCCGTTTGGATATCCGCCTCTGCCGTATGCTTCCTCGGTGTAACCCATTACCTTGAGCATTATCGTAAGAGCGTCGGTATAGCTTATCGGAGCATCGGGCTTCAGAGTTTTGTCCGAGAATCCGGTGATTATTCCGAGATTAACTGCCGCCTCCACCTCGCACAGATATGTGTAATCCGACGGCAGGTCGTAAAACCGAACACTGTTTCCGCTAAACGAATCAGCGTCAAAATTCATCATTCTCAGAGCGGTGAGAATAAACTGTATGCGTGTGAAATCGCTGTCGGGGCTAAACTTTCCGCCGTCTGTTCCGTTTATTATTCCGAGGTCTGAAAGCAGCGAAAGTCTCCTTAGCAGTTCGGAATCCTTAACATCGGAAAACTGATTTTTCGTCATGTAGTTTGCGCTCGACATTTCGGTGACATCCGCCGCTCCGTAGGTGGAGTAGTCTGTAATGGCGTTTATCTCCGAGCCGTCCACAAACAGCCCTTTGTCCTCATCGTCATCGGCAAGTACCAAAAGTGAATTGTTTATAAACAAGCTAAAGCACAACAACAGTATAAATATTTTTTTCATAAACTCAACTAACCTTTCGTCAATACTTTTCCATATTCCGGAAAACGCGGAATATAATACTTGCCGCCTCACCCCTTGTCAGCACTTTCGACGGATTGAGAGACGATGTTTCGTAAAAATACTTAAGCACTCCGTTTGAGACCTCATAGTCAATTACATTTTTGTCCCAGTCTGAAAGATTGTCCGGACTGTATGAGCGCATATCCGTCGACACCGACTTGTCGGCAGTTCTGTCAGCTCTGTAGACCATGTTTGCTGCTTCGAGAAGCGACACCGCGGCATTTGCATCGTATGCCGTTCCGCTGTCGGGGCGGATTATGCCACAGTTCATAAGGTAATTAACCGCCTCGTAGCACGGAGAGCCGCTGTCGGTTCCGGGTATATTCAGCTGCCGGATGTCCTTATCCTTCTTTATTGTTCTGTACAAAAGCTGTGCAAAATCGCCTCTTGTAACCGCGGCGTCGGGCAAAAACAAATCTGCCGAAACACCGTTCACAATACCTGCGTCGGCAAGATTGTATATTTCATTTTCCGCCCAGTATCCGGCAAGGTCGGCAAATTTCTTTTCGCCGTCATACACAATCTCGCCGCTTTCCTCGCTCTGCCCGGGTTTGGGCAGCTTTGCGTTTGTTTCCAGTGTAAGGACTACAAGGCTCTTTGTGGGCATTTTGTACGATGAAAAGTTTGCCTCGTTTTTGGGCGTGACGGTGGTTGTGAACACATCCTTTGTGTTTTTGCTGTACACAAGCGAATATATATTCGGGGCGGTAAACACCGTTTCTTCTTTAAGCGTGTATTTGTTGTTGAATTTAAAGTTTACGTTAAAATCCGTGTACGGTTCTCTGTTGCACAAAAATATCTTGAGCTGATTGTCGCCCTTTGCCGTTGCAAGAACGGTAAAGCGCTGGGCGGTGCTGTTTTCGTCTGTGAGCTCGCTGTCGCTCTCCACCAATGTGTCGTATACCCTGTCGCCCAGGTTCTTTTCGTACACATCGTGCATATAGTTCATCCCCGTCGGCTGCAAAGTGCCGTCATCCTGCCTGCGGACAAAAGCCCAGCCGTAGTGCGTGTAGCAAAATGCCGTGGTGCAGTACATAAAGTCCTTTTTAATCATTCGGTTGTAAAACTGTGCCGTGGGCAGGATTCCCTGCAATCCCTGGCGGCGTATGTACGTCCCCGTCTCCCAGGTTCCGTGCTCAGTAAAGGCAAACTTTATCTTTTTGCCGGGGGCAACCTCGTCTATGAGGTCGAGCGTGTCCTGAATCCACTTATATGTGTATGCCAGTTCGTAGCCGCTGTAATAGAGGTGAAAAGAGATGATATTCACATAGTCCGCAAGCTCCCTCAAAACCGGTCTGTTCCACTCGTAGAATCCGCCGCGGCTGGAGTTGCTGTTGATAGACGGCATAATCTCCACCTGCGGATATATTGCGTGAACCGCTTCATAATGTTTTTTGAATGTATCTATATACCATTCGGTAGCGCTTTTTTCAAGCTCGGGAGTCGGTGTGCTGAAAAAGTATTTTTCGTTACCCATTTCCAAACCGACAAGGTTAATGGGGTTTTCGATTCCCCACGACTTTCTGAGATCCGCCCACTCGGAGCTGCCGTTGGGATCCAGGCAAAAGCGAACGACGTTTGCGCTGTCTTCGGCTGTGGAGCACTCAATGTCTATAATAACTATAAACTTGCAGTCGGGATTTGCGGCAAGTGCCTGCAAAAAGGCGCCTGCTCCGTTACCGTTGCTTACATTGAGCCCAGCCGGTGTGGCAGAATAGTTCACATCCGGGCGGTACATCTCCAGGTTGATTCCCTCCATATAGGTGTCGGGAACGCGGTTTTCCGGAAGGCGCAGATGGTTTGTTGCGTTCCCGGAAAATCCCACTCTGTATATGGGAATATTGTAGATATCGTCTATAACCGACATATAGTCGCTGTTTAAAGACTTCATATCCTCGCTGTAGATCCAGTCATATTCAGCACCGTTTGCGGCACCTACCATAAGGGTGGAGGTTTCTGTAAGGATGTTGTTTTCATTCACCGTAACCGAAACATCAACGGTATTGTCCACAATATCCGACTCATCCGTCATGATGATTTTTTCCGCTTTTTCAAAGTCCATTGCCTTAACGGCGGATTTGAGTTCTTCCTGATCGATTTTATCTGCGGCAAAAACGCTTACTGTAAGTGCCGAAAAAAGCAGTGTGCATATAAGTATTTTAAATCGGCCTTTTAAAAACATGTGTTTCCTCCTATTTGAGCCTCTATTCAATGTCTATGCTTTCCGTTATGGGAATGATTGTGTCGAGGTCTTTCCAGAAAAATATTTTCTTTGTGCCGGACGGAATCGCAATTTTGTGAGTTTCAAATGTGTTCATTTTTATGGGGTTAAGCGTGCATGTTCCGTCGTTGTTGTAAAACAGCAGCGAACCGTCACCAAGTGCAAATTTTCCGCTGTTGATATACAAATTGTCTGCGTCGCTCTCAATTGCACTCTGTGTTGTGGTTACGGATATGTTGTCGAAGTAGCCTACAAAGGTTTTGTATGCAGAATTATTTAAGAATGCAAAATGATTTCCTGCCAATGTTGCGGTAAATGTTTTTGTATCGGTATATCTTTCTTTATTAGATTTTATACCGCTGACACTAACCGTAACCGTATTTCTGTTTACATTTACGGTAACATTTGCTGCTTTTGTTCCGTATTTTGCCATTGTATATACATAATCATCAGCAGCACTACTTGTTTCAGGTTTTGTTTCCTTTGAAAATGTACTGTCAGACGCAGCAATAGTACCCGGCCATGAGGCTTTATCAGTACCAGACCATGTATTTGTATCCATCTTTCTTATTTCCCACGAAGGTACTGTAGTCACGTTACCATCTTCATACCATTTAAGTGCAGATTCCCCATTGAATACCAATGCATAGTAATCATTGTATTCATAATTATCGGCGTCATTGGCAGGCAAACCAAACAATAACGCGGCACTGTTTCTTGCCGAACCGGCAGCGTAATCAAACGAAATCGTATAATTATCTCTTATTCCGGTGTAATCTCCGCGATATTCAACAAAATCAAGCTTGTTAATCTGATCCTTAGAAAATATCCACGAAGGATATGTCATTTCCAGTCTTGTGCTTGTTGTACCAAAATCATCCTTTACATTACCGACTACCTTGGCGCTGAGTTTGGCACCGAGACTATTTTCCCTTGTTGTTACATAAAAATCAGTTCCGGTAATTTGAGTTCTCGAACCGGTTGTTGTATTTGCAAATATTGTATCGGATACTATACCCAAACCCTCAAAGTTTTCGCTTACGTTTGCTGTTGCATATGAGATCGTTATATTTTTCAGCGTACCCCATTGACCTTTATTTCCATTTGTGGAAAATCCTATTTTACATGCAGAAGCTGCTACAGCGAACGGAGTTGTATCTGTATACGAACCCGAATCAATATAAGAGTAATTTCCAAATCTGTTAGCGTTAATATTCCACATAATCTTTCCGTTATCGTACGCTACAGTAATTGTACCTTTGTTTGTCGAACCTGAACCTGCTTTATTATTGGTGGCTGTAATTGTTGCATCGGACTTTGCTAAAACAGTAGGAATTGCATTTTCTACTTTATAAAGTGTCCATACTGCGCCTGCTTTTCCTTCCATATTAAGCGCATAGTACCTTCTGATATCGTCGGAAATCATAAATTTAACCGTCAAACCACAATTAATACTTTTAGTGTAATCATACTTAATCTTAAAACTATTGCCCATATCACTATAATCACCATTGTAATATACTACAGAACGGCGTTGAACAACAATATAACCATTACTGGAACCGCCAAATCCATCTGCATCAGTATTATTATTTGTAGCAAAGCTCAATGTGTTATTCGCTATCCACGCGTCTGTGTCACCCGTATTGCTTTGACCGGAAGCAGTACAGGTTTTAAGCGCCCAATCGCTATCACCTATAGGATATATCGTAGACTCTTTATATTGAGAATCTACAACACCATCTCCATCTGCATCACGTGTTTCGCTGACTTTCGCATTATTTTTAACTTTCGAAAAATCCTCCGTTACAACAGTGTAGCCGCTGTTCGGAGTCACTGTTGCCGCGCTTGCCGCAAATGCCGAAGCGGCGATTATTGCTGCAAGCAACGCCGTTATAGCTTTTTTCAAATTTCTTTTCATGATATAAACCTCCAGTTTATTTTTATCTTTTTATATCCCAATCGGGGATTATAAACATATTAAATTCCTCATCCGGCAGTTTGCGATAATATTCCTCCACAGCGCTGTTAACAACTTCACCGACATGGCGGGCACATTCTTCCGGGGTGACCTTTCCCGTAATCACATTTTGTATAAAATAGCTGTCGATTCTGTCCGAGCTGTTTATATTGTACTGCGGAATATCCGGGTAAACGGCACTGATATCCGCAAAGCTGCAGAATTCACTCCAACCGTTTTTGAGTTTCTTGTCTGTTTTGCCGCCGATTACCGATGAATCATAAGGGATTGCGGCGCTCGATATGTACAATTCTTTTTGAATTTCTTTTGAATTAAAATACTTTAATATCCGAATAAGCTTGCTGCCGTCTGCCTTTTCGGCTGCGCGGGATGTTACGCAAAACGAATAGCCGTATGCCATTCTCTGCTTGTATTTGTTGCCTTTGTCCACAACGGGCAGAGGCGCAACTCCCCAATCGATGCTTGCCGGGTACTGGTCGTTGATTACATTTACATCAAAACTGAAAGCAAGCTTCATCCCGACTCCGCCCGATGCAAACAGCGCGCGCGCTGTGTCGTTGTCTATCTGTTCTGCCCCGGGAACGCAGGATTTGTCATTAATGATATCCAGGTAGGTTTGCATTATCGGAACAGCACCGGTGTAATCAAATTTGCCTGTTACAGGGTTAAACTCCTGATATCCGCAGGAACTCATCATGGAAGAGCGAATATCGCTGCCGTACCAGCCGCTCCATTTCAGCGGAAGAACGATACCGTATTCGTTTTTGTCTGAATCCGTAAGCCTGCCTGCATAATCGCGCATCTGCTCAAATGTCTCCGGCGGAGTCGGATTTCCAGCGTCATCCGTAAGACCGGCTTTTTTAAACATTTCTTTGTTGTACAAAAGGCCATGTGTGGTAACAGATATCGGTGTGCAGTATATCTTGCCGTCAAGGGAATTTTCTGTTCTTACGGGAATGTCTTTAAACTCATTCAAAAATTCCCGACCGCCTTCTATATCGCATATCGGAACGACATACCCTTTCTGCGCATATTCTCTCGAAAAACCGGCAAACAAATCCGGCGGATTCCCGCTTTCAAAGGCTTTTGTAATTTCCTCGCCGAATGTGAGCGGATCCTTGGTGTGGTAGTCTATAAAAATTCCGTTCGTTTTGCCGACAGTGCGGTTGAACCCGTCCACAATTTTTTCAAGAATCATTTTGCTGCTCATTGACGATGACCAGATTGTAATAACCTCTGTATCCGATTCACCATATCCGCACGATGAAACACTGCACGCCAGCAAAACGCTGCACAATACGCTTATGAGCCTTTTGTATTTTTTCGTTCGGCTGTGCATATCATCATCCTCCATATGAATCAGGCATTTCTTTAAATAAATTATAGCCTATTTATCTGACATAAACAAGTTTGAATTTTTCGAACATTTTTGTTATACAGGCATAAAAAAACTGCGCATTACGCGCAGTATGATTGTTGAATATGTAGATTAAAAAGTAAATCAAATTGTTGTTAACCGTTTCCTGCGACCTCCCTGCCGCCAAAAATTACTTCTCCGCCGTTCGGCCTTGAAAGCAAACAATTGCCGTGTCGTGCAAATAAAAACCGTACACAGCGCAGATTCAATACCGAATTTGCACTATGTACGGTTTTTTGAGTGCAGAACATGTCCTGCAAGATTTCACAATCGTGAGGCGGACGGGCATTAACCCGGAGGCCACCCCAGATTTCTGCCGGCAAGAACATGAAAATGCAAATGTCCCACAGTCTGACCGCCATCCTTGCCGCAGTTGTTCACCACACGGAATCCGTTTTCTGCAAATCCCATGTCGCGCGCAAGCTTACCTGCAACCTTGAACACATGCGCGGCAATGTCCGCATTGGAATCGTTTAATTCCAGCGCAGAGGCAATATGCTCGCGCGGAATAATCAAAATATGAACCGGAGCCGCGGGGTTGATGTCTTTGAATGCAACAACCTTATCGTCTTCATAAATATAATCCGTCGGTATCTCTCCGCTTGCAATTTTACAAAAAATACAATCCGACATTTTTGTCACCTCACTTTATTTATTTGTTTATCGAAACGTTTAAATTACTTTACCTGATTTTCCACTTCGGCATAAACGGCATTGAGCGCTGTGTCTATTCCGTCGGCATTCTTTCCGCCTGCCTGTGCGCTGTCCGGTCTTCCGCCGCCCGAGCCGCCGACATTGGGAGCAATAGCCTTTATCAGATTGCCGCAGTGGATTCCCTTTGCCACAGCCGCCTTGTTTGCCGAGCAAACAAGCATAACCTTGCCGTCTGCCGCAGATGCCGTTACGCAAACTTCACATTCGAAATCGGATTTCATTGCGTCGCCTATTTTGCGAAGCGTATTCACATCCGCATCGGTAAATTTGCCCACAATAACCGTCACGCCATTAATCTCTTTGGCACCGTTTTTCATTGTGTCAAGTCCGCTGCCTGCCATTTTTTCTTTAAGCGTTTCTATCTCTTTCGCAAGGTGTTTATTCTCCTCGCGCATCTGTTCGGCTTTTTGTGCCGCCTCGCCCGGAGCACATTTGAGCGCCTCACCTATTTCATTAAGCAGATTTTCCTTGGATGCAAGATATTTGAGTATCTCCATGCTTGTTATTGCCTCGATTCTTCTGATACCGGCAGCAGCCGATGACTCGGAAAGAATCTTGAACAATCCTATATCCGCGGTATTCGAAACATGTGTTCCGGCGCAGAACTCAAGGCTGAAATCACCCATTTTAACAACGCGTACAATGCTGCCGTACTTCTCGCCGAACAGTGACATTGCACCGAGCTTGTTTGCTTCCTCAATCGGCATAAGCGTACATGTTACATCCAGTGCATTGTGAATTTCATCATTCACGATATTCTCAACTTTTGCTATCTGTTCGGGAGTCATTGCTTCATAGTGCGAAAAATCGAATCTGAGTCTTTCGCTGCTCACAAATGAACCTGCCTGTTCAACATGGTCACCCAAAACAATCTTAAGTGCCTTTTGCAAAAGGTGCGTTGCCGAGTGATTGCGCTGTGCCGCACCGCGCAGAACTTTGTCTACCTCTGCATGAACCGTTTCGCCCTCGGATATTTCGCCGCTGACAACCTCACAACGATGCACAAATTTGTCACTGCCCATTTTTTTGGTATCAAGCACGCGCACTACCGCACTGTCTGTCTTTAAGATACCTTTATCGCCGACCTGTCCGCCGCCTTCGCCGTAGAACGGAGTCTTATCCAGCATAATCATCACTTCACCGCTCTTTGCATCGGCATGCTTAAAGCTTTCCACTCCGCTTACTATAGCCTTTATCTTTGAATCGCACTCAAGTGTGTCATATCCAACAAATTCTGCCGTCATGGTGTCAAGATAAAGTTTTTTGAAATCGTCCTCTTTCCATGCCAGCTCATCGACATTTCCACGGCTGTTTCTTGCAGTTTCCCTCTGACGCTCCATGCACTTGTCAAATTCGTCACGGTTTACTGTCATTCCTTTTTCAGAAAGAATTTCAACCGTTATATCTACCGGGAATCCGTATGTGTCATAAAGTTTGAATGCCTTTTCGCCGGAAAGTTCGGTCTTACCCTCCGACTCCAGCTGCTCTGTATATCCGTTCAGTATGGACAATCCATCATTTATTGTTTCGCTGAAACGTATTTCTTCGGTCTTGATTATTTTTTTGATATAATCGGCTTTACCCACAAGCTCCGGATATGCTGTCTTGTTTTCCTCCACAACCGTGTCCACTATTTTGTAAAGGAACGGATCACTTATTCCAAGCAGCTTTCCGTGTCTTGCTGCGTGGCGCAGGAGTCTTCTGAGAACATATCCCCTGCCCTCGTTGCTTATCTGAACACCGTCGCAAATCATAAACGTCGTGCTTCTGATATGGTCGGTAATTACACGCAGCGAAACGTCTGCCTGCTCGTCCTCGCCGTATTCTATATCGGCGATTTCGCTTATCTTTTTCATTATATTGCGTACGGTGTCAACCTCAAACAGATTGTTTACTCCCTGCATTATGCACGCAATTCTCTCAAGTCCCATACCGGTATCTATATTCGGGTGCGCAAGGCGGTTGTAATTTCCGTTTTCGTCTTTGTCAAACTGGGTAAATACCAGATTCCAGAACTCTACAAACCTGTCGCAGTCACATCCTACGGCACAATCGGGTTTACCGCATCCACAATCCTCACCGCGATCAAAATATATTTCGGAGCACGGTCCGCATGGACCTGTTCCAATTTCCCAGAAGTTATCCTCTTTTCCCATACGAACGATTCTTTCCGGTTTAACACCGACTTCGTTTATCCATATATCGCGCGCCTCATCATCATCTTCGTATATAGTTACCCACAGCTTATCCTCGGGAAGTTCAAGAACCTTTGTAATAAACTCCCATGCCCATGCTGTAGCCTCGTGTTTAAAGTAGTCACCGAACGAAAAGTTTCCGAGCATTTCGAAGTATGTTCCGTGCCTTGCGGTCTTGCCAACTCTTTCAATATCGGGTGTACGGATGCACTTCTGACACGTTGTTACCCTTTTGCGCGGCGGAACCTGTTCACCTTTAAAGTACGGTTTGAGCGGTGCCATACCTGCATTTATAAGTAAAAGGCTGTTATCATCCTTCGGCACAAGGGGAAAACTCGGAAGTCTGAGATGCCCCTTTGACTCAAAGAACGACAGATATTTTTCTCTGATTTCGTTAAGTCCTAATTTTTCCATCAAATTCAATTCCTTTCAGATAATTGGATACATTATAATCATATATTACCTCAAACGTCAAGCAATGTCAACCGAGGCAGTGTAATTTTATGCAGTATTATGCCAAAATTTTCCCGATTTGTACAGCGGTTTTTATTTGAGGTCTGTACACCACTTGCTTCTGTGCCAGTGATTGCCGTCATACAGACGAAGTCCGAGAGAAAGTTTAACATGTTCCGTTCTTCGAAGCATCTTAACTATAACAGTATTTTCACCTTTTTTAAGGTCAATCAGGGTAAAGTTGTTATACGGAGTCCAAAGGCGTATTTCATCTTTTTCAAGCACATTTTCGCCGTTTACATACAGTCTGAATCCGTCCGTATTTCCGACAATTGCCCATACCTTTCTGTCATCGGGAGAAACAATTTTTGTCACCGCGTAGCAGCACATCTGTCCTTCCATTGTAAAACAGCTGTCAACATCTATAAAATCTTCGTATGCATCAAGCGTAAACATCGGTTTTTCTTTTGAAAAATCGGTTATATAATCCTTGTCCAAAAATACCTCGTTGTTTACCATGCACACCAAGTCCGGGAGAACACAACCCTCACCGTGAGGGCTTGGGAAATTCGGGTTAATCGGCTGATCAAGCTGGTCAAAAAACGGACCGTATATATCCCATTTTACCGGAGCGGCATTCTTCTTTGCCGCCTCAAGTCCATCCGGTGTTGCGTGAATAATCTCCAAACCTTTGAAATTCTTCGGTCTGTCGGCTTTTATCGGTGAATCGGTTATTTCAATCTCATAGTTCGGAGTTTTCAGAGCAATTTTAACCGTGTCTTCGGCAAGGCCGCGTATGCTGTCCGACGGACGGACAATATCTATTCCGCAGATAAAATAGTCCTTGATTAGATTGCCTATTTCTTCGCCAAGTCCCTTGTAGCCAACCATAATACCAACAATCGACGCTGCGGACGCACATGTGCAGTCGGTATCGTAGCCGCATTTAAGAGCAATATTTATCGTCTCTCTCATATCTGATTTGCCGCAGAGGAGAGCTATGAGAACAAAAGCGAGGTTTTGGATAACATTTGTAAAATCCGGGTGTGAAAACTCGCTGAGCACCACATCGCGCATGTGCTGCCATGTGGAATCCCTGTACATTCCCAGAATCTTGTTAAAGCAAACCGCCAGCCGGCAATCGTCCGGAATATATTTCATTGCCGAACGCACAAGTTTCTCCATGTCGTTTTCAAAGAAAGCAAGACTCTCGGCAGCTGCCAAAAATTGTTCGGCATACACAGAGTTATCGGCATGATCAAGCGTAGCGTCTATATATGCGTAATCTGCCGCAAGCTGCGGATTACCTGCGCTTACTATTCCCCATATTTCGCTGCGTATCGGGCATCCCATGCCTTCTTTAAAAAAGCTGTTGTTCACAATTCCGGAATATGGCGGTTTAATGCCGCGCATATAATTTTTGAGAAAATACCCGTACTCCGAAAACGGATACCAACATTTTTCAACCCACGCGTCTGCCAGATCGCAAGAATTTATAACCGTACCCTTATTTTCCAAAACATCAAGCCATAAAAGCTGTAAATCAAGGTCATCATTCGGCAAATCGGGGTTGAAAATCTGAGTGAAATCATCAACATCAATAATCTTTTTTATTCCCTCAACCGGTGCGCCGGCAGCACCTCCGAGGCACTTTCCGTACCAGCACCCGTGAACCTTGTCCAAAAAATCAGCATATGAAATCGTATTCATCTGTTACCTCCTGCAGTATCGTATATTTCGAGCCACTGCGCAAGACATCCCTGCTCGCTTTCGGCGGCGTCTATCCTTTTCAGATTCCGAACGGAATCTATTATTTCCGGTGAAAAATCTTCGCTGTCGGCTACAAAGCGTCGGCAAACCTCCGCATAGTTCGGAGATGTTTGCTGCGACTCACGCTCAATGCATCGCAAAAGCCGTGTTTTGTCGTCAATATCCATATAGACCGTACAAACACTGTCACTGCCATAAAATTCGGCAATTTTGCGCACCCCTTCCGGTGTGGTGATAAGTATGTAATTTAATTCTTTTTTCACATCAAATCGTGCGGTAAAATACACCCATTCACCGCGCACCGTATTGTAGCTTCGCTTTTCTATTACATTTCCGCTTGCCTCAAGCTGTGCAAGAAACGAACGCGTTACAAAATGATAATTTACACCGTCTTTTTCATCCACCCGTTTCGGCCGTGTGGTATACGGTATAACCGAAACAAGCCGCGAATCCTTTTTTTCAAGAATATTTTTGTACAGTGTATCCTTACCGGACGCACTTTTGCCGATAATGCAAAAAATCATCTACGCTCATCCCCTTTTTTCCGGAATCTTTTCATTGTCTATTTTATCATACATTTTTTTAAATTGCAAGGATAATAAAACAAAGGAGCCGCGGAAAAACAATTTTATCTGTCCGCAACTCCTTTGCATTTCACGGAGTTCTGAATTATGGCATCAGCCGCCGAGATACGCTTTTTTGATATTATCGCTCTGCATAAGTTCCTCGCCCGTTCCGGAATATGCTATCCTACCGTTTTCGAGGACATATGCCCTGTCGGATATGGCAAGCGATTTTCCGGCATTCTGCTCAACGAGAAGAATTGTTGTTCCCTCGCTGTGAATTTCTTTAATGATATTAAAAACCTGGTCTACCAAAAGCGGCGAAAGCCCCATGGACGGCTCGTCGAGCATAAGCAGTTTGGGGTGGCTCATAAGAGCGCGCCCCATGGCGAGCATCTGCTGTTCACCGCCGGAAAGAGTGCCGGCTATCTGCGACTTTCTCTCTCCGAGTCTGGGGAATTTGGTATATATCTTTTCGATATCTTCTTTGATTTTCTTTTTGTCATCGCATATATATGCTCCGAGAAGAAGATTTTCATAAACCGAAAGCTCCTGGAAAACGCGTCTGCCCTCCGGAACCTGAGTCATTCCGAGGTGAACGATTTTATGAGGCGGAATCTTGTTTATAACCTGTCCCTGATACGTTATCGTACCCGATTTTGCAGGAATAAGCCCCATTATGCTCTGCATGGTTGTTGTTTTGCCGGCGCCGTTGGCACCGATGAGTGTTACTATCTCGCCCTCGTTTACCTCAAAGCTTATTCCTTTGAGTGCGCATATAACGCCGTAGTACACTTCGAGATTATCTATTTTCAGCATTGCCATGTTAATCACCCTACTTTCCTATATACGCCTTGATAACTTCGGCATCGTTAAGCGCATCGTTTACCTTGCCCTGAACAAGAGTCGTACCAAAGTTAAGAACCGTAACTTCGTCGCAGAGTCCCGAAACAAATTTAAGGTCGTGCTCAATGAGCAAAATCGTCATGTCAAAATTGTCGCGTATAAAACGAACGGTATTCATAAGTTCTTCGGTTTCGTTCGGGTTCATTCCTGCGGCAGGCTCGTCGAGAAGAAGAAGCTTCGGATTTGTGGCGAGCGCCCTTGCGATTTCGAGTTTGCGCTGTTTTCCGTACGGCAGGTTGCACGCAAGATTGTTTCTTTCATCCTCAAGCTCGAATATTCTCAAAATTTCTTTTGCCCTGTCGCGCATGTTCCGCTCACACTCAAAGTGCCTCGGTGTGCGCAGCATGCTCTGCAGCGGAGTAACCTTGAATTCCGGCTGGTTGTGCAATCCGACAAGAACATTTCTTATAACGCTCATGTTGTTAAAAAGGCGTATATTCTGAAAAGTTCTTGCAATACCCTTGTGGTTGATTGTTTCCTGCGATTTGCCGGTCAAATCCTCGCCGTCCAGGAAAAAGCTTCCCGTTGTCGGAGTGTACACTCCCGTGAGCATATTAAAAATCGTTGTTTTTCCGGCACCGTTCGGCCCTATCAGACCGTAGAGCTGTTTCTTTTTTATCTTAAGGTTGATATCCTGTGCCGCCTTTAATCCGCCAAAGGAGATTCCGAGATTTTTTGTTTCAAGCATATACTCATTTGCCATTTCGTTTGTCCCCCTTTTCGCGAATTGAACCGTTTGCCTTGTCCGGAGCCACGTCCATAGACAAAATCGCGTCCATGTCTATCTTGGTCGGAATACGCTGCCACTCTGCCGCGTCGTCCTTGATATTTGCCTTTTCCCTGTCGGGATCGGCTGTCTTTACAAATATTCTCTTGATTTTCTCACACAGCTTTTCAACAAGGAGTTTAAGGCTGAATTTTTCTCTGACAGGTTCAAGAGCCGGAGCATTGTTGAATATTACGATTGTAATAAGAACAAGTGCGTATATCAGGAATTTAAGCGCCGCAAGGTCGCCCGAGAGCTTGGTTGTAAGCTGGAAGTTTATATATGTGATAAGCGCAGCGGCGATTATTGAACCGTTGATGCTTCCCATTCCGCCGAGAACAACCATTACAAGAATTTCGATTGAATAGTTGTACGAAAAGAATGAATACAAAACCGGTGTGGCATAGTGGCCGTATATAACTCCGGCAACACCTGCAAAAAACGCCGAAACAACAAACACAAACAGCTTGTAGAATGTAACATTTATACCCATTGCCTTTGCAGCGATTTCGTTGTCGCGGATAGCCGTTATGGCGCGGCCGTGTTTGCTGCGGACAAGATTCTGTATCACAATCAGCATCAGGATAACAACAACAAGCGCTACAATAAACAGCTCTGTTCCGTATTTAACCGTTCTGAGTCCGAGTGCGCCGCCGAACGTCTGCAGATTTTTGAATATGGTGCGGACAATTTCGCCGAATGCCAGGGTGACGATTGCAAGATAATCGCCCTTGAGCCTCAGCGCCGGTAGACCGATAATAAATCCGAAAACAGCAGCAACAGCGCCGCCGATAAGCATTGTTATAATGAGGACTGCAAGCGGAGACGCAATAACCGGGTGCAAAAGCTTTGCAATATAGCAGCCGATGTACGCTCCGACACACATAAAACCTGCGTGACCGAGGCTCAGCTCGCCGAGGAATCCCACAACAAGATTAAGCGATACCGCGAGGATAATCGAATACGCTATCTGCGTGATTAGGTTTGCCGTGGAGCGGCTGAGATAACCTGTGTAGAACATGGAGGCGGTTATAACAAGGAACAGCCCCATTGCAATATAGTTAATGTAGTGTTTTATCTTAAATGCGTCCTTTATATTTTTGAAATATCCTGCCATGTATCACACCTTCTCTCTTCTCTGCTTGCCCATAAATCCGGTTGGTTTTACAAGGAGTATCACTATGAGCAATGCAAACTCAAACGCTGTCGTATACGGGCTGAGCACCGGAATGCTGAGCGAAACCTTTTCGACAATACCAAGCAGCACACCGCCGAGCATTGCGCCCGGAATCGAACCGATACCGCCGATAACGGCAGCGGTGAATGCCTTTATACCGGGCATTGAACCGAGAGTCGGGCTTGTACTCGGTATCTGCATGAGGTAGAATGTGCTTGCAAACGCGGCGAGCGCCGAGCCGATGGCAAATGTTATCATTATAATGCGGTTTACATTGATACCCATAAGCTGAGCCGCGCCGCGGTCTTCGGACACAGCGAGCATGGCTCTGCCTGTCTTTGTGTTTTTTATAAATAAAGAGAGAGCAATCATGATAATTGCACCCACAACAAGCGTTATTACTGTTGCAGTGCTTATCTTAACACCGGCAATGGTTACGTTTGAAAAAGCCGCTATCGTCACAGGCTGCGACTTTGCTCCGAAAATAAGCTGTGCCACGCTCTGGAGCAGATAGCTGACGCCGATTGCCGTGATTAATACTGCCAGAGGTGACGCACCTCTGAGCGGCTTGTACGCAAGCTTCTCCGTTAATATTCCGAGAACCGTGCATGTGATTATTGAGGCAACAATTGCCACAATCGGGCTGCCGCCCATGTTAAGTGTGGTAAGAATCGCATATGCACCTACCATGATTATGTCGCCGTGGGCAAAGTTCAGCATTTTGGCAATACCGTATACCATTGTGTACCCGAGCGCAATCAGAGCATATATGCTTCCGAGACTCAAACCGTCTATAAATGTAGTCATGTACTTCCCCTTCCTTTTTTAATGCAGCATAATGCAAATTTTGTATTATGTATAACATGGCATTAAGGTTGGGCAAATATGTCCAACCTTAACACACAATATATGTTCGAACCGAATAAATTACTTCTTGAGTTCAACAATCTGCGGAACTTTCTGGCAAGCGCCCGATTCATCCCATGTCATCTTGCCTGTTGCGCCTGTGTAAGAGAATCCCTTATCGGTAATTGTCTTGCAAAGGATGTCCGAAAGATCCGAAGCGCTTATTGTTACATCTTTAACATCGGCTTTCTTCATAGCCTCAAAGATAGTCATTATAGCGTCGTATCCGTCTGCTGCAAACTGATCGGGAGCTTCGTTGTACTCTGCCTTGTATGCGTCTACAAATTTCTTTGTAGCTTCTTCTGTGCTGTTTACATCGAAAGGTGTAATGTATTTAACGGTATTTGTAACGCTTGAATCAATCTGATCTGCAACACCGTCGAGACCGTCACATCCAAAGAGCACTGCTTCGCAGCCTTTTGCGGTAGCTGCCTTTGCAATAAATCCTGCCTCTGTGTAGTATATCGGAAGGAAGATTACATCGCAGTCTTTGAGTGCCTCAACCTGTGTTGAAAAGTCCTTTTTGTTTTCGGCATCGAATGTCTGAGTCTCAAAATCTGTTTTAAGCTTTTTCATTTCGCCCTTAAATGCGTCATAGATACCCGAAGAATACGGATCGCTTGTATCGTAAATAGCACCGATTTTCTTGTAGTTCTTAACAAGTTCCTCGGCCGCGAGAACACCCTGGTCGGGATCGCCGAAGCACACGCGGAATACCGACGGTCTGTCCGCAATTACGTTTGCTGCCGAAGCGGACGGTGTAATTGCAAATACATTGTCCTCTGATGCTTTTTCCGCAAATGAATCGCAGGAACCGGATGTAACCGCACCGATTGAAGCCTGCATACCGGATTCATACAATGTGTCGTAACCTGTAGCAGCGTCGGCTGCGGTAGCTTTATCGTCTTTCATGTCAAGTTTGAATTTAATACCGTTAAGGCCGCCTGCCGCGTTGATTTCTTTTATAGCAAGCTGAGCGCCCTGCTGTACCGAAATACCGTATGACGAAGCGTCGCCTGTGAGCGGACCTGTACCACCGATAACAAATTCCTTGTTGTCTGCGGTGTAACCCGTGTTAGCCTTTCCGCAGCCTGCAAATGCCAGAGCGACAAGTGCAACCATCATTACTGCGGCAACTGATTTTACAAATGTTCTTTTCATGATTCTTTCTCCTCTCAATCTTTCTAAATGTATTATAAAAACAAAAAAACAGTATCTTTTATTCAAGATGCTGCCCTTTCATTAATATAAGCTATACAAAAATGTTTATTCAACAAATCTTATGCATCATGAGCAGCATACATATTCAAATCCGCCGATATGGCAATATTTAGAATTATTTTCGCAAGGCATAGCGCGAAAACCGATATGTATGCGATGACAGCACAAAAAAATGATGCTACACACATAGCATCATTGCAAAAAGTGTTTTTCGTTTCAGTCTGTGCACAAGAACCAAAGGGTGTATTCGATGATACACCGGAGGTATTTTTATTTGTATTATTGTAACATGTGTACATATTAAACACCTCTCCTTTGGTAATTTTTCTATATTATATTCCCGTTTTTATGTTTTGTCAATAGGAATATTACGCTTTTAGAAATTTTATTAATTTTTGTCACAAAAAAGCGGATTTTAATTATATAATTTCGTCATTACGCAACATTTATTATGTGTTTATTTTTTGATTTCGGGCAAATGCGGTAGTCTTCGGAACGGTTAATAACCGTTCTCTACGGATTTCACCGCGGAAAATTGTCCCTTCCGTCGACGGAGGGGCAATTTGATTCTTAGTCCGCAAACATCGGTGTAGAAAGATATCTGTCACCGGTATCGGGCAACAGTGCCACAATTATTTTTCCTTTGTTTTCCGGGCGCTTTGCAAGCTGCGCTGCCGCATACACTGCAGCTCCGGACGATATTCCGACAAGGAGTCCTTCTTTTCTGGCAAGAGTTCTGCCTGTTTCAAAAGCGTCCTCGTTCTCCACGGCAATTATTTCATCATATACATCGGTGTCAAGCGTTTCGGGAACGAATCCTGCACCGATACCCTGTATTTTGTGCGGTCCGGGGGTACCCTTTGAAAGTACCGGAGAACCTGCCGGTTCAACCGCAACCACCTTTACATCCGGGTTTTGCGATTTAAGATATTCTCCCACACCGGAAACAGTTCCGCCCGTTCCGACACCGGCTACGAATATATCCACCTTGCCGTCGGTATCATTCCAGATTTCCGGGCCTGTGGTTGCCTTGTGTGCTGCCGGATTTGCCATATTGGTGAACTGGCTCGGAATAAATCCGCCCGGAATCTCCCTTGCAAGCTCGTCGGCCTTTGCAATAGCGCCCTTCATGCCCTTTGCGCCGTCGGTAAGCACAAGCTCTGCGCCGTATGCCTTAAGAAGATTGCGGCGCTCAACGCTCATGGTCTCGGGCATGGTAAGGATTATCCTGTACCCTCTCGACGCTGCAACGGCTGCCAGACCTATTCCGGTATTTCCGCTTGTCGGCTCTATGATAACCGAACCTTTTTTCAGCACACCCTTTGCCTCGGCGTCGTCTATCATAGCCTTTGCAATACGGTCTTTAACACTTCCGGCGGGATTGAAATATTCCAGTTTGGCATATATATCCGCTCCAAGTTTGTTTTCGGAAATATAATTGCTGAGTTTCATAAGCGGTGTGGAACCTACAAGGTCTGTTATTTTTTCATATACTTTCATTTTAATACACTCCCATATTTTAAAATTTTTTAATCTTTTACCATTATATACTCAAATATTATTTTCAACATCGAAAAACCGTTAACTCCGTCATATATGTATCTCCTTTCGAAATACCCATAATTCCTACCTGATTTATAGGTATTATAACTTTTGGTTTTCATTTTGTCAATAGGTAAATGCAAAATTTTTAAAAAAAATTTCGGCAAACCGCAAAAATACAGTCTGCCGAAATAAATTCACACATTCATATTTCTATTTCCAGTTTGTTGTGCATTGCGTCCGACGAAGAAAAATCAGCCGTTTTGCTTATCTTCTTTCCGTCTGCGAGAACGGTTACCTCGTATTTACCCTTGAATCCCTTAAATACAGCCGAACCGTCTGAGCCTGTCGTAATTGTTTCGCTCGTGTGCCATTTCTTTTGGAAAAGATTTTTTATGGTGTAATATGAAGGTTTCGGAGTCATATCAAAGCGCAAAAGTCCGCCGTAATAATAATTTTCTCCAGATGTCATATCGCCCTGCGGTGCAAATGCCGCGTATCCGTCCACAAGATTCCAGTATATTATCTGCTCCACATTGGCATGCGAGAACCATATCGAGTACAAGTTTTCTATAATCTGCGCCTGGATTTCCTCGTCTGCCGAATCGTTTGAATATGCCGGAACGGTTACCTCGGTTATCTGAATGGGACGGTTCAGGCCGGCATATGTATCCAGTATCGAATACAGATTAACCGGGTTGTATGACTTTTGAACGTTGTTCTTTTCATCTTCGCGCTTCTGGAACATATGGTACTGCATTCCGATTGCGTCTATGCGCCCGCCTTTCAGAATTGTGTTTTCTATCATCATGTAGTACGGCGAAAGCTTTTCCCATGTATTGTACCAGAGTCCGCTCCATTCATTTATTACAAGCTGATTGTTCGGAAAATACTTTTCCGCCGTTTTGTAGCACCACTCAAGGTAGTCGTCCGCGCGGTAGAATTTTGTTTTTCCGACATCCCACATCATTTCGTTTGTTACCTCGATTGTGTGAATTTTGTCTGCGTACCTCTCCGCTATTTCTGAAAAACGTCTCTCCAGCTCAAACTTAACCTCCGTCACGCTTTTATCGGCGAGCCAATCCGGGAAAAAGTGGTCGTACGCAAGCGCATGCTCGCGGGGCTCAATGTTGTTTTTGCGGCAGAAATCAAGGCACAGGTCAATCGGCGGACGTCGGTAGATTTTCGGGCTGCCGGCGCTGTAGCGCTGTTTCCCTTTTTCCGGTTCCAAATCGTCCCAGTAAAACGGCAGTGTTGCCATGTTGAATGCGTCGGCAAAATACTTTTTGTATGCCTCATTCTTTTCGGCTGTTTCAAGCTCGTCCAGCATAAAGATGTTTGCACCGTATTTAAATGCATGCTCCTTTTGCTCAACGTTGACGGTAACGTTTGAAACAGGATTTCCCTCTTTGTTTTTTACCGTTATTTCGGCATATGCCTTGCGGTTTTTTTCAATACCGGTTTTTACCGTATCTTCGGTGTAGCCGGCATATTTTTCGAAGTTTGCCAAAACATTTTTTCTGTCTTCCATACAAATCCCTCCGTAAAGTTAATCGTTGATTCAATTTCAATTATATGCCATTTTCGCAACTAATCAACATATTTTTCGCTACAAAAGACTTGATTTTCGCAACCAATCGGTGTATAATCCAAATATAAGGGCTGGTGATGTAAATGCTTTCGGATAATATCTCGGTGAATATTATTGATGTGCTGTCTTTCAAATGGATAAAAGGAGTTTCGCACACGGCAAAAAGACCGTTTCATGCGCTGTCTTTTCGGCTGAATCACGGCAGCCGCTACCTGTACAAAGGACACCAGATACCGGTGAGCCCGAATTATATAAGTTATGTTCCGGCGAATATCGAATATGACCGCATAACCGAGGGAGACGACATGATTGTTTTCCACTTTGACATGACGGGCTTTGTTACAGACGAAATACAGGTGTTCACACCGTCCGGCACAGAGGTTTACCGAAAACTTTTTGAAGACGCACTGCGCATATGGCATGTTAAACAGAGCGGCTACAAATATGCCGCAACCGCCGTATTTTATCAAATTCTTGCGCAAATGAAAGCCGACGGAAATATCGAGGAAAAGGTGAAATCGGAGTTTATCGCCGAGTGCGCGGAGTATATTGAGGCGCACCTTGCCGACTGCTCGCTGAATGTGCAAAGTCTCGCCGAGCGCGCGTGCGTGAGCGAATCATACTTTCGCCGAAAATTTTCGGAGAGCTACGGAATGAGCCCCAAAAAATACATCGACTCGCTGCGTATGC
Organism: uncultured Clostridia bacterium; assembly: GCA_934463115.1. Classification (GTDB taxonomy): domain Bacteria; phylum Bacillota; class Clostridia; order UMGS1810; family UMGS1810; genus CAKSIN01. The sequence continues at coordinate 96,290 of CAKSIN010000004.1, forward strand.
AGCATGCATGCACACTTCTGCGCTCCGGGTATTATTCGCAAAAAGAAATAGCCGCAATGTGCGGCTATGAAGATGTTAAATATTTCAGAACGGCATTTGCCGAAAAAACCGGGAAATGTATCTCAAATTATCTCAGGAATTTTTAAGCGTTTTGAACTTATAGCCGAGAGAATCCAGATACTCTATTACCTTTGGCAGGTAATCCGCCGTAATCTTCTTTGTGGATGAGTCGTGCATAAGCACAACAATGTCCCCCGTTTTCGACACAGACTCGGTGTACTTTAATGTTTGCTCCAGATACTGCTCCGTCGGTTCCGTGGTATTGCTGTCTCCGGTAAGGCAGTTCCAGTCTGCGAATTTGTAGCCGGCATTTCCCACAGCGTCGAGATAGCTGCCCTCAAGCGGATCGTCTTTTAAAATATCCGAGCCGCCCGGAAAGCGCAAAACATGACTTTTGTATTCAAATCCAAGAGCTTTGTCTATTGCGTTTTTGCACTTTTCTATTTCCTCCGAAAACTGCTGCGGCGAAGCGTATACCGATGTGTAGTCGTGGGAATATGAGTGATTCCCTATAGCGTGCCCCTCATCATATATCCTGCGCACAAGCTTTGGATTTTTTTCAGCGGATACACCGGTAATAAAAAACGTCGCCTTTATCTTGTACGCCTTCAAAGTATCGAGTATCTGCCCGGTTACATTGCTCGGACCGTCATCAAATGTAAGGTAGCAAACCTTGTTCGAATCGTAAACATATGTGCCCTCAAGTTCGTTTTTCTTGTAGCTGTATCTGTGCTCGTTGTAATCCTCCACATTCATTTCGCGCAGCCTGTCCGCCTTTGCACGAGCGTCCGCGTCGGGTTCGGGCAGAAAATATCCTTTGTTTTCTTCTTTTTCCTTGTCGGCGGTAGTTACTTTGCCGCCAAAGAATTTAAGATGAAAATCAACCGGCAGCGCCCCGGAAGCAAATACGGTTACAGATATTATTGCGGCGCAAAACAAGGCTATTGCCGCGACCGTTTTAAACGACGAAAGCCGAACGGCGCGCACGCGCTTGCCATACGGTACATAACGCGAAACATAGAGCTTGCCTTTCCCGAATATCATCATGCGTATTAACCTCCGAAATTTTTGTTGTATATTCATTTTAACACTTTTTTAGGCAAATATCAACACTATGTTTGCAAATTCCTGTTTTTTCTAACGAATAGTCAAATATCAATTTCTTGTAAATTCTGACCTGTTTAATTAAAACTCCACCGTTTCCTCCGGCTTTGTGAATGATGAAAATACTGCTTTTGCATTCTTAAAATAGAACACCTGTGTGTTCCCGTCATCGGGACTATAGAGAGCTTTAAGTTCCGGATATGCTTCAAGCATTGAAACTCTTGCCTCTCTGCGGTCATCTTCAACCAGCTCGCCCGACACTCTGATCCAGTCCCCGCCGTTCATTGCACAAATCTCAACATTAGGATTTTTCTTTATCTGCTCCGACACAGCTTTTTTCTTACCCGTCTGAATATAGAGCTTGCCTTCAAAAATATGTGCCGTTCCGAAGGGACGAACTTTCGGTTTGTCTCCGTCAACCGTTGCCAAATAATATGTTTTTGCTTCTTTCAGGAAATTACATACTCTTTCCATCATCTTTGTCTCCTTATTCTTGTTAATTTATTTGTTTTTTTCATAGCTTTTGGTTTTGTTAAATCAAAGCTATCCTCAATCATATTTTTAATATCATCATCAGGCACCGTTCCGTCAAGTATAATCGAATTCCAATGATACTTGTTCATATGATATGCCGGGACAACTGATTTATAAGAACTTCTCCACATGTATGTAAGATTCGGATCGCATTTAACATTGACCCAAATGCAGCCAATATGCTCATAAATTGCCGCAAACATCTTTTTATTGTCCTTGTGACGCATTACAGTCCAATTAAAATCGTGAAACGGATAGTCCTCATAAGTATTCTTTAGTGACAGGCAATAATCTATCGCTTGTTTTCTTGTTTTCATAATATCACCACATTTTTATAGTAACACATATTTTGATTTATATCAAGGACAATAACAAAAAACTACTGATAATCATAAAATTATTATATTTAAAATGCGCAAAACCTCTTGACAAATTATGGGTTATGGTATATGGTATTATAAGAACACACGGAGGCATTTTTATGAAGAAAACCACACGGCTACTGTTTTTAACATTTCTTAAAATAGGCGCATTCACCTTTGGCGGCGGATACGCCATGATTGCCCTGCTCGAAAACGAATTTGTTGAAAAAAAGGGCTGGATAAATAAAGACGAATTTCTCGACATGGTTGCTGTTGCCGAATCTACACCGGGGCCTGTAGCAATAAACAGTGCAACATACATCGGCTATAAAATTGCCGGTTTCTCCGGAGCTGCAGTGTCTACAGTGGCAGTGTGTATTCCGTCATTTGTAACAATATATCTGATATCGCTCTTTTTGGAGCAGTTTTTGAGTTTCAAATATGTTGCCGGAGCTTTTTGCGGAATACAGGTATGCGTTGTATACCTGATTTTGTCTGCCGGCATAAAGATGCTTAAAAGTCTTGACAAAAATGCACTCAGTGTTTCAGTACTGACGGTTGTTACGGCTATAATGCTGCTGTGCACCGTTTTTGCGGCTTCGTTTTCCTCCGTGCTTTGCATTTTGATTTGCGGCGCGTTCGCACTCGCGGTAAATTCTTTTAAAAACATTTCGGAGAGGAACGGCAAAAAAAGTGATTTATCTTGACCTATTTTTAAAATTTCTTACAATAGGCTGCTTTTCATTTGGCGGCGGTTACGGAATGATTTCGCTTGTTCGGGAAACGGTTGTTAAAAACGGCTGGCTCACCGGAAAAGAATTTATGGATTTTATAGCAATTTCGGAGTCAACCCCGGGACCGCTTGCCGTTAATATGGCTACATTTGTCGGCTCGTCGCAGGGAGGTATAATCGGCGCGCTCTGCGCAACACTCGGTGTTATTTTGCCGTCGTTTATAATAATTCTGCTTATTTCGGCAATTCTCAAAAACTTTATGAACAACCGTTCGGTTGCCGCGTTTCTTTCCGGTGTACGACCGTGTGTTGTTGCAATGATAATCGCAACAGCCGTTTCCATGGCACTGTCAACACTGTTCGGATTTACAGACATTAAATCGGCTATTGCTCCGGATTACCGCGCAGTAATTGCCTTTGCGCTCCTTATTGCGGTGCATTTTGCCCATAAAAAACTTAAAAAAGCGTCACTGTCACCTATTGTGATGATAGTTATATCCGCTGTGCTTGGCATTGTGCTTTGGACTTGATTTTTCTTGATATATGTGATATCATGGTGCTATAAAACTTTTGAGGTGATACACAAATGAACATACGCAAAGCGGCAAAAGACGATTTAACACAAATTGAAGAAATATACAACGACATAATATCCATGCAGGAAAGCGGAAATGCATCTGTCGGCTGGGTTCGTGGTGTGTACCCAACATATGCAACGGCGCAGGGTGCGCTTGAGCGCGGCGAACTGTTTGTCGGCGAATATAACGGCAGCATTGCAGCCGCGGCAATAATCAATCAAACACAGGTTCCGGAATACAAAAATGCGTCATGGGAGTGCGCCGACGCTGCCGACAGCGAAGTTATGGTTTTGCACACGCTTGTTGTATCGCCGAAATTCTCCGGGAAAGGCCTGGGAACACAATTTGTGGATTTCTACGAGGAATACGCAAAAGAAAACAATTGCCCGCACCTCAGAATGGACACCAACGAGATAAACTCTTCTGCAAGGAAATTATACAAAAAACTCGGCTACACCGAGGCCGATATTGTTCCCTGCAATTTTAACGGAATAAACGGCATACACCTTGTGTGCCTGGAAAAAAATCTTGACATCTGAACGGGTGTGATATACCGATGATATATAACGAATTGTTTGAATCTCATACATTCGGAAAATTTGAATTACCGTTTATATTCAGCTGCACAACACTGAAGAATTTTGTGTGCACCGACACAAACTGGCACCCGAATATTGAAATAATATATGTGGAAAGCGGCTCGGGAACAATAAACTGCGGAAAAGCAGTCTATTCACTCGGCGCCGGAGACATTTTTGTGGTAAACTCCAACCTGCCGCACGGAATCGGAACAGACAAAACAATTCGCTACTACTACCTGATTCCCGATCACGAATTCTGCCTTTCAAACGGAATAGACACAAACCGTATCAAATTTCGCAATTATGTGCAGAGTGACGAGGCACTTCGACTGTTTTCGAATATCATATCCGAATACGGCGAAAATGCACCGTACCGCTCAACGGCAATACGTCTGCGTGTTCTGGAATTCATGCTGTATCTTGTAAGATTTTGCCGCACAGAAGAAGATTCTTTCGGAAATTCCTCCGCGCGTGAGGACAATATACGTCTTTCAATCGGATATATATACGCAAACTTCGACAGGCAAATGACTCTGGATGAAATAGCCGCAGAAGTCGGGCTCAGCAAATACTATTTTACCCGTGAGTTCAAAAGGCTCACGGGTAAAACTCCGTTCGAATTTATTTGCGATTTAAGGTGCGAATATGCCATTAAACTGATGTCAAACGGCGTAAGCTCGGTGCGCGAAATATGCGGTGAATGCGGGTTCGAAAACCTCTCATATTTTTCAAAGGTTTTCCGTAAATACACCGGCCTTTCGCCAAAGGAATATATAAAGTCCAACAATAACTAAAAATCCCGTTTGTCTGCCCAGCCGGCAGCGAGCTCCACCCATCCGGCAATTCTGTCATCATTCCATGCGCTGCAGCCGCACTCGGTTATTTCGTTCCCGAGCGCAACACCGTGAGGAGCATTCGGATAAATGTGCAATTCAAATTTTTTGCCGATTTTGGCATATGCCTCGGCCAGCGCAAGTGAATTTCTTACATTAACAAGCTGATCATTTGAGGTATGAACTGCAAACATCGGCGATGATTCCACGCTTACATGCTCCTCAAGACTTGTTTCTTTTATCTTTTCTTCCGAGGGTTTATCGCTCCCCAAAAGGTTTCTGAACGAATCCATGTGTCCAAAGTCCTTGCCCGATACCACCGGGTAAATCAGCATTATTCCGTCCGGACGGTTATATCCGCACGGCATATCGATTGCCCTGCTAACCTCCGCATTGTCCCAAAGTATTCCGAGGCTGCCCGCAAGATGCCCTCCGGCAGAAAAACCGATTGCAAAAACACTGTCCGAATCCGCGCCGTACTCTGCCGACGTATCGCGGATATACTTAACTGCGAGCGATGCTTCGATAAGCTGCTTTGGAAAATTATTTTCTCTGCCCACGGAATAGTGGAGCACATATGCGTTAAAGCCGTATTTGAGAAAGGCAAGCGCAATAGGCTCTCCCTCTCTCTGCGAGCAAACACATCCGTATCCGCCGCCGGGAATAACCAGTATCGACTTGCGCGTATATCCGTCCACCTTGTCGGCTATATACGCATCCATATACACATTTTCATCGTCCGTAAGATTTATTTTTTTAAATATCATAGCTGTTCCCTTTCAAATCAATATGTGTAAATTCCTTTTTCATCACGATAAAGCGTGCCGACCGGCGAACCGCCGATTGAGGCTTTTCCTGTTGAACCGTCTATCGTAACACGGTTTGCAAATGTATATGAATCCACCACACTGCCCTGCAGCATGTATACAAAAATCATGGTTGCCTCATCGTCTACTCTGTAATCCGTGCTGTCTGTTCCGAAAACGTCACCTACAACTATCTGCGGTTTGCGCGCGCCGTTGTCATAGGTATATTTATATGCTTTCGGCAAAACCGATACGCTCCGCTCACTTCCGTTCACATAAACATCGAGCGTTTCGCCGCTTCCGGAAAGTTTTTTGTCATTGTTGATATATCCGTAATAAATTTCGCAATCCGCGTCGAGAGCGTTCAGCGCGTCATGACTGATATCGAGGAGTCCGTTTGAATCAATCTTTGCAATAACGCCGTATTCCGAAGCAACGCCCTCTGCTGCAGAAAATCTGAACACATCGCCAATCTGCAGATTTTGAGCATCGGCATACTCCGTGCTGTACCCTGCCGACACCTTTGTATCGCCGGTTATAATAACACTACCCGACTTTCCGTTTTTGAAATAATCCACGCGAACCGCGTCTTCATCACCATATATTACACCTTGTGCACCGGTCACAAAAGCGAGCCCGTCTGCCTCAACATACTGCGAAACGCTTGTATATGCAATCACCACACCGTCGCCGCGGCTGTTTGCGAGCATTATTCCGTTGTAAAAATCTCCGTCGGAAAGTTTGGATATATCGCCTGCCGATGTGTTCTCGGCTTTGTCGGTGGTAATATCGAATACCACCGCGTCGGAATCCGCGACGTACGAATCGCCGAACATGTGCGTTGCACTGCTGTACATTCCTCTGAATCCAAATACTTCGCCGACATTTGCTCCGCTTTCAATCTTAGTTATCTTTCCGTCGGCATCAACACTGTAATTTACGAGTCTTGCCTTGTTGTCAAGGTCGCCGTCCGACACAGCATCCGAATATTTCTGAGTAATACCGTTATTGCTTATATAGTCTTTAATCTGCTCATTCGCTCTTGGTATAAAGTTAAATATTTTAACACCATCATTTGCCGTGAGCATGCGAACCTGCCATGTGCCCTCGAAAGGATCTGCCTGTGCCGCATCGAGAATATATCCGATTTTGCCCGTGTCGATATCCTTAACATAATCAAATACCACACCGCCGAAACCTATAAAGAATGTTCCGCTGTCACCGAGCATTGCGCTAAAGTCACCGCCGCCGCATGGCAAACGAAAAACTTTGCCGCCGACCGTTATATAATCAATACCGTTTTTTGTGCTTTTTCCTTCAAGCAAGCCCTTTACGACTCCGTTTGCAATTTTAACTATTTTAATATAGTCGTATCGCGTACGTTGACTGTCGTAATAATATGACACAACATCACCGACCGATATATCTTCAAGTCCGATACGTCTGCCGTTTTCATCTTCGATTACCGTTGTGATTTCCGGATCATCAAAATTAAAATATATTTTGCCCTCATTAACAGTGATATAACCTTTTTCCGTGTTGATATCGCCAACGACGCTGTGGGTATACTCAATTATATTTACAACATCGCAGCGTTCGTCGCCGTTCGTATCGCGGAATTCAATATACGAATCGCACGAATTGTTGATTGCCGACTGCAAATCCGCAGCGCTTATGTCACTGTTTTTCAAACGGTTGTTAATTTCCAAACCGAATGTTCGAGCCAGTCTGATTACAGCCGTTTTCTCGCCTTCCGCCGAGGGATAATACTTAACGCGGTCACCGTCTATGGAGTCTATGTCCTCCTGTTTTACCGTCACGGCTTCATCTTTTACATAATACTTATCCGCCTTTCCGAGCGGTTTCAGGCTATCGTCCGCCGTGAGCGCAAACGTCTTTGCGTATGCCGGCTTTTCCGACGATTCCATAGCTCCGGAAATTACAGCGCCCGATTTTGCAGAGTCGATTTTATCAATATTTACAGAAAGCAGACTTCCGTCCGATGTGTAAAATGCGACAGCTATATTTGCCGGTTTGCCCTCCGTGCCGCGCAAAATGTTTACCTCATAGCTCCACCGCGCGTCCTCCGTTTTGTGTACATCGGCAATTCTGCAATTAACACTTCCCTGCGCATGCGCCGTACACACTGCTGCAAACAGTGTTGCTGCCGCAACCAATGCCAAAGCAAACTTCTTAATTCCTCTCATCATCATAATGTTTCCTCCCCAAACATGTAAATTTTTAAAACGGTCATCACTTAAACAGGAAATAAATTCCTGTGTGTTCATTATACATGCTATCCGATATATAGTCAATGATTTTGGCAAAACTTATTTTCTGCCTGTATATTTTCAGTACTTTTTGAATAATTATCTTCAAGGGATATTTAGGTGCCGTAAGTTGATGAAACGTTGCGATTCATTTCTTTTTTTAAAGCTTTCTTGTGTCCATTTTTGCCGGGAGGGCACAAATCGCAAATTCCCCACTCGGATCAACATACCTCAACGGGTTATTTCATGTCTATCCTTTTTCAGTTTATACAGTTTTTCTATATCACGGCATTCCACATCGTCGACTGTAATTTTACATACATCTTCAATTTTGATAATATTTTCACCGTCAACTTCTCCATATTCATCAATTTCCTGAATTTTGAGTACTTCACTGTTATCGAGTGCAAAGCCCCTGATTTCCTCACCGGCTTCGTTGGCAAGTGCTACTATTTTTCCGTTGTCAACACCCATTTTTATTAAACTGCAAAATATATCCTCGTATTCATCATACTTAAATTCATCAGTGTTGAAATTCTGTAATAATTCAATCTTATTCAGATATTTGCTCCCGGTTTCTATTCTGAATATGTCATCTGCATATATTCCCGTAAATCCATCATACTCGCCGTGAATACCAACATTTAAAACCATTATTTTGTTATCTTTCATTCTGCGAATATATCCAACCATAAAATTTTCTGTGTTATTTTCATCTGAGTATAATGCCACAAGTTCACCATTTTTCATAATGCTACTTAGTTTTGAGTTCATTTTCTTCCCTCCATTAATCATATTCTTGCAGACAATACAACAAAATGCCGGTGCATAAATCATTGTTACATTAAGCATCAACTAAAATCTCATCAGATATTTCAACTGTAATCCATTTTAGAAGTTCATCTTTGTTATTTGTATAAATCAGATAATTCATATGATGATGCGGAATTACCAATAAATTCTGTTCCGGTATTATAATTGCATACTCTGATACACCGCAAAATCCACCTATGCTGAGTCTGCCACACCAATTTAATAATTCATCTTTACTCATTTGGATTGCACTGTTTGTATTAACTCTTAACCCTAATGAATGTAACAGCTTTTTAAATTCATCATATATATCCATGCATACATCGTCGTCATCTTTTTTTAATTTATAACGATCATTATAAAGCGGAGCAATATAGCTTTTTTCAAACACTTCTTCTTTTATAAAGCCATAAATAAACTGAACCATAGATTTTGCATCAAAGAAAAAGTCTATATAAGACGGACACTCGTTCTTTTTGTCTCCGCTGCAATGCATTGTAAATCTGTCCCAATCATTCTTATGGTATGCATCAATACATTTTTCTTTGGATGTTAATGATAAATTCATACCACTTAATATTTTTTCGTATTCATCTCTTTGAACAACTAACATATTAAAACTCCTCCGGTATTCGACTAAAATAGCGGCAAGTAAATCAGCAAATGCGGTTATAATCACATATAAATATTAAAAACCTAAATTTTGCATATTTCGTTTTTCATTGGTTATCAGCCATTTTTGTATCAACATTTATTGTTTGGACAAATTCGCCTGATGCAATATTTCCGCCAACTAAAAGGTCGGCATTAATTATTTGTATTCATTCGATACGATTCACCAATTTTTCTTACAATCGCGTAACTAACGGAATCATCAACGGAAACAATGTATAATTGCTTATCAGACGAATATATATCCCAAAAAAGCTTTTCATTTTCTTTACCGTCAATTAAATAATTGTTTTTCCCGATTATTGCACTGTTAGACAACGTTTCGCTTGAAATGTTTTTCATATATTTCATTGTTTTGTCAACATGCTGATATAGACCTTCAAAATCGTCCGAATTACAAATAATCCCTGTTAAGCATAATTTTTTATCGGCAAAGTCATTCGCTCTAACGTAAAAATATAAAAGCTGTCTTTTATATTGCACGTCCAATCTTGCGGTATCATTATTGAACCAACATCGGGAACATCTACATTTTTCCAATTTTTATACTTATTGGAACAGCCGGAAACGAAAAACACAATAACCAAAATGCAAAAAAGTTTTTTCATTTGAAATATTCTCCTATTAAATTTGTGATGCCCGACTTGCGCACATGCATTATGTTGCTATATAGGTGTTAATGCAAATCAAACCTTTGCAATATCCGTTAATCAGATAACACACTCAGCATATTCGTGAATCTTTTAATATCATCCGAAATATAATGCTGTATTTCCGGTTCGGGGCTTAGCAGTTCTTTCAACGCCCTTATTCTCAGGGATTTGTTTACCATACAATTTGTACCTATTGCCTTTAATACTGCTGATTTCTCCGCATATAAGTGCATTTGTTCAAAAACAAAACACGCAATATCAATTAATGTCTCTGCCGAATAGCATTCAGTATAATTATTTCTTGAGATACAAATTTCAGCAATTATTTTGCAGCATTCAGAAATTTTAGTCATATCATCATAACAGTTTATTTCAAACTTTTGTTTAAATAATTTAAACAAATCATTTGCCGCAATTATAAGCGCGTTATTGCTCATGGCAGTGAAATCCGCATTTTGTATATTTGTAATATTTCTTTTTTCATTACACATTTTCGTTCACCGGCTTATCCGATTCGTGCTATTTCATCATTCAAAAGTTCGGTTACACACAGCACATCACCATTTTGTAAATGCGATTTGTATGCATCAATAATAATTTTTTTGTTAACGTCGTCGACAATATCCGCAAGCAAATTTATAACATTGCAGCGAATATGGTAATAGGTATTATTCAGCTCCTGCAATACATTTTTTACGTGTTCCGTTTTGCCGTCAATTTTATAATACAAACACTCATATGCCAATAAAGCGTTTATATTTTCTTCTTTTTGCCGCGCGTTGTTTATTTGCTGAACAATTTTATCTGTTGCATTTTGTTTGTCAATAGTGTCGGCGATAGCTGAAATAAGATACATTTTTGCTATTTTGTTTTTCTCGGATTTCAGACGTTCCGCAAGTATTTCAAGCAGCGATATATCATTGCAGCTGCCGAGAGCTTCATACACTTCACAGCGCACTAAATAATTTCGGTCGTTAACATGTTCCTTAATTAAGTCTTTGATTTTCTCATTATCAATGTCTTTTGCCAAAGCTTCAATCGCATCGGCTCTGTCGAGCGAATCGCTGCTGCTTAGCATCTTTATGTATTTGTTATTCATTCCGCAAATCCCTCAGACCATTCGGTTTTGTTCAGCTGATATTTATCTATAGAGAAACATTCATCTGAAAAATCCCTGAACCCCGGAAGCTTATTATATTGACTAATTGCGGCTTGCGCTTTATCGCTGCTGTCAAATATTCCCAAAATTTTTGTTTCTTCATGCTCATTGTTATCACCGTAGAAATATGTGTGCTGCAACAAATATACATTTTTCATTATGTGCCACCTCTATTTCTGTATTTTCACATTTTCTTTCGTAAATATTGCTTTGATTTGCGGTACTAAAAACTCCTATTGTATTGAACCGTCAGGATTTGCACTCACATATTTCCAATATAATTTTGAATAATTATCCCCAAATGATATTTGTGTTATTTCCTTGTATGGAATACTGTGTATTTCATCTTCCAACTTTCCATCAGTACCAACATCTCTAAAGGTAACGTTATCTTCTTCTATGGTTATAATGTTTCCCATATAGAATGAACATCTTTCTGCTTGTTCCTCGCATTGTATGCATATAAAGCCGTCATAATCTCTTAATTGGGATAAAACATGATTTAATGAGTCTGTTTCTTTAATTGGATTCTGTTCTATTTTATCCTGCAATCCCTCCGAAATGCATATTTGTTCATAGAAGGAGCAACTTTCATTTGAATATGCGTCTGTTATGTCTTTAGTACGCAAAACAGCGTAGCCTTCATCATGGAAATCCGTGATTATTGTTGTTAAAATAAATTTGTCCGACAGGCAAATCGGAAATCCGAATGTAGATGTGGTTTCGCCGTTAAAACACCTGTCTATAGTCATCAGAAACCTATTTTCTATGTGATATTGCACTATTTCTCTCTGCTCATTTGTCATATAATCACCTTATTTCTTTTTATCCTTTCTTGGAGTTCTCCGGGCATCTCCCTTTTCTCCACCAAACTTATCTGTTTGCTTTCTCTTTTGTCCTTTTTGATGCTTAGGTAAATTTGCTGGGTTTGTTGTGCCTTTCCTTTTATGTTCAGCAAACAGAATAGCTCCTGTCGCTGCAATACCAGCAGCTATATACGGAACTGCTTCTGATAATAACGCCGCACCAGCAGTTGCTGTAGCAGCAAACTCCCCACTCGGATCAACATACCTCACCGGGTTATTTCTGCAATACACATATCTGTTCATATCGAGCGGATTTGAGATTTCGCCCTCCATGGCATCGTAGCTTATAAATCTGCCGACTGTCGGATCATAGTATCTTGCGCGAAGATATATCATGCCGAGTTCATCGTCATAATATTCGCCTGCATACTTAATCGGATTGTCAACCGTTTCTGTTTCGCTGCGAATCTCGCCCCACGGTGTATATTTATATGTGTTTACGATACTTCCGGAATCATCCGCAAGACCGATAACATCTCCGTGAGCGTTATAGATATAATAATACCAGCTGCCGTTTATTTTTCTTGCAAGCGGCTGACGTCCCCAAATTATTTCATCTGTTACATTCCCGTTGCTGTCCGCTTCTGCAACAACATTGTTATTTATATCTACGACATACTGTTTGTTATCCTTGCCTGTCCGAATCCCGTCGGCATTGTAGGTATACGAATGTGTGCTTGCGCCGTCGGAATAATTTGCAAGGCGGTTCCACTCATCATACGTATATGTTTTATTGTTGTGGGACACAACCGCCCCGTCTGCGTTGTATTCGTAAGTATCGGTAACATCGCCGTTAAGTTTCACCTGTGTCAGACGATTGTCTTTGCCGTATTCATACACCCGCACATCGCCGTTTGAATATGTGTCCTTTGTCCGATTGTTGAGCGCGTCGTATTCGTATTCAACGCTTGTTCCGTCGCTATATGTCACACTCTGCAATCTGTTGAGGCTGTCGTATGTGTATTCGGTGGCTTCGCCGTTTCTTGTTTCCTTGGTGACATTTCCCGCAGAGTCATATTCATACAAAACGGATTCTGCCCTTTGCGTTCCGACCGACGTTACCGCCGATGTAACCCGGTTAATATTATCATATTCATACGCTGTCGCCATTCCGTTCGGATATATGACTTTTGTAACATACCCGGCATCGTTGTATTCATATTCAAATACCTTGCCGTCGGTTGTAATCTTTTTCAGATTACCGTTTGGCGTATTCTCATAATTTTCCGTGCGGCCGGACGGTGCAACGTATTTTGTTATCCGGCCGATACTCGAATAGCTGTATGTCATATCAAATTTGCCGTCTTGTTTCTTTTCCGCCAAATTTCCGAGCATGTCGTATCCGTACAGCGACTCCGAAATTTTCCCGTTATCGGACGCAGACGCAGTCTCGCCGTATATATCGTATACACGATAAATTTTGCTGTCGCCCGAGGCGGATATTATCGGGTTATCCAATTCGTCATATGTTATACTGCGCGTTGTGTTGCCCGATTTTTTCGCCGTTATTCTTCCTTTTGAATCTGTTGTGTACGAATCTATATCTGTCAGACGTTTGTTGTAACCGTAAAAGCGAATATTTACATCGCCCTTTTCGTTGCGGTATGTTGTCCGGACTGATTTTTCCTCTCCGTCTGCGGAATAAATCTTTTCAAATGCCGGCTTGTCAAATGCCGAATAGCTTGCCTGCGCCGAAACACCGTTCGGAAGAATGGTTTTCCGCAGCCTGTTTTGCGCGTCATACACATACTCGGTCTTATTTCCGTTTGCATCTGTGTACGACACCATGTTATTGTTCAGGTCGTACTCATACTGTTCGCTGAGGCAGGAGCCCGACTGCGGATACACCGAGTTTTCCGTCACATTTCCGCGCAAATCAAATTTTTGGCTTGCAATTTTTCTGCTGTTAAGCAGCATTTCGACAGTATTTTCCGACAAATTGTATTCGAAAGTATATGTATTGTTTTCACAATCGGTTACCGAAGTCGGAATGTCAAAGCCGTTGTAGGTATACGACGTTTCATTGCCCTCGTTGTCTGTTATCTTTATCAGACGGTCATTGCTGTCATAGATGTATTTTGTTGTATATACCGGATAGCTGCCGTCTTCGTTTTTAGCCGTGAAGTCATATCTTTGGCTCACGCGCAGATTTCCGACCGCATCATAGTAGTTTATCCGCGCGTCATATCTCTTTGCCGTTGTATCTCCGTCGAATCCGCGGTAGTACTGCACCTCGTCGACAGCGTATATCGGCACATCGTCACCCGGATACGCGCGGCACAGCGCGCTGTTGTGGTAGCTGTGTATTTCCAGTGTGCGGAACTGCTTGCCGTCCGCATATTGAGTCAGCGGCGAGACAACACGCTTGATTTTTCCGTCCGAACAATAGGTGTAATCTGTGTATGAACCGTCGGGGTTTGCTTCTCTCAAAATGTCGCCCGTAATCGCGTCGCGCTCATATTCCGTTACGGCTGTACCGCCGCCGTAGCTTTCGGATTTAGCCGTTATATACATGCCGGTTGAATCATAGGTGTATTCGGTAATGCCGTCACCGCCCATAAGTCCGTTGAAATGCATCGGATCGTGTCGGATTTCTTTTGTCACAAGTGACGGATACGCGCTGTTTTCATAGCGGTACTCCGTTGTGTCTCCGGCGGCGGTTGTGTGCGATACTATTCTTCCGAGCGAATCGTATACGTTTGTTTCGCATGCTTCTTTGCCGTCTTTGGTGTTAAAAAATCTCTTTTTGCAGATTAGGTTGTATTTCGTCGTGTATTCGTATATTGTTGTATATTTTTTGAGCAGTGCGTCGTTATTTTTAACCGTTTCGTCAACCTCGCTGCTCTGCATACTCAAAAGTCCGCGGTCGTTGTATGAGCAGATTACATACGATTTCCTTTCCGAACCGTTTTGTGTTACGGTATTTGTTATCATAACGGGGCGGTCTTTAAACACGCTGTGATTTGTATAATCGGAGCGGATAACCGTTCCGTCGGCGGATTTTGTTGTGCTCTCGGGCATTGAATTGCAAAATGTTGTTGTCTGTGTGTCTTTTCCGCTCTTTGTAACAGTCCATTTTTCACCGAGATTGGATTCATCGTCAAATGTGTGACTCGGATATCCCGTCTCATTGTCGAATGTTTCCGAGCCGTATGTACCGCTGTATGAATATGACACTTCATTTACTCTGCCTTTGTAGGCAGCCTTGCTGCTTCCGCCCGGCATGCAGGCATACATGTCATATTTTTTGCTTACACGCAGCGTATCGTAGTATCCGTCGTCACCGAGGTGCTTGCGAACAGTTTCGTATTCGTAGATTTTTGCTCTGTCATTGTATTTAACGGCACTTAATGTTGGCTTGTTTGTCCAGCCGTCGGATGACGAATGAACTTTTGATTTGTAGTTGGAATACAATTTCGGATAACGACGGACACCGTCCGAGTCGACCACGGTCCCGCCTTTGTATTCATAGTGCACTGTTGCTCCGTCGTCGCCGCCCGTGGTACTGCTCGTTAAATACGGAATCATTCTCTGTTCCGTGTGCCCGATATACCGCGCCGAAAATTCCAATATGCTCCTTGTATATTTCAGACTCCGTGACTGTGTTCCGTCGGCAGAGGTAACGCTTAGCGTAACACTGCCGGGATTTTCGGTTGATGACAAATCGCCGGAGTAGTCAAAATCCACCGTCCTGCCGACAGAATCGGTTATTTTTTTAATAATCGGTTTCGGCTCGTCAAGGCTGACCGTATCGAGCAGTGTGCCCTCGGCACTGTCGGGTGTGATTTTTATAACAATGTATCTTACCGCGCTCGACACGGAAAAGTTCTCCGAAAAATCGTACCACGAATCTGTCGGGCAATCGCGGACATAAATCACATTGTCATCCTCGTGATTGTATGCGGTGTCGTATCCGATAATATCCACCCGGACATCGCCGCCGTATTTGCTCTTGAGTCTGATTCCGAATGTGTAATCTGCAAGCGGTTTAACCTGAATCGGCTGAGATAATATGTATGTGTCTCCGCTCGTGTTGTTTCTGCGGAATTTCATCACACATCCGTCTTTGCTGCCGGATGATGTATCCGAAGCAATAACTGCGTCATATGTGCCGTCATCTGCCTCGGATGACGTCCACATGCCGCTGTCGTATTTAAAATTGCCCTCCGGCACACGGTTGACTATCGGCATACATTCGTGTTCAAACTTAATCGTGTTTGAAAATCTGTCCGTAATGCCGATAAGCCGCCCGTCTTTTGCAAAATACTGCTTTGTGCCGTCCGAAAGAGTGAGAGAATAGTATGACGTAACCTGCCCGTTTGAATAGGCCGTGTCATTTTTGTTGAATTGAATATCCTTTGCATAATACCCTTTCAGATTGCTGTCGGTTTCATCGGCGGTAAATTCCACTCGGTAAACATCACCGTTGCCGCTGTGATAGTACAGCTCCGACTTTTCGGTGTAATAGTATGTATCCTGAACTTCCTGCGGTTCGTATTCCGTTTCTATCTGAACGGACGGAAAACCGAATCCCCAGCCCATGCCGAGATTGTATCTGTCGAGCAGATAGTTGGAATAGTTGTTTATAAGCGCCTCAACCGGATAACCGTTTTGATTCGGCAGAATCATGAGTGTTTTGTCTCCGAGATTGGAGGCAACAGACTGATATGTTCTGCCTATTCTTAGGTCGAGTCCGTTTCTGCCGCTGAGAACCAAATCTTCAAAATTTAACGTGAGTTCTCCCGAATAATCCGATATATTTTCATCCAAAAAGCTGTTATATGAATATTTCGGCTCGTTTGCACCGTTTGATGAAATCGGTGATGTAACCGTGTTAAACGATGTTAACAGAGCGGAATTAAAGACATAGTCATTTGCGGAAAACAGATTCAGAGAATCGTGTTCACCGCTCAAATCCGACTGCACGGGTTCAATGTCCTCACTGTAAACATCAGGTTCAATATCGCCGCCCGAAATTTCTTCGGAAAGCAATTCCGGCGGTTTAACGTTGTCAAACGGTGTAAATCTTCCGGACACCGTTGCGCCCGCTGCCTCAGCAACGGCAAACGAAGTATTTACGCTGCCTGCAAGCATTGCAGCAACCACAATTGCAGATACATATCTTTTCATTGATTTTCTCCTCTGTAATTAATTACTGACTGTTTTTGCTTTTCATTCGTATTATTGTGTACTCTCCCACCGGACGGTCTATCGGCATTTTAACCGTCATCTGTGCGTGCGGTGCGCTCTGAATGGAGCTGCCGTCGGCGTCTTTCATGTCCGCGGCAATTACCGAAAATCTTTTGAATCCGGGTGCAATAAATTCCAATTCATCACCGAGGCAGAATTTATTGCGCTGCTCTATCACAACCGTTTTGCCGTTATCCTCAGTACATTGTACCACACCGGCTATTGTGTAATCCTGAATATACGTGTTACTTGTGTACAGCTGCTGCTTGTCCGACGGCTTGCCAAAGTAGAATCCGTCTGTATATTCGCGGTGACTCACCTTTTCCAAATCCTCGAGCACTGCCGAATCCACGGTGTAGTTTTCGGCGCAGCCGGAGTCAAAATAATCGTCTATCGCCTTGCGATATGCGCCCACAACGGTTGCCACATACAGTTCGTTTTTAACTCTGCCCTCAATCTTGAAGCTGGTTATTCCCGATGAAATAAGCTCCGGGATATGGTTTATCATGCACAAATCCTTTGAGTTGAATATGAATGTTCCGCGTTCGTTTTCAAATACCGGCATGTATTCACCGGGGCGCTTTTCTTCCATAAGATAGTATTTCCAGCGGCACGGATGCGAACATGCGCCGCGGTTTGCGTCGCGATGAGTCATGTAGTTGCTGAGCAGACATCTTCCCGAATACGAAACACACATTGCTCCGTGAACAAAACATTCTATTTCAAGGTCGGGTTCATTTTCACTGCTGATACGCTTTATTTCTATGAATGACAAATCACGTGCCAGCACAACTCTCTTTGCCCCAAGAGAATGCCACATTGCCGCCGAAGCGTAGTTTGTGTTGTTTGCCTGCGTGCTTATGTGAATATCCAGCTCCGGAGCCTCTCTGCGCACCGCGGCAAAAGCTCCGAGATCCGATACTATAATTGCGTCTGCGCCCATGTCGCGCACCTCGCGGACAAACTGCGGAAATTTGTCCATATCGGAGTTATGAGGGATAATATTTGCCGTTATATACACCTTTGCGCCGTGCGAATGGGCAAATTCTATTCCCTCGCGGATTTCATCGTTTGTAAAATTCTTTGCCGCAACACGGAGCGAAAATGCCTCACCGCCGATATACACCGCGTCGGCTCCGTACATAACCGCATATTTGAGTTTGTTAAGGCTCCCGGCAGGAGCAAGAAGTTCCGGTTTATTCATGTGTTTTTTTCTCCTTTCGAACGGCAATTGCCATGCCGTCTCCTATCGGAATAATAGATGTCGTAAGCTCGCTGTGCGAACAGATGTATTTAAGAAAATCGCGTATGTGCCGCACTATCGCATAGTGCTTGCGCGGCAAAAGCGAATCGTTTGCCGTCATTCCCTTGTAGAGGATATTGTCGCATATAAATATTCCCCCGGGATTGAGCTTGTCGAAAACAGAATCGAAATAGTACCGGTACTGCGATTTATTCGCGTCGAGAAAAACCATATCGAGCGTGCCGCCGACTGTTTTTATTGTATCCTCGGCGCTGCCCTGTATCACATGTATCACGCTTTCTTTCCCGGCGCGTGCAATATTGCGGCGGGCGATATCGGCGTATCTTTCGTCTTTTTCCAGCGTAAATATTTCTCCGCCCTCGGCAAGATAATCCGAAAAGAATATCGACGAATACCCTATTGCCGTTCCGACTTCAAGGATTCTCTTCGGCCTTTTGTATTCAAGAACCGACGCAAGAAAAGCCTTTGTTTCGCGCCCGATTATCGGCACAAATTTTTCGTCCGCATAATCCTCCAGCTCCTTTAGTATACCGCTGCTCGGGGCAATGGTATTTGTTATGTAATCCACTATGTATTTGTAATTAATGTTGTCTGTCATTTGATTTACCGCCCGAATTCAGATTTAAATATGTCTGCGGAACATCGCCGATAATAACCGCCTCGGTTACAATCGCAGTGGTGGTGATGTCGGTTGTTTCCTCATAGTTTGGCAAAAAAGCGCCTATATTGACCTTAACAACCACATTCACCGTGTGGCGAACCTGGTTGATGCCTGCCTGGGTAAAAGAGCTTTTGAAATCTATGTCGGCAATGCTGCAGGGCATAACCTTTAATTTTACAGCCGGCCCCACACCCACAAGAAAATTGCTGTTTGTAAAATTTCCGATAGGTATGGATATAGACGTGTTCTCGTTTTCATCCAGGTAATCAAGCGTTTTCAGAGCTATCTCGGATTTCAGCTTATTGGCGTTTGCCGCGTTCAGCGAAAGAGACTGAATCCTGCCGTCCGTTGTCCTGTACACATCCACAATATCCGAGTACCCTCCGCATTCTGCCGACGCGTCGCGGACAGCCAGGTGTATGGCGCGGCTCGTGATATCTTCCACCTTGGACTGAGCCACCGTTCGGACAGTGCGTATAACCGAAAGATAAACCCTTGCCGCAAGAGCCGCTATAAGAAGTGTAAGCGCCGCACCGACGGCTATCCGAAATACCTTTGCCCCTTTTACGGAGCTTTTCGATTTGCTCATACAATTCACCCCGTAACATCTATATGAGCCACGGGGTGAATATGTTCCGCATTACGCATTTATTTTACCATAATTTTGCCGGCATGTAAATACGGCAGCGTACATTTTGCAAATTAATTTTCGTTCTCGTCGATTACCATGTATATATCTTCCGTACGGCAGATATTGTACATATATTTTTTCTGCCTTTTGCTGCTGTCGCACAGGTAAAATGTTTTATCCGCATTGCTCATCATTGCCTTTTTTACCTCGGATTCTTCTATTGAGGAATCAGAAATGAAACCGTCGTCCATGTATCCGCGGCTGGAAAAAAAGAATAAATCGGCATTAATATGACTTATGAAATTCAATGTTTCATTGCCGACATACGCAACCGAATGTGCAAGGAGCAGACCGCCGGTGCAGTAATTCTTAATATTTTCTTCTCCGAGTTTCAGTGAGGTTTTGGGGCTGTTCGTTATTACGATAATATCCTTAAACCGTGACAGCAGCGGAATCAGGTATGCGACGGTTGACGACGCGTCCATAAAAATTACGTCACCGTTGTGAATATAGCCGCATGCCTTTTGAGCAATTATTTTCTTCGATGCATTGTTTTGCTCTTCACGCAGAATCAACGGAATCTCATTGTCCTGAGTGCGGCGCAAAACCACACCGCCGTGAGTCCTGAGTACTTTACCCTGCTGTTCCAAAATTCGTAAATCACGGCGTATTGTGGGAGCGCTTACATAAAGAGTTTCGGCAAGCCTGTTTACGCTCACACTACCGTGTTTTTCCAAAAAATTTACTATTTCCTCTTGCCGTTCTATATTGTACACTTTTCTCATCTCTTTCGTTTGTTTTCGTTTAATTTCGTTAATGTTTAAAACAAGCAATACATTTTCATTATTTTCGCCATATATTGCCGTTTGTTTTCGTTTGTGATATACTATCATAAAAATTTATTAATGTCAAGGGGGATTATAATGAAAACGGTTAAATCTGCAAATCTGCACGGAATAAACGATTTGAGGTATGAGGACACACCTCTCCCGATACGCGGCGATGATGAAGTGTTGCTTCGGGTTAAATGCTGCGGTATATGCGGAAGCGATATCTCAAGAGTTTATACAAAAGGAACATATCATTTTCCGACAATAATCGGTCACGAATTTTCCGGCGAAATTGCAGACGCGCAGGATAAAAACATGATAAGTAAACGTGCTGTTGTTTTTCCGCTTATTCCGTGTTTTAAATGCAGCAGCTGCAAAGAAAAGAATTATGCAACGTGCAGCAATTATGACTACTACGGCTCCCGACGGGACGGCGGAATGACGGAATACATTGCCGTAAAAGAGTGGAATATTGTGCCTATGCCCGATGGTCTCAGCTTTGACGAAGGTGCCATGTGCGAACCGGTTTCCGTAGCAAGACATGCCACCCTTAAGCTGGATATCACCCCCGGTGATTGTGTAATGATTTCCGGTGCGGGACCTATCGGATTGGTTGCCGGTCAATGGGCAAAGGCGTTCGGAGCAGCTAAAGTGATATACACCGATATTGACAAAAGAAAACTTGATTTTGCAAAACAACTCGGATTCAACGAGTACACCGAAGATACATCCGCCGACTGTTTTATTGAAGGAACCGGGTACAGTGACGCACTCGAAAAATGCCTGAGAGCGGCAAATCCACGCGCAAGAGGGGTTTTGATGGGCAATCCGGCGGGTGAAATAACTATGCTGCAGGACACATATTGGTATATCCTCCGAAAAGAGCTGCAAATATCCGGAACATGGAATTCCTCGTACAATGATGTTCAAAACGACTGGAAAGAGAGTCTTAAAGCAATGGCAAACGGCACAATAGATGTGAAGAAACTGATAACGCACAGATTCCCACTGTCGGAATGCAATACGGCATTTGAAATGATGAAAAACAGAAAAGAATTTTACAACAAAGTTATGCTTTATACAGAGGTGAAATAAAACGATGATTACAAAGAAAATATCTCCGTCAATAATGTGTGTTGACTTTTTTGAACTTGACAAATATATTTCGGCATTTGAGAATAACGGCATTGATATGATTCATGTCGATATTATGGACGGTGGGTTTGTTCCGAATTATACGCTCGGAACGGATTTTGTAAGACTGCTGAAAAAGAAAACAAACATACCGCTTGATATACATTTGATGATAAACAATCCCGAAAGCAAAACGGACTGGTTTGAATTCGGAGAAAATGACTATGTGTCCGTCCACTGTGAATCAACACCGCATCTGCACAGGGCAACTGCGGCAATACGCAGCCGCGGCGCAAAGGCCATGGTGGCAATCAACCCCGGCACACCGGTGAGCGTTCTGGAGAGCATTGTCGACGATATCGACGCTGTTCTGATAATGACGGTTGATCCCGGATTTGCCGGGCAAAAGCTCATAGAATCAACGCTGAAAAAAATCGAATACACCCGCAAATGGCTAGATGGCAACGGGCATCGCAATACCGAAATAGAAGTCGACGGAAATGTGAGCTTTGAAAATGCAAAACGAATGTCCGCCGCCGGTGCAAATATCTTTGTGGCAGGAACATCAAGCATTTTCACCAAAAGTCTGAATATAGAGGATTCGGTAAAAAAATTGCGAATGTCAATTTCAAACAATCAGTAACAATCATTTTACATTCATATCATATAATCATCCACAAAATCACTTCTTTGCCTGTCAAGAATATCCTGCAGAGTAATGCCGTCGAGGTACTCGGCAATAACCTTTCCGAGTCCCTCCCACACATAGAGAGTCGGACAGGAATTTTTGCGATCACATGAGTTTGGCGACTGTTCAAGACAGCTTACCGGCGCAAGGCTGCCCTCTGTGAGGCGCAGTATCATACCGACGCTGTATTTATCCGGTTCCTGTGCAAGCTTATAACCGCCCTGAAACCCGCGGTTTGTAATGAGTATGTTGTCACGGTTTAAAATCGATACAATCTGCTCTAAATATTTTTTTGAAATTTCCTGACGCTTGGCAATATCTTTCAGCGAGACAAATCCGTCATCCTTGTGCTGTGCCAAATCGAGGAGCATACGAACGGCATACCGCCCTTTGGTGGAAATTTTCAATGTAAACACCTCTTTACAAAATGTAGGCAAGCAAAATCTGCCTGCCTACATTATGATACCACATAATTAAAAATAATTCAAGAATAATATTTTGAAGTTTATCAACCAACAGAAATAAATCCTGCTCCGCTTACCCTTGTTGCATTTCCGTCTAACACAAGTTCCGCTTCTATCCCGTCCGGGATTATATAGTGCAGGGTGTTATTCTCATATTTAAGAGCAATTTCACCGTACGGTGTGGGTACTGCACATTTAAACGAATCAAATGCGTCCAACACAGGCTTTATCAGCACCTTTTTAAAACCGTATTCTGTCGGCTTTACTCCGGCAATTCCCATTGGCAGCAGCACATTTGCAGCCGCCGTCCACCCGTGACAGTAGCTGTATTCGGGGTTATCTGCCCCTATTTCGTCTATTCTCGGATGCTGACCGGTTACAATTGTACATTCATGCATGCAGTCCGAACCGGATGTTATCATGCTGCACCAATATTTTCGTATACGTTCCAGCATATTTTGAACATGTCCGCGGTTAAGTTCCGTTTCCGCAAGTTCATACTGAATCTGCGTATGCATGGTTGTGTCAAATGTTTCAACAATATCCGTCGTTTTCAGAAGATTTTCAAGCGGTTTTCTTATCTTTTCCGCAATTTCGGAATACTTTTGCCGCATATCTTCGTCTGCCGCAAGATCTGCGGTAATCTCAGCCGTTTTTACACTGCGCATATAAAGTTCGTTAAGATACGGATCCACCCCGACATATTCGTTAAGTTCAACCATCCATAAATCACCGAGCGGATTTTTCGGCACATTTATCAGACCGTCATCACCTGCAAGTGAAGAAAGAAAATCAACGGCACGGTAAATATTTTTGCTGTGTTTTATCACAAAATCGCGTTTCCCCGTGTACATCAGATAATCATAAAACGCTATTACGTACCATGCCCCATAATCCCACAATATTGAATTTCCCTCGCCGTATGCCGACGGTATTGCTCCGTTCGGATACTGAACACGGCTGAGTTCATCCCAGCAAAATTCAAAAAGTTTTGTGTCCGCAAATGTGTGATAATTTATGAGCGCTTCAAGACGGGTATCGCCCGTCCACAAAAAACGGTCTCTTTTCGGAGCGTCCAGATAGTATTCCTGCATGCACAGGTGCAGAGTCTTTTCGCCCATTCTCCACACTTTGTTCATATCCGCGCCGCTGCATGAAAAATATCCCCTCTTTGCCACCGGATAGAGCCTTGTGCGAACCGAAAATCCGCATACTTCAACCGATGCTTCGCAGTCAAAAAATTCCACACGCACATAGCGGAATGCCACTCTCATGCGCGACTCAAATTCCGTTTCGCCGCCAAATACCCGGTATTCCTCCCTGAGCATTCTGTTCTGGCAAACATCGCGTGAGGGTTCGCTCAGAGCTTCGTTTATTGTTTCACCGTAATACAATCGGAATGAAACAGATTTTTCGGAATTTATCTTCATTCTGAAATATCCCGAAACCTCACACTTAAAATCAATAACAAATTCGGGGCCTGTATACCTCTGCGTATTATTTATTATAACGTGATTGGTATCTTCGATGCCTTTTGCCGATATAACGGCACAATCGCTGCATATCTGCGGCAAAGTTGCGGACGAAACATATTCTCTGTATTCATCTCCCAAAAGATTTACAACTTCTTCACTGTGTCTGTAATCAGCCTTTAATTTATTATCATAGTACGGAGATGTGCACGTTTTCGGAATCGCTCCGCCAAAAAACTGCGAGCAATCAAGCGCAGGTATAACCCTGTCCGAATCACTGCCGGGCAAAGTATGCCACTGCGGCTGACCGGCTGCACTCATATCGAGAACATACGCACTTTCCCACGCTGAATCGTCATAGTCATTCAAATACCAGCCCCAGCGTTCCTTTGGATATGTAACCCACGAGCCGTCCGATGTCAAAATACTTTTGCTGCCGACAGCAAGTTCAAATGCAAAACCTCTGTGTCCTGCGTGGTTCAATGCGTGAACGGCTATTGTATTTGTGCCCTCTCTCAAAAATTTTGACACCTCGTAGTCGCGTGTGTTGCTCCATTCGTCAACAGCGGCAACGAATCTTTCGTTTATGAAAAGTTCGTAGCCCGTGTCAACATATATCCTTGCATATGCCTTTTCGGACAGTGTTTTTATATTTACCTTTTTTCTGAAAAAGTTTTCGTTTTTATCTTTTCCCCAGATGTTTTTTAGCGACATAATTTTGCTCCTTTTCAAATTGTTTACCTTATTTAACAACATCCAGAACGTTGCCTGTCATAATGTTGTGTTGTATGTTTTCATCATCAAAGCGGATATTTCCTCATACACAGGCATAGCCTGTGCTGTTCCGCGTCTTGTAACAGACAGTGCCCCGGTGCAGTTTGCAAACTGCAGTGCCGACCTGATATCGGCATTTTCGGAAACAGCAGCTGCAAATCCGCCGTTAAATGCGTCTCCGGCTCCCGACGTATCAACAGCGCCGACTTTGATTCCCGGAACAAGAAATTCGTTTCCGCATCCCGAGTAATATGCGCCCTTTACACCCAATGTTATTATTACATTCTTCACTCCCATGCCGTGAAATGCATTTGCGCATTTTTTTGCCGATTCAACATCCGTGACCGGTATTCCGGTAAAAAACTCCGCTTCTGTCTCATTCGGAGTTATATAATCCGTTCCGTCAAAGAGTTCCTTGGGAATATTCTGAAAAGGTGCGGGATTAAGAATGAATACTTTGTTATATTTTTGAGCAAGTTTTTTTGCACTTATAACAGACTCAATATTTGTCTCCAGCTGAGTCAACACCACATCGCATTTTTCAAATTCCTTCTCTGCCGCCAAAATATCCTCCGACGAAACATTATCGCAAACACCCTTGATAACAATGATTCTGTTTTCCGCAGTTTCACTGCTGACCTCTATTAACGCTGTTCCTGTTGCAGCGGAGTTATCTTTTTTTATATAATCCCGACACATTTTTTCTTTTTCATGATGAACGGTATACGCGCCCGTTTTCCATATTTCATTAAGCAGATCGTCGTTGCATTCAAACGAACCCTTGTATTCCAAATTTCTTATTTTCAGTACCGCTTTAACCGAAGACAACATAATGTCGCCATCAACGGCGCTGATTTTTACAAAACGAAAACCGGTGCTTCCAAATTCCTGTGTACTCATTGCCACCGCCGGAATTGTCCAGTATCTTATTGAATGATGATTGTCGGAATTT
>CAKSIN010000005.1 GCA_934463115.1 uncultured Clostridia bacterium
CGATGATTTCGCGGCATTTTTCCGGCACGTAATGAATGATTTTGTAAGTGATTACAAGTCTCCGCACGTTCTCACAGGCATGAGTCGGAGGAGCAATTTGACATTTGCAGGTTCAAAATTCTCTTTGCCGCTTCTGCCGTGTCATCGGGATCGCCGAACATGGAGAATCTGAAATAACCCTCTCCGGACTTTCCGAACCCCTCACCCGGAGTTCCCACAACCTGAATTTCGTTCAGCAAGAGGTCAAAGTAATCCCAGCTCGACATACCGTTCGGGCATTTAATCCAAACATACGGAGCGTTCTTTCCGCCGGTGTACCATATTCCGAGGCTGTCGAACGTGTTCATAAGTGTGCGCGCATTGGATTTGTACACATCTATATTTTTTTGAATCTGGCGCCGCCCCTCATCCGTGAAAACCGCAGCCGCACCCTTTTGAATAATATACGACACACCGTTCGATTTGGTGGTTCTGTTGCGAATCCACATTTTATTAAGATTTGAGCCGCCGCGTTCAAGCGCTTTCGGAACTATTGTATAGCCGAGCCTTGTTCCGGTAAAACCGGCTGTTTTGGACAGCGAGCAAATCTCTATTGCACATTCTTTCGCACCATCTATCTCAAATATGCTGTGCGGAAGCGTTTCGTCCTCGATAAATGCCTCGTACGCCGCATCAAACAAAATGACGGCCCCGCGCGAGCGCGCAAAGTCTACCCACTTTTTCAGTCCGTCTGCCGTGTACACCGCTCCGGTGGGATTGTTCGGTGAGCAGATGTAAATTATATCCGCGTCCATACCGTCCGACGGCATCGGCAAAAAGCCGTTGTCTATTCCCGACGGCAGGTGAATTATCTCGCGGCCTGCCATTATATTCGAATCAACATAAGCCGGATATGTGGGTTCAACAATGAGCGCCTTGCTCGACTTGTCGAACAAATCGAGAATATTCCCAAGTTCATCGGCAGCGCCGACGGAAATGAATATTTCGTCCAAATCAAGCTGCACTCCGCGCTTGGAATAATACCACGCAATCCGCTCCTGCAAAAAAGGCGCTCCGCACTCCGGAAGATACCCCCGAAAAGTTTCTTTGTGCGCCTGATCCTCCACAGCCGCCTTGAGCGCGTCTATAACAATCGGGCACAGCGGCAGTGTTACATCGCCAATCCCGAGGCGGTAGAGCTTTTTACCGGGATTATGCGCCTCGTATTTGTCAATACGCTGCTCGATATTGTAAAACAAATATGAATCCTTCAGATTCTTGTAGTTTTCGTTTATTTTAAGCATGGATATTCCCCCTCATATACAAATTCGGCCGTACCTGTCATAGTAACATTGTATTCCCTGTCAACACTTATTATAAGAGTTCCGCCGTCGAGCGCCACCTCGACAGGAACATCAAAATCACACAGTCCGCGCGATATCGCGGCACACACCGTGGCGCACGCTCCCGTTCCGCATGCAAGAGTCACACCGCTGCCGCGCTCCCATACACGCATTCTGATATGCGTTCTGTCGCAAACGGCCGCAAATTCCACATTCACTCCGCCCGGAAATAACGCATTATTTTCTATTGTGCTTCCGAAAACCTCCGGCATGTCCCCGGGAGAACCGCTGCAAAACGAAACCGCATGCGGATTGCCCATTGACACCGGGGTGAGCGTTATATCTTTCCCGGCAGCACAAACACAAACATCATCGGACACAATGCCCTTTCCCATATCCACGGTAACCGAGCTCACACACGAATCGGACACGGTAAGCAAAAGCCGCTTTATCCCCGACAGTGTTTCCACGGTTATCTCCGTTTTGTCAGTGTAACCCTTGTCATAAACATACTTTCCAACACAGCGGATGCCGTTGCCGCACATCTTTGCCTCGCTGCCGTCGGCATTGAATATGCGCATTTTAAAATCGGCAATATCCGACTGCAATATGTATATCATACCGTCCGAGCCTGCACCGAAATGCCTGTCGGAAAGCTTTACCGAAAGCTGCCCCGGGTTATCCGGAATACAGCCGTATACATATAAATAATCATTCCCCAAACCGTGCATTTTTGTAAATTTCATATTGCGGTCACCTACTCATATGTTTTAATTATTCCGAGCGCCGTTTCTTTTTTCGACTTCCTCATGTCCATTGCCTGTTTTTCTATTATCCGGTGCGCCTCGTCCTCGGAAATGTTCATGTTTTTAATAAGTACCCATTTTGCGTGATTGACAATTCGGATTTCTTCCATTTTGTCTTCAAGCGACACAGCCTTCTTCTCCAGCGTTCTGAATCTTTCCTGAACAGCGTAGAGCAGGTTTAGCACCTGAAAAAGAAGTCCCCGCGAAAGCGGTTTTGCAAGAACCAGCACGCCGTAATCACCGACCTTTGCCACAACCTCATCATATACATCGCCTTTGGCAAACAGCAAAACTCCGCTCTTTGAATCAGCCGCAATATCCGTTGCAAGCCGAGTTCCGAATTCGTCGGAGCACGGAGTGTTTATAAAAACGGTATCATAGCTGCGCTCCGACAGTATGCGGCGCGCCTCGCCCACGCTTTTTGCCGAATGAATCGGCCCGAATTTGTTTTCGGGGAGCATGGGTGCAAGCTGTGAGACAAATTTTTCCGAAGATGATACCGCAAGGACACTGTAAGTGTATTCTTTAAATATCAAGTTCTATCACTCCCCGAGTTTATTTGCAATAAGTATCCGTTACATTCTGCGGCAGAATCTTTTTTACAAATTCGCTTGCGGCAGCCAGTTTTTTCGCTTCGCCGAGACTCTCGGGGAGACGCTTGAATTTTGATTCCTCCTCGGCGCTCAGCGCATACAGATTAAAATTCGACGCGTCGGGCGGAAGTTCGCGGTTTTCCAATCCATCAAGTGCGGAATATATCAAAATTGCATATGCAATATACGGATTTGTGCACGGATCGGGCGAACGCAGTTCAAGCCGTCTGTACTCACCTCTGTCCGCCGGGATTCGTATAAGCTGAGAGCGGTTTTCCGGCGACCATGTAATATACTTCGGCGCCATGCATTTTCCGAGCCGTTTGTACGAATCCTCCGTGGGATTAAAGAATACCGTGGCGTCCGATATTCTGTTCATTATACCGGCTATGGCATACGGCAGGCAGTCGCCGTCATCGCCCGTGCTCTTAATCGACATATTTATGTGATAGCTGTTTCCGGCGCACTGCTCAATCGGTTTCGGCGAAAAATCGGCATACAGACCGTTTCGCGCGGCAATTGTGCGCACAACAGACAGAAATGTGACCGCGTTGTCCGCCGCAGTGAGCGGATCGGAAAACAGAAAGTCTATCTCGTTCTGTCCGGGCCCCATCTCGTGGTGCGAACACTCCGGACGTATTCCCATTTTTTCGAGCGTAAGGCATATTTCGCGGCGGACATTTTCGCCTTTGTCCATCGGAGCTATGTCAAGGTATCCGGCATTGTCGAAAGGTTCGCTTGTCGGATTGCCGTTTTCATCGGTCTTGAACAGATAAAACTCTATCTCCGCGCCGAAAGAAAACGTGTATCCGCGTGCCATAGCCGATTTAACGGCATTTTTGAGTATACGGCGCGAATCCGATTCAAAAGGTCTGCCGTCCGGATGGGTAATCGAACAAAACATTCTGATAACCTTGCCGTGCTCCGGCCGCCACGGCAAAACCGATATTGTGGACGGATCGGGGTGCAGGAGCAAATCCGAATACACCTCGCCGCCAAAGCCGTAGATAGCCGACGCGTCTATTCCGATACCGGAGTCAAACGCTTTTTGAATTTCGTATGGCATAACCGAAACGTTTTTCTGACTGCCGGATACATCGCAAAAAGCCAAACGAATAAACTTGACATCCTCCTCGCGGATGTACTGCATAACCTCTTTTGCGGAATACATCATAAATATTACCTTCGCTTTCTTTTAGTTTGCAACATACATTTGCTTGAACGGGTTCTTTGTATCGGGCGTCACCACAGTAAATTCCGAATCCAGAATACGCTGCGCATCGTAGCCGAAAGCCGCGCAGAAATCCGAAACATCGTGCCGTATCTCGTCGATATCCTCCTTTTGCGCCGGGCGGACATTCACCTGTTTCGGAAAGTCTATGCCACGGCAGTCGGAGCGCAGAAACATCTTTCCGCCGTGCATTCCCGTGCAGGGAAAGTTACCCACGATATTTTTTCTGCCTATGTCAATTCCGAGTACGATTATCGTTCCCCCTGCCTGATATTCGCCCAAAAAGCTCCCTGCCGCCTTGCCTATAACAAGAGTCGGATGTTTGTCTTTGTACGCTTTCATGTGGATTCCGGCGCGGTATCCGGCATTCCCCTTTATCATTATTCTGCCGCCGCGCATTGCGTATCCCGCCGCGTCGCCGATATTTCCGCCGACAATGATTTCGCCGTCGTTCATGGTGTCGCCGACAGCGTCCTGAGCGTTGCTGTTTACAATGATACGTGCTCCGTTCAGATATGCGCCGAGGGCATTGCCCGGTATTCCGTGAATTTCTATTCTCTTGTCCTTAAATCCCGAAGCTATGAACCTCTGCCCCATACATCCGACAATCTGCACATTCGACGGTGCGCTGCGGAGCGCACTGTTCAGCATCTTAAAGTCAAGCTCTGCTGCATTTATTATCATTATAACACACCTCCGAGATTTTTTCTACGGTATTTATCACTAAATCCTAAAAGTGACGGATTAATTTTCAGTTTTTCAAAATCAACAGTGTCGAGCGGTGTGGAATTCCTCACAAGCGAGGTATATATTCCTGCTCTTTCAACATTGCCTAGGAGCATAAAGCCCACGAGCCTGTTGTCTTTTGTAAACAGCCTCTTTACCGAATCGCCGTCCCTTTGCTCGTACATATCGCCGTCGGCATAGCTGCCGGCAGTCATTATGTGATACCCGAAAAATCCGATTGAATTCATCGGAATCCTGTTGTCAAATTTGCTATCTCCGCCCGACATATTCACTCCGGCGCAATACCCCTCCATGTATGCATTCGGGAGTATTGCCATAACCTTGTTTTCTCCGCTCGAAATATCGCGGCTTTCCGTTATATCCCCTGCGGCATACACATCGGGTACCGATGTTTCGCATTTGTCATTTACGATAACTCCGCGCCCGATTTCTGCACCGATGCCTTCGAGCAGCGACAGATTCGGCCGAACTCCGACGGCAAGCACAAGCACATCAAAATGCACTTCTTTTCCGCTTTTCATCACCGCACTGTTTTGTGAAAATTCTTCTGCACTGTCTCCGAGCATAAGCTCTATGCCGGCGTCCTCCAGTTTTTGCTGCACAATTGCGGCGCAGTCGGCGTCCAAAATACTCGGCAGCACACGGTCTGCAAGGTCACACACGGTAATATGTCCCACTCTTTTGCAAAGTCCCTCGGCACATTTGAGTCCTATCAGTCCTGCGCCTATGATAAGCACATCGGAATCGCCGTCTGTTGCCTGTTCTATGTCAAGAGCGTCTTGTTCGGTCATAAACGAAAATTTGTTTTTTACTTTTTCAAGTCCTTTAAACGGCGGCACAAAGGGTGACGAACCGGTCGCCGCAAGCAGCTTGTCAAATTCAATTTTTCTGCCGCTTTTGCACACAACTGTCTTACCGTCTATCGACACAGCCGTTTCACCGGTCAGAAATTCAATATTGTTTTTTTCGTAAAAATCCGCCGTGCGGTACTGCATTTTGTCGAAATCCGTTTTTCCCTCAAGATAATACGATATCAGCGGACGTGCATACGGTGTGGTATTTTCCTCGGAAACAACGGTTATGCTGCATTTATCGTCTGCGCCGATAAGTGCGTCTATACATCCGAGCGCCGCTATACCGCCGCCTATTATAACATACCTGTTCATAGTTATCTCTCCTCAAAGCATATTGCGTTATTCGGGCAACCCTTTACGCATGCGGGTTCGCCGCATTTATTGTCCGTGCACAGCTCGCACTTGGTCACGGCCTTGTTTTCGTTTTCGGTGAGTGCTCCGTACGGGCACACAAGAACGCAGGTAAGGCAGCCGATACACTTGTTTTTGTCTATCTTAACAACGCCGTCTGTCTTCGACAGCGCTCCGGAAATACACGATTTTACACAAATCGGATCGTCGCAGTGGCGGCACGAAACCGCATACATAATCTTACCGTCGTCCTCAACATGAATTTTCGGATGAATTTCTCTGTCCATCAGCGCGAGCGCCATGTTATTCTCTCCGCTTGCGGCAAATGCACAGTTATATTCGCAAAGGTGACATCCGAGACACCATTTTTCATTTACATATATCTTTTTCATTCTCCTGCGTGAGAGATACCCAGTATCTCAAGCTCCTTTCCGTTTAGTCCGACTCCGCGGAGCATCAGTCTGTTTCCGCGCAGTGCTTCTATTGAGTTTATACCCATACCGCCCATGAGTTCTTTTATCTCGTGTTTCCACGCCGTCATAAGGTTTACAAGGCGGCGGCTCCCTATATCGGGATTGAGCCTCTTTACAAGTTCCGGGCGCTGGGTAGCTATTCCCCAGTTGCATTTGCCGCTCTGGCATGTTCTGCACAGGTGGCAGCCCATGGCAATGAGCGCCGCCGACGCAACATAGCATGCATCGGCTCCGAGCGCAACCGCCTTGACAACATCGGCAGCACTGCGGATGCTTCCGCCGACAACCAGTGACACATTGTCCCTGATTCCCTCGTCACGCAGTCTCTGATCCACAGCCGCAAGGGCAAGCTCTATCGGGATTCCAACATTGTCGCGTATCCTTGTGGGAGCGGCTCCCGTTCCGCCGCGGAAACCGTCTATCGCTATAATATCGGCTCCGCTGCGCGCTATACCGCTGGCAATGGCGGCTATATTGTGCACTGCGGCAACCTTGACAATAACCGGTTTTGTGTAGCGTGTTGCCTCTTTGAGCGAGTACACCAGCTGGCGCAAATCTTCTATTGAATATATATCATGATGCGGCGCAGGCGATATCGCGTCCGAACCTTCGGGTATCATCCTTGTGCGCGACACATCGCCGACAATTTTCGTTCCCGGCAAGTGTCCGCCGATACCGGGCTTTGCGCCCTGCCCCATTTTTATCTCCACGGCAGCTCCTGCCATGAGATAATCCTCGTGAACGCCGAATCTTCCGGACGCCACCTGGACAATCGTATTTTCGCCGTATACATAGAAATCCTCGTGCAGACCTCCCTCGCCTGTGTTATAGTATATTCCGAGCTCTTTCGACGCCCGTGCGAGGGATTCGTGCGCATTGTAGCTTATTGAGCCGTAGCTCATGGCCGAAAACATCACCGGCATCGAAAGCTCCAGCTGCGGCGGCATGTCGCACACCAGATTGCCCTCGTTGTCGCGTTTGGGTTTGCAGCCTTTTTTGCCGAGGAAAACCTTTGTCTCCATAGGCTCGCGCAGAGGATCTATCGACGGGTTCGTTACCTGCGACGCATTTATGAGGATTTTGTCCCAATACACCGGCAGCGGTTTCGGATTGCCCATTGACGACAGCAGCACACCGCCGCTGTCTGCCTGCTTGTAGATTTCCTTGATTGTGTCGTCTGCCCAGTTGGCATTTTCGCGCAGGCGGCAGTCGCTTTTAACAATTTTCAGAGCGCGCGTCGGACACAGGCACACGCAGCGCTGACAGTTTACGCACTTTGATTCGTCGCTTATCATTTTGTTGCTGTTTTTGTCGTACAGATGAACTTCATTGGCGCACTGCCTCTCGCAAACGCGGCAGCGAATGCAGCGTTCGGGATTGCGCACAACCTCAAATTCGGGATATATGTAATTAATGCTCATCAAAAAGCACCTTCCTTTACCTTGATAATTACAGGCTCACCGCCTGCCGGGGAGTATATGTTTTCAGCGTCCGGTTCCATTGTGCGTATTGCCGCTTCTTCGCTTGCAATATACACCTTGTTACCTTTTTCGCCGACAACCATACTGCGGAGCTTAAGTCTGTCGTTAAGCGCCATAAGTCCGCCGTTGAATCCGAGTATGATTGAAAACGGCCCCGTAATCAACAGACTCGGATACATGCACCTCAGGTATTTGAGCTTTTCGCGGTCGCTGCTTTTCTCAATTGTGCTCCAGAAAGGCGCAGCTATTACATTTGCCGTTTCTTTAAGCGTCAGCCCCTGTTTGCGCATCAGATAATCCGCTATGTATGTAATTACCTCGGTATCGGTCTGCAAAGTGCATTTGTAGCCGAACATTTCTATAAATCTGCGGTTTGCGTCGTACGACGATATTTCCCCGTTGTGAACGATTGTATAATCGAGCAGTCCGAACGGATGCGCGCCGCCCCACCATCCGGGTGTGTTTGTGGGATATCTGCCGTGTGCCGTCCAGCTGTATGCCCTGTATTCCTCCAGCCTGTAAAATTCACCGACATCCTCCGGAAATCCGACAGCCTTGAACGTGCCCATGTTTTTTCCGCTGGAGAAAACATACGCGCCTTTTATCTCGGTGTTTATTTTCATCACAATACGCGCGGTATATTCCTTTTCGTCCAGCTGCATTCTTGCCAGCACCGACGAAAGCGGCGACACGAAATACCGCCATATGAGCGGTTCGTCGGTTATGTTCTTGTGCTTGCGTGTGGGGATGTTTTCCGAGCGGACAATTTCAAAACTGTCCTTCAAAAAAGCCTCACAGGTATTGCGTGATATAACATCGTTGTAAAAAATGTGCAAAGCATAAAAATCTTTGTACTCCGGATAAATGCCGTAGCCGGCAAATCCGCCGCCCAATCCGTTTGAGCGGTCGTGCATGGGGCGCATGCTCTCGATAATTTTTTCGCCTGTCATTCTTTCACCGTCTTTTGCAATAACAGCCGAAATAGCGCACCCCGACGGAATTCTGATTTCACCCTCTGTAAGCCTCATAGTACAAACTCCCTTTCGTTTCATAAAAAAAGACGCTTACCTGTGGGTACACCATACCCAAAGATAAACGTCATCGTCTATATGCATATATTAACACCTAAATCATAATTTGTCAAGATATATCACATAAGTTTTTTTAAATTTTTTTGTAATTATTTTGTTTGTTTTGCCGGGAGGGCACATATGCGGTCTTTTATTAAAAAAAGAGACACGGCCTAAACCGTGTCCCTCTGCATATTGCATACAGTCAAAATTAGTTGAGTTCTGCAAAATATTTGATTGTTCTAACCATCTGGCTTGTGTACGAATTCTCGTTATCATACCAGGAAACAACCTGTACCTCATAGAGGTCGTCCGCAATCTTGGAAACCATTGTCTGTGTTGCGTCGAAGAGTGAGCCGTATCTCATGCCGATAACATCGGAAGAAACGATCGGATCTTCGTTGTAACCGAACGAATCGGAAGCAGCAGCTTTCATTGCAGCGTTGATACCGTCTGCAGTAACGTCTGTGCCCTTAACAACAGCTGTAAGAATTGTTGTTGAACCTGTGGGAACAGGAACTCTCTGTGCCGAACCGATGAGCTTGCCGTTGAGCTCGGGGATAACAAGGCCGATTGCCTTTGCAGCGCCTGTTGAGTTCGGAACTATGTTTGCAGCGCCGGCTCTTGCTCTTCTGAGGTCGCCTTTTCTGTGCGGACCGTCAAGAATCATCTGGTCACCGGTGTATGCATGGATTGTTGACATAATACCCGACTGAATGGGTGCATAATCATTAAGAGCCTTTGCCATGGGAGCGAGGCAGTTTGTTGTGCACGATGCAGCCGAAATGATTGTATCGTCCTTTGTGAGTGTGTTCTCGTTTACGCTGAACACGATTGTCTTAAGGTCTTTTCCGGCAGGAGCGGAAATAACAACCTTCTTTGCACCGGCATCAATATGAGCCTGTGATTTTTCTTTTGAGCAATAGAAACCTGTGCACTCAAGTACAACATCTACGCCGATTTCGCCCCAGGGAAGATCCTTTGCGTCTTTTTCTGCATAGATTGTAATCTTCTTGCCGTCTACAGTGATTGAACCTTCGCCGGCTTCAACTGTGTGAAGACCTTCGCCGATTCTGCCGCAGTAGCCACCCTGAGCTGTATCGTACTTTAAGAGATTAGCAAGCATTTTGGGATCTGTAAGATCGTTGATTGCAACAATCTCATAACCCTCTGCACCAAACATCTGTCTGAATGCCAAACGGCCTATACGGCCAAAACCATTAATAGCAACTTTTACTGCCATTTTAAAAAACCTCCTTAGAATACATGAAAATATAATTTCAAGCTATGTTATATTTTACTATAAAATCACATTTTATGCAAGACTTGTTGTTAAAAATTTAACATAATTTTATAAATGTTTTTTTAAAATATATTGGTTATTTTTACTATTTCGACATATTTTTATACTCATCATCGGTGATAATGGTCATTTTTTTCATAACAACAGGCGTAAGCGGTTTGTCATTTGCGTCGGTTGCAACCTCTGCCATTGTATCCACCTCGTCCATTCCGTAAACGACTTTTCCGAATGCGGCATAATCGCCGTCAAGATAGTTTGCCGGTTCAAAGCATATAAAAAACTGACTGCTCGCGCTGTCGGGATCCATTGCACGCGCCATGGAAACGGTACCGCGTTCATGTTTTAATGTGTTGAGTGAAAATCCGTTGTTTTTAAATTCGCCGTGAATATTTGTCCCGGAGCCGCCCATTCCCGTTCCCTCGGGATCGCCGCCCTGAGTCATAAAACCGGGTATTATTCTGTGAAACGTGAGTCCGTCGTAAAATCCGTCATCGGCGAGATTCAAAAAGTTTTCCACCGTTTCCGGAGCATACTGCGGATACAATTCCATAACAAATACTCCGCCGTCCTCCATTTCAACCTTTACTTTAACATCATCCGAACTGTAAGAAACCATTCGTCCGTCCTCCTTTTTTACCTTTTCTTTAACCCTGCCGCCTTTTAAAGATACAACACTTCCGTCATCGAGTTTATAAACTCTTTTTTTGTCGCATCCGGAAAATGCAGTGACGGCAATTGTCAAAGCCAAAAGCACCGTAACTATTTTTTTCATGTTATTTCCATCCTCGCAGACAAGCATTACCGCCTGTCCGATTAGTTTCGGTTCGTTTGAACCCTGGTATCTATTGTAACACAATTTTTCGCAGTTTACAATACATTTTTTATTTTTTGATTTTTTTTAAAAAAAGTATTGACATTTTTTTGAAAATATAATATAATAGTTAAGTCGTTGTGACAACAGCTCATTTTCGGCGGCATAGCTCAGTTGGCTAGAGCATGCGGTTCATACCCGCAGTGTCGATGGTTCAAATCCGTCTGCCGCTACCAAAAAATCGACAAGTACGATAGTGCTTGTCGATTTTTTACTTTTTCACTATTCACTGTTCGCTCTTCACTAAGATATGTCGATTTTTTGGAAAGTAATAAGTAATAGTGAAATATGTATAAAATCAATTCTCATATCCCGCATAAACCGACGGCGAAACACCGTAGCGCATTTTAAAAAGCTTCGAAAAAGCCACTCTGTCGTCATAGCCGACTGCCGCTGCCGCCTCGCCGACAGGTCTTCCGAATTCGCGAATCATTGCGGCCGCCTTGTCGAGTTTAAAATCTATAATATAATTTCCCGGGCTTACACCGAGATTTTTTTTGAACAGGCGAAAAAGGTATGAATACTCAACCCCTGCCGCGTCGGCAAGGTCGGAGGCGGTAATCTTTTTTTCGTAATTTGTCAGCAAAAAGCTTTTGCATTTATCAATAAATTCATCGGCAGCATTGCGCGGCGAAAAAGTTTCGTTTGCGCTGAACCTCACCATTGTTCCGAACAGTTCCAGAAACACTGCGTGAATCAAAAATTCGTTTTCACTCTTTACGGTGGCATTTATCCGTTTCAGGCAGTTCATAACTGAGTCATGATTTTCGGTTGTGTATATCGGATTATCGGATGACAGATTAAGCGTCCGCAAAAATCTTCTGCCCGTTTCGCCGGAAAATCTAATCCACGAATACGTCCACGGTTGGGCGCGGTCGGCAATATACACCCCTCGCTTTTCGGCAATCAGAAAAGCCTGCCCGGCACAGAGATTGTATGCCTTGCCGTCACAGTAAAACGTGCCCTTTCCGCTGTGTATGTAGTGAATGAGAAATTCATTCACAAGCTCGTATGAATGCCTGTGCCCCGGTTTGCAGCTGTCCCAATCCGAATAAAAAACCGTTAAATCACCGAATTCACGAAACAATGTATCTCTCTTCATAAATTTCACCCATCCGAATTCGCATAAATGCTGTGTCTGCGTTTAAAAATTATGTATAAATTCAAGCACAAAAACACTGCTCCACGAAAAATGGTCACAGCACAGACCTTTTCCGCTGACAGCGTCGTAATTTTCATGAATAAATTCACCGTCACGGAAAACAAAATCAAGGATTGTATCGCGTATGGTGTCCGCTGTTTCCGAAAATCCGTAGTTTTTCAATCCCTTTGCGGCAAAATACGCAACATTAAGCCAGCACGGTCCGCGCCAGTAATCGTTTGAAAATTCCGAATCGTCATATGCAGCCGTGGGCATTGCCGGCAAAAAATGTTTCCGTGCAATTTCGTTCATGCACTCCGCGCTCTTTTCGTCGGCAATCCCGGCATACAGCGGCATAAACGAAGCCGGAGAAAGCACACCGGTAAATTTGCCGGTTTTGCAGTTACAGTCGCAGTATGCACCGATTTCATCATCGAACAGACGTTCTCGGATATTTTCCGAAAGTTCTGCCGACATCTTCTTCCATTTCGAGCCGTCCTCGCCGATAAATTCGGCAATGTAAGCCAGAGAATCATATGCCATAACGGTAAAACAGTTAAGGTCAACCGCATATAAATCGGAGCAGCCGTTGTCAAAACGTATTGAATTATCCCACCCCGATTCATAGCACACGCGTTTTTCATATTCCTTGTCGTCGCATCCGTCGCTTCTGTCCGCGTCATAATGAAACAGTCCGCCCGTGCAGCGCGTTTCACACCGATACTGCATATCCCTTGCAAGGGCGGGATATACCTGTCTCGCAAACTCCGTATCACCCGCGGCGCGGCAGATTCGCATGGCGGCATACGCAAGCATTGGCGGCTTGCTGAATCTGTCCTCAATTTCGCCGTTTTCCCAAATGACATCCGGAGTCATTCCGTTTTTGCACTGAAATTTCAAAAAGCCTGTTATCTGTTCTTTTGCAAGCTCTTCATCAAAGTTTAAAACTCCGATTGCGTGAAAAGCGCTGTCCCAGTTCCAGATACCA
Organism: uncultured Clostridia bacterium; assembly: GCA_934463115.1. GTDB lineage: Bacteria > Bacillota > Clostridia > UMGS1810 > UMGS1810 > CAKSIN01. Next base: position 13,232 of record CAKSIN010000005.1, read on the forward strand.
CCCCAGCCCTTGCCGGGTTCAATCATGCGCGACATTCCCCACGGAAAATCCTCGCTGCTGCAAATATTATACCTGAGTATTCGCTCTGCCTTTTGTGCAAGACGGGCATATTTTTCGTTCATAAATTATTCCCCTTTTTCAGACGTCGTAAGTTCTTTTGCCAGCATTTCAAGCTGAGTTCTGTTTTCGTCTGTAACAGCCGATTTTATCGTAACGCAGTTTTGTGCATACGAAATATTTTTGCTCTTTTCAAACATGGATTTCATAACCTTTGCGGCAGTGGATGCCCATGAACCGTTCTCGATAAAAGCAAGCGTTCTGTTTTGATAATTGCGTTCGGTAAGCCCGTCGATAAACTGTTTCATAAACGGGAATATTCCGCCGTTATAGGTTGTGGTTGCCAAAACCAGCCTGTCATAGCGGAAAGCGTCCTCCATTGCCTCGTGCATATCGCAGCGTGCCAAATCGTTCAGCACAACTTTTTCGCATCCGAGTTCGCCAAGTTTTTTTGCAAGATACTCGGCTGCCGACTTTGTGTTTCCGTACACCGATGTATACGCTATGCACACTCCGTCGGACTCCGCTCTGTATGATGACCATGTGTCGTACAAACCGATATAGTATTCAAGATTTTCCGAAAGAACCGGTCCGTGCAGCGGACATATTTTTTCTATATCGAGTGCAGCCGCCTTTTTGAGCAATGTCTGCACCTGTGCGCCGAATTTGCCCACTATTCCGAAATAATATCTTCTCGCCTCGCATGCCCAGTCCTCGTCTGTATCGAGCGCGCCGAATTTTCCGAATCCGTCTGCCGAAAAAAGCACCTTGTCGCACATGTCATAGGTAACCATGACCTCCGGCCAGTGAACCATGGGGGCAAATACAAATTTAAGCGTATGCTTTCCGAGCGAAAGCGTGTCGCCGTCTTTCACCTCAACGGTGTTTTTGCATATGCCCTTTCCGAAAAAGTTATCTATCATGGCAAATGTCTTTGAATTTGACACAACGGCAGTGTCGGGATATTCTTTCAGAAACATTCCGATGCTTGCCGAATGATCCGGCTCCATGTGCTGCACAACGAGATAGTCGGGAGCTTTGTCACCGAGGTGTGATTTGATATTTGAAACCCACTCCCTGCCGAATGAGATGTCAACAGAATCCATAACGGCTGTTTTTTCGTCATTTATAATATACGAATTGTATGCCATACCGTTTTCAACCTCAAACTGTCCTTCGAACAAGTCAATATTGTGGTCATTTACACCAACGTACTTAATATCATTTGTAATGTTCATACTGTCAACCTCCATTTGATTATATTATTAGCTGATTGTAAAATTTGATTTCAGCGTGGAGTTTGAAGAGTGAAGAGTGGAGTTATTAATGTATAATCATTGAAAATCCGGAGGATTTTCTTCATAAACTTCACATTCCACACTCCTAACTTCAAACTGTACTATAGTAAATTATATCATTGCATATGCTTTCAGTCAAGTATTTTTCCGTCTGCGGACATCATCATTCGCCACTGCGGCATTCCGCTTCAAGATAATCCTTGTTTTGCCCGACAATACAGACCGAAACGATTTTTTTGGAAATATCGCGGCCGGCTTTTGCATGCACCTTTATATAATTTGTCATATGCCCCTCATAGACTCCCGGAGATACCTCACGTTCGGCAAGTATTTCAACCGTTTTGCCTATGTATGATTTTCTGTACTCATCTGCCATTTCGTTTACCGCCGCCTGCATAACGGCGCTGCGTTTTTCCTTTGTGCGGCTGTCAACCTGACCTTCAAATTTATCCGCTTTGGTTCCCTTTCTGTTGGAATACGCAAAAACATGCGCGTCCGCAAAATTAATCCGCCGCATAAATTCAAGCGATTTTGAAAATTCTTCGTCCGTTTCCCCCGGAAATCCGACCATTATGTCGGTAGCTATTGCCGGCAAATCAAAGTATTTGCGCAAAAGCGACACACCCTGTGCGTATTCCTCCGTTGTGTAGCGGCGGTTCATTCTCGCAAGGGTTTCGTCGCATCCGCTCTGCAGCGACACGTGAAAGTGATTGCACATTTTGTCGATTTTCGATATTTCGGAAACAAAATCCTCCGTAAGAATCCTCGGCTCCAGAGAGCCCAGACGAATACGTTCGATACCGTCTGTTTCGGAAACGGCGCGTATCACGTCCAAAAGGGTATGTCCGCCGCCGTCTTTTCCGTACGACGCAATATGTATACCGGTGAGGACAATCTCGCGGTAGCCATTCTTTGCAAGGGAATCCACTTCTTCCCTTATGCTGTCAAGCGGGCGGCTGCGGACGGGGCCTCGCGCATACGGAATAATGCAATATGTGCAGAATCCCACACATCCATCCTCTATCTTTACAAATGCCCTTGTGCGTGACGAATATGACGTAACCCACATATCCTCGTAATCCTTTTTCTTCATTATGTCGCCGACGGAAACAAGCTGTTTTCGCTCCGCAAGCGCCCTTTGGGCAAGCTCAACTATTTGCGTTCTTTCGGCGGTTCCGACCACAAGTCCCACTCCGTCTATCTTTTTTACCTCATCCGGAGAAACCTGCGAATAACATCCGGCAACCACCACCAGTGCATCGGGATTCAGCCGGTGAGCGCGGTGAATCATCTGCCGTGATTTCCTGTCGCCCATGCCGGTAACGGTGCATGTGTTTATTACGTAAATATCACATTTTTCGCCAAAAGACAGCACCTTGTAACCCGCCTTGGAAAACAAATTCATCATTGCCTCGGTTTCGTATTGATTTACTTTGCAGCCCAACGTGCAAAATGACACAGTATTCATTATATAAACTCCTTAAAATTGTTCTGCCTTTATTATACACTACTTACAAAATTTTGCAATACATTTAAAAATAAATTGACTAAAAAATTTTTGTGGTGTATAATTGTTTTAAGCGGGCAGGGAGTTCCCGTTCAATATTTAACCTTATGGAGGTAATTATCATGACAACATTTAAAATCATGCTCAGCTCAATTAATGATGTTAAAAATTTCGTAAATATCGTAAACAAATACGAGTTTGATATCGACCTTATTTCGGAAAGATATGTTGTCGATGCCAAATCAATAATGGGTATTTTCAGCCTCGACCTTACGAAAACAATAACGGTTGAAGCGCATACCGACGACGCAGGAAAGTTTGAGGAAGAGCTCAAACCGTACACAGTTGAATGATTTATTAAGCAATCAGTAACGCGGCCGGAAACAGCCGCGTTGTTTTTTAATACACGACGGAGGTTGATTTTATGAACTACACATACAAACCCACCGACTACGAAATCAAGCTGATTATCCTCTACGCCGTGAAATCGCTTCGGGTGGAAGCAACATACACCGTGCTCGACTATGTGATATCATCATCGGCAAACGTGAATTATTTTGAGCTTGAACGTTATATTGCCGACCTGCTTGAAAACGGCAATTTGTCCGAGATATCATCCGACAGCGAGAATATTTTTTCCATTACACCGTCCGGAGAAGAAACGCTTGAATTTTTTTCGCATAAAATTCCGGGGAGTATTTTGTCGCGCCTGAGCGAAAAAATCGAGTCGATAAATCACAAAGAAGCAATCGGAAACAAGGTTACCGCCGACTACTTCCCGATAAACGAAAACGAATTTTCGGTTAAATTCACCATTGAAGAACGCGGCGTTGCCATGCTCAATCTGGAAATGTATGTCGGTTCGAAAGAACGGGCAAAAAAGGTGTGCGGCTACCTGAAAAACAACACCGGAGATTTTTATTCCGAAATAGCCGCAATAATAGACAAAGGACTTCAGACAAAAAATGATTAAACTGCCGACCGAAGTGCAGACGGCAATCAGTTGCCTTGAACAAAACGGATTTGAGGCATATGCCGTGGGCGGATGCGTGCGCGATATGCTGCGCGGCGAAATCCCCCACGACTACGATGTTACAACAAATGCCCTGCCGGATGAAATCAAAAACGTTTTTAAGGATTACAAAACAATAGACACCGGAATTGCCCACGGCACGGTAACGGCGGTGATAAACCACTTTCATATTGAAATCACGACATATCGCGTAGACGGAACATACACGGACAACCGTCACCCTGATTGCGTGCGGTTTACATCAAGCCTTGCGGACGACCTTGCGCGCCGCGATTTTACCGTTAATGCCATGGCATACAACCCGACTTCGGGAATTGCCGATATGTACGGCTCGGCTAAAGATTTGAGCGATAAAATCATTCGCTGCGTAGGCGATGCCGGTCAGCGTTTTGACGAGGACGCGCTCAGAATCCTGCGCGCGCTGAGGTTTGCGGCTGTTTTGGGATTTGAAATCGAGTCCTCCACCGCAAATGCAATACACAGCAAAAGAATGCTTCTGAAAAATATTGCTGCAGAGAGAATCCTGTCCGAAATAAAAAAGCTTATGCGCGGACAGAATATATACAATATTCTCACCGGCTTTCGCGATGTATTCGGGATAATTTTTCCTGATACGGCAGCGCTTGACTCCGAAAGCTACACTATATCCACAAAAGCGGCAGACGCTGTTGACGAGGATGTAAACGCGCGGCTCGGCGCATTTCTGTATTTCTGCGGAGATAACTCTGCCGCAAATATGCTTCGCCGCTTAAAATCGGACAATGCCACACTGCGCGCGGTGCGCGATGCGATTGCGTGCTGCAAAGCCGTGCGCGGCGGTGAATTAACGCGTGTGCGCTCTCTTGTCCGCCGTTTCGGGTACGATACGGCAAATACATCCGCAGCTATGCTGAAATCACTTTTTGAATCGGGATGCAAAGACATTACGGCAGATGATGTCAACGGTATGAACACTTCACTAAAAAAAATCCGTTCATGCAATCTGTGCTGCAGCATAGGCGAGCTTGATGTGAACGGAAACGATATTATATCAAACAACATTGCGTGCGGAACGGATATCGGCAAAATGCTGAACATTCTGCTCGAAGCCGTGACAGACGAAAAAATTCCAAACACCAAAGACGAGCTGCTGAAATACGCACGCCTGTCAATTGAAAGTAAAGGAGGAAATCCGTGTGAAAAATAACGAAATAAAAAAACACATCGGACTGTTCATACTCGGTGTGCTGCTTATTGCGGTATACAAAACATTTGACAGTCTCGGACAAATACTGGAATACATCGGAAACTTTCTGAATCTGTTTACACCGATTGTGTGTGCTTTTGTAATAGCATTTGTACTGTATCCGCTGTGTGTTAAAATTGAAGCCGGTATCGGTCGTACAAAAATATCATTCTTTTCAAAACACAGACGCGGATTCGCAGTGCTTGCGATTTATGCACTGTTTTTTGCGGTAATCGGTGCGTTCGGAGCATTCATAATCCCGGCAATAATACAGAGTGTGTCGGATTTTTTCAAACAGCTGCCATCAATTGCGGTAAATGTTCAGAAATTTCTGTCGAAGCTCACAATAGCCGATTACACATTCGATTCGCTGATAAACAAAATATCCATTACAAGCCTGCTTGCAAAATACCGTCTTGACGATATCCAGCTCTATCTCAACAGGGTTATGCGTGCGTCGCAGTTTATCATAAGCATGTTTTTCAGCATAATCATCTCTGTGTATATTCTGCTCGACCGCGCCGGACTTATGCGCACGGTGCGCAGAGTCGGCGATCTGATATTTCCCGACACAAGCAAAAACGTGATTATGAAGTACATCAACCGCACTTTCAGCATCATGTACAAATACATCTACTGCCAGCTTGCCGACGCATGTATTGTATTTGTGCTGGCATTTGCACTTCTTGTCGTTATGCGGATAAAATATGCCCCGGTATTGGCACTTCTGCTCGGCATATTCAATCTGATACCGTATTTCGGAGCAATCACGGCAACGGTTATTGCCGCACTGCTCACGGCATTTACATCATCAATTTCAATGGGTATCTGGGTGGCGGTTTCACTCACCGTTTTGCAGCAGATTGACGCAAATATCATTCAGCCGAAGCTTGTCCGCAATGCGCTGGAGGTTAAACCTTTCTGGGTTCTTTGCGGCATATCCGTAGGCGGCGGACTGTTCGGAATGCTCGGAATTATTCTTGCCGTTCCGGTAATGGCTCTCGTCAAAACGCTTTTTGACGACTACTACGAATACGCGGAAAGCAAGAATGCGGAAAACGCAGAAAATGCGGAAAATTGACGCAAATTCACATATCGGCAAATCCTTTCAAAAAATATATATGTGAAAAATAACCATTGACATTTTATGAAATATGCTGTAGAATGAATTTAAGTTCAAATTGGAGGAAATACAAATGACTCAGTGCATGCGTACTTTTTCATATTACTTTATTAGCGTAGTCTTTACATTCGGCTATGCCTATTTTGGTATGAAAAAGTTACATGTAAGCTGATAAAGTCAAGTGTATTAAATAAATATACTGTAATATTTCGGCCTTGCTTGTAACTTTCACAAGCAAGGTTTTTTGTTGCAATTATTTACCGTCAAAACGGACAAAGGAGAGCAGATTATGAGCAGTATTGAAAACGCGAGAAAAACAATTAATTCGGTGGACAAACAAATGGCTGAACTGTTTGTCAAAAGAATGGAAGCGGCGGAGCAGGTGTTTGAATACAAAAAAGAACACGGACTGCCGATATTGGACGAAAAGCGCGAAAAAGAGCTGATTAAAGCCAATTGTTCATATATAGAGAACAGCGTATACCGACAGTATTACATTGACTTTTTGCAATACACCATGGATATTTCAAAAAAATATCAGTACCGCCTGCAAAGCGGACTGAAAATAGCATATTCCGGAGTCCCGGGGGCGTTCGCTCACATCGCTGCCTCAAGAATATTCCCCGACGCCGTGCTTGTGGCGCACAGTGATTTTGAGTCGGCATATTCGTCAGTGGAAAGCGGAGAGTGTGACGCGGCGGTTCTCCCGATAGAAAACAGCTATGCCGGCGAAGTCGGAAACGTTGTCGATATGCTGTTTGGCGGAAATCTGTACATTAACGGAATATACAGCCTGGAGGTTATGCAGAACCTGCTCGGTGTGAAAGGCGCAACAAAAGACGATGTAAAAACCGTGATAAGCCACGAACAGGCATTAAACCAATGTGCGGAATATATCCGCGAAAAATCATTCGAAAAGCACGAGGCGAGCAACACTGCATATGCCGCACTGAAAGTTGCCCAAAACGGCGACAAGACATGCGCCGCAATAGCCAGCGCCGAAACAGCCGAACTGTATAATCTCGAAATCCTTGACCGCAATATAAACAAAAGCAATGTGAACACAACGCGTTTTGCCGTTGTATCACGCGTAATGGAAAAAAATGCCTCATATACAAACTCGGTTATAATGTTCACCGTGTCCAATGTTGCCGGAGCGCTTGCAAAAGCCATAAACATTATCGGCAAACACGGATTCAATATGACGGTGCTCCGAAGCCGACCGCTCAAAGACCACCCGTGGCGATATTATTTTTACATAGAAACCGACCGCAGTGCCATCACTGACGACGGCAAAAAAATGATTGACGAACTGAAAGAATGCTGTGACAGGCTGAAAATTGCCGGAACATTTGCAGAGGGGGCAAAGTTATGACAGTGATAAATGTTGGACTCAAGGATAACCCATACGATATAGTAATCCGCCGCGGATGCCTGAATGATGCGGAGCATGAGCTTAACCTTGACAGAAAGGTGCTTGTGGTAACAGACAGCGGTGTGCCGCCGCAGTACAGCCGAACGGTTGCGGCGCAGTGCAAAAACGCGGTAACGGTTACGGTTGAAAGCGGAGAGGCAAGCAAATCAATATCGTGTTTTGAAATGCTGATGAAAACAATGCTCAAAAATAACTTTTCCAGGCATGACGCGGCGGTTGCCGTCGGCGGCGGAGTTGTAGGAGACCTCACGGGTTTTGCCGCATCGTGCTACATGCGCGGAATTGATTTTTACAACATTCCCACAACGCTCCTGTCGCAGGTTGATTCGTCTGTCGGCGGAAAGACGGCGGTAAACTTAGACGGTGTAAAAAACATTGTGGGAACATTCTACCAGCCGAAAAAAGTACTGATAGATCCCGATGTGCTGAAAACTTTGCCACCGAGACAAATATCAAACGGACTTGCCGAGGCAATTAAAATGGCGGTAACAAGCGATGCCGAACTGTTTGAGCTGTTTGAAAACGAAAACCCGACCGAAAATATAGAAAAAGTTATTGCACGTGCGCTGACGATAAAGCGCGATGTGGTGGCAGCGGATGAAAAAGAACAGGGACTGCGTAAAATTCTGAATTTCGGTCATACCATAGGTCATGGAATAGAAAGCGCGGCGAATCTTTCGGAGTATCTTCACGGCGAATGTGTGGCGCTCGGAATGCTCCCCATGTGTTCGGACGGGCTGAGGCCGCGGATTATAAAAGCGCTTAATAATGCCGGACTGCCGACTCATGCAAATATAGACGCCGATAAAATAATGTCTGCCGCAGTTCACGACAAAAAGGCAGACAACGGCAGTATTGATATTATTTACTGTGAAGAACCCGGAACATTTGAGATACGAAAAATCCGGTGCAGCGAGCTTGAAAAATATGTAAAGGCGGTGTACAAATGAAAAACACATTCGGAAACTCCGTAACGCTCACAATTTTCGGCGAGAGTCACGGCGAATACATCGGAGCGGTTCTCGACGGAATTGCCCCCGGGCTGACGGTAGACAAAGACTTTATTGCGCATTGTCTGTCACTCAGGCGGCCGGAGGGAAGCATATCCACACCGCGGCGCGAGCAGGATAACTTTTGCATAGCGAGCGGCACGGTGAACGGAAAAACCACAGGAACACCGCTCACAATTCTTATACCGAACAACGACACAAAGAGCGCGGATTACGGCGACATGGCGCACCTGGCGCGCCCCGGCCATGCCGACCTCACAGCCGAAATGAAATATCACGGATTCCAGGATATACGCGGCGGAGGTCATTTCAGCGGCAGAATAACGGCTGCGATTGTTGCCGCAGGTTCAATACTGATATTGGCTCTTAAAGAGCGCAAAATATATATCGGCACTCATGTAAAAAAATGCGCGGGTATATCCGACAGAGATTTTACAGATTATTTCAAAGATACGGAAACTCTTTTAAATAAGAAATTCGCCGTTCTGGATGAACAGGCCGAAGAAAAAATGAAACAGGCTATTCTCGATGCACGCTCCGACGGCGACAGCGTGGGCGGTATTCTGGAAACAGTGATATGCGGGCTGCCGTCGGGACTGGGTGAACCGTGGTTTGACAGTGTGGAAAGTGTGCTGTCTCATGCCATGTTTTCCATACCGGCTGTGAAAGGTGTTGAGTTCGGTGACGGTTTTGCTCTCGCCGATATGCGTGCAAGCGAATCGAATGACGCAATACGTGCCGAAAATGGCAGAGTCTACACCGAAACAAATCACATGGGCGGTATAAACGGAGGAATAACAAATTCAATGCCGATTATCATGCGATGCGCCGTCAAACCGACTCCGACGATATTTAAAACCCAAAAAACAGTAGACTACAAAACAATGAAAAATGCCGACATATGCGCCAAGGGACGGCATGATCCGGCAATTGTACACCGTGCAAGAATCGTTGCGGATTCTCTCGCCGCGCTGTGCGTATCCGATATGCTGGCAATGCGTTTCGGAACAGACTATATTGCATCACCCACGGAGGACATATATGAAAGCGATAATCAGTAAATCAACCGCAGGCGGTACAATCTGTGCTCCGCCGTCAAAAAGCATGGCACACCGATACCTTATCTGTGCCGCGTTTGCAAGCGGAACAAGCACAATACACAACATCGAAATGTCGGAGGATATATGCGCAACAATTGACTGCATAAAGGCACTCGGAGCAAATGTCGAAACCGACGGAACCGATGTGCGCGTAACCGGCACGGGTATAAATTCATTTCCGGACAACGCAGTTCTCAATTGCCGCGAAAGCGGAAGCACACTGCGATTCCTTATCCCCATTGCAATGCTTTCGGAAAAAACGATACACTTTACCGGAGCGCAAAGGCTGTTTGAACGTCCCCTCGGTGTGTATGAGGACATGGCGGAAAAACACGGATTTGTGTTTGAAAAAAGCGGAAACATCCTTACCGTAAACGCTTCTCTCCCCTGCGGACAATATACCGTCGACGGAAGTGTGAGCAGTCAGTTTATAAGCGGGATTCTTTTTGCGCTTGCAATACTCGGCGGCGAGAGTCGGATTGATGTGACGCAGCCTTTTGAAAGCCGCCCGTATGTCGGACTCACGGTGAACGCGCTAAGCGATTTCGGAGCGGATGTGACATTTGACAAAGACACAATCACCGTGCGCAGCTCAAAGTTATCCGAAAAAAATGTGACGGTAGAGGGCGACTGCTCAAATGCGGCATATCTGCACGCATTCAACTATATCGGTGGAAATGTGACGGTACTCGGAATAAACGATTCCACCGCCCAGGGCGATATAGTCTACCGGGAATTATTTAAAAAGCTGCGCAGAGAATCGCCGACAATCGACATATCGGACTGCCCGGATTTGGCACCGATACTGTTTGCGCTGGCGGCAATGGAAAACGGAGCCGTCATAGACGGAATACGGCGCCTGCGGATAAAAGAGAGCGACCGTGCCGCGGCAATGAAAACCGAACTTGAAAAACTCGGAGCAAGCGTGGCGCTGTTTGAAAACCGCGCGGTGATAGACAAAAGACCGCTGAGGCAGTCGGCAGAGCCGCTAAGCGGACACAACGACCACAGGATAGTAATGGCACTCACCGCCGTGCTCAGCCGAATCGGCGGCGAAATTGACGGAGCGGAGGCTGTTGCAAAAAGTTTTCCGTCATACTTTGACGAAATACAAAAAATCGGAATTAAGGCGGTGCTTGAATGATAGTAGATATAAATAAAAGAATACTCATAGTGGGAATGGGATTGCTCGGCGGAAGTTATGCACGGGCGCTGAAACGCTTCGGATTCCGCATAAGCTGCATAACAAAGGAACAGTCGTCGGTTGATTATGCGCTCCGCGAGGGAATAATTGACAGCGGCACCACCGAGATAGACACCGATATGATAGGCGAAGCGGATTTGCTGATATTTGCGCTGTATCCGCACACTTTTATTGAATGGATTACCGAGAATCGCCGCTATATCAAAAAAGGCGCTTTGGTTACCGACGTTACCGGTGTTAAACGGTGCGTTGTATACAAGGTTCAGGAGCTTCTCGACGGGATAGCGGAATTTATACCGGCTCACCCGATGGCAGGCAGAGAGGTGCTCGGTGTGGAAAACAGCACGGACAAGATGTTCATCGGTGCGAACTACATTGTAACACCAACCGAAAAAAACACCCCCGACGCTATTGAAACATGCAAAGAAATCGGGCGGTTGCTCGGATTTGCCAACGTTGCCGTGCTCACACCGGAGGAACACGACGAAATGATAGGGTTCCTATCGCAGCTGACGCACTGCATTGCCGTGTCGCTGATGACATGCAGCGACAACGAACATCTGGAGGAATTTACGGGTGACTCGTTCCGCGACCTGACGCGCATTGCAAAAATAAATGATGTAATGTGGAGCGAGCTGTTTTTGGCGAACAAAGACGCACTGCTCAATCAGATGAATCTGTTTATAAACAAGTTTAATCAGTTAAAGGAAACACTGGAAACCGAAAATGTGGAAGAAATGAGAAAAATAATGCGCGAGTCCTCGCGAAGAAGAAAATTCTTTGACAAATAAATAACCAACCAAGGAGGATATGAACAATGAACATGGAATTTGTACGAAAACTGCCTATACCGAAGGAGATAAAGGAGCAATATCCGCTGTCGGAAGAAGCAAAAAAAATTAAGGAAAAACGCGATAATGAGCTGAAAGATATCTTTTCCGGAAAATCCGACAGATTTGTTTTGATAATAGGCCCCTGCTCCGCCGACAACGAGGACAGCGTAATGGAATATATAACCAGAATGCGCAGCCTTGCCGAAGAGGTGAAAGACAAAATCATGATTGTTCCGCGTATATACACCAACAAGCCGCGCACAACGGGTGACGGATACAAAGGAATGCTGCACCAGCCGGATCCGGGCAAAGAAGAAGATGTATTGCAGGGTGTAATCGCTATCCGCAACCTGCACATGCGCGCCGTTAACGAAACCGGATTCACCTGTGCGGACGAGATGCTCTACCCCGAAAATCACCGTTACCTCTCGGACATACTCTCATACGTTGCGGTGGGAGCGCGCTCTGTCGAAGACCAGCAGCACCGCCTTACCGCAAGCGGACTTAACATCCCTGTAGGGATGAAAAACCCCACCGGCGGCGATATATCGGTTATGATGAACTCAATTACCGCAGCCCAGCACCCACATACGTTCATATATCGCGGCTGGGAGGTAAAGAGCACCGGAAATCCCTATGCTCACGCCATTCTGCGCGGATACATGAACAAACACGGTCAGACAATGCCAAACTATCATTATGAGGATTTGATACACCTTTTTGAAACATATTCTGCCGCGAAACTCGAAAACCCGGCGGTTATTGTTGACACAAACCATGCTAACTCCGGAAAGCAGTTTGCAGAGCAAACAAGAATTGCAAAAGAAGTTTTGCAAAGCTGCCGCTACAACAAAGATATCCGCGGTATGGTGAAAGGACTTATGATAGAAAGCTACCTTGAGGACGGAGCTCAAAAACCGGACGGCGGAACATACGGAAAATCAATCACCGATCCCTGCCTCGGCTGGTACAAAACCGAAAAACTTATACTTGATTTGGCTGATTTACTGTAGGCGATGTAGGCATAAAAATATATGATTCAGGAAACAACTCTGATATGACGGATTCGATTGGCAAAGAATACTCATTAGATGAATTGAATAAATTAGCACAATCAAAAAGTACAAATTCCGAAGACAGTTCAAAATATTATTATACCGCCCCAAAAACAGGAGTCAGACACATCATAGGGAAAAATTCCAAAATGATGTGTCTGACACTAAAAATTCAAATATTCACTTTAAAGTCCGTGAAAACTTACTTGCTCATAGCTTCCTGAACAGCAACAGCAACAGCAACTGTAGCACCTACCATCGGGTTGTTGCCTATTCCAAGGAATCCCATCATTTCAACGTGAGCCGGAACAGATGAAGAACCTGCGAACTGAGCGTCGGAGTGCATTCTTCCGAGGGTATCTGTCATACCGTAGGAAGCGGGGCCTGCAGCCATGTTATCCGGGTGGAGTGTTCTGCCTGTGCCGCCGCCCGATGCAACCGAGAAATACTTTTTACCGAGTGCGTTGCACTCTTTTTTGTATGTTCCCGCAACAGGGTGCTGGAATCTTGTCGGGTTTGTGGAGTTACCTGTGATAGATACATCCACGCCCTCGTGATGCATAATAGCCACACCTTCGCGGACATCGTCTGCACCGTAGCATTTTACAAGTGCTCTTTCGCCCTTTGAATATGCCTTTTCACGAACGATATTGAGTTCGCCGGTTGCATAATCAAACTGTGTCTGAACATATGTAAAACCGTTTATTCTCGAGATAATCTGTGCTGCGTCTTTTCCGAGACCGTTAAGAATAACCTTGAGGGGTTCTTTTCTAACCTTGTTTGCACTTCTTGCAATACCGATAGCGCCCTCTGCGGCTGCAAAAGACTCGTGACCTGCGAGGAATGCAAAGCACTTTGTCTCCTCGCGGAGCAGCATAGCGCCGAGGTTACCGTGACCGAGGCCGACTTTTCTGTCGTCCGCAACAGAACCCTTTATGCAGAATGCCTGGAGACCTTCGCCGATAACTTCTGCAGCGTCGGCAGCGTTTTTGCAGCCTCTCTTGATTGCAAGAGCCGCACCTACAACATATGCCCATGCAGCATTTTCAAAGCAAATCGGCTGAATACCCTTAACTATTGTATACGGATCTATTCCCTTGTCATCACAAATTTTCTTTGCTTCCTCAATAGAAGCAATTCCGTTTGCATTAAGAACTTCATTGATGTTGTCTATTCTTCTCTCGTAACTTTCAAATAAAGCCATTTAACTCTCCTCCTTTTATTCCTGTCTCGGATCAATCAGTTTTGCGGCGTCATCTATTCTGCCGTACTGGCCGCTTGCTTTTTCAAGAGCTTCGCCGGCATCCATACCCTTTTTAATCATTTCCATCATTTTGCCGAGGTGAACAAATTTGTAGCCGATTATTTCGTCATCTTCATCAAGGGCGATTTTTGTAACATAGCCCTCTGCCATTTCGAGATATCTGGAGCCTTTTGCAAGTGTTCCGTACATTGTGCCGACCTGGCTGCGCAGACCTTTACCAAGGTCTTCGAGTCCTGCACCGATAGGCAAACCGCCCTCCGAGAACGCTGTCTGAGTTCTTCCGTATACAATCTGGAGGAAAAGTTCTCTCATAGCGGTGTTGATTGCGTCACAGACAAGGTCTGTATTGAGCGCTTCGAGAATTGTTTTTCCGGGGAGTATTTCCGAAGCCATAGCTGCGGAGTGAGTCATACCGGAACATCCGATAGTCTCGACAAGAGCCTCCTGGATAATACCGTCTTTAACATTAAGCGTAAGCTTACATGCACCCTGCTGAGGAGCACACCAGCCAACACCGTGTGTCAGACCGGAAATATCTTTGATTTCCTTGGATTTTGTCCACTGTCCTTCCTGCGGGATAGGAGCCGGGCCATGGTTTGCGCCCTTTTTAACTACACACATATTTTCAACTTCTGCACTGTAAATCATTTCTTTACCCCTTTCTGTAAATTAAGGCCGCCGTAAAACAGCCAAATATCATTGATAACATTTTAACATACTATTTGACAATATACAAGATAAAAATTTACTAAATCGCAATTTTTTTTTAACGATTTCAATGTGCTACCTTGCCCGATATTCCGACGGTGACATGCCGGTATACTTTTTAAACGCTGTCGAAAAATAGTCCGGCTCGCCGAAACCGCAAAGTGCCGATATACTTTTTATGGGAAGTTTACTGCATTTGAGCATCTTTTTTGCCTGTGAAATACGCAGCTCGGCGATATACTGTCCCACACTGCAGCCGCCGCATGACGAAAATATGTGGCTTACCGATGACACCGAGCAGCTGCAGTGAGCCGCGATATCGGCAAGTGTGATATTTTGCATATAATTGCGTTCGATATAGCGCACAGCAATGCTGTAAATCTGATTTCCTATCTGTGCGGATGACGATTCGGACGGGCGAATCATATACAAAAATTTCAGCATTTGAATAAGCGGGTTTATCAGAACGGACAAATCGCGCATGTCGGGTTTTTGGTGATTTAATCCGCGGTAAGCATTCAAAAGTTCTTTTTTATCCGCAAAATAATGCGCCGCAACCGATTCTATACGCGGCATTGCCTTTTCGGCGTTCACGGCATAACCGCCCACACACACAAATCCGAGTTTTGCCGAGCCGTATACCGGAAAAACATACTCCTCCACACCGGCATGACACATTCCCCAAAACGGTTCTTTATTTCCCGACTCATATATCTTCTTTTGCGACAAAACACATTTTTCCCACGCACACGTATCGGATTTCAGCATTATGCAAAAAGGATTGTTATGTATATCTATACCCGGTATTTCATGCAGACACTCGGATATTTCGCCGTGAACGGTAATATACAACCCTTTTGACTGCAAATATTCTATGTAGCTGCCGATATCATTAATCAGACTGTCCAGCACAACTCACCACCGCCTTGAATCAATTTTATCATGAAAAGATATTTTTTGCAACACATAACGCCCAATTTATTGCACAAAATTACAGCTTCTTTGCATAAATTTTAAGGCTTTTGAAAGTACGTGCACGTATAATATAGGCAAAGTGAATCATTGTGTTGAATTTTAATTAAAAACAGTCATTAATTATAATTACAGTAATTTACAGAAAGGCAGGAGTTATATTATGAACAGAATTGTTATAGTTACAGGTGCGACAAGCGGATACGGCTTGGCAACTGCAAAGAAATTCAAGGAAAGCGGCGACAGGGTGATAATTGCATCACGCAATGCCGAAAAAGTAAAAAAAGCGGTAGCCGAATACGGTTTTGACGACGGGTTTACGATTGATGTTACCGACTACGGCAAATGGATTGAGCTCCGCGACTTCGTTATGAATAAATACGGACGCGCGGACGTTATAGTAAACAACGCCGGCGGCGGTGTTAAAATTGCCGACACAACCGAGCAGACAAAAGAAAGTATCGATGAAATTATAGCGCTGAATCTAAACAGCGTTATATACGGTTCGAGCATTTTCGGCGAGGTAATGAAGTCTCAAAAGAGCGGAACAATCATAAACATTTCATCCGTCTGCGCCAAACACTCATGGGCAGGCTGGAGTGTATATGCGTCGGCAAAAGCCGGTGTGCTGAATTTTACCAAGGGACTGTATGTTGAACTGCAAAAGCACAATGTCCGCGCAACATGCGTTATTCCGGCATCGGCAAGCACGGGATTCCAGCATTCTGCCGGAATCGGCGAAACAAAAGACTCGCTCTCTGCAGATGATATTGCAAGTGCCGTACTGTACTGCGCGGATTTGCCGAACGGAGCCGTTGTGGAGGAAATGACGGTTTGGGGTGTTGCACAGGTTGTTGAACCGCTTTAATATGGGAGAGCAATTGTCATGAACGAAATATTTTTTGAGGCGGAAAGCCTCGGTAATCTCGGCGGATGGATAGTCGACAGTTCAATGATGGAAACCATACACTCATCATTTATTATGGCGCACGGCATGGGAATACCGGTGCAGGATGCCGAGGGAACATTTTCGGCAAATGCAGACGCTGTGTACAATGTCTGGGTGCTTACAAGAAACTGGACGGCTGTGTGGCAGGGTGCGGAATATATAGGAAAATTTAATCTGCGCATAGACGAAACCAATCTGCCCGAAACACTCGGAACAGCCGGCGCGGCATGGAGCTGGCAAAAAGCCGGAGAAATATTTTTGAAAAAGGGACTGCACACAATATCACTGCACGATTTAACAGGATTTAACGCGCGCTGCGATGCTGTGTACATGACCGATTCCGATGAAGCGCCGCCAAATGACATACAAGGCACAGACTCATTGCGAAAGCGGCTTGGATGGCGCAGCATAGAGGAAAGTGCGTATGATTACGATTTGATTGTAGCCGGAGGCGGAATAGCCGGAATATGCACGGCGCTTGCCGCTTTGCGCGCCGGGGTGCGCACACTTCTTGTAAGCGACCGCGGTGTGCTCGGCGGATGCAACAGTTCGGAAATACGTGTTTGCATGGGCGGTATTGTAAATCTTCCGCCATATCGCAATATCGGAAATGTTGTAAAGGAAATTGCGCCCGTAATGGGTGATCCGAGTATATTTGATGCCGCATACTTTGAAGATTTTCGAAAATCGGCAGCATTTGAAGCAAGCGGAAACAAAACCGCTGTTTTGCTGAATGAATGTGTTACGGATGCCGAGACATCCGACGGCAAAATAACTTCGATAGTATGTACAAACACATTGTCGGGAAAGAAAACGAGGTATCGCGCATCCCTGTTTGCCGACTGCACGGGAGACGCAGTGCTTTCGCGGCTTGCAGGTGCAGAGACGATGTACGGCAGAGAAGCAGAATCCGAATTCGGCGAATCGCTCGCTCCAGAGCAGCATGAAAAACTGGTTATGGGACACTCAATCCGCTGGTACAGCGAAAATACCGGGCGCAAATCGGAGTTTCCGGATATAAAACTCGGGATAAACTTCAGCGATGAAACGTGCCTGAATGTATTCAGCGGAGACTGGGAGCAGGAAAGCGGATTCCGCCGCGATATGATACATGAAGCCGAATACATTCGCGATTACGGTCTTGCCGCCATATACTCCAATTGGGCATACCAGAAAAATCACTTTAAGGACAAAGAAAAATTTGCCGATTATGCACTCAAATGGGTATCTCCCATAGGCGGAAAACGCGAAAGCTGCCGTGTAAAAGGCGAACATATCATGACTCAAAACGATATTGAAAACCATGTAATGTACGATGACGGAACCGCCTGCATAACATGGTCGATAGACATGCACTTTCCGGAGATAGACAACGACGGGCAATTCTGCGAGCCGTTCCGTTCATTTGCGTATCACCGCGGAATAGAAAGGCCCTACCCCGTGCCGTACAGATGTTTATATTCAAAGGATATAAAAAATCTCTTTATCGGCGGCAGAGCCGTAAGCGCAACACATGTTGCATTTTCTTCGGTAAGAGTAATGCGCACACTCGGAAGTCTGGGCGAAGCTGCCGGTCTTGCAGCCGCGCTGTGCGTTGAAAAGGCATGCCTCCCGGCCGATGTGTATCACAAATACATGACGGAGTACAAAAAACTGCTGAGCAAAGGCGCGGACATACCGCAGACATTCTCCGGCAAAGTAGAAAACGAGGAGGCATATCACTTCAAAGATATCGGCTGGCTGTATCTGAACAAAAAATTCAGCACGCCGAAAGAAAATATTCCGAAATTCAAACGCGGAATAGAAACGCTCGGGCTTACGCACAAGTATCCTGTGCCGGATGAACTCAAATAATACAATCAAGCGGACTGCAAAATGACTTTTATGTCGCTTTTGCAGTTTGTTTTTGTATCCGATTATTAAATAATCGCGGGCTATTACATTTTTTCAGTGTAAAAAGTGTAATAATTTTAACAAATATCGTTGTAATTTTTGTAATTGTGTGATATACTATATGTGTACTGAAATGACGGAGGTGAATATATGTATCGGATTGCTATTGAAAAATTATCGGAATGGAAACAGAGCAAGCGCCGCAAACCATTGATTATCGAGGGTGCGCGCCAGGTGGGAAAAACATGGCTGATGAAAGAATTCGGCAAACAATCGTATGAAAATACCGCATATATTAATTTTGACTCAAATTCAAAAATGGCGGAGCTGTTTGCCTCCGATTTGGATACAGAGCGTATTATTATGGGATTGGAATTATACACGGGGCACAAAATAAATCCCGACAATACCCTATTGATTTTTGATGAAGTGCAGGAGGTTCCGAGAGCGCTGGCTTCCCTAAAATATTTTTATGAGAATGCGCCGCAGTATCACATTATATGTGCAGGTTCCTTGCTCGGGATTGCCCTGCACCAAGGCACGTCTTTCCCGGTCGGCAAGGTGGATTTTCTAAAGCTCTGTCCCCTGTCCTTCAAAGAGTTTCTTATGGCAACGGGAAAAGAGCAATTTGCCGATTTGCTTGACAAACAGGATTTCGGAATGATAACATGTTTTAAACAGACATATATCGACGCTCTGAAACAATACTATTTCGTCGGCGGTATGCCCGAAGCTGTACAGAGTTTTGCCGAAAACAAAGACTTTAACGAAGTACGCGAAATTCAAAATCAGATTCTCACCGCCTACGAACAGGACTTTTCCAAGCACGCTCCCAATGGAGTCGTGCCGAGACTGCGCATGCTGTGGAACTGCATACCGTCTCAATTGGCAAAGGAAAACAAAAAGTTTATCTACGGACTTGTCCGCGAGGGCGCCCGCGCAAAAGATTATGAGACTGCTATTATGTGGCTGTGCGACTGCGGACTTGTGCACAAAATCAGCCGCGTTAATTCAGCCGGTATCCCTTTAAAGGCATATGTGGACTTTAAAGCGTTTAAGCTGTTTGTGTCAGATGTCGGATTGCTCGGCTGCATGGCAGGTCTGCACCAAAGTACATTGCTTGACGGCAACAGCCTTTTTGTTGAATTTAAGGGCGCGCTTACTGAACAGTACGTTTGTCAGCAGTTAAAAGCCATAGATAATTTTGGGGTTTATTATTACACCAATGACAGAGGTTCGTGTGAAGTTGACTTTGTTGTTGACACGGGTGAACTGATTATTCCGGTTGAGGTAAAATCCGAGGTAAACCTTAAAGCCAAAAGACTGAAAACTTACAGTGAAAAATTTTCGCCGAAAGTTTCTGTCCGCACGTCTATGGCAGATTACAAAAAGGAAGAATGGCTCATCAATATTCCGCTGTACGCAATAGACTGTATTTCATCCGAGCACATATGACGAAGACATCGGAAACATTTTTCACATTCACCGATAAAACGGACTGCGAAGTGACTTTTATGTCACATTTGCAGTCCGCTTTTTTCGGAAATACGACATTTTCTATTGGAAAATTTACATTAAATTTTTTAACGCATTTTTTGCATAAAGATACGTTCCCGCCGTCCAGCCGAGCATTTCGGGCGCGCTGTATTCCGCTCCGTGCGCGACCGCGCCCGTTACGACATCATACTTTTCCCATAGCTTTTCCGTTCGCTCAAATTCGTTTTCAAGCATCGCGGTGTATTTTTTTGCTATTCTTTTCGCATCCTCCGTGTAACCGTAATTAAGCAATCCCTCTATAACTATATGTTGGACCGGTGCCCAGCCGTACGGATATGCCCATTGATAGTTTGCGTCGGTATTTACGTTTTCGCAGGCGGCAATACCATGCTCACATTCTATTTTTCCAAGCATTCCGACCGTTTTTTTCGCCTGATCGTCATCCGCGCACTTTGCCCACAAAGGCCAGAAAGCTGCCGCCGAAAAAACATTCGACAATTCTCCCTCTTTATAATCATAATCATAATACGTGTTTCCGTCGAAGAGAATTTTATTAATAAGCTCCATCCTGTTTTTTGCCGCTTTCTCCCATTTTTCGGATTCATCAATACCCAAAATCTTTGAAAACTCGGCAAAGTTCTTTTCGTATATATACAGATTACAATTCAAATCAACATAGTTATAGTCGCGCTGATGCAGCTTTGAGCGCGGCGAAAAATCCCAGCCGCTCTCACCGGTTGCGTAAATATCATAAACCGCATCCCTGTAATCGATATTGTTTTCCGGGGTTTTTCCGATTCTCTCCAGTGTACTCACATAGCTTTTTTTATAATCAAAATCCGTCGGGAAATATTCGGGGCAGACATCATAATGATTCAACCCATTGGGACTCATTCGCTTATTTTGCCAGAAACAGTATTCTTTTTTCAGAATGTCGCAGGCACTTTTCAGCCAATCTTTGTCCTTATATACGTCATATATATCCTTTACCATCATCGATAAATAAGGCGGCTGGGAGCGGTTAAGGCATGAATAAAGCGTGGCGTTCGGCATAAAACCGAATTTATCGACAACATACAAAATATCATCTACCGAGTTTTTTGCCAATTTCCCGCGATCAGACAAAATCAAACCGACACATGTGAAATATGTGTCCCAGTAATACATCTCTCTGAAACCGTTTGTCGGGCACGGAACAACATACGGGTGCGGCATCGGTATATCATCGCTGCCGTGAGTTTTATTTTCCATTATGCAATCGTCCCATTTTTTATAAATATATTCTTCAAGCATTTTTTCCTCCGTACAAGTCACATTTTTACAAACAAATCCGCATCATAATCAACCGAACCGCGCCGACTTCCGACGCACTACCCGGTTATGCAGGAATAAACAACGTTCCTTAATCTGGGCTGGTAATATTCTTCGTGCGGATTGAGCATATGATGTGAATAAAAATATGCCATATTGTAATCCGTATCGATAAGAACTGTTCCTCCCGCTGCACCGCCCCAGCCAAACTCTCCCACGGAGCCGTTGGAACCGCCCTTCGGTTTATCAATCATTGTCCTTACACCGAGTCCGTATCCGTAACCCGCAAGCTGCGACCAGTTCAGATACGGAAGCACAGCGCTGTCCAAATGATTCATCTTCATAAGCTCGACAGTGGCTTTTGACAAAATTCTCTCTCCGTTGGGCGCAACCCCGAAATTGGCCAGCGCAGAGGCAAACTTTGCATAATCCGGAACGGAAACCGTTATTCCGGCTCCTCCGCTGTCGTATTCGGGGCCGAACTCATACACAACGTCTTTGCCTATATTCTCCCAATGCCCCTCCGCATTTTTCGTTCGCATCTGAGCCTTAACAAAATCAGTCTCCCCGTCATCGGTTTTATACCAATATTGATTGGCAATACGGCTCTTAACTTCCTCTGTCCGATGGTAATATATATTATCGATACCAAGCGGCGCAAAAACATTGTCTTTCACGTAGCTGCCGAATTTTTGCCCCGATACAACCTCAACAAGACCCGCAAGAATGTCATGACACAGGCTGTAATTCCATCGCGTTCCGGGTTCGAACAGCAAATTTTCTTTTGCCAAATTTTTTATTACATGAAGCGTATTCATTCTGCCGTCGGTTTCCGCCTTGGCTTTTTCTATAGCCTTGCATTTAATGTCATAATCAAATCCCGCCGTCATTGTGAATAAGTTTTTAACGGTTATCGGATTGTCGGCTTTCCTTATTGAGCCGCCGCTGTCGGCAACATTCATCTCCTTAAATTCGGGAATGTATTCGCATAGCGGATCGTTAAGCAGAAATTTTCCCTGTTCATACAATTGAAGTGCGGCTGTTACGGTTGCAACCTTTGAACAGGAATAAATATTAAGCAGCTCATTTCCGTTTGTTTTTATACCGTTTTCCACATCGCTGTAACCCGAGCTGTATCGAAATACTTCTTTGTTTCCGCAATAAATGCAAATCGAATTTCCGGGGATTCTCCAGGATGTCAAATAATCCATATAATTTTTCAGATAATCAAAATTCATCGTAATCTTCCTTTTTATCAATGTTTATCCGTCTGCCGCTACACTGCCTCAACGCTAATCATGTTGTCTGTAACACACGAATTTCCGACATAAATATCAAAACAGCCCTTTTCCAAAACAAAATCTTTTTCGGGGTAATATCCGAGCTCGTCAATGCCGACTTTAAAGGTTACGGACACAGTTTTCCCCGCCTCGACAAATACTTTCTTAAACCCTTTAAGTTCCCTTATCGGCCGTGCTCTTTTTGAGACGGCATCGCGTATGTAAAGCTGGCAAATCTCCGCTCCGTCCGCGCCGCCGATATTGCTGATTTCAACCGATATATCAAAGTACTTTCCGTCTTTCAAATCACTTACAGTCATTTTTTTGCAGCCGCACTTTATTTTTGAAAACTCAAACTTCGTATAACTGAGCCCGAATCCGAACGGATAAAGCGGTGTTGACCGCTCGTCGTTGTATGCCGAAAATTTTGGCTCGTTATAATAAACATATTCATCCGCAGCGCGAATGGGCAGCGGCAGGCTGTTATAATACATCGGAATTTGTCCCGTGCTCCTCAAAAATGTAATCGGAGTTTTTGCGCACGGGTTAAAGCCGCCGCTTATAATTTTTGCTGCCGCACGTGCCGCCATTGCACCGCCGTGCCACATATAGACTATAGCGTCGGCATATTGCTCAAACTCACCGAGGGCAAGAGGCCGCCCCGCAAAAATAATTGCCGCAACCTTTTTGCCCGCTTGTTTTGCACGTCTCGCGAGAGCAAGCTGCATTTCGTCTATCTCAATATGAGACATGCCTGCCCTCTCGCCCGTATCTTCACAATCTTCTCCGAGCGCGAGAACCACCGTATCGACGTCAAACATCTTTGCTTTCATTTTGTGAATGGATTCGTCCGAAATTACATTGTCTCCGTATATCCTGTGCAGTTCGTCATACAGCGTCGGAACGTTGTCATAGCATCCCGCATGCCATGATCCGAATAACCCCTTTATCTCATGCGTAAAAGGTCCCGATAATATAAATCTTTTGTTTTTCAGAGGCAAAACGTCATTATTCTTCAGCAGCACAGCGCAATTCAGCGCAAACTTTTCGGCAAAATCATAATCCTCTTTCAGGCATACCCCGCCGTAATCAATCACAACGTTTCCGCAATACTTTTCCTTTATTTTCAAAATTCTTAAAACAGCGTCATCTATCAGTTTGATATCAATTCTGCCGTTTTCCGCAAGGGCTTTCAGATTTTCTCTGTAGCACTGCGTTGCCATTTCCATATCAATACCCGCCTTTAAAGAATTTTCGGCGCACTCCGCCTTATCGGCGGCCGTTCCGGTATAAAGCTGCCACTCTATGCTGCCCCAGTCGCTTATAACAAAACCGTCAAATCCGAGTTCATCCTTTAAAATGTCTCTGAATATGTACTCATTTGCAACGCTCGGCATTCCGCCGATATTCCCGAAAGAATTCATTACCGTTGCAACACCGGCATTCACCGCCGCTCTGAACGGCGGTAAATACGTATTTCTCAGGGTATAATCGGTAATCTCCGCATTGGCATAATCCACACCGCCCTCACAGGCACCGTATCCGATATAATGTTTGGCGCATGCCGCCATACCGGCTCTTTGAATCCCTTTTACAAATGCGGCGGCAAACTGCGATACAAGGTGAGGATCTTCTCCAAAACCCTCGATAACCCTTCCCCATCTCGGATCATGCGCTATATCGAGCATGGGAGAAAAAGTCCATTCCACACCCTCCTTGGCCGCCTCTCTTGCCATTCTGTACGCGCCTTCTTCGCCCAGCTTTGTGTCGAAAGACGCCGCCTGCGCCAGCGGAATCGGAAAGATTACCTTTGAGCCGTGTATAATATCCCTCCCCAGAATAACAGGTATTTTCAGTCTGCTTTTTTGAGAGGCATTTATAATTTTTTGAACCAAAGTGCCGTCTATTTCCTCATCGCTCGTCCCTGCAATATCATTGTCGGTAAGTATGCAAGAACCAATTTCTCCGTTTTCAATCTGTCTGCACAGTTCGTCTATATTATTCTCCGACACACAGCTCTGAAACATCTGCCCGATTTTTTCATCAAGAGTCATCTCATCCAAAAGCTTTGTAAGTTCCATATATTGCACCTCTTTCAGTTGATTTTACACCCGCCGCTTTTCTTATTTCTTAATAAAATTAATCAGCCTTTCAACAACCGCTGCCGCCTCTGCTCTCGTTGCATTATCCTTGGGCCTGAATCCATTGTTTCTGCCGTTTAGCAAACCGAGCCCCGAAAGCTTTTCCACCGCGTCTTTCGCCCAGCCGCTTATCTCATCTTTATCGGCGAACGAAACCGCATCCGTGCCGTTTGGTTCACAACCTTTGTATTTCAATATATTCATCATTATCGACGCCATTTCTTCGCGATTAATGTTGTCGTTGGGTTTAAAGCACCCGTCGGAACCTCTGATGATACCTGCTTTTGCGGCAGCATTTACATGTCTTTCGTACCAGCTCCCGCTTTCGACATCACTGAAAATGCTGTCCGTGTCGGCGCTGTCGATACCAAATGCCCTGCAAACTATTGCGCAAAATTCCGCCCTTGTTATTTCTCTGTCGGGCTCAAATTTGCCGTTTTCAACCCCGGAAACTATATTCTGTTCGGCCATGCTTTCTATCGTTTGTCTTGCCCAGTGTCCGCCGATATCCGAAAATGCGGAATCTGTTCCCGATTGATTTGTGCCGTTCGGATTATTTTGCCCGTTCTGATTGCCCGAACCCGAATTTCCGCGTGTACCGCCTCCGCCTCCGACATGCCCGTTAGAGCCGTTTTCGTTTATTGTTACAGAGGCGCTCCTTACCTCCGTTCCGACATACGGCATTTCTTCGGAGTATGGTATAACCCCTGCGGATATTGACTTTCCGACCATACTGTCGGTTATGCCGAGCGTTGCTCCGGACGCAATTTTCTCCGAGCCGCTGTACCAGTTTATAACCGTCATGTCCGCAGCTTCTTTAGCATCGTATTTGTGATTGTATTCGTAGCTGACCGACAACACTCCTCCCGCCTTTGCATCTCCGATAATCCGAACATTTTCGGCAGTCGGAGCAACCGGCCCTTCAAAACAATCGCTGAAATACTCTTTATTATCGTTTGGCTCTTCATCGCTTTTCGGGATAACGGAAAACCTGATATATTTTCCGCAATCCGATCCTTTTATTGTGTAATTCAAAGTATTTTCGCCGGGTATCAATGTGTATTTCCCGTCTTTTGAATCGGACACATACCAGCTGTAAACGCTGTCCTTTTCCGCGTTATAATTTCTGTCCTCAAACACATACGAGGCGGTGAGCTTTGCCCCAACACGGTGCTTTCCGCCGACGGACACGCTCTTTGCGGTTGGTGCAACAGGCTGTACCGCCGCCTCGGTTATGGCCTGCGCCGATTCGTTTCCGTCAATGTCATATGTAACAATTTTCACTCTGTAAAATCCGTTTGCTCCTCCCGACGGAACTGTATAAGTCTCTTTGTCGGCGCCGATTATATCGGAATATGTTCCGTTCTCGCTGTCGCAGAACTGCCACTGATACGTGGTTTTGGATTTATCCTCGGCAACATTTTTCCCGTGAAAATACGTGTATTGTGCCTTTAGCTCAGCTCCCTCCGTTACATTGCCTTTTATATGCGCATTTTTTATCATGGGTACCGCGTCACCGTCATACAAAAGTTGAATGGGAATTATCTTTTCAATACAGTAATTCGGGTTCTTTGCCGCAATATAAATTATTCCGTTTGAAGCGCCGTCCGATATCTTCAGAATATTGTCGGTCAGTGTAACGCCCGAATAGTTTTCCTTCAGCTCCAAAACGATTTTATCGTTTGCGATTTTTAATTCACGTCCGTCTTTGAACACGGTTTTCGGAGTGCAGTCTATTGTCTTTGCCGCCTCGCCCTCCTTTGGAATAAGGATTACATTGTTGTCGCATATTTCCACTTTCGGCATTGCCTCGGAAATTGACAGTTCGTCTATATAATATCTGGCCGGGCTCGAAGCCGGATCGATTCCCGTAAGCAGTCTTAGGTTTGCTTTTGTTTCTTCTGTCGAACCGCTCGCATCCGGAACAAAAAATACTTTGTTTACATCTATAAACCGCTCGCCCTCAATGTAAATATGGTTATCGGTTGTGCCGTATTCGTCGGTTTTGTCAAGTCCGCTCAGGTTATCGACAAAAATGCATGTTCCGTTTGAGGCATGTATGTATGGGTATACACCCATATTTCCTTTTTTTATTTTAAACGACAAAACATACAGGGTGTTTTTCTTTACCGTCGGAGTAAATGTTATACCCTCTGTTCTTCCGCCGCTTTCAGCCGTTACATAAAGGCTGCTGCCGCCGCTGTATACATAGTCCGGATTTGTGTTTATACTGAGCTTTACGTTTGATGCCGATACCCCCGGATATATTCCGTCATATCCCGAATTTGTCAAAAGGTCGGCATTTTCAAATCCACCGTTTACCGACAGTTCGGTGTCTTTTGCCGCAATCGGACCGTAGGTGTCGCTGACAACGCTCTGCCCCATATACGGTTCTTTTGAGCTTACCGGTGTAACACGGACCTTAATATAACTTTTTTCGTCATAATCTCTGAGAACATAATTCTTTCCGTTGTTATTTGTCGGTTCAAAATTCTTTCCGTCAAGGCTTTTGTACCATTTGTAAATATGTTCTCCGGGTTCATCAGAGTTGGGATCGTAATAGTCGAAATCGGCTGTCAAAACCTCGCCCGTTTCCATTTTTCCCGATATTTTCAGATTTAATGCAATCGGCTGCATGGGGTTAAATACAAATGCGTCCGTCCGCAGTGTGTCACCCGAAACACCGTCGTCGTTTTTTGGTGTTATCTCCGCTTTAATCAGCATGTTTTTCAGCTCTTCGTTTAAATTCAGTTCGGAGCCGTTTTCGTGGGCTATAACGCTGTATGTCGCCCCGTTATCACCGGATTTGTACCAATTTATTTCCGTACCGTTTTCGGCAATCCCGTTCGGATCGTAATATTCATACTTTGCAACAATTTTATCGCCGTCAACGATTATTCGGAAGTCCCTTGCCTCTGGTTTGTCTGTCTTTGCGATTACTTTAACCGTATATGTCGCCTCAAAACCGTTTGCGCTGACAAACTTTATATTAACCGTGCCGCTCGTGGCTTTATCGGTTACAATCAGTTTTTTCTCATCTTCATTAAACTCTATACCCTTGCAGGATGTTTCTGCGCTGTATATCGCGTTTGAGCTCTCATAAGCAAGGCTTTGCGTATCCGAAAACAGCACATCCGCTTTGTATTCGGCAACAACGCTCTTTGAACCGTAAGCGGGAATTTCAACGGTATCGTTTCCCGAAATCGCTGCCATCGGAGTAACCTCGCTTACTTCGATATCGTCCGCAAACAGAAATATTGGTTTTCCGGCATTGTTTACATCGTTTGACGATATCCAAAAATAATAGTCGCCCTTTTCATCCGATTTTACAACTGTTTCAACCTTTGTCCATGCCGATGAGCTGAGCGCGGTTCTTGCGGCATCGGGAACCCATTCGTTTACGGTGAGATATTTTGTATAATCGTTTACACCGTTTACGGACGATGCATATACCGGTTTGTATCCGCCGTTCGGTTCTGTGGAAAATGCCCATATCAGCGAATTTGTTTCCCATGCCATGCCTTCCATCTTCTGCTTGTAAGCGGTAAAGCTTTCCTCGTCAAATTTGAAGTATCCCGATATTTTATAATATTTATTATCACCGAGAGTAACCTTGAAAGGAATACGGCTGTCTCTCCCGCCGTTGCCCGCGTCGGCCGTTGTTTCTATATGAAGGCTGTGATTTCCCGTATGCGCGTCGTCACTCAGCGAATATGTATTGTACGTGTATGCCTCGGGAAACGAAACATCATATGCTGTTTCTCCTTTGGCGCTCCCCGTGAGTTTGGATTCATCTTCGAAACCGCACGAAAATATAATATTGTTTTGGTATACCGCGCCGTAATTTTCGATATCCGCCAAAGACGGAAAGGCGGGCAATGCCATAGATAAAGCCAATCCTGTTCCCAACATTGATTTTAAGTATTTTTTTGCTTTTTTACCCAACATCATTTCGTATCCTCCTTAGTGGTTTTGCTTATATTTTGAGTTAACGGCGTTATATCTTCCAAATCCTGCCACAGAAATATTTTATAATCATCCTTTAGCCGCAAATCAATAACCTCAACCGCATTAAAATGTATATCAAATTTATCCAGCCCGACAAGCGTGCTATCTTCATATGCCGCGCTCATCAGGCAGCCGTTTTCGGCTTTTGCACGCGATACAACCGTTACCGTTGCCCCGCAATCGTTTAAATTCTGTATGCACAGTTCATAAAAACTTTCATTGCTTTTCAGCTTATCTTTTATCCTGTCGCCGTTAACAAGCTCGCTGATGTATATATCATCAA
The DNA here is from genome assembly GCA_934463115.1 of uncultured Clostridia bacterium. Lineage (GTDB taxonomy): Bacteria > Bacillota > Clostridia > UMGS1810 > UMGS1810 > CAKSIN01. The sequence goes on from CAKSIN010000005.1 coordinate 42,418, forward strand.
CCAGACATTCAAGATTTTCGCCGTAGTATCCTATTCCCACATTGATCGGCCCGGAATTTTCGGCGAAAAATATTCTCTTTAATCTAACCCATTTATCGGAATATATCGCAGTCTGTTTCATGTAATTGGTATTATTGTCGGCAAACATGCCGCCCTCGCATATCCTGTCAACGCTATCCGTACAGATATAACCGTCAAATGCCGAGAAAAATACAGCGTCCACGCTTTTTTCGGATTTGAGTTTAACCCACATTGTTGCAATATAAAGTTTGTCCTTTTCCGCGTAAACGGTACTGTATGCCGTTTCGTATCTGCCGAGTTTAACCGCCGCGCAGTGCGCACCGCTGCGGCATTCTTCGTCGGTGATATTCACTGCGCTTTTGGGGTATAAAATATCGTTTACTCCGCTTTCGAAACCGCCGTCGGACACCTCATTTTCTCCCGCCGATTCCTTTGCGGGATAAAAGTTATAGACCGTTCTGCCGCTTTCGCCGAAAACCGACAGACGAATAACATCAATAATTCCGCTTATATCATCACGTGTTATTTCGTCCTCGCTCTCGGCGGTAATGCTGTCGGTCAGTTTGCACGGCTGATTGTAATAATCATATTTATTGGGCGAAAATCCGTCAATCCGTGTTCCGTTTAAATATACCGAATCGAGTTTCGGAATTTTGCCGTTCAAAATCCGAATATTCTTTTCGCACACTCGTCTGCCCAATCCCTCGGCGCTCACCGCTGCCGTCACGGTTATATTTCCCGAAGTTCCTTCAGCAACCGTCAGCTTTCCCGTGCGTTGGTCTATACTCACCCCCGCCGTCGACGATTTCAGCGAATATATCGCCTGCGTGTCATATATCTCATTTCCGCCGACAAACATTGCCGCCGTGTAATATGCATCGGTACGGTCGCTCGAATAAATAGTGTCACAACCAGCAATAAATTCAGCCGAAACAGCCGAATCATCCATTCTGCTTACCTTTAAATCGTCAAGGTTATATCTGACTGTTCCGCCCGCTCTTGCCGAATACACTCCCAACTCCACATCAATTCTTTTGTTCTCATCCGACGGGCATATGAAATACCTTTCGAGCAGAGTCCATTTATCCTTGGTAACCTCCGAATGATGCTGCGTTTCATATCCATGCATTCGGTACACGGCATTTTTATCCGTTGAGTACACGGCATTTGATCCGTGAGCCATAATACCGAACAATGAATCCTTTTTTTCGTCTGCCGCCGCGTCTGCATGTATCTGAACGGAAATTTTATAAAGTGTGTTTGTGTCTGCGGAAATCCTAACGCACGGTGCGGTGTAACTCGGAGTTTCGATTAAAATACTTTTCCGTCCGCCGTGCGCAATGCTGTCGTCCAATTCGATTTTTTGCTTATCGTTGTTAACGGATATAAAAATTTCCCCGTTCGCGGAATCGTCATAATTTCCGCCGTCCGCAGTTCCGTCTTCAAACCCGCATGAAACAACAACCTCTCCCAAGCCGGATCCGATATCGGAATCACCGCCGCTTTCATCGTTTATACCGCTTCCGCACTTTGTTGTATCTATATCCTTATATCCGATGAGTTTTGATTTTACATCATCGGATTTAATCTTAAAGTTCCTTTTTTCGTAATCTTCAAATATACTCGTTGTATTTGTAATATAATTATTCTCAATTCCTTCGATTTCGCTGTCCGTTATATTATTAAAATTATAATTTAAGTATGTCGAATCCGCAAATATATTGTTTTCTGCCCTCAGTCTCTCTGCCTTATACGTTGAGTCTGTAATCCGTTTAACCTCCGGGAATGCGGAAATCCACGCATCGTTATCCGAATATTTCGATATACTCCTATATAAATCGGCACATCCTTCGTTATACTCCGCATACTGTTCTATGCATACGGCTGTGCTGCATTTTACAAAGATATTATTGAATATTTTGTTGTCCATTCCGCAGGAATTTACAATTGCCTGCCCCGAAGTTTTTTCAAAAACGTTTCCCGATATTGTCACTCCGCTCGAGGACAAATCAAGATAAATCATTCTTGTTCCGAGCATAAACTCCTTTTCGGAGTATATATCGTGAAAATAATTGTTTGTAATTTTGTTTCCGCGCATCGACCAGCCGTCTCCGGCATATATCACACCCATGTCGCCCGTATGTCTCAAAACGTCGGTAAATTCACAGTATTCAATGACATTGGATACTCCCGAAAGCTGAACTGCCATATTTTCCGAGTTCTTAAACGTGCAGCCCGATATCCTGTTTCCGACACCGCCGATTGCGGCGCCGCGCGCATAGCACTGCCCGCCGAAATTATCGATAACGCAATTTTCAACACAATTATTCCCCGGAGTCAGACTGTCGGGATCGCCGCCGTTTATATATATTCCGTCAAAAACATTGCTGATTTTGGATGAACGTATTCCGCAATTTTTACTGCCGTTGTCGATTATCACGGACCGCGCGCCGATATTTTTTACAATGCAGTTGTCAAACAAAACATTTTCACAGCCCGAGATTTCAATCCCGTTATTTAACGCACCGTCAAAGGTTATGTTGCTGAACGTAACGTTTGAAACATCTTTAAGCTCAACCAATGCTTTATCAAGCGTTATGAGTCTGAGATTATCGATATTGTCCGCGCAAAAATATATTTTGTTATTTATAATATCGGCATAATATTCGCCATTTTGGCTTATTTCCTCAAAAATATTATAGAAATACACACTAACGGCGTCGTCTGCCGCCCCGCTTTTCGGCGAATCCGAAGTTTTAACCGTTCGTTTTTCGGTATCTGCCGAAACAACGGGCAGTGTCTGGTCCTGCCAGCCGGTTTTGTACCGTCCGTACATATATGCAGTATCCGACAGCCAATACTTTGCTCTGTCATGGAACAATTCAAATTCGGCGCCCTCCGACTCACCGTCGCTCTTTCCGACCGTGCCGCCGCTTATAACGGATCTGACTCCGACATATCCGTTATCGGGCCACCGCGCAACATGCCCCGCCTCGCCGTTTATCATAACAATCGGATTGCGGCTGCCGTAATTTCTGTACGGCAGTCTTTCCTCACCTATCATAAGTTCATTTGAAAGCGTTATATTCAAAAGATTTGCGTCAATCACATACAATTTATCATAAGCGCATTTTTCCGCCAGTTTTCCGAGTATCCGCCTGTCATAAACCTTTTGGACAACGGAGCTGTCGAGCGAAATACTTCCGCTTATCACCGCGTTCTCCCCTGCGTAGCCGCGGTATGTAACGGGACACGTATCTGTTCCGCCACCGGTTTTGTCCAAACAGAAGGTTTTATTCCTTTCATAAACCCCCTCGCGCAAAACTATGTCTATTGCCGAAAAATTATTTACCCTACATTCTTTTATCGCCTTGTTTCTTGCGCCCTCAAGTGTTCTCATCGGTGCCGAAAGCGATCCGTCGCTTAAATCGGAACCGTCGGATGATGAAACATATATAACAAGCTTATCCGCGGCATTGCCGCATGTTGCATATACATATTGATTAAGCGGACTGATTATCAGCAAAACCGATATTATCCGTAACATAAATTTTTTCAGCATTATCCAACTCCTGTAATCTCTGCACTTTGAGTACTGCGGCGGAGGTAAATCCCCCCGCCGCATCATCAGTTTATTAAATTACCGTGCACTCACCGAACGTTTTTCGCCGAGCGGAACTATATTCACCATATCTTCCCACGCATAGAATGTCACCGTTTCTCCGCCTTTCAGGCCAAAGTCCGTCAAATCGGCAACGGCTTTTCCGCTTTTGTCCGCGCCTATCATATCGGCTGTGATATCAATAATCTTGGAGTTTTTGAGCGTCGAACCGTCATATATTGCAGCAACAACCTTAAACGGCTTGTCGGCATCGGTGAACGAAATTGTTGCCGTGTTATCTTTTACGGCAGGCAGCATATTAAAGCCAGCATTTGAATTTACACAAACTTTAATCCACTCGATACCCTCGGTACCGACATCGGAGAACAGGTTGGTTAATTCAATCTTCCTGCGCCCTTTTCCGCTGATTACACTTTCCGACGACACCTTTGCATATTCATTATAACCCTTGAGTGTATACCCGTCTTCATTGCTTCCGTCCCATGTTCTGAAAGCCGCTTCTTTATCGCCGAAGCAGAAGTACATCTGATATGTGCCGTCATCCTCTTTTTTGTTTTTAATCGACCATTCGCCATTCTGTGATGCAAATGTCTTAAATGAGTCTGAACGCCAAGCCCAAACACCTTGCTCATATTTCGCGCTGTATGTTGAATCCAGTTCATTAAAGTATGCAGCCGAAATATATTCCTCATTGCTGCCGGTTGACTGCTTGAAAACAATACCGCTATCTTCTATTCTGAAAGCGTCTTCGTAATTGGCATATGCTATTTCATCGCCCGCAAACAGATATTTTGCATAAGGCATATCCATATGCTCTTTGCTTGAAAGATTTCCTTTCCAGCTGATTGACCATTCGACATCCATCGGCAGATATATTCTGTCTTTAAAGCTTAATGTATAGTTTGCCGTATTGAGTTTGCCGTCGGCGATTGATGCTGTGTAGGGATATGTGATATGGTTGTTGTCGCCGCTTGCGCTCTCTTTATAGTATTCTGTGTCTGTTTCACTTCCGGATGTAATCCAGTTGTATATATGCGATGAATTTTTGTCCGCAAGCTTTAATTTGACCGTTTTGCTCAATGCTCCGCATTCAAACTTCGCCGTAACATCGCCGTCGGCATCATCGTAATCTTTCTGTATAAACATACCGGTTGATTTTTCATACTCAACATTGGTGTACGGCAAGCCGTTCTTTGTTATTGTGCATGTCAATTTGTCGCTTGTTTCCGCACTCAGGGGATAAATATATGCCGCGCCGCATGCATACCACTTTGAAACATCTATTGTACCGTTATCGGATATCTCCGAGCCTGTTTCGTCAAGGATTCTTATTGCTTCGGGTTTTGTTTCACCTTTAAGATATGCAACCGCATTCTGCGCCGCATTAAATCCGAGCTCGTTGTATCCTTTGGATGTGTAATGACCTCTGTTGGCTCCGACACCGTCCAAAATATCGGCGGCGGTTGTCGGTCTGTCGTATCCGAATTTTACCTTGAAAGCATCGGCGTCGCGATATGTTTTGCCGAAATATTCCGCTACACCGTCATCTGTGATAAGGCTGTCCGTTATGCAGCTTACAAGCTTAACATTGTCATAAATCGCCGAATCGTTCAAACCGAGCGAATAGTATACCTGTCTCGGACCTGTCATCAGAATATCGTGATTTGTGTTGTGCTGCTTTATATCAATCCATGCACGGTTCATCAATACCCCGAACATATCAAACTTTCCAATTTGGTCGTCTGCCTGCCATTGCGTCAAAAGTTTTTCAAACTTTGCCGAATACGAATCCGCCTGTTCATGAGCATTTCCCTCACCCTGCAGCCAAAAAGCGAGCTTTTTGTCGACTGTATAGCCGGCAGCATCAACAGCACTCATGCAGCTGTCATATGCCATTTTGGTTTTTTTCATCAGCTCGCCGTTATCAATAAATTCACTGATATTGGCTCCGTTTTTGCCCGTGCCGATCATAATTGTCTTTCTGCCGGTTAATTCGTTGTATTTAATCCCCAGCGGAATCATAAAACCGAGCGCACCGTAACGTGCATCCTTCAATTCGCCGTTTGTTACCGTTGACGAATCGTCATTATATACCCAGTCGTATTCATAGGAATAGACTTTGTCGGCATCCGTCATAATGAAATTATTGTTTTTGCCCGTTGCCTCGTCTACCGCAACTTTTCCCGATACAGAATTTGACTGACCGGAGACGATAATCAAATCAACAAGTTCGCCTCCGATTTTATCTGTCGGAGCCGACAAAACTTCTGTTCCGACAGTCGGAGCCACGGTCGTTGCAGGCGTAACTCCAAAGAATATATATTTGCCGACGTCCTCCTGTGTTAATACATAATCTTTCTTGTCGGCACCCGCAATTTGCTGCTTATTGTTTCCGTTCGCACTGTCTGCGCGGTACCATTTAATTATTGTGCCGTTCTCCGCATCGCCGTTTATATCATAATAATCATACGAACCGGTAAGTGTTTCGCCTTTTGCATAATTGCCCGATATTTTAACATTATCGGCCGACGGAGCTGTCGGCTTATCAATAATGATTGTGTGTTCCGCCGTAATTCCCGTTCGACTTGTTGATTTGATTATTGCCCGTCCGCCGTCGGAATTGGCGGCAACTGTAAGTGTGTTTGATTTCGCATCGAATGTGACACCGTTCGGAGCGCTTTGCAGCTCTAAAGTTACACCCTCGTTGTCATCATATAAAAGCCGCGTTTCGGAATCAACATATGTCTTGGTGAGTCGGTTTTCATCATTTACGTCGCCGAAAGTTACTTCTGTTGCATTTGTGCTCGACTCGGACAAAGAAATTTTTCCGTCCTCCGGCATACCGTTCAAAGTTACTGTAGGCTGAACTTCTTTAACCTCTATATCGTCCACAAACAGGAATCTCGGGTGACTTTCGTTTATATTTGCGTAGTTTGATATATACAGGAAATACGGGTAATCTTTTTCTGCCTTAACAACGGTTTCAACCTTTGTCCATTCTCCGCCCGAAATGTCGGTTCGCTTATTTTGTTCGTCATAACCGCCAACTTCTTTATAGTCGGAATAATCATTTTTCCCGCTGCCCGACGAAGTATATATATTTTTTCTGCCTCTCCAATCATCGGTTTCGGAAATTCCCCAATTTATGTGAGTTACTTCCCCGAACCATGCCTGATGACTTAGCTGATAATTTTCAAATGCGGTTTTATCGTACTTAAACCATCCGGACACTTTATAGTATTTATCTTTCTCAAGATTAACCGTAAACGGTATACGGTTATCAAAGGCCGTTGTTTCTCCGGTTGCCCTGACATACAAGCACTGATTTCCGCTATGCTTATCTGCTGTTGTTATTGAGTACTCGTTTGTTTCATACTGTCCGGGCGAGGTTTTATTATAAGAAGATTTGCCCGCCGCTCCGCTGTTTTCAATCAATGATGAATCTTCAAAACCACACGAAAATATCACCTTGCCGTCTTTATTTCCGTTTGTGCCCGTTTGGTCGGCATTGTCTGCAAATACTCCGAATGACATTGTGCTTAGAATCATGCAAAGTATGAGTACAACACCAAAAATTCTTTTACCAAAGGTTTTGTTTAACATTTTTCATCTCTCCTCTTTAAAATAAAAATTTAAATAATTTACCTGCAGCAAAATTCAAATTCCGTTCACCTCTAATCCACAATTCTGACAAGTATTGAATCAATATACCAGTATTCACTGTACTGAACGAACTTATCATCGGTTGCAAGGTTCCTGTAATTAAGCTTTGTAAAAGTTTCGTTCTTCAAACTGTAGTCATACATTTTGCATGCACTGCCGGTGTACATCAAGATATCGTTTGATTCATCGGCTCCGCTGCCTGTGTAATTGACAACGGACGTTGTTTCCGACTTACCGTTCAAAACAATCCTGCCGAATTTTAAAGAATAACTAAAAGGATCGGTTAAATTTTCCCAAGTATCGGTCTTAACCGCAAAAAATTCCTTGTCCGAAAGCTGTGAAAGCCTTGCGTAAACCTGGAACAATGTAATCTCATTTTTGCTGTTTACCTCAACTTTCAGCCAATCGCCCGATTCTATTTGCGACGGCAGCAGGATATCCTCGAGATTTTGATAATTTGTCACTGTTTCGGAGTGTATTCCCAAAGGCTCGTTCGGATCCGAAAAATAGTACTCCTTGTCATCGGCTCCGATAATCTTTATAACTTCGTCATCATCTTTCAGGGTTGTTTCCGCACTCTTAACAAGGCACATAACCGCATTGGTAGAAAACTCCTTTGCCGCGTCGGACGGATCATACCTTATAACCACTCCGCCGAGAGATCTGTCCTCGAGCGAATCGTATATCTCGCAGTTATACCATGTTGCCTGTTTAAATGTTAAATACGAATACAGTTCTTCGCGTGAACGGTCATAGGGTATTGAGATTCCCACACTGTTTGAATCGTACGCGTATTTCCCGGAGGCAAACATTCCCTGCCAGTACATATCCGCTTTGTCTATCTTTTCGTTGAGTGTAAAAACTCCCTCATCTCTGGTGTGAGTATAGGACATATCCTGATATGTTATAAGCTTTGAAAGCTTGCCGTCCGAATTTGTTTCGTATACTATAAGCTGCGGCTTATCCTTAATTGACGGGTGGTTTGCAACCTCCGCCGCCGTGAGGGAATATCTCGGCGGTGTGTGCCCCTTTTGGCCGTCGTCGGCAATTTCGCTGCCGTTGATAAACGTAATTTTATCGGCGCCCTCCAGGGTTACCCATTCGCCTTCTTCCTTGCCTATAATCCACATTCTGAACGAAACCGAGCTGTCAAAGGCACCCTTTACCGCCGTTGCCCTGAGATACGCGTATTTGCGCCCGGTGTTCGTCACTCCTCCGCCGCCCGATTCCTTTATTTTGCAGACATATCCACGGTAGTCCATATAAATTATGTAGTATTCGCCCGCTGTAACCTTATCGGTGCAATTTCTGTGCGGTTTATATTCTTCATCCTCACCCTCAAGGTAAATATTCCCGGAGCTGTCTGTCTTTTTGACATATCCCTCGTTGTTTTTTACGCTGAGGTATATAATAACGCTGTTGTTCTTTTTGTTTTCGATAACACTTATTATGCTGTCCGCCGTTATATCTTTCAGCTCCGCATAGCTGCCGTCTTTAATAACGGATACCGATCCATAGTCGCTGTAGTCAAGCGTCATTGAATAATCCTTAACCAGGATTTTGTTTTCTTTTACATCGTCCACAAAATATGTTTCGGAGTTAACAACCGCAATAACATCGCTCTTTCCGTCGAGATTGCTGTCCATCATCCGAATCGTATCGCAGTCGGCAAGCATGCCTATGTTACTGCCGATTCCTCCCGCGTATTCCGTATTGTATATAACCCTCGCGGAGGAGGATATTTTAACGCTTTTCTTTTTTCCGTTGTCCCAATAGCTCAACTCATTTTTTGATACCGACGATACATCCTCACCGGGAATATTATATAAGTTTTTGCTTTCGTTGGAATTGATTGTTATCGAAACAACGCTCTTACCGTTCTTTTTGTCTGTTCTGACAAATGCGTCGACATACCGCCCCAGAAAAGTTTTGTACTTTTCTTCGGCAATTTTATATTGCTGCCTCTCAATCTGAATCAAATCGGATGCGGCTGTGTTCTCACCGCCGTACAGATTCATTTCGTTTGTTGCATTTACCCAGCCGCTTACAAGGAATATATCCATTCTCCTAAGAATCGTTTCGCTCGAATCGCGTTTGTATGCACGCGATATGCTCCCGTTTGCGCCTTTTGAAACCGTATCGGAAACAACAATCGGATAATCCATTGCATTGTAGATAATCTGTGCCGCCTCACCGCGGCTGAGCACTCCGGATTTATCCGAAACCGAGACACCCTTTCTTATATCGCTGCCCGCACGGGCAGCAACCCTGCTGTCGGTATTTTCATATCCGAGAGAGGCGGCAAGACGGCTTGCAAGCCAATCCGACGTTATACCGTCGCTGCCGACACCATCGGTGCTTATCAACTGCTCTGTATAATTGTTGAGTGTGCTCACGGCCGTTTTAAAATCATTTGCCGAAAATTTTTCGTCCGCCGCCGTTTTTCCGTTTATTTTCGGCAGTATTCCCAGATTTACGGCCAGCTCAAGCGCCGCGCCGTATTCGGATGTTTGCGTATCTGCCGCAGATGCGCTGCCGTCTTGATTTGTCCTCTCGGGAGCAAAATCCCGATTCCATCCGCGCGAAAAAAAGCTGTCTATTGTATATGACGGATTAAGCTTGTTATTAAGCGATTCATCGGCGGTATCTATTGTTGCCGACGCAACATTTTGCTGCTTCAAAGCGTCGATTTCAGCCTCGCTCATCCCCGTTGTATCGTATTCAACACCGTTGATAACGATTATATTTTCCTTGAGTTTATCGGGTTCCAGCCCATCGGCATAAACCAATATACCCGAAGATACGCAAATACAAATCGCTGTTAACACGGCAACGGTTTTATTAAATAATCTCATATATACCTCCCGTTAAATACTAAGCAACTCGAATAAGTAATCGATTTTCTCTTTATCGCCCGATGCATCAAAGACTTTTTCCTTGTCGCCTATTATAATAAGTCCGTTTCTGTACCAGTCCACTTTTTTATCGACAACCTCCGACACGGCTCGAAGCGGTATCAGGGTTCTGTCATAATAAATTACGGGCGCCGTATCGAGCTGCCGTTCCTCTCCGTTTATGCTCATAACGCTTTCGCCGATTCTGAGTTTGATAACTTTATCATCCTTTGCAAGCGTAACCGTTTGTGTTTCGCCGTTCCACTCTGTCGCAAAACCGAGCGACTCCGCCACAAAGCGCACCGGAACAAGGGTTCTGTCACCTGCAACTATAGGACATACATTGGGGTTATTCGTATCGATAATGGTCTTTTTGCCCATTTTTAACGCTCTCGGCTCTCCGACGGCAATTACCACGGAATCCGAAACCGCATTCTCCGCATCGGACAAATGCCGACCGATTTTTTCAAATTCGATATCCTCAAAATCCGGAATAAGCTCATAAATTTTAGAATCTTTTTTGATTCTGAAGTCACCGTTTTCCGCGTCCTCAAAGACATCCGCCGCGGTAAGTTCAACATTGTTCTCGGTAACTCTTTTTTCTTCCGAGGCAATTGTCGGGGTAAAGTCGAATCCCTGCGTATCCACAGACACATTGCGTTTTGCCTCGCAGCCCTTATAGTCGGCGATATTTGAGCCTTCCACTCCGTTTAAGAACGAAAATTCGCCATACCATGTATCCGAGGCGTATTTTTCAAAGCCGTCATACATGCTTTTAACACGGCCGTTTGAGGAATTTTGTGCAAATATTCCCTGGTCGCCCTCCGGCCCGGTTTGTATAACCACAGCCTCCTTGGTCAGATTGTAACATACGTTATTGTTCATTTTGTTCCAGCTTCCGCCGTTTGAAAGCAGTCCGTAACCCTGAACATTTGCGATTATGTTATTGTAAGCGTTTTGACCGCCGGTGTAGTCATCAAAATAAAAAGCTCTTATACCGAATATATTTTCCTTAAGCCTGTCACAAAGTTTTATATCGTGAAAATAGTTGTTATGAATTTCATTTCCCAGGCAAATAAGCTGATTGTTCATATACACGGCACCGGAATCGGCTGTTTCTTTGAGCACATCCGAAATATCGTTGTACGCAACCTCATTGTAGCAGCCTCCAACCCAAAATGCCATGTGCGGACCGTTTCGGATTTCGTTATTTAAAATCCTGTTTCCGCATCCGCCCGTGGTTACCGCGGGATCATAGCAAAATCTTTTTCTTGCAAAATTCTCAAAAAGATTGTTTACAGCATAGCAATTGCCTTTTTTCAACTTCATCTGGTCGCCGGCATACATCAAAAGACCGACATCGACATTGCGTATCTCCGAATTGATAATTCCGCAATTTACCGCGTCAACGGAATCCGTGTTTACACCTATCATAACACCCTGGCGGTCTGTATTTAAAATTTTGCACTGATCGATAACGGTGTTTTCGGCCGTTCCGATTTTCACACCGCCCGACTGCGAACCGTTAAACGTAATATGCTTCATTGTAACGTTGGACGCGTCTATCGTGCAGATATCACCTTTCAGAGTAGTCAGTATAAATGTGGAATCCTCTGTTGCGTCCTGCGACGGGAAATAGTACAATACCTTATTGTCTGCGTCTATAAAGTACTCCTCCGGTCGGTCGAGTTCGGGCAAAAGGTTATAGAAATAAAATGCACGTCCTTTTTTTAGCGACTCGGTCGGGCTCGAGCTTGAAGAAATAATACCGTTTCTTATATTGCTGACTCCGACTCTTGAATCCAGCCAGTCCGCAACAAAAAATCCATGCATATACATCGTTTTCCAGTCGGCCTTTTTCCAGTATGCCACTCTTTGCGAATATATATCGTTTATCTTAAACGAAAAATTTGTGTTTGCATTGTTTGATACAACAGTGTCCACATAGGTGAAAACTTCATTGCCGTTATCATCCTTGTTCGGCCACCTTGCGGGCGTCTGTATATCTTCGTCACAAATAAGCTCAATCGGTTCCTGGTTTGAATACAGATTGCTTGAAGTCTGATCGGCATTGTACAGTTCCAAACTTTCTACATTGGATAAGTCATACTGATATATAAACGGACGTGCGCTTTCGTCATAAATGCGCGAAAGAATCTTTTCGTCGGACACCCTTTGGAATTTTGACATGTCTATGGTTACTCCGCCGACAAACTGCGCATTTTCATCGCCGTACGAGGTGTAGGTAATGGGACATTCCTCCGTTCCCGAATCCGAATCGGTCAATTTGAAACCGGACTTCGGGAAAGTATAAACACCGCTCTTTATATAAACCGTAAACCCTCCGTCGGGCAGATTTCCGTTTGCAATAATTTTGCGAAGTTCATCCCGCGCATGCTCCGGAGTTCTGAAGGGGCTTTCAATTGTTCCGTCATTCGAATCATCGCCGTCAACCGAAACATAGAATGAATTCACACTATTTCCATTTTGATTCACACCGCCGGCCAATGCATTCTCTGCCCGTCCATTTGCCGCCAAAGCGGCAAATGAACAAAAGCACGGGGATATCATTGCGGTTATTAAACAACCCGAAACAAATCTTTTTATATTCATCTGATTCTCTCCTGTAACAGTTTGATATATCACAAAATTAAATGCTATTTATTCTCCTTAACCCATTTGTTAAGCTGCTTTTGAGCCTCTTCTTTTATTCTGTCGAGTCCGGCATTTTCAAGTCTTTTCTTATATTCGGGCAAAAGCTCGTTGTAATCGCTCGAACCGTAAGTCATTCCGTTATACTCACCCACAATTGCGCGGCATTGAGCCTCCTCGCTCTTAACCGGTGTTTCATCAAAACTGAATCCGAACGTAGACGCCTTTGACGCAGAGTCATTAAGTTTTCTGGTCTGCTCCCATATATCGGGTTCCTGACCTTCGAGCAGATACGCATTGAACTGATTGCCGAATTTCCAGCAGGCGAGCTGCCTGTAACCGCTGTTTTCTATCGGTCTTATGTATTCGCCGTCAAGTTTTTCGTAATGCTTACCCTCTATTCCGTAGCAGATAAGGTTATACAGCTCTTTATCGGTATTAACAAGGTTTAAAAATTGCATAGCCTTTTCGGGGTTTTTGCTTGTTCTGCTGATTGCCGTCATTGTATCTCTTGCAACGGTCAGTTTTGCGGAGCCGCTGCTTACAAACACCGTTTTTTGTCCGTACATATTTTTATGGTCGTCTTCGATTCCCGGTTTCCATCTTCCGAGGAACGACGCATATTTTCCCGCTCTCAAATCCTCGGTTCTGTTGTTTACGGCCGTGTCTATGTCGGAGCGGAGATACCCTTTGTCATACCAGCTCTTGGCTGTCTTGAGCCCCTGTTTGTATTCTTTCATATCAAGCGCCGAATAAAGTTTGTAACCGTCTTTCTCATTGTCGCTGACATATATATTGGGGTTCTGGTTTACAACCGAGTAATCAAAAAGGTATTGTCCCACGGGGCTGTCCGCAACGGGATAAACGTTTGGATAATCATTCTTTATTTTCTCAAAATACGGCTCCATTTCCGCAATATCCTTGTACTCTGTGCCGGACTTTATGCCATACTTGTTTGCGTACTGTTCAAAAAAGAATATACCCTCGACATTTGCCATAATCTGCATATTCGGAATCGCATAAATCCCGCCCTTTTCCTTTGCGGAATCGAGGACATAGTCGGGCAAATCTTTCTTTAAATCCTGTCCGTACTCTTCAATCAGGTCGGTAAGCTCCAAAAATCCGCCCACATCTATTCCGGATTTGTATTGATTTACATACCCTGTAAAGCACAGATCAAACGCTTCGTCAGATGCCATTTTCATAGACATTTTCTCCGAAAAAGCACCCTCATCAATCATTTTGAGGTCAAGCCTTGCGCCTATCTTCGGCTCGATAAGCTTGTTGACTTCTTCCATAACCGCCGCAGTGTCTCTCTGCGAATCGCCCGGCACAAACCAAACAAGCGTCGGTACTCCGTCGCCCTTGTCCGCGGATTTATTATTGCACCCGCCCAGCGAAAACATCACTGCCGCAGCACATACGGCACACACAATCTTTTTTATCATTTTGTTCCCTCCTGATATAAATAATAATTTCAATTTATTAACCTTTTACGCTCCCAACGGTAAGCCCCTTGACAAAATATTTTTGGAAGAAAGGAAATACAATCATTGCGGGGCCCGCAACAACAATTGCCATTGCCATTCTCACGGTTTCCGACGGGATTTCCGAAATATTTGCGTTGCTTGCCGCAAATTCGCTGTTTTGAATAAGCTGAATATTCTGCATGATTTTTTGCAGCAGATATTGCAGACTCACAAGAGATTCGTCGTTTATATAGAGAAGTGCCGTGTACCAATCGTTCCACTTTTCCAAAAACATAAAAAGTGCAATTGTTGCCAGTATCGGTTTGGACAGCGGCAAAATAAATTTGAAGAATATCATATAGTCGTTTGCCCCGTCAACCAATGCCGATTCGATTATCTCGTTCGGCAAATCCTGAAAAAACGTTCTCATCATAAATATGTACCACGGACTGACAAGTCCGACCAGAACATATACCCATATTGTATCCGACAGATGCAGATACTTTGAAATCAATAGGTATGTGGGAACGAGCCCTCCGGAGAAAAGCATTGTAAAAAACAGTATAAACGATACCGCTTTTCTTGCGGGCATTGCTTTCTGACTGAGCGGATACGCAATCATTGCCATGAGCAGCACTCCGCAGACCGTAGCCAAAACCGAATATGTAATCGTCACTTTATACGCATTGATAATGGTTCGCGGTGAACTCAAAATGTATTTATACGCCCCGAGCGAAAAATGTTCGGGGATTAATTTGTAACCGTTTGTTATAACATCCTTTTCGTTTGAAAAAGATACGCTCACTATAATTAGAAACGGAATAATAATTATCAGGCTTAAAATAACAAACAACACATTTAAACCAACCTGTTTTTTCTTCATCTGCCTATACTCCTTCCTACAAAAGTGCACTGTCGGAATCGATTTTCTTTACAATCAGATTTACAATAATAACCGTAATAAATCCGACAACCGACTGCAGCAGCCCGGCAGCGGAAGACATTCCGTAATCGCGTACCGTCTTTAACATTCTGAAAATATATGTATCCATTACATCCGTTGTCGGGTACAGAGCTCCGACATCACGTGTGAGCTGGTAGAACAAACCGAAGTCGGCTCTGAAAATTCCGCCGATTTTCAAGATAAACAGCATAATAACAATCGATTTTAAGCACGGCAGGGTAATGTATTTTATTTTCTGCCATTTGCCGGCGCCGTCTATTTCCGCCGCCTCAAACAGCGAGCTGTCTATTCCCATTAATGCCGCGTAATATATAACACAGTCTATACCCACGTTTTTCCATACAAAAGCTATGGTTAAAATAGCCGGCCAGAGTTTGGGTTCGGAATACCATTTGACAGGTTTCATTCCAATCTTTTCGAGAACGGCATTTGCCAATCCGTAGGACGGATTCAAAAAGGCATATACCATATATCCCACGATAACCCACGATATGAAATAGGGCAATATCATAACCGTCTGATATATCTTTGTTTTTGTTCTGCTTCTCAGCTCGTACAAAAGTATTCCGAGTGCCACGGCGCAAGCCATTCCGACAACAATGAACACCATGTTGAGCGAAATTGTATTCTTTACGATTCTGCCGAAATCGTTTGACTTAAAAAAGTATTCAAAATTTTTTAAGCCAACCCAGTCACTTCCCAAAATTCCTTTATCGAACCGATAATTCTTAAAGGCAATTACCAGCCCGAACATTGGCACGTAACTGAATATCAATACGTAGAGTAACGGAATCGCGGCAAGGGACATAAGCTGAAGTCCTCTTTTGTTTTTCCCGTTTCGCATACGCAAATTTTGTTTTCTGTTTCCCGTTAAACCTGTATTCAAAGCACTTTCTCCTCTCGAACGGAATAATTTTATCTTGATTTAATTATAAACACCCGAGCGTCAATATTCAATGTCCGTTTTCTTCTTTTAATTGTCCGTTTTCCACATTTTCTGTTTCGGCGGTTGAAAATAATTTAAAATTTTGATATACTTTTAAACAAGAGAGATAATAAGTTTTTGAACAACAAATAATAAAAACAGAGGAAGTTTATGTATGGATATTATTATAATTGAGGACAATCCGTTTTCACTGGAAACATTATCGGAGATAATTGACAGGTTTTTTGAAAACAAAAGAATAGTCGCAAAATATTCAAATGCCGAGGACGCGCTTGAATACTTAAAAGACGGGTATGCCGACGCAGTTATATGCGATATCAAACTTCCCGGCATGAGCGGCCTGGAATTTGCGGAAATATGCACAAAAACACATCCGCTGATTCCGATTGCGCTCATCAGTGCCTATTCTCAGTTTGAATACGCTCAAAAAGCGATAAACACAAATGTTGTTTCCTATGTCTTAAAACCCGTGACATACGACAATCTCTCCGAGGCATTTTCCGCATTGGAAAAGGCGTCGGTTTCGTCGGTTCATCACAAAAGCAGCTCGTTTCCCGACAGCTCCGTCCTTGTCAAAATACGGGCAAACCTGCAAAAAGCTATATATAACCCCGCACTTCCGAACGGCAGCAAAGAATTGGGCGATTTCGGTTTGATTAACAACAAACACATTTATATAGTGACATTGAGCGAAAATAATATCGAGCAATATATGTCATCGGTTTGGAATCATGGATTTGACAGGTTCACCACGACAATAAGCAACATTTTGTATTCTTCGATTGCCGATTCGACAACGTTTTTTTTAAGCTACAAAAAGCCGTTTTTCGACATTGCCGTTCTTTCCGAAAACGAACTGTCAAAAGACAGCATCATTTCGGGAATAACACCGCTTTATTCCCTGCTGAAGTTTCCGGGAAGTGTTGAACTGTTCTCGCATATTCGCGATATAAACGAATATGACGAAATAATCGGCTTTAATATAAACAAGGCGATTTTGTACATTTTCAGCGGAAACGGCGCCGATATCGACACTTCCGTTTACAGCGGCAAAGAACTCGCACTGCTGTCGGAAAAAGTCTTTGACAAAGCGATAGAAAACTTTGGCATCGACACCGTGAAGAATCTGGCGATAAATCCGTACAAGCTGCAAAACAACACCGCAAGACGGGAATACGAACAATTTTTGAATCATCAGGTAAAACAGATTAATAACATTATCGCCACACGCTCAAACGGTACAATGGAGCGCGCGATTAAATTTATAAACGACAATTATTCGAAAAATATTTCTCTTATGGATGTTGCGCAATATGTTGCCCTGTCGCCGAAATACTTTTCCCGCTGCTTTAAGGAATACACCGGCTGCAACTTTATTGCCTACAAAGAGCAAATCCGCATAAATGCGGCAATCAAGCTGATCCGGGAGAACCCCGAAATAAAAAACACCGTTATCGCTCAAAAACTCGGATACGAAAGCGAAACAACGTTTTGCAAAAGTTTTAAAAAACACACGGATTTTTCCACAGCGCATTATCGGAACAAAAAAACTAAGGAGATTTAATATATGAAGCCGCAGCGTTTTAAACTGTCAAAAAGCGAATTTTGGAGCTACTTTAAAAAGAATACTTTAATTGTATTGCTCCCGACCGTTGCCATGTCGATTATTATTTTTGCGCTCTGCTTTTACACAACAAAAAACGATGTTGAAAAAAGCTCATATGAGTCTATCTCGAAAAAGACGTTTCAAATAAACAAAATGATATCCTCCGCCGAGCATATAAACTATGTTTTTTTCTCCGATTCGTACACAAAGGCGGTTTTGTACAACAGTGATCCGTTCAGCACAAACCCCGAATTTATCAACGCTTTGAAAAAAACGCTCAGCAACATGTCGACATATGTAAATATGTACGACTATGTAGGCTCAATATACCTATACTGCAACGAAAGCAATTATGTATACTCAAACTATCAAAACGAATATTTGGACAAGTTTATATCAAATGACTGGTACGAGCTGTGGAAAAATAACAATTACAAAACAACAATCGCCAAAACGGCATGCACCGTACACGGTGTTCCCAAGGAATATATCTCCATTATATACAATATACGGTACGGAGCCGAATCCGACGGAGCTATTGTGATTAATTTTAATACATCATATATCAATCAGTTGCTTTTTTCGGCCGAAAAAAATGATACGAAATTCTATATTTACACCACCGATAACAAGCTGTGCTATTCCACATCGGGCGATGAAGTCTCCGACGGGAAGTATCTTAATATTGATAACAATACAAAGATTTTTCGTTCAAAAATCGTATCTGTGCAAAATATAAGCGGAATCAACGCAAAATTGATTATGGAATCCAATAACCGCGCATTTGTTAACCGACTGACATGGTTTTTTGTTGTTATATTTTTGTACAACATATTAATACTGACGGTTATTTTTCTGCTTTCGCTCCATATCTCCAAACAATACTACGAAAGCATATCGGATATATTAAATATGCTGTCATCGTACGAAAACGAAGCGTCGGCGATAGCCGACAGCAGGGAGCTGTCGTATATAAAAGCAAAAATATCGGATTTATACCAACATAATACGGAAAACGAAATTTTGCTGTCTCAAAGAATGATAGCGCTTAAAAATTCGCAGCTTGTGGCATTGCAAACGCAGATAAACCCTCATTTTATTCTTAATTCGCTAAATGTTGTCAATCTGATGATTATGCGCAGCGGCGAACTTCACAGCGATGCGACAAAGGCAATGTCTCTGCTTGCCAAAATCATATCCAACACTCTTTCAAGCAAAGATTATATCATAAGCATTGAACGTGAAATCCTCTATGCAAAAAAATACATTGAATTTGCTCAGCTGAAATTCGGCAACAACTTTGATGTTGAGTGGAATATTGATTCGTCCTGCATGAACTGCAAAACCGTGAAATTTATTATGCAGCCGATAATAGAAAACTCCGTCGAACACGGCTTTGCGGAGTGTACCGGCAGGAAAAATATGCTTATAATCAGTGTTTTGCCAAAAAACAATGATATCGAAATTACAATAACCGACAACGGCAAAGGTATGATACCCGAAAAAAGAATTGAAATAGAACATTCCTTAACCGATGCAAATATATTCAAAGACAAAAATCTGGCAATAATAAACGTTCACAAACGAATACAGATTATTTTTGGCGCAAAATACGGCTGCAGCATACTGTATTCAAACGACACGGGTACATCCATACGATTGACAATACCCCGTATTTCATAAAACAGGCGGCTTTTCGGCGGCGGCGCGGTCAACGAAAAGCCGCCTGTTTTATCTGTTAAATTTCAAAATATATCCGTATGCGCTTTAAATTACAGCTCGTTTTTTAAATACGGCACCTCGGTCATTCTTAGGTTTGTGCAGCCGTACGGTACAAGTCTGACATTCTGTATATCGCCGATCGGTTCATTTGATTCCGGCTTTATTCCGCAGTGTCCGTTGTCAAACCCCCAGTTTACTTCAACCATTTTTGCTTCCATTTCAACGGGCGAAATTGCATTGCCGAATCCCGAAACAAAATCATTTTCGCGAATATCAAATTTATCGTCCGCAAGTGCATAGTTCCACCTTGACTTCGGATATATATAGTAGTCGCAGTAAGGGAATTTGCGTTCAACCCCATCTTTGGAATATTCGACTCTTTCCCACTTTTCGTCTATTGCAACGGAGTACAGCAGCGGCCCGCGCCATACACACACCATATCGTTCGGTCTTGAAACAATTTTTGTATCGAAATGCAGTTTGACGGTTACGGTTTCCGTTCTGCTCCAAATCTTTTTTATTTTGAAAAATTTGCCGACTTCGGCATCGGTTCCGTTAACCTCGGCCCGCTCCGCACAAGACGGTATTCTGAACGACAGCGCAAATTCAACCGGCTGTTCGGCGGTGATTTTGTATGTGAGGGTATCGCGGAACGGATACTCCGTATCGAGCGTACAGATTACATTAACCCCGTTCACTGTTGTATAAACGGTCGACGGTTCAAGCGCGCATGAGGCAATTCCGTCCTCCGACTTCATAAACGACATAAGAGCAAATTTTGGATATCCCTGTCCGAAATTTGCCGTGCAGCAGCCGAAATTGGGTTCGAGTCCAAATGTATGTGCAATATAGTTGTTTGAACGAAACGGCGGTTTTGACATCGGAAATGCCGCAACCTGATTTGTCATTTGTACATACTGGTGAGACCACATATCCGGGCTTATTGCAGCCGGCAGTGCATTGTATGCAAGAGTCTCGAGTCTGTCCAGCCATTCGGTATCTCCCGTTATCGCAAAAAGCAGCTCATAGGAGTACATCGCCTCCACAACTCCGCAAAGCTCCGTCCCTTGTATCGGCGACCGGCCCGAAAGATTTTCATCTCCGCTGAAATGTCCCACCGCTATACCGTGTTTATTTTCAAGATATTCCAGAGCTTTCTTTGTGAATGTGCTCGAATCCCCGCCGAAAATCAAGGAAACCAGCGCTTCGCATTTAAGCATCATGGCAATATTTACAACATGTGAAAACTGATCCCACGACTCTTTGCACTTGTCGATAAATCCCGATTCAAATATTTCTTTCCAATTAAATCCCTGAATCTCCAATTTTTTTGCAAGAGTCAAAAGCCATTCTTCGTGTGTTTTTTCGTACAGCCAAAAGATGGAAATAAATCCTTCGTACCATCTTGCCGCGCCCCAGGCTCTTAATGTATGGCAATTGATATGTGCATCAAAATTTTTAAGGCATTTTTCCACAACACCCGGTATTCGCTCATCGCCTGAGCACTCGGCATAGACGGTTAAAACCTTTAAAATAAGCAGTACCGCCCATGTATCATAATCGGCGCGTTCACTGTCGCTGCACGGGCATATCCAGCCGTCTTCCCTTTGCTGATATATAATTGCGTCGATATATTTCTTTGCCCGGTTTATCATATCGTCATCACCAAGCAGATATGCAAGCGGAATAAAGCCGTCGAGCCAATACGGAACACGTTCCCAGCCCTCGCAGTCGCCGCCGATCCATGCGCTGTTCTTTATATCGGGCCAGACTTTGTCCAGATTACCGTTCAATCCTTTTGCCTGAAGGATAAGCTGCTCTTTGAACCATCCGGCAGGCTTTATTTCATTTGTCGAAAAAAATTTATATTGAAATCTTTTTAACATTTTTATCCCTCCGTGTATTGAATATATATTAAATATATGGTATAATCAAGAAAAAATCAATTGCATTTACAGACTTGTATATTGCAAAAATCGAACTGACGAAAGGTTTTGCCATGTATTATCTGTCCGACAGTACCACACAAAAATTCCAAAGCTGCTCCATGCGCAAATTTAAAAAAGGTGAACATCATATAACAAGAATATGCGACAGCAGTGTATTGATTTTGATTTTCAGCGGTGTGCTACGCTTTACCGAAGACGGCAAAGACACAGAGCTTGTCCCCGGTGAATACTATATCCAGCGTCAGGGGTTGTATCAGGAGGGCAAAAGAGCGAGCGATTCGCCGGAGTATTTTTATATTCACTTTGACGGTTCTTTTTGCAATGATAAAAACGGTTTGCCGATACGCGGACGTTTTGACATACGCAGCATTATGGGTTATGTGGAAAAGCTTGAAAAAATGTACTTTTCGCCAAATAAAAATAAATTTGCAATTAACGGATTATTTTACAGCATACTCGGCTGCCTCGGTATTTGCGAATTTGCCGTGGGAACAACAAAAGAAACAGCGTACAAGATTGAAAATTACATTTTGCATCATTTTACTGAAAATTCGCTGTCGATGCAGGATATAAAAGATAAATTTAATTTTAGCGAGGATTACATAATCAGAAGCTTTAAAACGGTTTTCTCGATAACTCCCCACAAATACATAACGCTGCTGCGAATAAAGTACGCAAAGCAGCTTATGCTTTCCACATCGCGCCCGCTGGGTATAATTGCCGCCGAATGCGGCTACGGCGATTATTCGCTTTTTTACAAAAACTTTGTTCGCGAAACGGGAAAATCGCCGAGCGAATGGAGCGCAAAATAAACCGCAAAAGAGCCGCCGCGGTTTAAAACATTCGGCAGCTCTTTTTTCTGTATTATGTCTGCGTAATATTATAATTGCCGCACTTTTTTCTCAAATTTTGTGGGTTTACAATAGATGTATATTAATGTGTATACAGTTTGTGAAAACAGATGTAAAAATTAATTTTGTACCACGGCAGCCCCAACAAAGTTGTTGTACCGCAATACAACCTCAGCGAAGACAGATACGATTACGGAAAAGGATTTTACCTCACAGAAAACATCGAACTTGCTAAAGAATGGACTGTTTGCAGACCTAATGAAACAAACGGTTGGGTTCATAAATTTGAGTTAGACATAACCGATTTAAAAATATTGAATTTTCAGCAGCACAATATTCTTTCGTGGCTTGCAGAATTAATGAAACACAGAGATGCTGCGGATTCAAAAAGATATAAGGTTCCGGCGAAAAAGTTTATTGACAAATACAACGAAAGAGACATACGCGCAAGAAAAAATATGCGCAGACTTGTTGACTCCGATGCCAACAAAGTAACAAATGTGTTCAGCACATTATCGAGGTGATAAAAATGGCGGCATTTGGAGAGTCAGATTCTGCCCGGAATTGCGCCGCTGTTTCTGCGACAGCGACGATATATCCTATAACGGCTTGCACCCGAAACTTTACTGGCACAGAACAAAAACTATCGGCCGAGGCAATGAATTGTGCGATTTTTGCCTGAAAATCAGGAATAGGCATATTGGGTTCGGCTAAGGAGCAGTAAAATACTACCCCTCTATTCTCAAAACTCCCGAACACGGAACATCAAACCGATTAAATCCGTCGGAAATTGTGATTCTGCCGCTGCACAAAGCATTGCCCGTGCAGTCGTACACAGTGTAATCGGCATCGTATTTTCCGGCTCTGTTGTCAAAAATAAGCATATCCTCGCACGAGCCGTTGATGTATATAATCCTGTCATACCGCTTTTCCGCGGTAAAAACATTCCCTATGTACGAAGCCGCCACAATGCGGTTTTCCGATTCCGCCGACACAAAGCTGTATCCGCTTTCGGGATTTTTAAAATACAATTTGCCGCCAATAATTATATCGCGGTTATCATTCCATATTTTCAGATAGAACCTGAGCATCCGAAGGTGCGATTCGGGTATTTCCGCAAGGCGAACCGATATCTGCGGCACTCCGAAAAATGCGTTTATCACCTGCAGTGCAGCCGATTCGGCACTGTCATCATAATTCCACATGAGCATGTCCGAATGAGCCGGAACAACGTCGGACATAAGTCGCAGTCCCATAATTCCGCGGCGGTTTTTGTCTGCTGCCATGGGGCAATCGGCAACACGGAGCATATTTCCGCAGCCCTGCATCACAGGCCCTATGTACGACTGTCTGAACTCTATGAGAACATCCGGATTTATCTTTGCAAGGCGGCTTTTTGCCTCGAACAGCAATGCGCATACCGCCTCCTCCAGCGATTCATAATCCATACCGCCGCCAAAATCGGCGCTGTGTTCTGTAAGGGTGAAGCTGTCTATAAAATCAAGCTTAAATCCGTCCAGTCCCCATTCTTTGGCTGCCTTTTCGTATATTCCGACAAGATAATCACGGACATCGGGATAGCGCGGATCGAGAACACACCACGGATGATTTTCATCATATTTATCAAGGAATTTGCCGCGAAATCTCTCCCATGCATCGGAATGTACACCGACAAAAGGCACGCTGTACCACATTATATACTTCATTCCCAGCGCATGAACCGAATCCACAAATGCCTTCATGTCCGCAATACGCACGCTGTTCCAGTCTCCGCAGTAAGCATATCCTCTGTTGCCGTCGTCAGTCTGCCATCCGTCATCCACAATGACCGATTCCATTCCGAGCTCTTTTGCAATTTTGAGCTCGCTCAGAATCTTTTGAGTGTCAAGCTGCTGGTGATACGAATACCAGGTGGAATACATAGGACGTTTTGAAAACTCCGGCGCATATGCCGATTTGCTGTAGCGGCTCCACAATCCGCATGCGCGCCTTACTGCGTCGGCAAGCGGAATCTTTCGGGTGTCTATCTGCAGTGTTGCCTCGTAGTGCTCAATCGCACTGATTTTCTGTGTAAAGAGAATCAGCTTATACTGCACCTCGGCGGTTTCCTCTGCAACACCGCTTAGTATCTCCATCGGTGTGAGCGGATCATCAACCGCAACCGTAACAGCATTGCAGCCGCTGTGATCTGTATACACCTGTATCGGCGCGTCGGACGCGGAACGCGATTTTTCCGATATGGGCCCCCAGTCGGGGTTTATCGAACCGTTTTCCCAAAAATTCGTATTCCATTGAGAATAAATATTTTTCACATTGCAGCGCCATTTTATCCTGACGGGTTCGGGCACGGTTTTCTTGCCGAAATCCACCGTTATACCGATGCGGACAATTCCTTTTTCCGCGTCGGAACCCGTATCTTTTATCAGATTTACTTTGTATGTTGTATCTGTTGAAAATTCTATATTGTCAATCGTTTTAATCACGAATTTCCACCCCCATACAAAAATTTTATCATATGTCAAAAACGCTGTCAATTAAAAATATTGTAAACCGCGCTATGTAACCTATGTAACGGAACTGCGCATTCTCCTGCGATATGCAAGGGGTGTTTCTTCGAATATTTCGCGGAATCTGCGTGAAAAGTAAAACTGATCGCAAAATCCCAATGCACGGCTTATCTCACGCACGGACATTGCTGTGGACGACAGCATTTTTTCCGCCTCAAAAAATATCATTTTGTCTATATACTTGCCTATCGGTATTCCGACTTCGCGGCGGAATTTCTTTGCAAGTGTGTTTTTTGACATATAAATACTCTGCGCTATTTCTTCGTTGCACAGCTGTATCGACAGATTATCGCGGATATAATCCACAGCCTTTGATATATCCGGTGAAAGTGTGCACTCATCTGCCGTCAGGCGCGGCTGGCATGCAATAAGCCGATAGAGCGAGCGGCATATTTCGTACCTGAGTTCCATTCTGTCCGCAAGACTGCCGCTCATATACAGCTGCGCAAGATGTTCTATTTTGTGCACCGGTATATCTGCCCCAACGCATATTGCACCGCGGAGCAAATCGTATCCGTTCGGAGAATCTATATTTACATGAAAGTACAAATGGTCGAACCTGCCGCGGCAGCGGTTTCTGTATTGCATTCCGAGGGGAATGAGGTATACATTTCCGGGTTTCAGCACCTTTTCGCCGCCTTTAAAGCTGATTACAGCCTCTCCGCCGACAACATAATATATCCGCGAAAAGGGCGAATGAACGCAATTGCAGTCCCATTCGCTGCCGACATGCGCAAATCCGCTGTCCGAAATGTTTATTTTGTATTCCGAAAACATGTCCTGAATATACGGGGTTTTAACAATATCCATACCAATATCTCCATATTTTGAATTCAAAAATCAATTGTATTACACAGCGTGCAGTGATATACTGTTATCAATACATATAGTATACAACAATAACACGGACAAATCAAGTGTATACCAAAAAATGAAAAATTCGGAGGGAAAGAAAATGAACAAACCAAAAATCGGAATCAGACCGGTTATAGACGGTCGATGGGGCGGAGTTCGCGAAAGCCTCGAAGAAAAAACAATGAACATGGCAAAGGCTGCGGCAAAGCTTATATCCGACAATCTGTGCTACAACGACGGAACGCCTGCACAGTGCGTTATCGGATGCACAACAATCGGCGGCGGAGCCGAAGCGGCACTCATTGCCGAGCAGTTTGCATCACAGAACATTGTTGCCACACTGTCTGTTACACCGTGCTGGTGCTACGGAAGCGAAACAATGGATTTGAGTCTCGACACAATCAAAGCAGTTTGGGGATTTAACGGAACGGAGCGTCCCGGCGCCGTGTACCTTGCGGCGGCAATGGCGGCACATGCCCAGAGAGGTCTCCCGGCATTTTCTATCTACGGACACGATGTACAGGACGCAGCCGACAACAGTATTCCGAATGATGTTGCCGAAAAAATTCTGCGCTTTGCGCGCTGCGCGCTCGCCGTGGGACAAATGAAAAACAAAGCGTATGTCAACCTCGGCGGTGTGGCAATGGGAATTGCCGGTTCGTACTGTGATGCCGACTTTATGCAAAAATACCTCGGCTTGCGCGCCGAATGGGTGGATCTGACAGAAATCCTGCGCAGAATTACAATAGGAATATATGACAAAGAAGAATACAAAAAAGCACTCGCATGGATAAAGGAAAACTGCAAAGAGGGATTCGACAAAAATGCCGGAAAGACATTCCCGGATATAATCAATAATTCAAAGATTGTTCCTGCCGATAAGGATTGGGAATTTATCGCCAAATTCACAATCATAGTGCGCGATATCCTGTTCGGAAACAAAAAGCTCGATGAAATGGGCTGGCACGAAGAGGCACTCGGCAGAAATGCCGTTGCCGGAGGATTCCAGGGGCAGAGGATGTGGACGGACTGGCTCCCGAACGGAGATTTTACCGAGGCAATTATGGCATCGAGCTTTGACTGGAACGGCAAAAAAGCGCCGTTTGCGTTTGCAACGGAGAACGACACGCTAAACGGCATATCCATGCTGTTTGCAACACTGCTCACCGGAAAAGCGCCGTGTTTCCACGATGTACGCACATACTGGTCGCCCGAAGCCGTTTTGCGCGTGACGGGCAAAGCACTTGAGGGAAAAGCCGCAAACGGAATAATGCACCTGATAAACTCCGGTGCAACGGCTCTCGACTGCACGGGTGCGTCAAAAGACGAAAACGGCAGCGGAACTGTTAAGCCGTGGTGGAACATGACACAATCCGATATAGATTCGTGCCTTGAGGCAACCGACTGGTGCCGCGCCGATTATGAATATTTCCGCGGTGGCGGATTCTCAAGCCACTTTAAAACCGAAGCCGAGATGCCCGTTACCATGATACGTGTAAACTTAATAGACGGTGTCGGACCTACAATACAAATCGCCGAGGGCTACACCGTAACCCTGCCCGACGATATACACCATGCTCTCGACAGCCGCACCGATCCCACATGGCCTACAACCTGGTTTGCTCCGAACCTCACCGGCAAGGGTGCATTTACCGATGTGTATTCCGTTATGGCAAACTGGGGCGCCAACCACGGTGTAACGGTGCACGGTCACATCGGTGCAGATGTAATTACGCTGGCGTCTATGCTCAGAATACCTGTTGCAATGCACAATGTTTCCGAAAAACTGGTATACCGTCCGCAGAGCTGGGCAGGTTTCGGAATAGGCAGCGATGATTCCGTTTCCGCCGACTACAGCGCATGCAGAGCATACGGTCCGATGTACAGATAAGGAGCAATCAAATATGCTGAAAAATATACCGAAAATCATACCACCGGAGCTTTTGAAAATCCTCTCGGAAATGGGGCATGGTGACGAAATTGTTATTTCCGACGGGAATTTTCCGTCGGCAAGCATGGGAAAAAGAGTGGTGTACCTCACCGGAAACGGAACGGCAGAGGTTTTGGACGCAGTATTGAAGCTTTTTCCGCTTGACACATACAGTGCGCCGATTCACCTTATGGAGGTTGTACCGGGCGACGATGTAAAAACCCCGATATGGGATGAATACAAAGAAATTGCGGCAAAGCACACCGACGCGGAGTTTGAATATATAGACCGATTCGGTTTCTACGAACGTGCCAAGGACGCATATGCCGTAATCGCAACGGGCGAGGATGCACTGTACGCAAACATAATGCTGAAAAAGGGTGTTGTAACCGATTAGGAAGGGGTAAAGTCATGAATGTTTTGGACAGCGCTGCTGTAAAAAAGTTTATCAAAATTGCCGACATGGGCTGGCAAATGGGCTGGCACGAAGTAAACGGCGGAAATATGTCATACCGTCTCAGCGAGGACGAGGCAAACGAAATATGCGGCGGTTTTTCTTTTGAAAACGAATGGAAAGAAATAGGCAAAAACGTTGCCGTTCCCGACTTTGCCGGGCAGTATTTTATTGTGACGGGCAGCGGAAAGTACTTTCAGAATATAAAAGACGAACCGGAGGATTCGCTGTGCATAGTAACGGTGAGTGACGACGGTAAAAACTACAAGGTTGTGTGGGGGCTGAAAAACGGCGGCAGACCTACAAGCGAAATATCGTCACATCTGCTTACACACAGCATAAAGTCAAAGGCAACCGGCGGAAAATGCCGCGCAGTTTATCATTCACATCCGGAGTACATAAACATGCTCACATATGTACTTCCGCTGAAATCCGAAGTTTTCACGCGAGAGCTGTGGGAGATGATGACAGAGTGTCCGATAATTTTTCCGAACGGTGTGGGTGTTATGGAATGGAAAGTTCCCTGCTGCGCCGAAATAGGAATCGCAACCGGCGAGCTGATGAAAAAATATGACGCGGTTGTGTGGGCGCACCACGGTCTGCTGTGCAGCGGTTCATCCTCCGAGGAGGCATTCGGGATAATGCACACTGTGGAAAAGGCGGCAAAAATGCTCGTCGGTGTGCTGCAAATGGGCGGAAAAAAGCAAACAATCACACCCGATAACTTCCGCATGATTGCACATGATTTCAATTTGAACCTTAATGAAAAATTCTTATATTGACAAATTCGGCAGGGTGAAATTAATCACCCTGCCGAATTTTTGAATTTCAATCACTAATCAATTACCACTGTTTCACCGGAATGTATCACATATTCCGTTCCGTCAGCGTCTATATGTACCGTGTACAAAGTGGGATTGTATATCATATGTCCGTCGGCGCTGTACACAAGTCTTTTGTATGCCTGAACATAGTCGTATATTTCTATATTTGTCGCATACCATATCTCGTCATTGCCGGCTAATTTTTCGCAAATCCGTTCCATAAGCTCCCAGTTGTTGTCGTTGTTAAACTCAAAGCTGTGTCCCCAGATATAGAGAAGCCGCGGCATGCGGCGCGCATGATATGTTTTGGTTGAAATATCCAGGCTTAAAAATTCATCTATATATTCCATAAGTTTCGGGTTTGTGTGGTGTGCAGACGGCATCCATGCATGAAAATCCTTCGGCAGCATAAACGAATTGTTGTCGCCGCCGAGTGTCCTTGCATATGCAATGTCAAGCTCGGTTAAATATTGCTTTATCTGTTCATAGCCGTCGGCATTGCCCATGCAGGTTATGCCCGTGTCGGGATATGCCATGCCGCGTATGATTCTTCCGCATTTTTCTTCGAGTTCAAGACGGCAGTTGAGGACATCGCGTATGCCCTCAATCGGGCGCATGTTTCCGTTTGCGCGGTGGTTTTCGCCGTGAACGGCAATCTCATGCCCTTTTGACAGAAAAATCTCTTTTATTTCCTCTGCCGTGTAATTGTCGCACATACACTTTCCGTTAAAGTTGAATGTGGATTTCATTCCGTATTTGTCAAAAATACCGGCAAGCCGCCTGTCGTGAACATTGCCGTCATCATAGCTGAACGTTACCGCTTTGGCTTTGCCGCCCGGATATCTCATAAAAACCGATCTCATAAAATCACCCTTTTTCCAGAATTAGGTCGAACCCATATCGGGTTCGACCTAATTCTATCACATAAATTATGCAAAATCAATATTTTTTTGCGGCATTCTGTCATGTTCGAAAAACATTCTGTATCTTCCTGTATAACATATTATATCCCTTCTCAAATATTTTTCGGTACTTACGCGCATACATTTCAAACACTTTTCAATATTTATTTATCTTTATTTTATACACTTTTCAATAATATTATACCATCGATTTTATCACTTGTCAATAAAATGTATTTTTTGAGTTCCCATTCTCCCGTACTGCCGTCGCGGACAGTTGCTTTACCTTCTGATTTTGTAGAATATTTCTTTGTAATATTGCATTATTTTTTTGCTTTAATTTCAATTTTCAATTCTTATTTTTCCGCACTGTTGTGCGCTTCGCAAGACTTTTCTCTCGGATTTTTGGGAAAACTCACAATTTCCATATTTTAAAACACAAATTCACACAAGAAAACCATGTGACAGTGATTTTTTTCTCAATTTTATTTAAAATTTCTACTTTAATACAACATAAGCGAATATCATTTTTTATTTTCTTTATATAATATTGTAAGAAAATTTAAAAAAACCCTTTACAAATCCGCCCGTTTATAGTATGGTATTGGTATATGCAATTTTGGAGATGATAATTTGAACAACCAAATATACTGGCTGTGGCTCAGCGAATCGGCAAAGATTTCACGGCATAAGCAGCATGCGCTGCTTAAAGAATTCGGCACGGCCGAGAATATTTACAATGCGTCACTTTCCGATTATACTTCGCTTGACTTTCTCACAACCGCGGAAATTAACGCACTGTGCAGTAAGGACACGGCGGCAGCCGAGCAGAGCCTTTGCAATCTCGAAAAAATCGGCGGATGGATTTTAACCCCGGATATGCCCGATTATCCCGATGTTCTTAAAACGATATATGATCCGCCGACGGTTTTGTACTGCCGCGGAATGAGAGTTGACCTGAACAACACGCTGTGTATTGCCTCTGTGGGAACGCGAAAATGCACAACCTACGGCAAAAACACGGCATATATGCTGGCAAAATCCCTCGGTTCGCAGGGTGTGACGATAATAAGCGGTATGGCTCTCGGAATAGATGCCGCGTCGCACAGCGGTGCTCTTGCCGCGCATGCTCCGACAGTGGCGGTTATAGGCAGCGGTATAGACGAACCCTACCCGCGGTCAAATGCGCGCCTTATGGAGGAAATAGCCAAAGGCGGCATGATAATGAGCGAATATCCGCTCGGAATAAAACCGGTAAAATATCATTTTCCCGAACGGAACAGGATTATATCCGGTATTTCTCAGGGAACACTTGTTATTGAAGCCGACATCAAAAGCGGCTCACTCATCACGGCAAAGCTGGCATATGACCAGGGACGCGATGTTTTTGCCGTTCCCGGAAACATCAACTCGATATATTCCAAAGGCACAAACTACCTGCTCAAGGACGGCGCGCACCTTGTCACATGTGACGAGGACATTATGTCGTACTACAGATACGATTATGCCGACAGGCTGGCAAGCGCCGCCGAATCGCGCGAAAAGATTTTCAAAGCGGAATTTGAACGGAGTATTCCCAATTACCCGAGCGGAACACCGGAGGCAATCATATCCAAGATTATTTCATCCGAGCCGATGAATATAGACAAAATCTGCGAAAAGAGCCGCCTGGATGTGGGATGTGTAAATTCTACGCTCCTGCTCATGGAGCTGAGCGGAAAAGTAACCCGTCTGCCGGGAAATTTTTATGAGCTGAAGTAAAATATAAACTGTATGAAAGGATAGATTCTGAATATGGCAAAGAAACTTGTAATCGTGGAGTCACCGTCCAAGGCAACGACAATAAAAAAATACCTCGGAAAGGGGTACAGCGTTGTTGCGAGCATGGGACACATTATCGACCTTCCGAAAAGCCAACTGGGAATTGACGAAAACAATAATTTTGAACCTAAATATATAACAATCCGCGGCAAGGGCGACCTTGTAAAATCGCTGAAAAAAGAAGCTAAAAGCGCAGACAAAGTATTCCTCGCAACAGACCCTGACCGCGAGGGAGAAGCAATAAGCTGGCATCTGGCAAACCTGCTCGGAATCGACAAAACTTCCGACTGCCGCGTGACATTTAACGAAATAACAAAAAAGGCTGTTTCCGCCGGAATCAAAGAGCCGCGTTCAATAGATGAAAGCCTTGTGGACGCGCAGCAGGCACGGCGCATACTCGACAGAATCGTCGGCTACAAGATAAGCCCTATTCTGTGGAAAAAAGTGCGCAAAGGTCTCAGCGCCGGCAGAGTTCAGTCGGCTGCCGCAAAACTCATTTGCGACCGCGAAGAAGAAATAAACGCATTCGAACCCAAAGAATACTGGACGATAGACGCGCACCTGCTGTCGGGAAAACGGAAATTCGTTGCCTCGTTCTACGGCAAGGGAAACAAAAAAAACGAACTCAGCTGCAAAGAAGAAGCCGACGAGGTATTAAATGCAGTAGACGGAAAGCAGTTTACCGTTGTGAGCATCAAAAACACTCAAAAGAAAAAATCGAGCGCACCGCCGTTTATCACCTCCACCCTCCAGCAGGAAGCCGGCAGGAAACTGTCGTTTACATCGCAGAGGACAATGCAGGCGGCGCAGCAGCTCTATGAGGGAATAAATATTAAAGGCAAAGGTCAGACGGGACTTATCACATACATGAGAACCGACTCGCTGCGCGTATCTGCCGACGCACTTGCTCAGGCGCGCGAGTATATTCTTTCGGCATACGGAAGTGAGTATCTCCCGGCATCACCGAAAGTTTACAGGACAAAGAAAAATGCCCAGGACGCTCACGAAGCTATCCGCCCGACATACCCGGATATTACACCGGACAGCATTCGCGCGTCGCTCACCGCCGACCAGTACAAGATATACAAACTGATATGGGAACGCTTTACCGCAAGTCAGATGACGGACGCACTGCTCGACACCGTTACGGCAGAGCTTGAAGCCGGCGGATACAAATTCCGCAGCTCGGGAACAACAGTACGTTTTGCGGGATTTTCGCTTGTATACACCGAGAGCAAAGACACCGACGAAAAGAAAGAGTCAAAACTGCCGCCGCTCGCAGAGGGAGACACCCCGAAAACGGACAAAATTGAAAAAGAACAGCACTTTACCCAGCCGCCGGCACGCTACACCGAGGCATCGCTCATTAAGACGCTCGAAGAACTCGGAATCGGGCGCCCGAGCACATATTCGCCCACAATAACGACAATCATTAACCGCGGATATGTGACGAGAAGCAAAAAAACCCTTGTGCCGACAGAACTCGGAATGATAGTAAACACCATTATGTGCGAGAACTTTGAGAAAATCGTTGACGCAAAGTTTACCGCCGGAATGGAGGAAAAACTTGACGAGGTGGAGGAAGGCGCCCTTGACTGGCACAAGCTGATAGGCGATTTCTACACACCGTTTATGACGACTCTTAAAGAAGCCGAAGAAAAAATCGGAGATGTGGAAATAAAGGACGAAGTATCCGACATTCCCTGCGAAAAATGCGGCAGAATGATGGTATACAAACACGGCAGATTCGGCAAATTCCTGGCTTGTCCCGGATTCCCCGAATGCCGCAACACAAAGGCAATTGTTAAACAGATAGGTGTGAAATGTCCGCAGTGCGGCGCAGACCTGATAGAAAAGAAAACAAAAAGAGGCAAGCTGTTTTACGGATGCTCCAACTACCCGACATGCGACTTTACCTCATGGGACAAACCCACAAACGACAAATGCGAAAAATGCGGCTCAATGCTCCTTGAAAAGCCGGGACGCGGCAAAAAGAAGTATTGCCCGAAATGCGATGTAAAGGAAAATAAAAAATGAATGAAACAACAGTAAATGTTATAGGCGGAGGTCTTGCCGGGTGCGAAGCGGCATGGCAGCTGGCAAATCGGAATATCAAAGTCCGCCTGTTTGATATGAAACCCGAAAAAGCGTCACCGGCGCACAACCTCGGCACACTGTGCGAGCTTGTGTGCAGCAACTCTCTGCGCTCCGACAGGCTTGAAAATGCCGTCGGACTGCTCAAAGAGGAAATGCGGCGGCTCGGTTCAATCGTAATGAAGTGTGCGGACGAAACACGCGTTCCGGCCGGCGGCGCTCTCGCCGTGGACAGAATTGCGTTTTCAAAAGCGGTGACGGAGGCGGTTAAATCTCACCCGAATATCACCGTTATAAGCGAAGAAATCGAAAAAATCAATACCGACGAATACACAATAGTTGCAAGCGGTCCCCTTACCGCGGATAAACTGTACGAAAATATCCGCAGTCTGCTCGGTGACGATTACCTGCATTTCTTTGACGCGGCGGCACCGATTGTTACCGCCGAAAGTATTGATATGTCCAAGGCATTTTTTGCGTCACGCTACGGCCGCGGCGATGATGACTACATCAACTGCCCGATGACAAGGCAGCAGTACGAAGTTTTTTACGAAAATCTGATAAATGCCGAAACGGCGCAGGTTCACGGTGCAGATGAGGGAACGGTTTTCGAGGGATGCATGCCGGTAGAGGTTATGGCGAAGCGCGGAAAAGACACGCTTTTGTTCGGTCCTCTCAAACCCGTGGGACTGGAGAATCCGAAAACGGGTGAACTGCCGCATGCGGTGGTTCAGCTCAGATGCGACAACAAATCTGCCACGCTGTACAATATCGTTGGATTTCAGACTCATCTGAAATTCGGAGAGCAGAAACGCGTTTTCCGCATGATACCCGGACTTGAAAATGCCGAATTTGTACGCTACGGAGTTATGCACAGAAACACGTTTATAAATTCACCGAATCTGCTCGACATATATTACCGGTCGAAAAAATATCCGAATGTGTTTTTTGCCGGGCAGATAACAGGAGTTGAGGGTTATGTGGAATCCGCGTCAAGCGGACTTTCCGCCGGTGTGAACATGGCAAACCTTGTATGCGGCAGACCGCTTGTCGATTTTACGCGAAAGACTGCCATTGGCGCGCTGTCACATTATGTGAGCGAGGGCTCTGTCGGGAATTTTCAGCCTATGAACGTTACGTTCGGAATAATCGATCCGCTCGAAAAACGCATACGGAAAAAGGCGGAAAAGAATGCAGCAATATCACAGCGCGCACTGAAAATAACCGACGAACTGGCGAAAAAAATAAAATATTAGAACTTTTTGCAATTTTTGTTTGCAAATTATTCATTTTTATGATACAATAATAAGGTGTTTTTTTATTTTGCAGAAAACACACTTAATGTAAACGGATTTTAAGAAAATCCGGAATGGGGGATTTGATAATGATAAACACATCTACTGTCTGCATTATGATAACCATTCTTGTGTACCTTATAGGAATGCTTATCATAGGCTTTCACTATGCAAAAAAGAATGAATCGTCGTCCGACTTTTATCTCGGCGGCAGAACGCTCGGACCGTTAGTAACGGCTATGAGTGCCGAAGCGTCCGATATGTCGAGTTACCTGCTCATGGGACTCCCGGGGCTTGCGTACCTCTCCGGTCTGGCGGATGTCGGCTGGACGGTAATCGGCCTCGGTGTGGGTACATACTTAAACTGGCTTTTCACGGCTAAGCGCCTGCGCAGATACACTCATGCAACAGGTTCGTTTACACTGCCGCAGTTTTTTTCAAAAAGATTCCGCGATGACAAATATATTCTTTCGGCCATTGCCGCAATTGTCATAATTATATTTTTCATTCCGTATACCGCGTCGGGATTTGCCGCATGCGGAAAGCTCTTTTCTTCGCTTTTCGGAATGAACTACATGGCGGCAATGATTATTTCGGCTGTTGTAATCGTGGCATATACCACCGCAGGCGGATTCCTCGCGGCATCCATGACCGACTTTATCCAGAGCATAATCATGACGGCGGCAATACTTTTCGTTTTGGTATTCTCAACCGTTTCGGCAGGCGGAATAGACGCGGTTGCCGAAAATGCAAAGTCACTGCCGGGATATTTCTCGCTTACGTCAACATACAACGAAGTCAGCGGGAACGGCGAGCCGTATACACTTCTCCACATAATCACAACAGTATCGTGGGGACTCGGATATTTCGGAATGCCGCACATACTGCTTCGCTTTATGGCTATTGATGACGAAAATAACCTTAAACTTTCACGCAGGGTTGCGTCAATATGGGTTGTAATTGCAATGTTCTTTGCAGTGGCAATCGGTGTTGTGGGCAGAGGCCTCAGCAACACAGGACTCATCACACAGCTCTCCGGAAACAACACGGAAACAATTATCGTCCGTGTGGCTGATTTGCTTTCGCACTACGGTGTCGTTCCGGCACTCATGGCAGGTCTTATCCTCTCCGGAATACTCGCAAGCACAATGTCTACCGCGGATTCGCAGCTTCTTGCGGCATCGTCGAGCGTGTCGGAAAATCTTCTGCGTGAAAAACTCGGTCTGAAAATATCGGAGAAAAAAAGCATGCTGGCGGCAAGAATCACCGTAATTATTATATCGGTGCTCGGCGTAATAATCGCACGCAACCCGGACAGCTCGGTTTTCGGAATCGTATCGTTCGCATGGGCGGGATTTGGCGCAAGCTTCGGTCCTGTTGTAATATGCGCCCTGTTTTGGAAGAGAACAACCCTCGCCGGAGCGGTATCGGGTATGGTAGCCGGCGGCGCAACGGTGTTCATCTGGAAATACCTTGTTAAACCTATCGGCGGAGTGTTCGGAGTATATGAACTTTTGCCGGCATTTATCGTGGCAATCGCAGTTATATTTGTTGTGAGCCTTTGCACAAAAGAACCGGCAAAGGAAATTCAGGATGAATTTGAACTTGTACGCTCAAATGCAGAACTCTAATTTTAATGCGGAATTCGGAATGCGTAATTAGGAATTATATTGTTCGCAAGCGACACATAGGTCGTTTCGTCAGAATGCACTACGCTAATTCCGATTTTCCTTTACAGGAAAATCAGTCAACCACCAATCAGCACCAAGTAAACAAATCAGGTTTTCGCCGCGTAAAATTTCCCCTCCGATGAATGATTTTGAGGTTGTGCAGAAGACGCGTTCACGAGCAAAATCATTCATAGCGCAAAATCGGCGGCACATATAATTTTTCCATTTTATGACGACGATTTTAGGAAAACGAGCCGCGATGATTTCGCGGCATTTTTCCGGCACGCAATGAATGATTTTGTAAGTGATTACAAGTCCCTGCACGTTCTCATTATCATGAGTCGGAGGGGAAATTTGCTGTACTCCCTCAGTCAGCTAACGCTGACAGCTCCCTCATGGAGGGAGCCAAATAGTGGTCATTTTCAAACGATTGTGGTTACAAACGGCGCAATAGTTTAGTTTACCACTAATCAACTACAAGTAAACTAACTTCCTTGCGGTGGAAAATTGCCCCTCCGGCGAGCGGCATTGAGGTTGCGCGGATGACACAATTAACGAAAAAATCAACCATAGCGCAAAATCGTCAACACACATAATCCTTTTTCCTATTGTGCTGACGATTTTAGACAAACGTCGTCAGAATGCACTACGCTAATTCCGATTTTCCTTTACAGGAAAATCAGTCAACCACCAATCAGCACCAAGTAAACAAATCAGGTTTTCGCCGCGTAAAATTTCCCCTCCGATGAATGATTTTGAGGTTGTGCAGAAGACGCGTTCACGAGCAAAATCATTCATAGCGCAAAATCGGCGGCACATATAATTTTTCCATTTTATGACGACGATTTTAGGAAAACGAGCCGCGATGATTTCGCGGCATTTTTCCGGCACGCAATGAATGATTTTGTAAGTGATTACAAGTCCCTGCACGTTCTCATTATCATGAGTCGGAGGGGAAATTTGCTGTACTCCCTCAGTCAGCTAACGCTGACAGCTCCCTCATGGAGGGAGCCAAGGATAAGCGTCACCTATCGCAGCCAGCTCCCTCTGAGATGGAGCCATTTATTTTCCCACCAATCAGCACCAAGCAAACTAACCGGATTTTGGTCTCCGAAAATTCCCTTTCCGCCGAGCGACCTTGAAAGCGAGCAGTTGACACAATCAGCGAAGAAAATTAATTGTAGCGCAAAATCGGCATTGCAGGCAATCTCTTTTCATATTGCAATGCCGATTTTAGCCAAACTGCGGCGCGATGATTTCGCGCCCTTTTGGCGGCGCGTTTCAATTAATTTTCAAGCTGTTTTTGTGTCCTGCAAGATTTCACAGCAGTGAGGCGGACTGGGAATTTGATTCCTTTGTCTCACAATACATACACCTATATTCGCGGCTGCTGTCATCGGACAGCACAAAAATCTGCGGTATTTCCTGTTCGGTGGTTGTTATGCAGCGCGGATTTTTGCAGTGAATAACATTAACTATTTTCTTTGGCAGCTCAAGGTGCTTTTTTTCGAACAGCTTGCCGCCGCGTATGATATTAACCGTGATGTCGGGATCAATATATCCGATTATGTCAAGATCGGGGTTGATATCCCCCGCTATTTTTATAATATCCTTTTTGCCCATTTTTTTGCTGGGCGCGTTTTTGATTATTGCCACCTGGCAATCGAGCCTCTCCAGGTTCATGTACCTGTACAGCTCCATTGATTTTCCGGCTTTGATATGGTCAATAACCACACCGTCGTTTATTGAATCTATTGTCATTTTATTCCACCTCCAGCAGTTTTAGTATCAGCGCCATACGAATGTATTTGCCGTATTTTGCCTGTTTGAAATAGCACGCGCGCGGATCGGAATCCACATCGGTGGAAATTTCGTTTACACGCGGCAGCGGATGCATTATTATCATATCGCTTTTTGCCGCTCTGAGCTTGTCCGCCGTGAGGATATAGCTGTCGCGCAGGCGGAGGTAATCCTCTTCGTTGAAAAATCTTTCGCGCTGAACACGCGTCATGTATATTATATCGAGTGAATCCATAACGCCGTCGAGAGAGGTTGTCTGCGTGTATTCGATACCGTTCTTTTTTACATACTTATTCTTAACATAACTGGGAAGTTTGAGTTCCTCCGGCGAAATAAACACAAACTTTATTCCGCTGTAGCGCGAGAGCGCCGCAACAAGCGAGTGAACCGTTCTGCCGAATTTGAGGTCTCCGCAAAATCCCACGGTGAGGTTGTCCAGCCTGCCCTTTTCGAGCCTGATTGTCAAAAGGTCTGTCAGAGTCTGTGTTGGGTGGTTGTGTCCGCCGTCACCGGCATTTATTATCGGAACATCGGATTTTTGCACAGCAACCACCGGTGCCCCCTCTTTCGGATGGCGCATGGCAATTATGTCGGCATATCCGCCCACAACCGCCACCGTGTCCGACACACTCTCGCCCTTTGTCGCCGAGCTGGACGAGCTGTCCGAAAATCCGAGCACATTGCCGCCAAGCTCCATCATAGCGGCTTCAAAACTCAGCCTTGTGCGCGTGGACGGCTCAAAAAACAACGTTGCGAGTTTTTTGTATCTGCATTTTTCGCGGTAATTTTCCGGGTGAGCAATAATGTCTGTTGCCTTTTCTATCAGAGCGTCTATCTCCGAAACATCAAGCTCCATAATATCTATAAGATTCCTCATGCATTGCCTCCTATCCAGCTTTCGTCGGAGGGATTGTTGCGAAATGCAATGAGTCTCCGAACGTCGCTTTCCTCTATATATCCCGTTTCGGCAGCGGTGTGAACAACGGTATCAAAATCGGTGAGACTGATATTTTTAACATTTGCCTCTGCCAGTCTGTCGATACCTTTCTTCATCCCGTAGGTGAATATCGAAGCGATTCCGATAACCTCCGCGCCTGCTTCGCGCAGCGCCTCCACAACGTCTATAACGCTGCCGCCCGTGGATATTAAATCCTCAACCACAACAACTTTTTGCCCTTTTTCGAGCTTGCCCTCTATTCTGTTTTGTCTGCCGTGGTCTTTTGACGACGAACGGACATACCCCATCGGCAGACCGAGTATGTGCGCCGTTATTGCCGCGTGAGCTATCCCGGCGGTGGATGTTCCCATGATAACCTCGCACTGCGGATATTCGTTTTTGATAACCTCCGCAAGCGCGTTTTCAACATCCGTGCGCACATTCGGCGCAGTGAGCGTCAAACGGTTGTCGCAGTATATGGGACTTTTGATTCCGCTTGCCCATGTAAACGGTTCGTTCGGGCGCAGGAAAACCGCCCCGATTGAAAGCAAATCCTTTGCTATAAGTCTGTTTGTCATCATTCGTTACCTCCCAAAAATTCTTTTACACATCTGCTGTATGCCTCGGCAGGGTTTTTAGCTGCGGTTATCGGTCTGCCGACCACTATGTAGTCCGAGCCGATTTCTCTTGCCTTTGCCGGCGTTGTTACGCGCACCTGATCGCCCACATCGGAATCGGCAAAGCGTATTCCGGGTGTAACGGTCAAAAAGTCATTTCCGCATGCGCTGTGAACCCTTTGCGCCTCCAGCGGCGAACACACAACACCGTCCAGCCCGGCGAGCTTTGCGTTTTCGGCATAGCTCATCACAACCTCGTCTATCGGTCTGTCTATGAGCAGCTCCGAGCGCATGCGCTCCTCGCTCGTGGAGGTGAGCTGAGTTACCGCAATGAGCAGCGGACGGCTCCCGTCTGCACGGGTGAGCCCCTCGAGAGCCGCCTCCATCATGGCGCGTGTGCCGAACGCATGCAAGTTGCACATATCAACATCAAGCTCCGAGAGCACTCTCATGGATTTTTTTACCGTGTTCGGTATGTCGCACAGCTTTAAATCCAAAAATATCCTGTGTCCGCGCTCCTTGATATACCTCACTATATCCGGCCCGAGCGAATAAAACAGCTCCATGCCTATTTTGATATACGGCTTTTCCGCCGTGAATTTGTCCAAAAACCCGACAACTTCTTCTCTTGTGCCAAAATCGCACGCTATAATTACATCCTTTGCCATCAGTGGGCACCTCCCGTTATTTCACTTAAATTCTGTATTCCGTATTTGTTCATTACCTCCGGCAGATTTTGCACAATATCTCTGCAAACATACGGTTCAACAAGATTCTGCGCACCTATCTGAACCGCCGACGCACCGGCAAGCATCATCTCTATAACATCCTCGGCACAGGACACACCGCCCATACCGATTATGGGGATTTTTACCGCGTCATACACGCGATACACCATAGACACCGCCGCGGGGAATATTGCCCTCCCGGAAAATCCGCCCGATTTGTTTGCGATAACGGGTTTTCGCGTTTTGAGGTCTATGCGCATTCCCATGAGCGTGTTTATCATGCTTATTCCGTCGGCTCCCGCCTGTTCGCATGCCTTGGCTATTTCGGTTATATCCGTAACATTCGGCGAGAGCTTCATAAACACCGGTTTATCGGTTACGGATTTTACCGCGCGTGTGATTTCCGCTGCGCTGTCCGCGTCGGTTCCAAAGCTCATACCGCCGTTGTGAACATTGGGGCAGCTGATGTTTACCTCGATTATCTCCACCTGTTTTTCGCCGTTGATTTTTTCGCAGCAATACATGTATTCATCTGCCGAAAATCCGCTTATATTGGCTATTATAGGCTTGGAAAAGCAGCTGCGGAGCTTCGGAAGTTCCTCCGATATCACCTTTTCTATGCCGGGGTTCTGCAGCCCGACAGAGTTAATCATTCCCTCGCGGCATTCGGCAATTCTCGGAAGCGGATTTCCGAACCGCGCCTCTTTGGTGGTGCCCTTAAACGACAGCGAACCGAGAATATTGATATCATACAGCTCGGCAAACTCGTATCCGAATCCGAATGTTCCGCTTGCCGGGATTATCGGATTGTCCAAATGCACACCGCACAATTTTACGCTTGTATCTACCATATTATCTCCTCCCTTTCAAGCACCGGGCCGTCCCGGCAGATTCTTTTGTTACCGTATTTTGTCTTGCAGCTGCAGCCCATGCATGCCCCGAATCCACAGCCCATTCTTTCTTCAAAACTGAACTGCCCGCTTGTGCCGACAACCGAATCAACCGCGCGCAGCATTGCCTCGGGGCCGCATGTGTAAAAATAGCTGCAGCCGTCATACCTTTTTATGTAATCCGTCACAAATCCGCGTTCGCCGTAACTTCCGTCGGCAACAGCCACGGTTACATCGGCGCCGAGCGCTCTGAACTCGTTTTCGTAGAACACATCGGCCGCCGTGTTGAATCCGAGGATGGCGCTCACGCTCTTTCCCTGCGAAACAAGCTTTTTGCACAGGTTGTACAATGGCGGAACACCCACACCGCCGCCGATGAGCAGCGGTGAATCGCCGCTTTTTTCGGTGTTGTATCCGTTACCGAGCCCGGTGAGGATGTCGAGTTTTTCGCCGCATGCCAACTGGCTCATTTTTTCGGTGCCGCCGCCCACCGTTTTGTAAACGAGGGTGAGCGAGCCGTCCGCATAGTCGCAGACCGATATCGGTCTGCGCAAAAAGAAGCCCTCCAGTCTGATATTTACAAACTGCCCCGGGGCAGTTATCGCCGAGGTGTCGCCGACAAGCTTTATTTCATAAACGCTGTTTGCGATTTTCCTGTTGCCGATGATTTCAAAAATGCCCTGTTTCATTCTTCATCCCTCCACACAATTTTTCCGCCGCACACGGTCATAACGCACCGCCCGTACACATTCATGCCCTCAAATGGGGTACTCCTGCCCTTTGACAAAAATTCCGATGAATCTATGCGGTATCCGCGGTTTAGGTTAAACACGGTAAAATCCACCTTTTTGCCCTTTTGCAGCACTCCGCCGACTCCAAACCTTTTGCGCGGGTTCTCATTCATGGCGCGCACCAGGCAGTCGAGCGTTATTTTTCCGCTGCGGACGAGGCAGGTATACAGCACGGGAAACGCCGTCTCCAGCCCGACTATGCCGTTCAGGCTGTTTTGTATTCCACCCGATTTT
Organism: uncultured Clostridia bacterium; assembly: GCA_934463115.1. Lineage (GTDB taxonomy): Bacteria > Bacillota > Clostridia > UMGS1810 > UMGS1810 > CAKSIN01. The sequence goes on from CAKSIN010000005.1 coordinate 85,186, forward strand.
TCCTCCGCGCTGTGCGGCGCGTGGTCTGTGGCTATGATATCCACAGTGCCGTCGCGCAGTGCACCGATAAGCGCCTCGCGGTCTTCCGCCGAGCGTATCGGTGGATTCATGCGGAAGTTGCCGCTGTTTTGCATTTCGCTGTCGCTCAGCACAAGATAGTGCGGCGCTGTTTCGCATGTTACATCTATTCCCTTTTGTTTTGCTCTGCGTATAATCTCCACGCTCTCTTTTGCCGACATATGGCACACATGATAAGCGCATCCCGTTTCCTCCGCCATTTTGACATCGCGCGCTATGGGCTTGTATTCGCTCTCGGAGGATATTGTGCCCAGGGAATTTTTCTTTGCAAATTCGCCGTCGTGAACACATCCGCCGCAAAGGAGCGATTCGTCCTCGCAATGAGCCGAGATAACCTTACCGAGGCGCGCCGCATTTTCCATTGCACGGCGCATAACCTCCTCCGACTGCACACCGCGCCCGTCATCGGAAAACCCTGCAACATACGGTGCAAGGGAGTCCATATCCGATATTTCGCGCCCGTCCTCGTTTTTTGTTATCGAACCGAACGGAACAATGTCTATAACCGAATCTCTCTTTATAATCTCCGTCTGCACCGCGAGGTTTTCGGCGCAATCGGGAACAGGATTTAAATTCGGCATGGTGCACACCGCGGTAAACCCTCCGCGTGCCGCAGCGCGGCTTGCACAGTAAATCGTTTCCTTATACGAAAAACCCGGTTCGCGAAAGTGAACATGCACATCCGCAAAACCGGGAAAAACACTCATGCCGTCGAGTCGGACAACTTCGTCTGCCGCCGTCTCCGAAATATCGGCGCTTATATCAATTATAACAGAGCCGGATGTTAATATATCCGACTTTCCAAATCCGTATACATCTGCATTTTTATACAAAATCTTCACAGCAAAATCCTCTCCGACGCCGAAAAAAATCCCCTGCCGAGAGACAGGGGTAAAATACACACAGCAATGCGCCGGCAAACTGCCGACCGCGAATAATATATTAACGTTATGTGAATCTTGCCGGCATCTCTGTACCAAACTTAAAGATTACATATATAATAACATGTAATATTTGATTTGTCAATCCGTTTTTGCAAATTTTCCTATTGCATTTTTTTGGAATATGTACTAAAATATAGGAAACAGTATTATGGGAGGCTGATATTATGGAAAAAACAAACGGATGGACAAAAACGCAGCGCACATCGGACACAATGAGTTTTTGCGACAGCTATATAAACTACCTTAACAACTCAAAGACCGAGAGACTCTGTGTAAAGCAATCGCTCGAAATTGCAAAAGCCGCCGGTTTTATAGATTTTGACGAAATCGACAGTCTGAAACCGGGCGACAAGGTATACAAAATAAACCGCGGCAAAAACATTGTTCTGGCGGTTATCGGCTCGGAGGACATTACAAACGGTGTTTCGCTGGTTGCCGCTCATATAGACAGCCCGCGTCTTGATATCAAACCGGTTCCGCTGTATGAGGATTCCAACGCGGCACTGCTCAAAACGCATTACTACGGCGGTATAAAGAAGTATCAGTGGACGGCAATACCGCTCTCGCTGATAGGAGTTGTGATAAAATCCGACGGCTCGACGGTGGAAGTTAATATAGGTGAAAACGACGGCGATCCCGTATTCACCGTAACCGACCTCCTGCCCCACCTCGCGCAGAATCAGATGACAAAGAAAATGAGCGAAGTGTTCACAGGTGAGGATCTTAATATTCTTATCGGCTCGATTCCCTCCGACTGCGAAAAGGACAAATACAAGCAGACAATAGCCGACATTCTGCGCGACAAATACTCCATTGACGAATCTGATTTTGTAAGCGCCGAACTGGAGATTGTTCCGAACTTCAAGGCAGCAACAGTCGGACTCGACCGCTCGCTTGTGGGTTCATACGGCCAGGACGACAGAGTGTGCGCATACACCGCACTTCGCGCCATACTCGATCAGAATTCACCTGCGCGTACATGCATGTGTTTCCTGGCAGACAAAGAGGAAATCGGCAGCATGGGCAACACCGGAATGAAATCGCGTTTCTTCGAAGATTTCACCGCCGAGGTTATCCTCAAGCTCAAAGGCGATTACAACGACCTGTATCTTCGCCGCACACTTTCAAACTCCATGTGCCTGTCGTCGGACGTTACGGCGGCAACCGATCCGACATACAAATCGGTAAACGAGCCTATGAACAGCGCAAACCTCGGCGAAGGCGTTGCCATATGCAAATACACCGGTTCGCGCGGAAAATCGTCTACATCGGACGCAAATGCGGAATTTGTGGGACTGATACGCAGAATTTTTGACAGCAGCGACGTTGTATGGCAGATATGCGAGCTCGGCAAGGTAGACCAGGGCGGCGGCGGAACTGTTGCGCAGTACATTGCAAACCTCAACATAGACACTCTCGATGTGGGTGTGCCGCTTTTGTCGATGCATGCGCCTTTTGAAATTTCAAGCAAGACAGACGTTTACAACGCGTACCTGTGCTACAAGGCATTTTATAAGTACAAATAATTGAGACCGCTATAAAAATGCGGCAGTGTGATAAAATTTCACTCTGCCGCATTTTTTAGGTTTGTTTATTAATTATTTATCCAGCGGTTTTCTTTTCAGTTCGGTTCTGAAAAAGAATCCCTTTTGTTCGATATATTCGTCCTTTTCGTCATCATAATATCCGTCTCTGTAATCAAGATACGAATCGCTTGTCTTATACCCGAATATGGTCTTTATCGCGTCGGTATCAAGATACATATCGCCTTTATATACCTTTGCCGGAGATTTCATTTTTATCTGCTCGCCGTCCATGGTGAGTATATCGCTTCCGTCCGTTACGGAGAATGTCTTGAATTTTTCAAGACCGGTGTTATCGGTGAGTGTGAATGTCTTGTAGTCGGCTGTGGCATAAGTGGCATTTTTCTCGTTATTCCAATATGTCGAACCTACAACATCGCCCAGCGACACATATTCAATACCGCTGTACGGCATTTGCGAATACGTATACATACTTGTGTTGTATTCAAAATAATCATTGTCGTAATAGCTGCCGTCGTCATCATCGTACCAATGCGCTATTTCCTCATCGGTATGGTGGCACAGCGGACTGCGTCTCTCCACCGACAGTTCAAGTTTGTTTTCATCAAGGTCAACCGTGCAGTAGTCAATATCGTCAAACCCGAATATCCGCTGAATTGTGCCGTAATCCACATACACGTGCCCGTCTTTGGAAAAAGCGTTTTTGCCTGCGGTATATGCCTCTCCGTCAATAATCACATTTGGTGTATCAAGGGTTATCTGCACTGTCTTAAATCTCTCTTTGCCGCTTTTTTCGCTGAGAATAACGTTGTCGCCGTTCATGTCTGTTTCGTATACATAGCCGCTTCTGTTTGCGGAGCTTGTGATATCTTCGGTTGTGTATCCGTAACGGCTCATTACCCTTGTAACGTCTCTCAGATCAACATAAATATCCGAATCCGCGGAATATATATAATCGGTTTCAATCCATACATATTCGTCGTGATTGCAATTGTCCGTGCCCCATTCTCCGTCAGACCAATTATCTGTCATTTTGCCGATATCAATGGTGTTTTCGTCGGTGAGAACCGGATATTCAACCTTGATATTGGAGTTAAGGCCGCTGAGGTTTACCGCTGCCGACACAGAAAAATCAATTGTGCCGTCCTCTTCGCCGTCCGAAATTTCGGAAAGGTCTATCGAAAAGTTAACCGTCTGAACACTCGAGGTAATAACATTGCTTCTGCCGCGCGAAATTTCTATTGTATACGCGTCTTTTGCAAATATGCTGTATTCGTCAAAAAAATCATCGACATCTTCTTTTGTAACGGAAAAATCACCTATTCCGTATTCGCCCGAAGCAAGCTCCTCAAAACCGCTGTTGTCATTCAGCTGCTGCGACATATACTCCAAAACTTCGCCGATATAGTTTTGCATTTGTTTGTCCGTAAGCCTGATTACCGCCTTTGAGCCTTTTACGGACGTAACGGTGGAGTTGTTTCTGAGAATATCAACGAGTTTGCTCTGCATTTCGTCGGAACGTGATTTGGCAATAAGCTTTTTGAACTCCGACGCAAAGTTTGCCACACTTCCGCCCGAGCTGCGTATTGATTCAATCAAATCAAACTTTGTATACTTGCTGCTTGCCGGTGATGAGAATATGTATTCGAATTTCGGGTTCATCTCGTCGGACAGGTCGGCATTTATCCACATTCCCGCTTTAAATTCGCCCGTAAACGACATGTTTTTGTTGAGTTTAAGCGGAACAACCGAGTTTATTTCATACGAAAGCTGCAATTTTTCAAACGTGTCGTTTGCATTGAATTTAAAAACACCGACGCACTTTGTGTTTGCAATACTTGAAATAATTTCGTTCCAGTCGGCAGAAAACCCGAAAATGCCGTAACCGTCTTCCTCATATGCGGTAAAAAGCTTTGTGATTGCCTCGGGATTGGGCACGCTGAACGTTATGCTTATATCTCCCCTGCCGCTGTTGTACGATGTTTTGAGATCGTCGTAGCTGTCTGCCTGCGCCGCAATGCAGAAAACAAGCATAAAAACAACAATCAAACATGTTACTCTCTTCATATAATCCTCTCCTCGCATTTTATTTGTACCTATATAATACCATTAATCCGGGCATAATGCAAGAAAAATCAAAAAAATCCGCCCGGATTTTTTCCGCGGCGGACAAAAGCATTTTATTTATCTTTGAAAATCGCGACGGCAGCGGCCGTTACGGCGGACGCGCTCAGCGCACACAAGGCATAAGCGCAGCATTTCGGAATCCTGCACTGCTGCTCTTTTGAGCCGCTTTTTTGCATTTTTAGCCTGTAGTGTATACGATTATCGGGATATATTTTCATTTTGTCCTCTCCTTTTTAAACAAAATTTGCTTTTCCTCTTGACATTTAGTATTAGATGTGTTATCATTTTTTATGCTGATGAAAAAGGTCTTTTTTTTGTGTGCAAATTTTTGCCGCAATAAATTTATCCGATAAAAGCAGTGTAAATAACCAAGGAGGTGCACGACATGAGAGTAAAGGTCACTTTGGCATGCAGCGAGTGCAAACAGAGAAATTACAACACAATGAAAAATAAGAAGAACGATCCCGACAGACTTGAGATGAAAAAGTATTGCCGTTTTTGCAGAGCACATACTTTGCACAAGGAAACGAAATAGTCTATTTCCATTTAAAAGAGGTGAAGCGTTGTGGCAGAAACAACTGTAAAAAAGCAAAACAGAGTAATCAGATTTTTCAAAGAAGTTAAATCCGAATTAAAAAAGGTCGTATGGCCTACGAGAAAACAGGTTGTAAACAACACTTTGATTGTTATTGCATCGGTACTTATCATAGGCGCCGTAATTTGGATATTCGACGCAATATTCCAATTCGGACTGTTCAGATTTATCAGCAAATAATTGCTCGCAAGCATATTGAGCGCCGCAGCAGGTCTGTGCCCAATATGCTTATTGCTTATTGTTAAATTAAGGAGGAGCGAGTATGAGCTTAGGCAAGGCAGGCAGAAATGCCAAATGGTATGTTGTTCATACTTATTCCGGGTATGAAAACAAGGTTAAAACAAACCTTGAACAGGCTATCGAAAATCGTAATCTCGGAGATTTGATTACCGATATAAAAGTTCCCACGGAAGAGGTTATTGAAACCAAGGGAGACGAACAGAGAACGGTTACGCGAAAGATTTTCCCCGGTTATGTTCTTATTAAAATGGTTATGACAGACGATACATGGTATATAATCCGCAACACAACGGGTGTAACGGGATTTGTAGGTCCCGGCTCAAAACCGGTTCCGCTTACCGATGAAGAGGTGGAATCGCTCGGCGTTGAACCGCGTGAAATCACGGGTGAATTTGCCGTGGGCGATAATGTGCGTATCATCACCGGTGCTTTTGTCAACCAGATAGGAATTGTCGACTCGGTAGACGCTACTGCAAAGAAAATCAATGTCAGCGTTGTCATGTTCGGCAGAAAGACAAGTATTGAGCTCGATATGAGCTGCGTTGAGTCCGTATAAGGGCTTGACCAAAATTCAATAATAGCGGCGCATTTTGCCGATATTATATAGGGTGGGAGGAATGTACAAGCATTCCGCTTTATTACCACAATTGTTTTAAGGAGGTGTTCATACATGGCACAGAAAGTAACAGGTTTCATAAAGCTTCAGATTGAAGCCGGCAAGGCTACACCGGCTCCCCCGGTTGGTCCTGCACTCGGTCAGCACGGTGTTAATATCATGCAGTTCTGCAAGGAGTTTAACGAAAAGACAGCTAAGGACGCAGGCCTCGTTATCCCGGTAGTTATCACGGTATATCAGGACAGATCCTTCACCTTTATAACCAAAACTCCGCCGGCAGCCGTTCTTCTTAAGAAGGCATGCAAGATAAACAGCGGTTCAGGCGTACCGAACAAAACAAAGGTTGCTACTATAAGCAAAGACGCGGTAAAGGCTATCGCAGAGCAGAAGATGCCCGACCTCAATGCGGCAAGTATCGAATCGGCTATGAGCATGATTGCAGGTACGGCAAGAAGTATGGGAATTGTTGTAGAAGACTGATTGTTTTGAATCAGTGGGAGGAATGTAAATTCCGATATACCACACAAGGAGGAAAGAAAAGTGCATAAAGGTAAAAGATATTTAGAAAGTGCAAAATTAGTTGAAAGAAACAAGCTTTACGACGCTTCCGAAGCACTTGATCTTGTAATCAAGACTTCAAAAGCTAAGTTTGACGAGACCGTTGAGGCACACATCAGACTCGGCGTTGACTCCAGACATGCCGACCAGCAGGTCAGAGGCGCTGTTGTTCTCCCCCACGGTACAGGAAAGAAAATCAGAGTTTTGGTTTTTGCCAAGGGCGATAACGTTCAGAAAGCTCTCGACGCAGGCGCAGATTATGCAGGTGCCGAAGAGCTCGTTGCAAAAATCCAGAACGAAAACTGGTTTGAATTCGACGTTGTAGTTGCAACCCCGGATATGATGGGTGTTGTCGGCAGAATCGGTAGAGTCCTCGGACCTAAAGGCCTTATGCCTAACCCGAAGGCAGGAACCGTTACTCCCGATGTTGCAAAGGCTGTTACAGATATCAAAGCCGGTAAAATCGAGTACAGACTCGACAAATCGAATATCATTCACTGCCCGATCGGCAAGAGTTCGTTCGGCGTAGAAAAGCTTACAGACAACTTTAACACGCTCATCGGCGCTGTTGTCAAAGCAAAACCGGCTGCCGCTAAAGGTCAGTATCTCAAGAGTATCGTTGTTACATCGACAATGGGCCCCGGCGTCAAGATAAATAATTCAAAATTCGGTGGCTGATTTATCAAAAAAAGCTTGACAAAATTGTGTCATTATGATATATTAATAAAAGAGTCCGCAGACAGCAGGTGCATTGTTGCGTAAATCCTGCCGAGGAATCCTTGATAGTTTATGATTACAAAGGTTTCTCGCTATGCGGGAAACCTTTTCTTAATTTAAACAACGTATATTTTTGGGAGGTGAATTTTATGCCAAGTGCAAACGTATTGGAACAGAAAAAGCAAATTGTTGCCGAACTGATTGAAAAGCTTAAATCCGCACAGGCCGGCGTAGTTGTTGATTACAGAGGTCTCACCGTTGAGGAAGACACAAACCTGCGCAGAAAGTTAAGAGAAGCCGGTGTTGAATACAAAGTTGTTAAAAACACTCTTACAAGATTCGCTGCAAAAGAAGTTGGTCTTGAAGGAATCGACGAGCAGCTCAACGGTCCTACATCTATCGCTATCAGCGCAGATGATCCGGTTGCTCCCGCAAAGATTATTTCGGAATTTGCAAAAGACAACGAAAGCCTCAAGATCAAAGCAGGATTTTTGGACGGAAACGTTATCTCGCTCGACGAGATTAACACCCTTGCAAAAACACCTTCGAGAGATACACTTATCGCGCAGATTATGGGCAGCCTCAACGCTCCTGTATCTGATTTGGTAAGAACACTTCAGGCGTTGGTAGACAACGGTGTTGAGCCGTCGGAAATCAACATTGTCAAGGAAGAAGCAGCAGAGGAAGCCGCACCGGCAGCAGAAGAAGCTGCACCGGCAGCAGAAGAGGCTGCACCCGCAGCAGAAGAAGCTGCACCCACAGCAGAGGAAACTCCCGCTGAATAATTTGTAGATTAATATTTATTACAGGAGGTAAATAAAATGGCTAATATTGATCAGATCATTGCTGATATCAAAGAATTGAAATTATTGGAAGTTGCCGAACTCGTTAAGAAAATGGAAGAAGAATTCGGCGTAAGCGCAGCTGCTCCCGTAGCAGTTGTAGCAGGCGGTGCCGCTGCAGGCGCTGCTGCAGAAGAAAAGACTGAGTTTGACGTTGTACTTAAAGAAGCAGGCGCTAACAAGCTTAAGGTTGTTAAGGCTGTTAAAGAAGCTACAGGTCTCGGTCTTAAGGAAGCAAAAGACATGGTTGACGGTGCTCCCAGCACTGTTAAGGAAGGCGCTTCCAAGGAAGACGCTGAAAAGCTTAAGGCTGCTCTTGAAGAAGCAGGCGCAGTTGTTGAGCTTAAGTAGTTTTAACTTGCACACGAAAACCGGGCTGCTCTGCAACCCGGTTTTTCATTTATCATTCTTTATTAATCTCTGTTAATCAGATTACGCTTAATCTTGTTCGAAGTATTTTTCACAAACTCCCTGTCGCGCACCTTAACGCGGCTGATTTTTTTATACATCGGGAGCTCCTTTGTAGCCTCGGCAATGTCTTTTTTGAGCATTTCGTGCACATCGCCGCTCTGCTTTACCTCCGGTGAGTCAAAATCCGGGAACACCTCTGCGCACAAGCCGCTTTCGAGCCCTTTGTCGTCTATCGTGGAATAAACGATAACTTCCTTTACATACGGTATAGCCTGTATATACCCCTCTATTTCCTCAGGGAAAATATTCTTGCCGTTGTTTAATACGATGATATTCTTTTTGCGCCCGGTTATTTTGAGCATTCCCTTTTTGTTTAAGCAGCCGTAATCGCCTGTGTGGAACCACCCGTCGTCGGAGAGTACCTCGCGCGTGAGCTCCTCCTGTTTGTAATATCCCTTCATAACCACATCGCCGCGAACGCATATCTCTCCCACTCCGTCGCGGTCAACGGTGTCGAATTTCAGTTCCACGCATCTGAGCGGATATCCGACGGTTGAGCAGTCGTTGCATTCCTCACGGTTTGCGCTGACAAGCGGCGAACACTCGGTTATTCCGTAGCCGTTTATGAGGTATATTCCTATACTGTCGAAAAATGCTCCCACTTCCGGACGTATCGGCGCGCCGCCGCATACAATCTTTACGAGTTTTCCGCCGAAATTGTCTATTATTGATTTAAACATCTTTCGGCGCACGTCGATGCCCACTTTGAGCAGCGCGTTGCTTACCGATATCATTGCTTTGACAAGGTGTTCCTGTTTTCTTTCGCGGATTGTCGCCCAGATTCGTTTGTAAAAAAGCTCCGCAAATGCCGGCACAAGATACAGATACTCCGGTTTGTACCTTTGCAGGTTTTTAAGTACATTTGTGAGTCTGTCGTTTATACATATTGTAGCGTGGTGATGCAATCCGACCAGAAGTCCGCACACTGCCTCGTATGTGTGATGATACGGCAAAACGCTCAGACATCTGTCGTACACCCGGCTGACCTCCAGACCGTAGTACACGCTGCTTACAAGATTGTGTTCGGTGAGCATAACACCCTTTGCCAAACCGGTTGTACCCGATGTGTACACAAGCATTTTGAGTGCGTTTTCGTCGCTCTTAAGCTCGGTGTAATCGCGGTTGCCGCTATCGTACAGTTCTTTTCCGCGCGAAAGAAGTTTATCATACGACAAAAATTCGCCGTCATCCTCATCCAGCGACAAACCTATAAAATATTTGATATTCGGGAATCTGTCGCGGTTTTCACGAAGCTGTTTGTCAAACTTTTTGGCATAGAAAAGAATTTCGCTTTCGCTGTTATTGGCAACATTTACTATATCGTCGAACGGAAGCTCCTTGTCTATGGGAACATACACTCCCCCGCTCTTGAGCGCCGTAAGGTACACGCAAACCCATTTGTAGCTGTTCTCGCCTATATTTGCTATATGTGATTTCCCGAATCCCATTGCGGTAAGCGCCGTTCCGAGGTATTCGGTTGTCATCACAAATTCATGATATGTTACACTCTCGCTGCCGCTTTTTGTCGGATACATAAACGCAGCTTTATCGCCTGCCTGCTCATCTGCAAGTCTCAGCATTTCGCGTATTGTATCGAATTTCTGTACATCGTAATATGCAAGTTTACTGTTTTTCAATCCATTCATCACCTTTACATCTAATGTCTGACATTATTATATATTGTTTTGCCATACATGTCAAGCTTTTATGCAAATATGACGCTTTAAATAATATTAAAAAATATCAAATATATGTTGAAAAAAATGCAATTATAGGTTATAATGTTGACATCAAAAAATACAGACAAGGAGACTTTTAATGGACACTGTCAATGTGGCATATTTTGCAGCAAAAGGTCTTAAGGATTATCACTTTGACGATACGGCGGACAGAATAAAAGAAACAATACTCGGCTGGGTGGAAAATGACGGCGGCATGATTCACGAAAACTACAATTCGACGACGGGCGAAGGTCTCTGCGCCGAATATTTCAGCTGGAGCGCGGTATTTGTAATGGAATTTATTCTGAATTTTTAATAACAACGTGTTTTGAACCTATAATTACAAAAGAGCTGCTACAGCAACTGCCGGTGCGGCATTATTATCAGAAGCAGTTCCGTAGGTAGAAAGATGTTCATTCTATATGGGAAACATTATAACCATAGAAAAAGATAGTATTGTCTTTAGAGATATCGGCACGGACGGAATATGGGATGATGAGGTGCACAGTATTCCATACGAAGAAATAACACAAATATCCTTTGGTGACAATTACTCCAAAACATTCTGCAAGTATGCGAATAAATAAATCGTGTAGAATCATGTAAAAATGTTGCCGTTTATAAAATTTTGTGATATAATCAATGTAAATATAGTTTGAAATTGGGGGTGTGGAATGTGGAGTTAGTGAAAAAAATATTTATTGCAGCTGCGATACTGCTGATTCTGACGGTAAGTGTAGCTGCGGACAGCGGTGCGCCGACATTCGTTACCGACGACGCCGGTGTTCTGTCCGAGGGCAGCGAAAGATACATAAACACGCTCAGCGCCACATTGCAAAAGGAGTGCGGCGGCGCCGTTTATGTTGTAACAAAGCCCGACTCCGGCGATATGACCGCAAACCAATATGCCGAAAAACTGTACAAGGAAATGTCTGTAGATTCTTCGGGACGCTCAAACAGCGTTCTGATTTATGTGAGCATTGCGGACAAAGACTACAGCATTCATACATCGGACGGCATATCTGCGTCACTCACCGGTGAATATGTTCAAAAGTGCCTTTTTGAATACATGGAACCGGATTTTTCAAAAAAGAAATATAATGCAGCCGTTGTCAAAACCTACAACTCAATCGCCAAATGGTACAACGACAGCTACAGCAATGTTGAGCTTAAACTCACCGACGACATGCAGCAGTATGACGATATCGTGAGCAGCGAACACGAGCAGGCACAAAGACGGCGCACAAACCGCACACTGACGGTTGTTACCGTGATTATCGTTTCGACTGTCGCACTGATGTACACACGCCGAAAAATCCGCCTCAAAAAACTTCGCGAAAAACGCAAAAAGCGCCGTTTGCATTATCTCGATATTGACAACCGGCTATGAGTAGATGCAACCTTTGCCCTCGCCGCTGCAATGTCGACCGTGAAAACGGCGAAAAGGGATTTTGCCGCATGGGGAGCAGTCTGTGCGTGGCGCGCGCGTCACTTCACATGTGGGAGGAACCGTGCATTACCGGCGCAAACGGTTCCGGAACGGTTTTCTTTTCGGGGTGTACATTGCAATGCGTGTATTGCCAGAACAGTGAAATTGCAATCAGCTGCAACGGCGCGCAAATTACGGAAAATGACTTAGCCGATATATTTATCGGTCTGCAGCGCCGCAGAGCGCACAATATTAACCTTGTTACACCGACGCAGTTTGCAGACAATATAATCCGCGCTCTCGATATTGCCAAACCGCAGCTCAATATCCCCGTTGTGTACAACAGCGGCGGATACGAAAATGTCGAAACGGTGCGTATGCTCGAAAAATATGTGGATATATGGCTGCCGGACTTTAAATATTTTTATTCCGAAACGGCAAAAAAATATTCCCATGCTCCCGACTATCCCGAAATCGCCAAAGCGGCAATAGGCGAAATGGTTCGCCTTAAACCAAATGCGGTGATATCGGATGACGGCATAATGCAGAGCGGTGTGATAGTGCGGCATTTGCTGCTGCCCGGAAATCTTTCAAACTCAAAAAAATGCGTTGAATACATATACAAAACATTCGGCGACAGCGTCTGTATCAGTATAATGGGGCAATACACCCCTGCCGTGCACAGCGACAAATACCCGGAGCTCAACGAAAAGGCGAGCCGCCGCGAATACGACAAATTAGTCGACTATGCCCTGTCCCTCGGAATAACAAATGCGTATATTCAGGAGAGCGGTTCGGACAGCACGGCATTTATACCGAAATTCGGAAAAAACGAAATCATATTCTGACTGTTTGCATATAATTACTTTGCAGGCAGTCTTTTTTTTGCAAAAATCACCTAAAATCGAATTTTTATTTTTTTTACACTTTATTCATAGTTTATTCAAAAATCCGTGTTATGATATATTTAAATCAAACGAAAGAGCTACTTCGTTCAACTCATAATCGGAAGGAGATTTTTAAAATGGACGAATATAAATGGTATAAGGATGATTTTGAGAGCGATATGTCTTCTTCGGAAAAATCCGCCGAAAGCGAAAACACAAATTCAACATACGAATCGGCGCAGGATTCTTCGGAAAACACATACAGCTCATCAAGCGATGATTTTTCAAAAAGCGGCGACAGAGAATACACATACAACGGAAGTTCATTCTACAACACAACTGTTCACAGCAGCGACGCAAAGAAAAAGAAGCACGGCAAAGTATCGTTTGCCACAGCGGCAATTGCAGTAGTGCTCACGGCGGCAATATCGGTATCTGGAGCGGTTCTCATTCCGAGAATGGTTGCAAACAACAGCTCCGACTCACCATCGCAGTCACAGAGCATATCCGGCAAAAAGAATACAACGGGTGCCGCAGTTGTGGCAAACAGCGCCAAAGACACAGCCGACAAAAAGGCAATGACAACACCGGAGATTGTCGACAAGGTAGGCCCGGCAGTTGTCGGTATTATAAACAAGGCGTCGCTTTCGAGCTACGGTAACATTTTCGGTTACTACGGAAACAGCAATCAGAATCAGCAGCAGGAAGTTGAGCAGAGCAGCGGTTCGGGCGTTGTGATAAGCCAGGACGGCTACATTGTAACAAACAACCATGTTATCGACGGCGCAAGCGAAATTGTGGTAATAATGAACACCGGCGATGAATACACCGCCAAGCTCATAGGCAAGGATTCAAAAACAGACCTTGCAGTATTGAAGATAGAAGCGTCCGGTCTCACATATGCAACTCTCGGTTCAAGCTCAGACCTCAGAGTGGGCGACACTGCAATTGCAATAGGCAACCCCCTCGGGCAGGAATTTGCCGGAACAACAACCCAAGGAATCATCAGCGGACTGAACAGAACCGTTACTGTGGACAACAAACAGCTTACACTCATTCAGACCGACGCGGCAATCAACCCCGGTAACTCCGGCGGTGCCCTTGTAAACGCATACGGCGAGCTGATTGGCATAAACACGGCAAAGATATCGTCTTCCACACTGGAGGGGCTTGGATTTGCCATTCCGATAGATGAAGCAAAACCGGTTATTTCCGACCTTATTGACAACGGCTATGTTACCGGCAGACCGGTAATAGGCATAGGCGGACGTTCGGTAACCGAAAAAGACGCTCAGGCATATAACCTTAAAGTGGGTGTTTATGTATCGAGCATGACAGAATCTTCACCGGCGTATATGGCAGGTGTAAAGATTGGTGATATCATCACCGAATGCAACGGAACAAAGGTTGAAACAGTTGAGGATATAAATGCGATTAAAAACAAATTTAAACCCGGCGACAAGCTCAAAATCAAAGTTTACCGCCAGGGAAGCTACAAGGATATTACGATTGTCCTCGGCGAAGAAATTCCGTCGAATGACTGATGTTTATAAGCCGGGTATCAGGCATATGTGACTTATGTCCCGTAATGACTGTCCCGATTATAATAAATCGGAGTTCGGGTTAACTACCACAACATGCCCCGGATTCCAAATTCATCTCCCCTTTATTTTTGGAACCCTGCACGGGAAATTGTCCCGGCAGGGTTCTTTTTTGTCATTATTCGCAAAAAAACATTGACAAAACTATGAAACAAGCGTATAACGGTGTTAGAAAGAAAGGCACGACCTCAAACGGTTATGCCAAGAAATCAGTTATTTATGCAATAACCGTCTTGCCAGAGGCGGTTATTGTGCGTTTATGGGAAATATTATCATTAAGATAATAAATACAAAAAGTGCTGTAAGCAACTTTTTCATAAGTATTATCTTGCGTATTAACTTGATTACTGAATACTTTTAAAATCATCCCACCGTCAGTCGCAATAGATTAGTTTTCCGCGAAACAGTACCAAGTAAACAAACACAAAACGACACGCAGGTCGTTCCCCACGTTGCAGAAAATTCCCTGTCCGACGACGGCATTGAGGTTATGTGGCTGACATATCCGACGAAAAAAATATTTATAGTGCAAAATCGGCATTGCAGATAATTTCTTTCCCTTTTTGCAATGTCGATTTTAGCCGAACTGCGGCGCAATTGTTTTGCGCCCTTTCGGCGGCATGTAATAATTATTTTTTGAGTCGCGATGTGTCCCGCATGTTCTCACAGTCATGAGGCGGACGGGGAATTTGATTTCAGCAGATTCTTCAAAAAATACTAAAAGTGCAGCGCAAAAATTATCCCACCGTCAGTACAACCTTGCCGACATTTTCTCCGCGCTGAAGTACGGCATGTGCCTCTTCTGCCTGTTCAATCGGGAAAGTTTTATATATAGTCGGTTTTACAAGTCCCTCTTCAATCTTCGGGAACACATTTTTCACAAGCTCCGCAAGAATCTGCGCCTTAACCTCCGGGGTTCTCGAACGCAGAGTTGAGCCGATAATTCTTACATTTCTCACATAAATGTTTTTAAGGTCTATTTCCGTTTTCTGACCGGCAAGCGCCGCAATCATTATCCATCTTGCGCCGTGCGTCAGATACGGCAGGCATTCACCCATATGCTCGCCGCCCAGGCAATCGATTGTAACATCAACTCCGCGACCGTTTTCAAGCTCGCGTTTCAGAACATCAGCCGTTTTTTCCTTTGAAGTATTTATAATCACATCGGCATTTAAATGCTTTATCGATTCTGCAAATTCATCGGACAAAACCGAGGTTATCACCCTTATCCCGAATGCCTTTGCCATGGGAATTATAACGCTTGCAAGTCCGCTCGCTCCGGCATGCATCAAAAGTGTATTGCCTTCTTTTATTTTGCCCTCAATAAAAAGATTCAAATACGCTGTTGCAAAAGCCTCCGGAATTGCCGCCGCCTCTACCATGGTGCAGTTTTTAGGCACAGGCATAAGCATATCGTGTTTTACGGCAACATACTCGGCATATCCTCCGCCGCCGAGGAGCGCACAAACCTTGTCTCCTGTTTTCCAATTTGATTTTTGCTTTGCTTCGTTACCGACTTCAACAATCTCACCCGAAATTTCGAGCCCCATCCATTCCGGGCATCCCGGAGGAGGCGGATAATCTCCGTCTCTCTGCATTAAATCGGCACGGTTCAATGCTGCCGCCTCAATCTTTACAAGTACCTCGTCCGATTTGATAATCGGATTCGGAACATCATCCCACCTTAATGATTTGTCATCATTTACAAGTATTGCCTTCATTTTAGTTCCTCCTTTTAAAACTCTCTTTATGTAATTCTTTAATCAGTGCATAAGCATATAATTCAAATCCCTCATCATTAGGATGAAGATATCCGTCACGATAATATACCGTGTCTTTTGGTATAAAATCGAAACCATCGATAAAGTACAGATTGTTATAGCAATCCGCAATTTGTTTCAATGTATCCGCAATTGCAGAAAAACTTCCGAGTTTATGTAGTTCATTATGATCGGCACGCCAAATCGGAGCAATCACAAAAATCGGGTTATTTGGGTAATTATTCACCAAATTTTCGCAAAACGCATTGCTGCGAATTTTAAAACTTTCAAAATCAGAGCCTTTCCAATCATTTGTGCCATATGCAGCCGTTATAAATTCCGGCAAAATATTTCCTTTGCATCTTGCAAGTTCAGGCATAAAAACCGAGCCGCCTATTCCTTTATTAACCACATCGGCATTAAGCGTATCGGCCAATCTTGACGCATAAGAAAGAGAAGATTTTGCGGCGTCATAGCCTTGCGTTATTGAATCACCGTACATAATGACCTTTCTTAGCTTTCGTATCGGAGTTATAATTGCCTCATCATCAAGCTCAATTTCTCTTATCATTCCTTGAACAGACCATGGGAAATAGATACAGATGCGCTTCAAACCTGCCTTTAAGCAAAAAGATTTTTGTCTGTCAGCAAGATTATATTTCTTGTACGGATATTTCGGCATATTATTGAAATTCTTTATTTGCCCGACCATACTGCCGTTGCAATATACATCAAACGAATAAAAATCTCTTCCGTCCGGATTTGATTCTTTTACACTCGTTGCAATTTTAATATATTTACTGTCGGTTTCAAATTCTATCCTCACACCGGCTGTTGAAAAACTGTTATCCCTACCGTAGTTTAAAGCATTTCTTTCCTGCTCTGTAAATCGTGAAAATACAATTTTATCATTTTCTGTTTTTACGTATTCAACACCAAAAGCGAGGGTTTTTATTAATTCATATTCCAATTTCATTATTTTCACCTATCCGGCGTATAGTCCGTATTATCGGTGGCAAACCGCACAAACCGCAAGGGCGGCTGTGATTTTGCTGCAAACTCGCCGGTTTCATTCAGTTCCACCTGCCCATCGCATTTCTGCCGCCGTCTATCATTATGTTTTCGCCGTTTATAAACTGACCTTTTTCGGAGGCTATAAACAAAATCAAATCAATAATTTCCTGCGGCTCGGCTGCTCTGCCGAGAAGTGTTTTCATAAAAGCCATTCCCGGTCTGGTAAGCACAGGTCCCGGTGACACACAAACGCAGCGTACATTGTAATTTGAACCATATTGCGCAAGAGATTTTGTCAGTCCGTACATTACACCGCTTTTTGCCGTCGGATAATCCATACCGCGGCCGTCACCCTCTTTGCCTGTTATTGAGCCTATGTTTACGATGAGTCCGCTTTTTTGCGCTCTCATTTGTTTCATGCAGGCATGCGCAAAATAAAACTGTCCCTTTAAATTGACGTCGATTCCCCAATCGTATACGTCAATGGGTATATCGGGAAATTCCAGACCTCCGTCAACATTCAGCATACGCACCGCCGTTCCGCCGGCAAAGTTTGTTAAAATATCGATTGAGCCAAATGTTTCAACCGCTTTGTCACGAGCCGCGCAAACCTGTTTGTAATCACGCACATCACAAATCACACCTATGGCTTTTCCCTGACCTTTTCGGTTAATTTCGTTCACTTTGTCATTTAATACTTCCTCGTTCACATCACACATTACAACATTGCCGCCGAGCGCCGCAAAGTTTTGCGAAAACAGCAGTCCCATGCCGGAAGCCGCTCCGCTTGCTATCGCTGTTTTACCCTTAAAGTCCATAAAAACATCCCTTTCTGATTTTTACATCATTATACAATATTGACAAGCAAAATAAAATATATTATAATACTGTATATCGGAACAATACTACTGCGAGGTGTGATTATGAATGTTATTTCAAACGCGGAACTGAGCTTTTTAAGCATAGGGAAATACGGCGGTATATACACGGATACAGCCGATTTTTACGATAATCCCCGTCCGTTTTTCAGCATTGGTATGATACTTAGCGGAGAGGGAAAGTTTTGTTGCGAAAACGCTGAAGATGTAAACGTCTCAAAGGGCGATATAATTATTGTTCCGACAGCGGCCACATATATTTCGCACTGGATTGGAAACCCCGATATATCATACATAACATTTCATTTTATTTTGGAAAAAGATTTTGACGGCAATATTCCTATTCAGAAAATTTGCGGACTTGAACACCTGATAAAAGATTTTGTTTTTGCATACGACAATTTTTCGGCATCGGAAAAACCGTTTAAAACACTCAGTATATTTTACGGTATTTTGGACGAAATTTTTCCAAAGATTAAAAAGGACGCCGAAAAGAAAATCCGCACGTCTGTAAAAAAGGCTGCCGATTATATAACCTTCAATTACACAAGTAATATCACCGCCCAAGAACTTTCGGCAATTGCGAATCTTTCACCGTCAAGGTTTTTTACGGTTTTTAAAAAAGAAACCGGCTTTACTCCTATTGAATATAAAAATCGTATTTGTATCAGAAATGCCGGGAAAATGCTGCTTACATCCGATTTGTCTGTTGAAGAGATAGCCGAAAAACTCGGGTTTAATTCTTCGTCATATTTCAGACGTACATTCAGAGCATTTACCGGGATGTCACCGAGTGAATACAGAAACAGTATTAAAACGGAATTTAAGATATAACATGATTTGGCGAAACGACAGCGCATTTTTAGGCATGCGGTAACCTGCGGAACGGTTGATAACCTATCCCCTACGGCGCGGAAAATTCCCTGTCCGGCGAACGGCATTGAGGTTGTGCGGCAGACGTGTCCAATGAGAAAAAATGAATATAACGCAAAAACGGCACTGCGGATAATCATTTACCCTATTGCAGTGCCGTTTTCAGCCAAATTGCGGCGCGATTATTTCGCGCCCTTTTGGCGGCGTTGAGTATTCGTTTTTTTGAATAGTGAAGCGTCCCGCGCGTTCTCACCGCCGTGAGTCGGACAGGGAATTTGATATACTCCCTCAGTCAGCTAACGCTGACAGCTCCCTCGGAGAGGGAGCCTTTTATCCTCCCGCCAATCAGCACCAAGCAAACTAACCGGCTTTTACCACCGAAAATTCCCTTTCCGGCGAACGGCATTGAAAGCGAGCGGTTGACGTGTCCAATGAGAAAAAATGAATATAACGCAAAAACGGCACTGCGGATAATCATTTACCCTATTGCAGTGCCGTTTTCAGCCAAATTGCGGCGCGATTATTTCGCGCCCTTTTGGCGGCGTTGAGTATTCGTTTTTTTGAATAGTGAAGCGTCCCGCGCGTTCTCACCGCCGTGAGTCGGACAGGGAATTTGATATACTCCCTCAGTCAGCTAACGCTGACAGCTCCCTCGGAGAGGGAGCCTTTTATCCTCCCGCCAATCAGCACCAAGCAAACTAACCGGCTTTTACCACCGAAAATTCCCTTTCCGGCGAACGGCATTGAAAGCGAGCGGTTGACGTGTCCAATGAGAAAAAATGAATATAACGCAAAAACGGCACTGCGGATAATCATTTACCCTATTGCAGTGCCGT
>CAKSIN010000006.1 GCA_934463115.1 uncultured Clostridia bacterium
TGCTGTCTTTTTTTAGTCATAAAACTTTTTTACTTTTTTCTCAAAAAACTCTTGACTTTTTATAGCTGGTCTACGGTTTATGCCGCGGAAAATTCACTTTCCGCCGAGCGGCCTTGAGGTTGCGCGGCTGACGCGTACGATGAGAAAAAATGAATATAGCGCAAAAACGGCACTGCATATAATCATTAACCCTATTGCAGTGCCGTTTTTAGCCAAACTGCGGCGCGATAATTTCGCGCCCTTTTGGCGGCAGTAGGCATACGGGACATGAACCCGATATGCCTAAATGTTCATTTTTTTGAATAGCAAAGCGTCCCGCGCGTTCTCACAGCCGTGAGGCGGATTGGGAATTTGCATCTAATTCCACATCAAATTATACAAAATCCTCGCCGCATCCCGGCGCGAAATATTTCCGCCGACAGATACGCCGTCTAAAAATCCTTCTTTTTTCAGCATATTTTCCAATTCGGAATTTGAATACTTATCTGCCGCATCGGCACCGCGGTCGGACGCGAGATACGCATTGCCGACAATGCTCACCATGTCGGAATACGAAACAGCGGAATCAATACCAAGCTCACCTCCGGAATAAGCCTTAAGAAAACCGAGCTTTTCGGCAATTGTTAGCTGCTTAAAACGGCTGTCGTCACTTGTAACATCGCTGTATGCCGATGAGTTTGAATACACATAGATATTCAAAGCACGCATTAACGCATAAATAAAATCGCCGCGTGTAATACTCTCGTTCGGTGCAAACAGACTGTCCGACTTGCCCTCTATCAGCCCGAGCAGATACGCACGCTCAATGTATTGCCTGTCGGAATCCGCAACATCTCCGAATATCGGCTGTACACTGCGGTCGCCAAGCTCAATGTGCGCGTTCTTCACACCCGAAGCATTTTGCCGAACTATTTCGTAACTCAGCGAATCGGCGCTTAGGTTAAATTTCTTTCCGTCCGAAACATTGGTTACGGCTATTTCGTGCTTTCTGTTTCCGGAGTTGTCAAGAGCATAGACGGTAATTTCATCGGTGGTTTTCAGCGTCACACTGCCGCCTATCGGCTCGCAGAGTATTGGAGATGAGCCGACTTTTTTGTTCACAAAATCTTTGCCGTTGTCCGACATCTGCTGGCCGCTGTTCTTTTGATTGCCTACAGCGGTAAGCAAAATCGAATTGCTCTTGTATATATCTTCACTTCCTACAGATGTGAGATACACCGTCGCATAATCGTTGCCTATACTGTATATTACATCATCAAGCTCAATACTGTTTCCTCCGACAAATCCCGATACGCACTGCGCACGCGACGTGTTCAGCCTGTATATGCCTTTGTTTGTGTCGAACGACATATCGCCGGTGTCTGATATATACATACCGCTGTCGGCGTATTTTTTCGTAAGATACAAAATGTCGTTCGAATTGTTCGAATCATCATAGCTGCTCTCATCGTCAAATGATATTCCGGTTTTCCCCACAAGTGCGGAGCGGTGCGAAAGAACCTTGTTTTCAACAAACTGATCGAGCTTGTCGTAATCGGTAGACACCTCGCGCTGAAATTCACGGCTTACCGGTTCGTCGCCGGCATAACGCTCATACGAAAATCCTCTGCCTGCCTCCGACGCGTCGCGGCGAAGGAATATTGCCGACGCCGCCGGGAGCGCCGAAACATAGTTCGGTTGGTTGAATGTGGCAAACTGCTCATTCATGTACATTCCCGAGTACGAATTCAAATCGGAGTTACCCCAGTCGTACATCACAAAGCTGCCATTGTGCATTGCACCGTATGCTGACATAAGCAAAAGCCCCTCCGACCTGTACGGATGCCCTGCCCCGATGTTCCACTCACTCACAATATGCGGCTTTCCCGATATATTCGACGACATTGCATGCGTCAGGAAATAATAACCGTTGTCCGTGAGCTTGTCCGACTGCCCGAAACTCTTGTCGCGCTTTTGCATAATTGATGTCGGAACCTCAAGGAACCCGGAAGAAACAGACCTGTTTCCGGTTGCCGTGTCCTCGTACAGAATGTATTTTGTTCCCTGAATATGACCGCGGTATATGTGGGTCTCGATATAATCGGTGTTTATGTCGGAATAGTAGTTTGCGAGCGTAATCGCCTGCACATCATAAGCCGTGCAGCCGGATATGCGGCATTTCATGCCGAGTTCGCCTCGCAGAAAATCCGTCATAAGCGAAAAATAATCGCTCTGTATGTCAACAAGGAATTGCATTGTTTCAATCTGCCGCAGCTTGCTGTACACCTTTCCGTTTTTCAGATTATCATTTCGCAGCTTGTTAATATCCGGAATCCGCACCGTGCCGCTGTCTATGCTCTCGTCTTCGCCAAGCACCACAGCTGCCGAAGCGTTGTAGGGATAAGTGTGCGTCCATGCGTTTTTCAGGTTTTCGTCATTTTGATATTTGTCCTTGAGGTATGCATTGAACATCGCCTGCAGCTTTTCGTTGTAGTATTCGGAGCTGCGCGCAACGGCAGTTGATGTGGCAATGCTTGTTTCGTTCCGCAGGTTTACACATGCAACGGCCGGATCGTCTTTCAGCCTCATTCCCGTGTACGGATTGAACGCACTCATCATTTCGGACACAAGCCTCTTTTGCAGCTCAATCATTTTGGAATCAAAATATCCGTATACCTTAAAGCTGCGCGAAATGTTTTCCTCGTCGTCAATATTGTCCTCCGAGGCATACGGGTAACCTGCATTAAGGTCAAACATCACATATATTCCGCGCGCTTTCAGCTCGGATATCAGATAATGCAGCCTGTCGAGGTTATCGCGGTTTATATCTCTTTTTCCATCGGCGGTTTTTCCGGAGAATACCTCTCCCTCCACACTTATAAAACGGACGAGATTAAACCCAAGCTGCGCAAATCTCTTTGCAAGCATGCGCGCATTTTCCTTGCTCATAAATGCGTCACTGTCAGAGAGACACGTTCCCCAGAACCGCATGTCAGTTCCGTCCTCAAACACAAAATCGTCACCGCTCGTATGGTCGAGAAAACCGTGTTTCCCGGCAGGGGCATCCAGCAGATATGATGCGTCGAGAACCGTGCCCTCAACGGAATTGACATCGGGAATATCATACACAATCCAGCCCGCCGTGTCGGCGCTCGCGCAGACTGTACAGCCAATCAATGCCGCACACAGCAGCGCGGATAAAATTTTTTTAATCATTTTCTGCACCTCCCGCTTTGCTTGCAAGCACAACCCTGTCTATCGAATACGGTCTAAGGTTGTCTCCCCAAAGATATACTCTTATCTTGTTTACACCTTCGGCGAAATTCAATCCGTCAATAACAACAGAGTTTTTTCCGTTTGCAATGTTGTACTCATGCCGCGTGACACACGATAATTCATCATTTATGTACGCCGCCGCATACACCGCTGCGTTTTTTATATCAATCTTTGAATCAACTGTAAAGTGAAGACTGTCCACAGAGGCAATATTATCAAAAATATTGCTGTCTAAATTGTCACCGTCATCCGATTCAATGACGGCATTTCGGATATCTCCGCCGGTAACGGTGTATTTGCCCATCTCGTATTCACCGATATCATTTTTTTCAAAAAGTCTGATTGAAGAATACATCGGCACTTCAAACGGAGCAGTGTACACCCTTTTTTCGCCGGAGGTTTCAAAGCAGACTTCGTATCCGTCAGATGCAGACAGTGTGATAACCCGCATACCCATCGTTTTGCCCGCCTCGGAGGTAACGCCGATTTTTGACACCTGCGCCCCGTCCGCCGTCTGCGCCCACGGATATGCCGTGTTTAGCGAATATGAATTGAGCATATCGGCTGCCGTGTATTCTGCCCCGCTTTCGGAAATTATGCCCGAATACGCGTAACCGCACGGCTCACCGGTGTAATATGTGTTGTACACATTGCCGTTCATGATTGCCGCAACACTGCCGCTGATAATTCTTCCGACAGACGGCGATTCCGGCAGACTTCCGTTGAATCGGCATCCGTATATATTGCCTGTCATAACGGCGCATATTCCGCCGAAATATGCCGGATGCGCCGAGGTGTATGCCGACACATCTGCCGATACGGCTATATCGGAATCACTGTTTTTAATTGTGCCCTCTGCCACACCGGCTATTGCTCCGATTTTCGTATACGTGTTTAAGACATTCCCCGATACAGCGAGCGTTCCGCGTGCAACAGCCGCAGTCATACTTCCGCCGATATATCCGGCAATTCCGCCGGCGGTGGTGTTTAATCCGAGCGCCGCCAAAATGTTTGCGGAAACATTTTCCAGAGTTGTATTTTCGGCATATGCAACTATTGCTCCGAAATATTTAATCTGTTCATTCTCCGCCGCAGTCGAAGTCTGCGCGGTAACATTCACCGACACATTGCGTATCTGCGCATCGCGCGCAACACCGAACAAACCGGAATATTCAAGCGACGGCGACACGCTGAGCCCGTTTATTGTATAGCCGTTACCGTCGAATGTTCCCGTAAACGGTCTTGCTTTTGTTCCGATCGGTGTGTGCGCGGCAGTCATAACAATGTCATTTTTCAGTACATAGTGCTTATCCGGATACATTGCGCATAAGCCTAACTGTTTTTCGTCCGATATAATGTACGGATTGTCGGCGCTGCCGTCTCCGTGCATTGACGGAACGGGTGAATTTCCGCTGAGATACGGATATCCGCCGTTGACATCTGCCGATATCTGCCATACTGTATCAAAATCCCAGCCGATGTATTCGGCAGATGATTTAAGCTGCTCGTCCGTTTTGCATGCATCATTGTCGCTGCCGTCCGAAAAAAGCGCATCATTTGCATAGCACTTTGTCACATCTCCTCCGTCTGAGCCGCAAAGAGGATGAACCGCTGTATGCGAATCACCGGTTTCGGCTCTGATGTAGCACTCGGATATTGTGCCGCTGTTTGTGCACGCGACACCGCATACGTCTTGCACCGAAATTGTTCCGATGTAATAGCACTGCGACACAACACCGCTGTTTTCGGAACATATTCCGGCTGCGGTAAATGTGTAACCCTCCGGTTGCGGCAAAGCACTGACATTGGCTTTTGCCGCACAGCGTTCAATGTTTCCGCCGTTGCGCCCGGCAATTCCCGCCGCGCTGCGCTGCATGCTCGATGTGTAGGTTTTATTATCACTTCTGATATCGAGGTCGGTTTTAACGCTTTTTCCGTTTTTCGGCATATACTCCGAATCGGAAACAACACCCGTGTTCTCGCCGACAACACCGCCGCCGAATCCGGAATACACAAGCACCTCGGATTCGCTCGAGCATTTTGAAACACTGCCGCCGTTGCTGCCGACGCACCCTCCGGCAAAAGAGTGCCTGCCGAGATTTTCTTCATACCGTGTTTTTGCTTTAATAACTCCGCTTGCGCTCGAATCTTCAATTTCGGCGCCGTTGTAGCCGCATATTCCGCCGGAATACACCTCGGTGTCCGATTTAACATACGGAGTCATCGTGTACGAAAAAACTTCGTTTCTGCTGCTGCACGATTTTATTTCTCCAAGATTTGAGCCGCTTACACCGCCGCCGTACACATAGCCTTTGCTGCGCGGTGCAACCGTGTGCGATACTGTTTTTCCGGAGGATGTGCAATTCTCCAAAATCCCTTTGTTCTCGCCCGCGATGCCGCCGCTGTATGCCGAACAGTAGAGCGACTCGGCTTCCGGAACACTCACCGATCCGCAAAAAGATATCACACCGGTGTTTGAACCGGCTATACCTCCTGCATATGAATCGGCATGAGTAATCCGAAAGTTGTCGTTATTCCCCTGCTTGGGATTGAGCGCGGCAACGTTCGGCGAATTCAGATTCGATTTGTCGGCAGCAAAAACCAGCTTCTTCATGCCCGAAAACATGCATGTCGTTATCATTCCGCTGTTTTGCCCGGCAATTCCTCCGCAATAGGTACGCACAAGTCCACCCGACACAACGGCAACCCCGCTGTTCGATACCGAACAGTTCTGAATCACACCGCCGTAATTTATCCCGGCAATTATCCCGGCATACACGCGGTCGGAAATAACATCTTTCGGATTAATAACGGCATTGGTAATATTGAGATTTTTCACCGTTGAATTTTTTGCATATCCGAACACACCCGCAATTCCGCCGGACGGAAGAATGTTTATTCCGGATATTGTTTTTCCGCCTCCGTCAAAAATCAGGGAGAACGGATTTTCCGCCGTCCCGACAGGCGTCCAGTCACGGTCGGTCAGATCTATGTCGGATGTTAAAACAATTTGAGTTTTGCCTGCGTAATCGCCGCTGTTGTATCCGTCGGCAAAAGCAAAAAGACTGTCTGCGTCCGAGATATATACCGTTTCGGATTCGGCAAAAACAGGTACGCAAAATACCTGCACTAATAACATTGCGGACAATGCCAGAACCGATATAATTTTTTTATTCATCAAGGTGTTCATCCTTTCATTGGTTTTGTATTTTTTGTTTGTTGTTAAATGGTTGAGAGTGAGTTAATACGGAACGGTTAACAACCGTTCCCTACGACTTCCCCGCGGAAAATTCCTCCTCCGACTAGCGGCATTGAGGTTGTGCAGCGGACGCGTTCACGAGCAAAATCATTCATAGTTCAAAATCGGCGGCACACATAATTTCCTTACTATTGTACTGCCGATTTTGGACAAATGAGCTGCAATGATTTTGCAGCCTTTTGTCGGCACGAAATGAATGATTTTGTAAGTGATTACAAGTCCCTACACGTTCTCACTGCCGTGAGGTGGAGGAGAAATTTGATACTTACTTCCACAACACATTATACAAAAGCACTGCCGCCTCCGCGCGGTTCAGGTCGTTCGACGCATTTATGCTCATAGCGCCGTCGTCCCATATATCTGCGCCGTGGTCTTTGTTCTTAGCCTTAACTGCGCGCCTTATCATTGTGAGCGCGTCGGATTTGCTTATTGCGGAATCAGGATTGTAGTTTCCGTCGGAATCGCCGTTCACAACATCGTTTGCCTTGAGCGCGCTCACGGAATCGCGGTATTCATAGCTGTCCGAAACATCCGCAAACATTTCGTCCGCATTCCCGGAGATGCCGAGTGCCTTTGCCAGCATATCGGCAAACTGACCGCGCGTAACGCTCATTGTCGGCGAAAATCTTCTTTCTCCCGTCTGTTTTGCAAACCCCTGCATTACGGTTCTTTCTATCTGTTTGCGATACGGCTCATAGCTCCCCAGGTCATCGAGGAGAGTTTTTGCCACACCGTCGTAGAACACAACATCGTCGCTGCAGCGCACAGCGGATTTGTTTGTGCGCACTACCTCGTAGTTTATCGTTTCGTCATCGCGCGTGAGGGAGAATTTGGTGTAACCCTCATCGGTCTTTGATGTTTCGAGCTCGCGCGTGCGACTACCGTCACCGCCGAGAGCATATACTCTGAAATCGTCATAGCTCTTCAGCACCACATCGCCGAGAATCTGTTCCATAATAATCGGGCCAAAGTTTGTGGAGAGGAATTTGTTCGACTGCTCCGTTAAAATCTGTTCCCAGTTGCGGTGGCGGCTCACAGCCGTCAAAAGCATGGAATCACATTCCTTAAGCGAGTCCTCGGACAGCGATGTGAGGATAACGGTTGCAAACTTTGTTTGTACATTGTGCAATTCCACATCGCTTAGTTCAATATCCTTGCTCTCCAGATACCCCGTAGCCGCCTGAGTGCAGTCGGTCTTGAGCAAAAAGAGCTTGTTGTTCAAATCAGTGCGCATTTCGCCGGTTATGGAATCATACACACCGGTTTTGTCTCCGATAGTTTTGAGGCGGAGCACCTCGTTGCTGTTTATTGATTCGTCATAGCTTATCCCGTCAAATGCAACTCCCGTCTTGCCCACGAGACCGTAGGTGTAATCGGATTTGTAACCCTGGAGCGCGGTGTCATATATTTCTTCGTTTGTAAAACGCTCCGGATAGAATCCCTCTGTCGGCTCGGTTATGTCGCCGCGGCGCATCATAATCGACATAGCCGGCAGCGAATAGAGCATAAACGGCTGCTCGTTTAAGTCGAATGTGCGGTTGTCGCGCAGATATTTAACCGTCCTCAGCCTGTCTATAAGCGTTTCCTGCGCCACACCCTCGTTCCATGCAAACAGGAACGGACTCCAGTTTTGCATTGAGGCAAAGGCAGGCATCATCAAAATTGTTTCGCAGGCAAACGGATTTGGTATTGTCGCGTTCCACTCGGTGATTGTGTAGGCACGGTCATACAGCTTGTGAGTCATTATCCATGAAAAATATTTAAAACCATTGTCAAGATCACTCTTTGGCGGAGCAATGCTGTTTCCGGGCGTTGTCTGCGCACCAAGCACAAGGTGGTTGTAGTTGTGCACATCTATCGTATCGGAAAGCTCGGCATTGGAAAACTCATTCGCAAGCTGAACACTACCATATATGGTACTGCCTATAATTCTGCCGGTAAACCCGAGCGAACGGAAAAACTCAAACCTGTCTCCGTATTTGTCTACCGTCAAATCGTGCATAAAGAGCATTGTGTCATTCACTCTCTCGGAGGAATACTTGTAGTACTCGGTCTGCTTTGCAAATTCCACACTGCCGCCGAACTGGTCTTCGTCATCAGCGAGCATTATCAGCGAATCGTTGTCGCACTTCCACGCGTCGGCAAGAGCCTTTCTTGTGGAATACTTTCGCTGCAGCCATTTGTTGAAATACTCTTTCAGCAGTTCATAATAGTACGGCGAAACGGACGCACTGTCACCGAAAATGGAAAATTCGTTGTACAGATACACAAACTGTACCGACTCGTCCTCGGCAATTTTTATCCCCGTGTAGGGATTAACATAATTCAAAAACATCTCCGACGCCTTGTTGTTGAGCGCCATAATGTCGGGATCAAACTGTGAACCCGAGCCGCCCACGGATTCTATATCCTGAATGTTGTTGTCCGCACTGCGCACACCGCGCGCAAGGTTCGGCTGCTGGAGCAGAACCGACAGTCCCTCGCGCTTTAACGCATAGAGAAAATAGCAATATTTGTCCATCGTTTCGTTGTTTATACCCAGCAGACGGCTCGTGGTGTGGTCTATCGAGTACAAAGTGGAGTTACCCTCTGTCTGCGACGGCGACGAAATACGAATGCAGTTAAATCCGCTCTGCGCAAGTCTTTTTGCCTCGTAGTCCGCCTCCTCGTGAGTCGGGTAGCGGTTAAACTGGTAGTTTGTGCCCCACATTTTTCTCTTTGTTCCATCCTCGTACACAAAGGCGTCACCCTCAACCCCGAGTTTTCCGTGACCGAGGTTGGAATACTTTTTGTTGAGCCAGGACGCGTCAAGCGGTGTACCCTCAAAACCCTCCGCGTCATAGCACGGTTTGTAAATAAACCAGTCGGTTGTGTCGGGATTACCCCAGTCAATCACCTCCTGCTTCGGGAGCACGGGGCGAATGTCGGTAAGCGTGATACCGAAGATTGCTATGTAGCAAAAGTTGTTGGAGTTGAATCTGACTTTGGATATCACTTTGTCCGGGTACGGATTTACACACGCATACAGCGATACCGAAATATCGGCGGTACTGTTTGTGCCCGACCACGCGGTAATGCAATACTCATTAACATGATCATACCACCACCCAGGTATTTCCGTTCCCATACGCTGGTCAATGGTAAATTCCGTTCCGTCTTCGTACACATAGGTGTAATCACCGCACGACGCGCCGGTACTTCCGCCCCACACATTGTTGTGCAGGATATACATTCCGCCCGCCTTTTGACCGATAGGCACCTCAACCGTGAGCGGAAAGCGCTTATCGTCGCGGCCGGACAGCATGATTACCGACTTGTTGTCGTTTGCAACCGGATCGGGAATGTTGAACGGTATTCCCTGCAGCTTAACATTACCCTTCAGCTTGAACGGCGAAAAGTCATTTATACTTCCCTGATCAGACCATCCGCCCTTTCCGTCACCGGCGATATCGTCATCTACCGATGTCGTGGCATACGGAGCTATGTCTATCGGTGTAAAGTTCTGGCTTACACTGCTGTAGTCATCGACAAATTCCGGCACAAGATTAATTTCATGCGCCGTATCGTCGGCAAACACAGCTGTGCTTCCGAGCGTTATTGCTGCGCAGAGCACAGCCGCTGCGGCTCTTTTTGCAAATAATTTTTTCAAAGCGTATCACCTCGCATTAATTAACACTGTTTGTACTTTGAAACAATATAAAGTCCACAAGTCCGTCACTTGTGAGGTGGAACCATGCCGGATCGGTCTGCGATATAGCCGTGAGAACGGACTTCATGTATGACCGTGACTTGGTTCTGTTTGTGTAACCGGTGAGATATCTCTGCGGTGCGTCAAACTCACCGTCGAAATATCCGATAACCTTTGCCGTCGAGTTGTCCCATTTGTTGTAAAGCATATACACATTGGACGGAGCGCCGTCTATTCTAAACTGAATTGTTGTGCCGTTTCGCAGTGTAACATTTTCCGCCTTGTAGAATCCCTCTCCCACACTCAGCGAATATGGATCAAATGTCCATGTGTCCGGCTCGCAGCTTAAATCTCTTGTGCGCGATATCTGTATTGTGTTCTTGCCCAGGTGGTTGGAGGTAAAGTATATCAGCGTTCCGCTCTTAAGACCGTTCTTTTCCGCAAACTCTCTTGTAACCTTTGGCTTTGTTCCGTCGCAAAGGTACAATGTAGCCATGTCGTCACCGTCAAATTCAATCTCTTTTATCACATCTATCTGTGTGGGATTGTAGTGCATGGTTTCCGAGCCGGAACCAAACATTACAAAGCTCGGCACGGGATTATTTATCATGTCAAAATCCGAGAGAACTTCAACACCGTTTGCGGAGCTGCTTATTGAGCTGTTGAGGAACGACGCGTCTACCAGGCGAACCGTGTATTCGCCGGTGTCGATATCGTCGAACACGGCAAACATTACCGCGTCACCGCAATAGATGTTTCTGAGCGTTTTTCCCGAACCGAAATTACTGAACACGTTTTTGTAGAAAAAGTTGCTTCCGAAATATTTTACATGCTCAATCTTGGTTATCTCGCTTTTTGAATTCACGGTGAATGTGAACAGGTTGCTGCCGTCATATGCCTTGGCTGTCGATTTTGCATAATCGTACGAAAGCGAATCCTTTGCGAGTTTTTCCTTTACCTCAAGAGAAAGCGCGGTAACGGCTCCTCCGGTAATCTTTTGCACTTTGAGGTAGTTTTTGAAAGCGTCGTCACGGCTGCCGACAACAAGTCCGACAAATTCGTTTGCGTTTTCCTGAACAATATAGTCGCGGACAAAACGGACTTCTTTGTTATCGTCTATATACGCGCTGACCTTTGTGCCCATGAGTCTGGAGTAATCTTCGTTGTCAAAATATTTCTGCTCATCAATCGAATATATGAGCACACCGTGCTTTTCGCTTTTGTCGAGTTTTTCGCCGTTCACGGTGATTGTGTATTTTCCTACACTGTCAAGATTTCCGACAGCCTTTCGGCTCGACGAAACTATCATGAACACATCGTCCGATTTGTAATAGTCAAAAACATAATCTGCCTTGAGGTCGGTCATTTTGTGTCCCGGAACACCGTCTATAACGATATTGAGGTTATCGAGCGCCTCAAACCCGTGCAGAGTGTTGTCTGCCCATGTTCTGTCGGCATACTTCAAGGTGTCCTTGTCGGCGCGGTAAATGAGTCCGCCCTCTGTGAGGTTGAATATCTCCAGCTTTTCAACACTGCCGTTGTCTGCCACGGCGCGTACAAAGCAATCGCTGAGCCTGTACGAACCGGCAAGTACACGCGCACCGTCGATATAAACGCACACATCATCGGAAACGGTGTATTTTCCGCCGTTTTTAAATGTGATATTCTTAAGCTTCGCTATATTAAAGTAATCGTCATTATACACATTGTTTACAGCGTCGATATAGTCATATATAAGCTCGCCGTTTTCAATATCGGCATACACAATTGTCTTTGTGCCCATGTCGGCATAGAAATACTGTGTTCCGAACACAAATTCAATGTTTACATTCGCGCTCATTGAGTACACGGTTTCCGTGTTGTCGTCAAGGCTGCGTATTGCCGCTTTGTTTTTGTTTCTGTAGACCTCCAGAACCTCGCCGCGGAATCTCGTCAGGCCGAAAAATTCTTCGGCAACGGTCTTGTCCTCGGAATTGAGCGAATACGAATTTGTCTCGGAAAACACAACAAATTTCTTTACATCCAGCAGGTTATCCAATATTGCGGCAGCGTCCGCTCCGGTTATATTGCCGGCAGGGATATTTGCCTCGAAAAGCTTCAGTCCGCGCGCACGGTTTATCACCTCCGAATCATTCGAGAGGTCGTATATTTTGTCGTAGCCTATAAGTCTGAGCGCCATTTTTGCCGCTTCAACCGCCGTTACTCCCCTTTCGGGTGCAAATGTGCTTTGCGACACACCGTTTACAATTCCGCTTTTTCTCGCGGCGTCTATATAGCCGGCACGCTCGTCGTCGGACGCAATGTCGGCAAATGCATTGGAGTCCGTAGGCGGTATATTGCCCGCTTTGGCAATCATAACCGTGTAGTCTGCGCGGGATATCACGGATTCGGAATCAAAAAGCGATTCCGAGTCGATTATCCCGAAAGCACGCAGCTTTGAAAGGCTTGCGCCGTTACTGTTGCCGCTGTCTGCCGCCGCGCCAAAGGCAAAGAGGCTCTGCAGCATAAGCGCCGCAACAAATATTGCCAATGTTCTTTTTATTCTGTTCATTGTGTACCTCCCGTATGCCTAATTGAGTGCATACACGGCATAGAGAATTTTTGCCGCCATTGCACGGTTAACACTTCCGTTCGGATCGAATCTGTTTCCGTCCACGCCGTTTACAAGCCCCATTCTGAACAGCCTGCGAACCGCGTCTGCCGCGTAGGGAGCAATTGTATCGGTATCGTCGAACGGCATTTCGTCATAAATATATTCGCCGCTCGCCTTAATGAGGTTTGCAGCTCTCTCTGCCATTACACACATTTCCTGACGTGTGATATACCTTCCCGTTCCGAAATTGCCGCCGCCTATTCCGTTTACAAGCGAATATTTTGCCGCAATGTTCACATACGGTGCATACCACGCACCCGGCTCAACATCGGCAAAGGCGCTGTCGGTGCTTTCGTTCTGAAGATTGCACAAAAGGACAATCATCTTTGCAAATTCCTCACGCGTGATGAGTGCCGACGGACGGAATGTGTTGTCATCGTAGCCGTTTATAATCCCTGCCTCGACAAGTTTTTTCACACTGTCTGCCGCCCAGTCAAAACCGTCCATGTCCGCAAATGATACGCGTGTATCGGGTTTAACATCGGGAACCGCGCCGCCGCTTGGTCTCGAAGCCGAAGCCGCACCGCTGCCTGCCGACGAACCGCCGGACGAACTGCCGCCCGATGAATCGGGGAATGTAAATGTCTTTTCTGCGCTCGCCATAATTATAATCGGTGCCGATGATGCAGCAGCGGTGATTTTTCCGGACGCGCTGAACTTTGCACTGCCCTCTTTTTTCAGGGTAAATGTTACTTCCGGTACAAATTTGCTTATGTCAATTCCGTCTGCCGATGAAACATCTATAGTAATAACTCCGTCCGATTCGGTAACGTTTGCATTTTGAGCCGATACCTTTTCAACCGAGAGAATATTTGAATCGTAGGCAATATTCATATTTATGCCGCCTGCAATTATCGACGTGCCGACGCTCGGTGCAGCACTGACGGTGATTTTTGAACCGCTCTGCGAAAAACTCAGTCTGTACGCTGTTTCGGTCGGTTTGTTTATTATTTCATACGGTTCAAAATTCCCGGTAACAAATTCCAGTTTCGCACTGCCTGTTGCCGAGGAAACCGCACTGCTGCCGTTAATGGCAATCGTGTAGGCGGTGTTTGCCTCGAGT
The DNA here is from genome assembly GCA_934463115.1 of uncultured Clostridia bacterium. Lineage (GTDB taxonomy): Bacteria > Bacillota > Clostridia > UMGS1810 > UMGS1810 > CAKSIN01. The sequence continues at coordinate 13,919 of CAKSIN010000006.1, forward strand.
GGTTCGGCAAGGTACATAATATACACATTGTCCGCCGCTGCATACTCGCCGTAGGTGGTAACTTCCGCTCCGCCCGTCTCCGCAAGCGTTACGGTTGACGGATTGAGACTTGCGCCGTTCATAGGCATGTCGAACAGTATTCGTATTCCCTGAACTGCTCCTGCCGCCCGGCTGTCTATGACATTGCCGTCTGTGTCGCGGATAATGTCCGATGTTTTCCACATTTTTGCACCGCAGATTACCATATCGTCTATATTTATCACAGCCGAATCACTGTCGGTGATGCTGCAATATATCCGTATTCCGGTTATTTTGACGAAGTCCATTTCGCCGGAGATTGTCTTGTAATCGCCTTTTCCCGTTCCGACCGTCGGAAAATCATTCAGCGGAATCGATACATACTGCCATTTGTCCGTGTTTTGCGCATAATCGCCTATGCAAAGCGATGAATATATTGTACCGCTTACATTTGCGACCTTTGATTCGCACGACAGCGCAATGTGAATATTTTTGAGGATATTAATATCTTCTGCCGACAGCTGCATTGCAATGCTTCTATCTGCCGTCCTCAGGTTCGACGCGTCGAACGCATAGGCAATATCCACCGTGCCGTAAGGAGCTTTGCTTCGGCTAAAGTCCAGCTTTGCGGAAGATGCACCCTCAACAAACTTTTCGCTGTCGCGCTCATTTAGCACCGCACCGCCGTTTGCCGTGGCAACCGAAGTAAATGAATCACCGTAGATAACCGTTCTGTCGGAATCGAGATACGGATCGGTCACATACACTTTTTTCTCTGTAACGCCGAGAGATTCCGCACCGCCGGCATTAACAGCGGTGAGAGTGATGTCAAAATATGTGTTGTACTTCTCGGGCGTAATGTTTATATTGGTATACGATGTCTCGCCGACGAGAACACCGTCTGCATACACTCTGTAACCTGTAGCGTTTTCCACCGTATTCCAGCTGATGTGAACAACTGCGTTTTCCGTGCTTATATTCACACCGTCCGGCGAGGCAATGCACACCGCCGTTGCACTGTATGCGACAGTGCTGAGCGAATACACGTTTTCACCGTCCTCAATGCCCACGCTGCGCATTGTGTATTCGTAATCCCTGCCGTATTCAAGGCTTGTATCGTCATATGAAAGCGCGTCTTTGTCGGCTGTGGCAATGAGCGAACCGTTTCTGTATATTTCAAACCCGGATATAATATCCGCTCCGAATTTCGGTGCCTGCCATGTAAGGCGAATTGTTGGGTTTGCTGTGGTATTGTACACAGTGTTTACTGCAAAGTCACGCGGCATGTCGAGTTTTGGGACAACAACCTTTACTTCGTTGCTGTCAAACACTGCCCCGCATTCCGCTTCTGCGCGGAGGGTGTAGGTGTATTCTCTGTCGGGATCAAAACCGTCCTGCGCAATGTCCGAAACGGTGACGTTTCCGCCGTCGGCTGTTGCCACTGTTTCGCCATCGCGGCAGAGGGTATATGTGTTAACGATTGTGTTTGCACCGCTTATTGCAAATATAACCTCTTTGTCCGTTGCATCCTCGAGCGTGATAACCGGTGACACATCGTATTGCACTATCATCACCGATTCCACACTGCCGCCCGTCGCACCGGCAAACGAGAACTCTGCGAGTGAAAGCTTTGAATCCGACACATCGTTTCCGTTTATATCGAATCCGATACTGTCTGCCGTGTCTGCCGCGAAGTCTGCAACCGGTACACGGATGAATGTCTTTGTGCCGTTTGAATATGTTGAGTCGGCATAATCTGCGGCATCAACAACCGCCGCGCCGTATCCGCGTGCTGTTTTGCTGCCGAGCGCAAGGCGCATTTGAGATACATCGGCTGCACTGTCTGCAACGAACACTGCGTATCCGTCGTTTGCCGCAGCGGAGATATCGGATTTGCCGCCCTTATAGAGCGAAGTATATTCCGCGCCCTTAAATTTCGAGCCGTCGGGCATGGTTACATCGAGCAGTTTTTGATTTCCGGGGAGCATGTCCACACTCTCGGTCACCGCTGTGTGCACTCCGCCCTTTTGAACCATGGCGCACTCGGAGTATATCGGATCGTAACCGACATCCTCGTTGCCCACAAGCTCACCGGCTACCGCACTCACCTTGAATATCGAGCGGCTGTCAACACCGTCCGGAATATTCCAGGTATACATTCCGGCTCTCTCCGAAAGCTCGGATACCGGGATATAATAGTTGTTTGTTTCATTTCCGTTTACAGCCGTAATGCTGTAGTGGCTCACACAATTGTTGCGCGGCTTAACCCAGCTGAGTGAATTTTTGCTTATGCTAAGTCCCTCTGTAGCTTCGTTGAAGCAGGCAATCTGGAATTTGGTTACGAACACACCGTAGTTATCTGCCGGTGTATCATCCGTTCTCGTTTTCATCATGCCCATTCCCAAAAAGCCTTTGTAATTAACGGGAATCTTGTAGTCATCCGGAAAACCGTCCGGTCTGTTTACCGCGTTTAATGCCAGCTTGCTTACAACCCATTCGTTTGAGGTGTCAAAATCGGTAAGGGGAATTGCGATTTCCCTGTATGTTCCCTTATCCGACTCGCTGTAATAGCGGGATATCGGCACACCGGTTACTGCGCGAATCGTCGCGTCCATGGACTGACCGTTTTGATTCTGCACCTTATAGCTTGCAAGCGAGATGAATGTGGAATCAAGCTGTGCATTTTGCTGTGCCTGAATACCGACTACCACATAGGCGTCTTTTGTAAACCGCGAAACATTGAGGTCGGCTGTCTTGTTTGTTCCGATATTACCGCTGCCCTCCCATGATATTGCGCTGCGGAAGTCGTAGTAATCCACCTTGTGGTTACCTATAACCGCCACATAATCCTGACCGTCCGAAATATCATTGTTATCGAGCTCAAACTTTGCGGCGCCGCATGCGGCTTTGTACGAGCCGTCCGAGTTTTGAGTGTACATGGTTATTCCCTGGCTGTTTTGAAATGCGCCGACATACAGTGACGTATTATTTTTAACCGATGATGTCGCAACCGATTTAACATATGTATTCGTCACCTTTCCGAGCGTGGAATTTGTGATGTTTGCCGTGGGACCTGTAACTGTTGCGTCGTATACAGTCCACCTGTTTCTTGCTGCCGCAAATGTTCCGCTGGATTCCAGGTAATTCACAGGCTCCAGCATCAGTGCATCGGGAATCTCGTGAGAGTATTTTGCAGATACCCCGACCGATAATGAGCTTGCGATAAGTGTAATTCCGGTAATAATTGCTGCTGTTTTTTGCCGAATTCTCATCTTTCTCCTCCTTGTATTAGAGTACATTACACTGCCGGTGTGTCGGCAGTGCAATGCGAATGTATTATTGGTATATGTGTAATTACAGATTTATTTTGTTACATTTACATTTGCAACAGTAGCTGCTTCAATAAGAGGTGTGGCGTTGTTATCATCCGACCAAATAAATACTGCAATTTTATCAGTGTCGATTGCGTCGGCATATGTTACCTTTACAATCTGCGAAAGCGGATCGAAAATATCGCACTGTTTGAGTGTTGCGCCTGTGGAGTCATAGCGTGCCACAAGAACCTTGCAGTTGTAGAAGCAACGGTTTATAACAGCTACGGATTTGCCATCTGTACCCTTTGTGAACTTCATTGAATTAATCGGATTATATGTCTCTGAACCTGCATCCCATTTTGCATTCACAGTTATTGCAGTACTCTTTATCGGAGTATATCCGATATCCCCATTACCGACGGTTTCTCCCGCCACAGCGGCAATGCTGTATGCCGCACCCTGAGGACTGATTGTACCTATTGTATAAGAGAGTGTGCCGTCATCATTTGCTGTAAATGCACTTACGGGGATTGTTTTGTCAAACAATGTGTTTCCGCTCTTATCTTTCATGGAAATCTCATAAGCTGTTACATCGTTGTATGCCGATGGGGTGAATGTGATTGTTTCACCGTAGCCTGCACCGTTTGGAGCGTCAATCTTTGCTGTTGCGGCATTTTTCGGAGCTTCAACCCTTAAGAACTGCATTTTTGTAAGATATACGCTGTAGTTATTTTCCGCGTCCTTCTGACCTTCTGCATATTCTCTCATTATTCCGGCACCGATGATTTTGCCGTTACCGAAATTTGCTGCCGGTTTTTCGGGAGCATTTTCTTTGGCAGTTGTACTATTGTAATAATACTCCGAAGCAACCCAATCATTTGCAACATCAAAATCACTGAGCGGAATAGCTATTTCTTTGTAGCTGCCCTTGTCAGACTCACTGTAATATTTAGAAAGTTTTACACCCGTTACTGCACGGTCATTGCCGTCACTCGAACCGCCGACACAAATTGTCCAAACAGCAATGTATGTATTAGTAAGGTCAACATTTTCTTCTGCCATTATACCAACCGCAAGATACGGGTTGCCCGATGAAAAGTCAACACCAATTGTTGCCGTATTGTATTTCGGTGAAGCAGAAAATCCGGACAGAATTTTATTCTTATTGCTGTCTTCATCTGTTTCGGTACTGTACCCTCCCCATGTCGGCTTTTTTGCAGCTTCGTTATACATTAACTTTCTTTTAGCAATAACTGCGGAATATCCGCTTGTCTTTGCGTCGGAATTTTTTATCCCGATTCCTGCCGCACCAAGATAACCGAGACTATAGTAATTTCCGTTTGAGTTATATGCAAACGGTGCAACGGCAAAAGTGTTCTTCATTTTTCCTACGCGAATCGCATCCTTCATATCACTCCATGAAAGAGCCATTGTGGAAGTAGTAATTCCGCCATTTTTCATAATATAGTCCAAACTTTTGTCATCAATCGTGGGTTTAACACGGCTGTTTATCAAATTCCAATAACTCCTGTATCCGCTCGCAGCCATTTCGACACGCAAGCTATCCGGTATAACCGACGAATAATTGGCAGCTGTATCTGCCATGGCCGGAAGCACAGACGACAGCACCACAGCAACGCTGAGAATCATACCGACAAAACTTTTCTTTTTCATACTTTTCATCCTCCAGACAAAATAAATTCGTTCTTTTCCGGGCACAATATGTATGGTAAAAATTGCACAAAACGTTTGCCCGTCCACAAGGATATTTTAGCCTATTTAGTACGTGCGTGCAATACCCAAAAATAACAAAACACTCCAAAAATCATCACTCACAAATCTGTGCCATAAAAACCGCGTATGCATTACTGCAAGTGAATCAGCCGTATTTGAGATATACCGATTGATTTTCGGCAAAAAACCTAAAAAAAAAAATTGGAAGACAAATTATTGCTGATTCGAAAAAAGCAAAAAATCATCACAAAAGGTAAAGTTTCATCAATATTGTTTTTTCTATTGACATTGATGATTTTTCGATTTAGAATATAGCATGTAGTAAATAACACAAATGCAAGGGAGTATAAAATTATGTAATTTTTCTCCCGCTCCGGAGGGCATTATGTTTTTTGACGCTGCAACAACAAAATTTAATGTAATTAACGTATTGCAACTGAACTGGGAAAAGTGCAGGGTAAATCTTATCGGAAACTGCAACTCGTATCATGCGATAACCTACAGATTCAAAGCAAGAAGCGTGTTCAGCTACGGTGACAAAGCAATCGACGTGCGCGAACACAGTGTGCTCTACATGCCGCCGTACTGCAAATTTACAAAAGACGCCGACGAAGACGAAGAAGTCATCACGGTGTATTTTGAGGCGGAAAATGTTATGCAGGACGAGATAAACGTGTTTTATCCCGAAAATTACGAATTGTATGAGCGGCTGTTTACCGAGCTGTACAACGTGTGCGAATCAAAATCCTACGGCTACAGATTCAAGATGAATGAGTATATGTACAGAATATTGTATATGATACTCAACGAGGAAATGCACCACGAAAAATCGGGGAATCTGTGTATTGCCGAGAGAGCATCTCAGCTTATTGAAAAAGAAATTTCAAACGCGGCATTTTCGGTAGATAATATCGCGGAGTTTTTCGGAATAAGCAAAACGCACCTTCGCGTTTCGTTCAAGGAATTCTACGGCATTTCACCGAAAGAATACCAGATAAAATCACGAATGCAGCTTGCCGAGTCACTTATCCGCTCCGAATACTTTACCGTTAAGCAGATTGCCGAAAAATGCGGCTACGCGGACGACAAGTATTTTTCCACATGCTTTAAGAGCTACTACGGCGTTTCGCCCAAAAAGTTCTGACTTCAGCAGCAATGCCCTATAAGGAGACACAACATGCTTAAAAAAGAAATAGACGGTCACCGCCCGAGCTTTCTGCCCGAGGGAAAAGAGTGGAAAATGGTGTGGAATGATGAATTTGACTCATCGGAGCTTGACACCTCAAAATGGGGATTTCGAAAAGCTTTCTGGGGTAAATTCTCCCCCACTTTTACAGACGAAGGACTTGATTTTTCAGGCGACAGCACAATGAAAATAAACCTTATCGAAAAAGACGGCAACTACTATTCCGCCCACCTGCAAACGGGTTCACTCACATTTGATTTGCCGAAAGATTCCGACAAAAACAGCTTTTGGCCGTTCGGAAAGATAGAAAAACCGAAATTTATGCACAAGTTCGGCTACTATGAAATATGCTGCAAACTTCCGAAAAATCCCGGATGGCATGCAGCATTCTGGCTGCAGGCTCCCGGAATAGGCTCCCACCCCGATCCGGCGCAGTGCGGTGTGGAATGTGATATAATGGAAAATTATCAGCAGCACACATCGGGGAATCTTGGCTGCGGATGCGGCTGGAACGGCTACGGCAGAGATTCGAAATGGTACGGTCACTTTTGGTTCCCATACGAAGAAACCGCCGACGGCTGGCACCGCTACGGTGTTGACTGGACAAAAGACGGATACATATTCTATGCCGACGGCAGGGAAATCGGTAGACAAATGGCTCCCGAATGTGCCGTTTCAAATGTTGAACAGTTTATACTCGTTTCGACCGAGTGCCACGGGTATCACCGTGGATTTCATTACGGAACTGGCATAACCGATTCCGACACAACAGATTTGGCAGGCAGAGCAAATGTATGGGGAGGCAAACCTGTTGAAGAATTAACACATGCAGTGCTGCCCGATTATTTTGAGGTAGATTATGTTCGTGTATTTGATGAAGTATAAGCCGAAAATATTCACAATTCCATTTATGAAGATTAAACGATTTATTTTTTTGGTATTGACATACTTTACAAAATCGTTACGTGTTTTTTGTGTTCAATAAACAAACTTTGTAAATATAGCAAATATTTCATTGACAATTTTGCATAATTTCCATATAATAATGATAACATTATAAAATTCCGAAGGGGAGTTAGTCATGGAAATAACAGGTATCAAAATCAAAAAGTTCGACACAGAAAACAAAATGAAAGCTATTGCGTCTATTACATTCGACGACTGCTTTGCCGTTCACGACATTAAGGTTATCGAAAATGAGGACAAGGTTTTTGTTGCTATGCCGAACAAAAGGCTTAAGGACGGCACATTCAAAGATGTTGCCCACCCCATCAACTACGAGTTCAGACAGTACATAGAATCAAAAATTCTTGACGCGTACAAAACTGCTGAAGTTGAGGAATAATTCTCCGCTTTGGTGTGTGTGACTTGTATCGGTCGGAAGCCGCTTCGGTTTCCGGCCTTTTTGCTTTTTCCCTGCATCTCCGAGAAAGCGAAGATGAGTACTTTCAGCCTCCATCTCCGAGGGAGGTGGGGATGCGTAAGCATCCGTTTCTTTCAGCCTCCATCTTCGAGGGAGGTGGGGATGCGTAAGCATCCTCGGAGGGAGTTTGCGTCTTTTCAAACAATAGCGGTTGTCGGCGGAACGGTTAATAACCGTTCCCTACGCCGCGGAAAATTGCCACTCCGGCGAACGGCATTGAAAAAGAGCAGTTGACATGTTGCGCGAAGAAAAACCGTACATAGCGCAAATTCAATACCGAGTTTGGTCTTCTTCCCTTTTTCGGTATTGAATTTAGCCGAACCGCGGTGCGATAACTTCGCGCCCTTTCGGCAGCGCGTATTGTATGTTTTTTGAGTGCAGAACACGTCCTGCAAAATTTCACAGCCGAGAGACGGAGGGGCAATTTTCAAAATGGAGGGACAATTTGGTATATCACCGTGCAATTACACCTCAAAACTGTCCGCAAGCTTTTTCACAGCCTTCTTTTCTATCCGCGACACATACGACCGCGATATATTAAGTGCCTTGGCAATTTCTTTTTGAGTAAGCGCCGCGCGGTTTCGCAGACCGTAGCGCATTTCAAGAATCTGTCTTTCGCGGTTTTGCAGAGCCGAGTGCATTTTTTCATAGAGTGTGCGTATTTGCATTTTTGATTCTACCTCATCGAAAACACATTCGCCGTCCGTGCCGAGTTTATCGATGAGCGATATTTCTTTTCCCTCGCTGTCTATTCCAACGGGATCCTGCAGCGGAACTTCGTTTTGTTTCTTTTTTGCGGCGCGCAGACTCATCAGAATTTCATTTTCGATACACCTTGCCGCATAAGTGGCGAGCCTTGTTCCTTTATCCGGGTTAAATGATGACACAGCTTTGATAAGTCCGATTGTTCCGATACTTATCAGGTCATCGGAGTCGGCAGGAGATGAGTCATATTTTTTTACAATATGAGCCACCAGCCGCAAATTTCGTTCAATAAGAATATCGCGCGCACTTTTGTCACCGTTTTTGTACATTTGCAAATACCTTTGTTCTTCATCGGAAGACAGCGGTTTTGCAAATGAGCCTGTATTTGTGACATATGATGTCATAAAAATCATCTTGGGCAGTATATGTGACAATGCAGAAAACAAAACAAGCACCTCCAATATTGACACATTATCAATATATGAAGATGCCCGGTTTTTGTGCATGTACGCGCATTTTATTTCATTTTTTCACTTATATATCAAAATATAATATAAATTTGTCTGCCAAAGCTTTTATTATACGGACGAACTCCATTTTCCGCATTTATCGCCCCACATCGCCTTAACTTCGCCGTCAACAAGAACCTTTATTACCTCGCATGCGTTGCTGCATCCGCTGCACTCAAAGCTCTTCGGTGTAAACTCAAGGTCGATAAAATCGAATCCCTTAAAGTTTGTTTCGGCTCCGGATTTCTCCACATTGTTTCTTGCCATTATTGCCATTCCGATAGCACCCATTACATTGAAGTATTTCGGGATAATAATCCTGCTGCCGACCTGGTCTTCAAATGCCTTGATAATTCCCTTGTTTGCGGCAACACCGCCCTGGAAAACATACGGTGCCTCAAGCGTTTTTCCTCTGCCGAGGTTGTTTAAGTAGTTGCGCACAAGTGCGTCGCAAAGACCTTTGATTATATCGGCTTTTGAGTAGCCGTACTGCTGCTTGGCAATCATATCCGATTCGGCAAATACCGTACAGCGGCCGGCAATGCGGACTTCATTTTCGGCTTTGAGCGCCCAGTCTCCAAATTCTTTTATATCGACTCCGAGACGTTCCGCCTGGTGATCCAAAAACGAACCTGTACCCGCTGCACAAACAGTGTTCATGGAAAAGTCGGTTACTATTCCGTCTTTCAGAATAATTATCTTGCTGTCCTGACCGCCGATTTCAAATATTGTCCGTGCCTCGGGGTGAAAGTGAACCGTTGCAGTTGCGTGAGCGGTAATCTCGTTTTTTACAACATCGGCGCCGACCATAAGACCTATCATCTGGCGGCCGCTGCCCGTTACACCGATTGCACGCACGGTCATGTCCTTTCCTTTTATAAATTCGCCGAGCTGCTCCATGCCGTCTTTAACAGAGTTAATCGGCTGTCCCTTTGTTCGTATGTATCTGTCAAAAATAACTTCGCTGTCTTCGTTTAACGCAATAACGTTTGTACTCACCGAGCCGGTGTCTATGCCAACATATATATTCATATCAACATCTCCTATACGTTTGCGGCCTGTCCGGCCGATTTGTTGTGTTTTGCCTCTGATTTTGCCACTTTTCGTCCTGCGCACAAATCAACAAATGCTTCGAGTCTTGTCTGAGTGTTTGCTTCGCCATTCTGCTCGTCTATAGACATTGTGAGAATCGGTATGTCAAACTGTTCGCTCAGCTTGTGCGACATACTGCGCGTTACAAGCTCCGGCAGACATCCGAACGGCATAAGGTGAATTATTCCGTCGTAGCCGCGCTTTGCAAACTCCTCTATCCAGCCGATGTTTGCCAGGTGGTGACCGCCACAGTTGCATGTAGTGTATTTGTGCCCCTGGCGGTGAATCCTCTCGGCTTCGTCATGGCGCAGAAATGCCGGGGTGGCATTGTATTTTATCCATTCCGAAACATATTGAGTGCTGGTAACTTCCACACCCAGTGCGTTGAGGCGGCTTTCAATATTCATATTTGTTGCACTGTCTATTACAACAAATATTTCGCCGACTATTCCGAAACGCAGACGTTTGCCCTCGTCAACGCTTTTTGTGGGAATGGCATTTATCATTTCCTTTGCCTTTTCGTTAGCTTTTATCAGCTCTTTTTTTGTATTGCATTTTGCAAACATCTTGTTTATCTTGTCCAGACATTTATCAAATTCTCCGCTGTTTACCTCGTAAGCGCGCTTTATTTTTATTGTCTTTTCTATCTCATCGAGGTAGTTTGCCATACGTATCATAAGGAAAACATATTGCGCTATTTTGTGAATCGGTGTTTTGTTTATAACACGTCTGAGTTGGTGTAAAAAGTATTTCGGTTCCTTAAAGAAAGAATCAAATGCCACAATCTCGGTGGAGAATCCGAGCTTTTTCAGTATTCTTCTGTGCACCTCACAGTACATTCCGGCGCGGCACGGGCCGCTTCCGGCAGAGGTGATTATAACCTCGGCGCCTTTTTCGCAAGCTTCTATATATGTTCCGGCAATAACCTTCGACGGATAGCATATAAATTCCGGGCTGTTAAGTACACCTAAATCAAATGTGCGCTGGGTGGGGCGCTCCGGCATTATAACTTCGTGCCCGAGCAGTTCGAGCAGCTTGGCATATGCCGTAACCTGTCCCATATGCGGAAAACTAACTTTCATATCTATCACCTTTCGAAGAGGAATATTTTCTCATTTTGAGCATGTCAATGTATGCTTCAAGCCTTGTTTGTGTGTGGTTGTCGCCTGTGTGTTCATCCACGCGCAGTGTAAGGAAAGGAACGTTTGCGTCGTCGCAGTCACCCTCCATCATTCGCCCGATAACCGAATCCGGACCGCAGCCGAATGCCGTCAGGTGAATTATACCGTCCACACTTTTGTTTTTAATAAGGTATTTCGACGCATTGTAGATTTTTCGCGCAAAAATCCAGAACGGTTCTTTAACATTGCTCTTGTTCTTTTTTGTGGCTTCATCGGGAAGCATGTCAAATGTTATAACATGCACACCCATCTCGCGCAGACGTTTTATGGAGTCCATGCTTACATAGCTGTCATACACATTGTTTACATATCCCAAAAGTGCAATTGTGAGTTCGCCGTCCGTGTGAGGGAATATGCCCGTACTGCCGTTTAAAATCTCGTATGCTTCGGGGATTGTGTAGCCTTTAAAGCATAGTGAACGGAATTTCTTTTGCGCAGCGTCCGCAGCCTTTAGTGCCGATTTAATCTGCTTTTTGCTCACGTTAAGATAATTTTCGAGCGGCAGGTGAACCTTTAAATCGCACAGGGTATCGTCGGCTGTATTGTAGTTTAAGAACAGAAATCTGTTCCAGTCGTTTTCGAACGAATACTTTACAACTTCAATCAGTCCGAGGAATTTCGGACAGTAGTATTCTCTCGACACATTGTGCATCTGCGGAACGAATATGTAGTCTGCATCGGTCTTTAAAAGCTCGCACACATGACCGTTGAAAATCTTTATGGGAACACACATTTCGGTTTCCGTCACATGACACCCCTCGGAAATTATCGAGGCATTCGTTTCATCACTTATGATAACTTCGCATCCCAATTCGGTAAACAGGGTATTCCAAAACGGGAAATAGTAGTAATACATAAGTGCTCTCGGTATACCAATTTTCATATTACGTATCTCCATTTAACTTTGTTAATATTTTATCTAATCTATTTTAAGACATTTTTTGAAAAATGTCAACCGGTTTTTTTATCCTTTAACCGCTCTTTAACTTTTTTCGTCAAAAAATGTCTCTCTTCGGGAAAAATCGCTAAGCAAATGCGGTTGCCGGCGGAAAGTTGCCCCTCCGTCGAATGACATTGAGGTTATGTGATTGACATATCCGACGAGGAAAAATATTTATAGTGCAAATTCGGCGGCATACATAATCTTATTCCCTATTATGACGTCGATTTTAGAAAAATGAGCTGCGATAACTTCGCAGCCTTTTTTCGGCACGCAATAATTATTTTTTGAGTCGCGATTTGTCCCACATGTTCTCACAGTCAGGAGTCGGAGTGGGAATTTGTCAAACTCCCTCAGTCAGCTAACGCTGACAGCTCCCTCGGCGAGGGAGCCAAATAGTGCGCATATTCAAACGATTGTAATTGCCAATGACGAAAAAGTTTAACCTACCGTCAATCAGCTGCAAGTAAACTAACAAGGTTGTCACCGCCGAAAATTCCCTTTCCGACGTTTGGCATTGAAAGTGCGCAGTTGACACAATCATCAAAGAAAATTAATTGTCGCGCAAAATCGGCATTGCGGATAATTGTTTACCCTATTGCAATGCCGATTTTAGCCGAAAGAGTTTCAATTGATTTTCGAGGTGTTTTTGTGTCCTGCAAACTTTCACAGCCGTGAGTCGGAAAGGGAATTTGTTAATTCTCCAGTATCATCGTCCCAATACCGTGATCCGTAAATATTTCGAGCAGTATGGAGTGCAGAATACGTCCGTCTATGATATGAACCCTGTGCACTCCGTTGTGAACCGCGTCGGCGCAGCCGCGTATTTTCGGAATCATGCCGCCTGTAACCGTTCCTGACGAAATAAGCTGCTCAACTTCCTTTGTATATATTTTGTGAATCAACTTTTCGTTTTGGTCAAGGACTCCCAAAACATCGGTCAGGTATATCAGCTTTTCGGCTCCGAGCGCCTCGGCAACGGCAGAGGCAACGGTGTCGGCATTTATATTGTAGCTGTTGCCCTCATCATCCACACCGACGGGAGCAATAACGGGAATATATTCGTCATCCGTAAGCAAATCTATAACTTTTGTGTTCACATCGGTTATATCGCCCACATAACCTATATCCACTTTTTTGCCGTCCACCTCGGTGTATAGCTTTTTGCACTTTATCAGATTGCCGTCAAGACCGCAAAGACCGATTGCACGTCCGCCGGCATGATTTAACCGCGACACAATATCCTTGTTTGTCTTGCCCACAAGTACCATGCGCGCTATTGCCGCCGTTTCACTGTCGGTAACACGCAGACCGTTTATAAATTTGCTTTCAATATTATATGTGTTGAGAGCTCCCGTTATATCGGGACCGCCGCCATGCACAACAATCGGATCAATGCCGACATATTTAAGCAAGGTAATATCGTTCATAACCGAAGTTTTAAGCTGATCGTTTATCATTGCATTGCCGCCGTATTTAATCACAACACGCTTTTTGTTGAGTTTACGTATGTAAGGCAGCGCCTCTATCAATATCTGCGCTTTTTTTATACTGGTTTCGATTGTATCATTTTCGTTTATAAGTCCGCTCATTTTTCAGCACTCCTCTACAGATAGTATGCCGGCATGTTTATTCCGGTTGTTTCGTCCAATCCGAACATCAGATTCATGTTTTGAATTGCCTGCCCTGCAGCACCTTTAAACAAATTGTCTATCGCGCACGACACAACCACGCGCGACAGTCTGGAATCCACCTTGAACCCGATTTCGACAAAGTTGGAACCGGCAACATGCTTTGTCTCCGGCAACTGCCCGGGAGCCAGAACGCGTACAAAGTGTTCGCCGCCGTAGTATTTGAGGAACAAACCGTATATATCATCGTCCGAGATTGACTTATCCGACAAATTGGCATAGCATGTTGCAAGTATTCCGCGTTTAAGCGGAACAAGATGCGGTGTAAACGATACAAGTATTTCGTCATTTGCGGCAAGGCTGAGTTCCTGCTCAATTTCCGAGGTGTGACGATGCGTTGCGATTTTGTATGCCTTCATATTTTCGGTACATTCGCAAAAACTGTACGGCAGCTTTTCGTTTCTTCCCGCTCCGCTCACACCGGACTTTGCGTCTATAATTATATTGTCATGGAGCACGGCACCGGACTTTAGCAGCGGATACAGTGCCATGATTGAACATGTGGTGTAGCAGCCGGGGTTGCCTATCAGGTCGGCGGTCTTTATCTCGTCGCGGTGAATTTCACACAGGCCGTACACCGATTTTTCCAAAAGTTCAGGTGCGCTGTGCGGTTCGCCGTACCACTTTTCGTATACCTCTTTTGAATTGTAGCGAAAATCTCCGCTCAGGTCTATAATCTTTATCCCCTTTTCGTACAATGCCGGGATAACCTGTTTTGACGCGCCGTGCGGAAGTGCCGTGAACACAACATCGCAGTTTTCGGCAATATCGTCCACATTCAGTTCGCTGCACTCAATATCGCACACATTTCTGAGGCTCGGGTATACATCGGAAATCTTTTTTCCGGCAAAAGTTTTTGAAACAAGCCGCGTAATCTCAACCTCCGGGTGAACAGTGAGCAAACGAACCGTCTCCTCTCCGGCATAACCTGTTGAGCCGAGCACTCCCGCACGTATCATAACATCAAGACCTTTCTGTATAAATATCGTTATTTGCTTATAATTATACACAAATTATACACTATTTCAAGGGTTTTTAAAATTTTTTATGCATTTATTCAAATTTTGATACATTTTACCGTACAAATATATATAATGTGATTGACGCAGAGCGCGAGATAAGATAAATATTTTCACATAAACTGTGCTTCGAGGTTAATTTTAACTTGGCTACATACATGAATAATGATATAATAGTATATGAAATGTAGGTAAAAAGGAATATTTACAAAGATACACCTGAAATTCTTCAAAAAAACGGAACACAAAAACAGCTATCGCTTTTCATGTTCCGCACCGGATTCATATATTCAAAATTATTCAATTGAAGATTTTATCATTTGCAAAATAATGGCTTTTTTATTTTCCGGCAGCTTTACCCAGCATTCAAAGACATCTTTCAATTCCGGCGTAAGCTCTATAAAGTCGTTTTCGGCAAAAAATTGGGAAAGCGTAAGCCCGAATGCTCTGCAAATAGCCTCTAATGTTACAAAATTCGGAAGTGTATTCCGTTTGTATATATTAGACACCGTTCCCTGCGACAGACCGGCTTCCTTGGCAATGCGATAATCAGACCAACCGTAATCCTTTTGCAGTTTTCTCAATCGCTCCAAAACGTCCATAGTAACACCACCTGTAATATAATAATCAAATTACCTGCATATTGTAAATATTATACCTCTTAAATGAGGTTTTACAAAAGATACAAGTTGTAATGAACAAGGCTACAATTTAGGAGGTACCTAATGAAAAAATTTTTTCTTTCCTCCGTTCTGTATACCATAATAGTATCTACTGTTTTTTGCGTGATTGAAAACATAATACGTCGGTTTTAGGCATACATGGCTTTTTAACACGATTTGCCGCTGCACACGGCAGTTATGTTAAAATTGCAAAAATTTTCATTTTTTTACCAAAATTATTTGACAAGCCGTGTTTTTTGTGATACAATAACATGGTATGAGTCAACACGGCTCATTGCGCGCAAATGCGTGCTCCTTGCTCCGGTTTTCCGGGGCCTTAAGTCCTGAAGGAGGTGAATGTAATGGAGAATATCAAAAACAAGTATGAAACCATCTTTGTTATCGATGCGTCATTGGCAGAGGATCAGATCAATGCTATCGTGGAAAAGTTCAAGTCCCTTATCGCTGGCAACGGCACAACGGAATCCGTTGACGTTTGGGGAAAGAGAAGATTGGCTTATCCCATCGATTACAAAACAGAGGGTTACTATGTGCTCGTAAACTTTGAGAGCCAGGCAGAATTTATTGCAGAGCTCGAAAGAGTATACAACATCACAGACGGTATCCTCAGAACAATTGTTGTTAGAAAGTAGCAGAGGTGTTTACTATGAACAAAGCAATTTTAGTCGGAAATCTTGCAAGGGATCCCGAACTTCGTACCACTCCGAACGGTGTAAGCACATGCAGCTTTACCGTTGCAGTGAGCAGAAACTACAAAAACGCTGAAGGCGGATACGACGCCGACTTCATTAACTGCGTTGCCTGGAGAAGAAACGCGGAATTTGTTTCGCAGTATTTCAGAAAAGGCAGTTCAATCGGTGTTGTGGGTTCCATTCAGGTGAGAAACTACGACAACAAAGAAGGCCGCAGGGTATACGTTACCGAAGTGGTTGTAGACGAGGTTAACTTTGTAGGCAGCAAGTCCTCGAACTCCGACACAAGCGCACCGGCAGCTGCTGCAAATAACAGCACACCGACAAATTCATTCAGTCCCGCAGATGGGTTCATCCCCACTCCGGCAGATGATGATTTGCCGTTCTAAGACGCAAAAAATAAACAAGGAGGTTCATTACGATGGCTGAAGAAAGACAGTTCCGCAGAAAGCCCAAAAAGAAAGTTTGCGCTTTTTGTGTAGATAAAGTTGAAGAAATTGATTACAAAGATATCGCAAAGCTCAGAAGATACGTATCCGAAAGAGCTAAGATATTGCCGAGAAGAATCAGCGGCAACTGTGCTAAGCATCAGAGACAGCTTACAATTGCAATCAAGAGAGCAAGACACATTGCCCTTTTGCCCTACACATCAGACTGATTCTAAAGTATTGCAATGATACATCACCGTCGTATTCGCGTAATACGGCGGTTTTTGTTTAAACATACTTATTATTATCTAAAAATTTTTCGGGGAGTTAAATTACATGAAAAATAAACTAAATGCAAAAGAAACAGCCGCAATAGCGATTATGCTGTTCGGAATGTTTTTCGGTGCGGGAAACCTTATTTTCCCGGTTTACATGGGACAGGCTGCCGGATACAATGTATGGTATGCCATACCGGGATTCCTCATTACCGGTGTTGGAATACCCATGCTCGCCGTTGCGGCGCTCGGAATAAGCAAAAGCAACGGACTTTTGGAACTCAGCAGCAAAATATCGCGCGGATACGGGCTGTTCTTTACCTGCCTGTTGTATCTTACAATAGGACCGTTTTTTGCGATTCCGCGCTGCGCGACGGTTCCGTTCTCGTCATCTGTTGAGCCGCTCATAGGCAAAACAGGTTCTGCGGCAGCTCTGGCGATATTTTCCGCACTGTTCTTTTTGGCGGTGCTGTGGTTTTCGCTCAAACCCAGCGACATACTTCGCAATATAGGCAAAATCCTCACTCCGATATTTCTTGTGAGCCTGTTTTTGCTGGTGATAGCGTCATTTGTATCGCCGACGGGCAAAATATCGGATATCAAACCGGACACAGTGTACAATTCACATGCATTTTTTGAGGGATTTATTCAGGGTTACAACACAATGGACGCACTTGCCGGGCTGGCATTCGGAATTGTTGTTGTAAACGTTATAAAGGAACTGGGAATCACCGACGGTGACGCTATTGCGAAAAACACAGTGTATGCCGGAGTTTTCAGCTGCCTTTTTATGGCAATTATATACATTGCCGTTACAATAATGGGTGTGCAGAGCCGCGGAGCTTATCCCCTTTCGGCAAACGGAAGCGAAGCGCTGTCGGTTATTGCAAAACACTATTTCGGCTACGCCGGCTATATTATTCTTGCGGTAACGGTTACGTTTGCATGCCTTAAAACATCCGTAGGACTGATAACAAGCTGCTCCGAAGCATTTTGTTCCATGTTCCCCAAGGGACCAAAGTACAAAACATGGGCAATTATATTTTGCGCGGTATCATTCCTTATTGCAAACATCGGTCTGACATCGATTATTTCGTTCTCGCTCCCGGTGCTGATGTTCCTCTATCCGCTTGCAATCACACTTATCGCAATGTCGCTGCTCGCAAAGATGTTTGGCAGCAGCCTGAAAGATGTGTACGTATGTACAACATTTCTTACACTCATTGCCGCATTGTTTGACTTTGCAAATGCACTGCCGGACGGTGTAAAAAGCACACTCGGCCTGAACGTTTTGGTAGACTTTGCGGGCAAATATCTGCCTATGTTCAGCCTCGGGCTCGGCTGGGTATGCCCTGCGCTCGCAGGTATTGCGGCAGGTGTTGTGATATCGCTTGTGCGACGCAAAACAAAATAGAAAACAAATTTAAACATAAAGGAGAAACCGCAAATGTCTGAACATATTGATGTTACAAAGCTTGAAGAAAAGCCGTATGCCCCGCTGGCGGCTACGGCGCGCCGCGCTGCAGCCGAGGGAAGTGTACTGCTCAAAAACGACGGAAACATTCTTCCCCTCTCAAAGGACAATGTTATCTCTCTTTTCGGCAGAACACAGGTCGACTACAACAAAAGCGGCACAGGTTCCGGTGGATTGGTGCGCGTTGAATACACAATAAATATTTTGGACGGCATACGCGCCAATCCAAAGCTCACGCTAAATAATGAACTTACCGAACAATATGCAAAATGGCTCGAACAGTACCCGTTTGATCCCGGCGAGGGATGGGCAAAGGAGCCGTGGTGTCAATATGAGCCCGTTCCCGATTCCGAAACGGTAAAGAAAGCACGCGCAATTTCGGACACTGCGGTAATCGTTATCGGCAGAACTGCCGGCGAGGATCGCGACAATCATGCCGGAAAAGGCAGCTGGGCACTCTCGGATGAAGAGGACGCAATGCTTGCGGCAGTGTGCGCCGAATTTGACAGAACGGTGGTATTGCTGAATGTCGGCAACATTATCGACATGAGCTGGGTTGAGAAATACGATATCAAGTCCGTTTTGTATGTATGGCAGGGCGGTCAGGAGGGCGGCAATGCCGTTGCGGACATTCTGTGCGGAGATGTCAATCCGTGTGGACGGCTCACCGACACAATTGCAAAAAATATCAGCGACTACCCGTCTGTAAAGAATTTCGGCGGCGAGGATTATAATATCTACGAAGAAGATATCTTTGTCGGCTACAGATATTTTGAGACATTTGCGCCGCAAAACGTGCTCTATCCTTTCGGATTCGGTCTTTCGTACACCGAGTTTGAACAGGAAGTGATAAGCGCCGGCGTGTCGGACACCCGAATTGTAATTAAAACAAAAGTTACGAACATTGGCAGCCGGGACGGCCGCGACGTTGTGCAGGTGTATTTTGAGGCACCGCAGGGCAAGCTGGGCAAAAGTGTCCGTTCGCTCTGCTCATTCGGCAAAACACAAACTATCCCGGCAGGAGAAAGCGAAATTCTGACTCTTGAATTTGACATATCCGATATGTCGTCATATGATGACAGCGGCATCACCGGGAACAAATCGTGCTACGTTCTTGAACCGGGTGAATACAATATTTATGTCGGCAGCAATGTACGCAGCGCAAAAAAGGTATTTTCGCATATCGTACCCGAACTTTGCGTTACTCAAAAATGCTCCGAAGCACTGGCACCTGTCCGCGATTTTGAGATACTTACACCGGTGTGTGAATCCGGTGCGGTCAGCGAAGGACGAAAAAGCGTGTCTGTACGCACAACAGATTATGCCGAGAGAATCCGCAGCAGCAGCCCTAAGGAGCTCACCCCCACCGGCGACCGCGGAATAAAACTGATAGATGTTAAGGACGGCAAAAACACAATGGACGAATTCGTCGCACAGCTGTCCGACACCGACCTTGAATGTCTGGCACGCGGCGAGGGCATGTGTTCGCCAAAGGTTCGCCCCGGAAGTGCCGGAGCAATCGGCGGAACAACACGAAGCCTTGCGGCATTCGGAATACCGATAGTTGCCGTTCACGACGGTCCATCCGGAATACGAATGGACAGCGGCGAAACAGCAACATCGCTGCCGAACGGAACAGCTATTGCATGCACGTGGGACAGCGCACTTGCTGAGGAATTGTACGAAAATGTCAGCATTGAGCTGTGCACTCATCACATAGACTCTATCCTCGGGCCGGGAATTAATATTCATCGTTCTCCGCTGTGCGGCAGAAACTTTGAGTATTTTTCGGAAGATCCGTACCTGACGGGAAAAATTGCCGCCGCAATGATTCGCGGAGTAAAGAAGTACAGAAATTCGGCAACAGTCAAGCACTTTGCCGCAAATTCCCAGGAATTTCACCGCAACACGGTAGACTCTGTGATGTCCGAACGTGCCGCACGCGAAATATATCTGAAAGCGTTCGAAACAGCGGTAAAAGAGGGCGGCGCAACATCGCTTATGACATCGTACAACCCGATAAACGGAATATGGGCCGCCAACAACTACGACCTAAACACAGTTATTCTGCGCGATGAATGGGGTTACATGGGATTTGTTATGACAGACTGGTGGCCGAAGCTTTCGCACGAGGAACACGACTATATCAACCTTAAAGATATGGTCGAGGCACAAAACGACGTTTTCATGATTACTGCCGACGCACTGAACTTTAACGACAATCTCGCCGCGTCACTCGCAAGCGGCGCAATTACACGTGCGCAGCTGCAAAGGAATGCGAAAAATATTCTGAAATACCTTGCCAATTCACACGCGCTGGAACGCTTTGTAAAATACGGCGGAAAACTCGAAGAATCGCTTGCCGAACAGCAGGAAAACCTTGTGTGCGCCGACCGTGCGGATAATGCACCGGGCACAACGGAATGCGAACTGCATGCCGATAAAGCCGGAAAATACCTTGTCTGCATAGACTATACATCGGACGAGCCGGAAATAACACAGATGATTCTTCGCCTGCTTGTGAATAACCTCAGTGCCGCGAATGTAACAGTTAACGGAAATTCCGGCGGCAGCAGCGTTGTTATGCGCGATATCTCTGTCGGCGTTCTCCCGGCAACGGTTAAGATTGTGTCCGACGATAAACTCGTTAAGATTAACAGCGCAGAGCTGAAAAGACTGAAATAATTACATTTAACTATACTAAAAATCCGATTCTACTTTTTGAGTAAAATCGGATTTTTGTTTTACAGCTTGCAAATTTCCTTTATTTCATCAAGCGTGTCGGCAAAGAATATGCCCTCCTGCCGCTTTTCGGATGACAACCCCTTTTCAATCATGTGATTCAAAAGTTCTTTAAGGCTGTTGTAATATCCGTTCAGATTATATAATATACACGGCGCTTTAAGATGACCGAGCGACACCTTAGACATAACCTCGGTTATCTCCTCCAGTGTTCCCGTTCCGCCGGGGAATGCAATAAACGCATCGCCAAGCTCTATCATTTTTGCCTTTCTCTCCGACATGTCTTTTGTTACGATAAGCTCGGTTATTTCGTCAAGCTGGTACTCCGCGTCAACGAAGAACTGAGGTTCAACACCCGTCACCTTTCCGCCGGCTTCCAGCACACTCATGGCTATTTCACCCATAAGCCCGGTTTTCGAACCGCCGTATACCAGCGAATTTCCACTCTTTCCAATCCACTCGCCAAGCTCTTTGACAGCCTTTTCAAGGGTTTCGTCATTCCCCGTAAGCGCTCCCAGATATACCGTTATATTCATATGAATCATTCCTCTCAAATGGATTTTTATAACATAGATTGTAGCACAAAGCTAAAGAAAAAGCAACATTCTTTTTTGGTATTTGTTTTCGAAGTTGAAATTTATGATGTCTGTTCCTATGAATGACATTGCGGTCAAGCGGAACGACACATTGGTCGTTCCCTATGGTTTTGCCGCAGAAAATTCTATTTCCGACGAGCGGCGTTGAGGTTGCGCGGATGACATATCCGATGAGAAAAAATGAATATAACTCAAAAACGGCACTGCTTGTAATCATTTATCCTATTGCAGTGCCGTTTTTAGCCGAATTGCGGCGCGATAATTTCGCGCCATTTCGGCGGAGCTAAATATTCATTTTTTTGAATAGTGATGCGTCCTGCACGTTCTCACAATCATGAGCGAAACGAAAATTTGAAACTTAATTAAATTTAATACTTGTTTTTAGTTTGCTCTTTGTATCTTTCGAAATGTCTCCTGTTTTTGTAAAGTTGACATCCTTGAGCGAACCGCCCGAAACGTCTTCCAACTCTTCAAGATCCAATTCCTTTTCTTTTAAATCCTCTTCATTTGATACAATATTCTTTTTTTCTGACATTTGATTTTCCTCCTTAAAATTTTTTATTGTAATGTTATTACTCCCTCAGTCTGCTTCGCAGCCGGCTCCCTCATGGAGGGAGCCAAGTGTGGGTGTCACCTATCACAGCCAGGTCTCATCTTTGATTTGGTCGACGTGGAAGCCAAATAGTGCGCCTTGCCGAACAATAGCGGTTACAGCGGCGGAACGACACATAGGTCGTTTCGTCAGAATACACTACGCTAATTCCGATTTTCCTGTAAAGGAAAATTCAAGAATTATACGGTCGTATATTTGCAGAATTTTCTGCGGTATTATGCGAAATTTCCATTTTTAAACCACATCGGGTTCGAGTCCTGTATGCCTCAGGTCACGTTCGCCTCGGTCTATGAGCTTGCAAGCGCGCTCATATATCCTCGTTGCTCACTACCAATCTTCCGCGAGTTGCGCCTGCGGCGCAATAATCAAAACCAAGATAATTTCGCGCCCTTTCGGCGGCACGCAATAATTATTTTTTGAGTCGCGATATGTCCCACATGTTCTCACCGTCAGTAGACGGAATGAAAATTTGTCATGTACAAAAATTCCTATTCAAAAAATCTCTGCGCAATAGCCGCCGTTTCCGCTCTTGTAGCATTATTCTTCGGGTTAAACGCATTGTTGTCGTCACCGAGCATAATGCCCCTTAATTTGCAGAACATAACGGCCTCAACCGCCCAATCGGAAATATCGCTAACATCGCTGTAATCAAGCAATATAGCCCACGCGCCCTCCGGAGCATCGCCTTTAAATTTCGAGTATCTGAACATAATTGCCGCAATCTGCTCACGCGTGATGTTATCGTTCGGAGCAAATTCGGTATCGCTGATACCCTCAACTATTTTCTCGCTTGCTGCCCAGCGCAAAGCCTCTGTATAGTAGCCGTTTGAGTCGATATCTTCAAAGGGTATTGCATAATTGGTTTGCGGCATACCCTCAGCTCTCCAGAGAACGGTTACCAGCATAGCCCTTGTTAAATCACTGTACGGAGCAAATGTATCATCCGATACACCGGAGAACAATTTGTTTTCGTACACATATTTCACAGCGTCGGCAAACCAGTCATTTTTGCTTACATCCTTAAACGGAATTTCGTTTTTGCCCGAATCATCCGCAGAGGTATCTTCTGTCCATTTTGCGTAGAGCGTAAGGTCAGATGTCACTTTTGTTTCGGGTGTAAACGGAATGGTCAGCGCCTCGTCGGTGTACCAGCCTTCAAATTTATATCCCTCTTTAACCGGTGTGGGAAGATTTGAAACAGTTCCGTCTTTGTCTGCCTTGATTGTCTCGGTCTCGCTTCCGTTTCCGGCGTCAATTGTCACGGTGTACTGATTTTTTGATGAATTGCCGCCGTTGTTTCCGCTGCTGCCGCTGTGTCCGCCGCCCGATCTCAAAACATTTACAGTTGCCCTAACCGTTATAAGCTTGTCGGACGGGATAAGGTTTCTCCAATCGGTCTTTTGTGCCGAACCGGTGGTAAAGTCTATCTTTTCCTCGGCAGGAACAACTATACCGGTTATCTCGGCTGTGCCGACACTTCCGGCTGCAACCAGGTTGTCATAATTAATATAGGCAACATCACTGTCGGAGCTTTCGAGCCACATAACCATAAGCGCGTTTTCATCGTCACCCTCAATTGTCGGCTGAATATCCTGCTTTTCGGTCACCTTCATTGAATAGCTGCCGTCGTTTGCAAATGTAACTCCTGTAACCTTTGCAAGCGCGTCTATAGCTTCTGCACTGAACGTTTTCCGAACAGTTCCGCTGTAGCTTGCCACGGTCTCGCCGTTTGCTGAAACATCAATGCTTATATCCGCACTGCCCACACCGTCACTGCCAATCACATAAACGCTGTCGGGAACATTCAGTTCAATTTCAATATCCTGCAATTCGTTTGCAGCGAGCAGGGAAACATCGGCTCTTCCCACCTCAGTATCACCTGCGGCCGCCTTGAATGTAAGTCCGGAAGCATCGGCATTACCGTCATTTCTCAAAACTGCGCTGTATACAACCTTTTCGCTGCTGTAACCGTCGGATAATGTTCTTTCAATTCTGTTGTCGGTGAGTTTTACATCGCTCTGCTGTGTGAGTTTTGCCGTCACCTTGTCATCGGCATTTGTAAATGCCGCAAACTCTATGTCCGAAATATCTTCGGGAAGTGTTACATTGCATTCAACATACGCTGTTGAGCCGCCCGGTATCGGTTTTGTGATTTTTGCCGTAACCGCATTATCTCCGTTTACGGTAAATGTTACCGTTATCGGTTCGTCTTTCGACGCGTCCGCCTTGAGCAATCCCTCGTTCTTCACAGCAGCGCGGAGCGTTACTGTTGAGAGCGGCATGGGCATTTCATCCAAAAGTTCAACCGATTCGGCTTTAACCTTTGCAAACGGCGTATGTACACCACTGACAAAATCAATCTTTGCTTTGTCGGAATAGTTGCCCTTGGCACTCAGCGTAACAATGTTGCCGTCTGAAATTGCTGCGCCGATTCCGGAGTAGTACATACCCTTTTCGGCACTCGTGAGCTGAATTGGTTCGCTCCAGTATTTGTCGGTCAAATCAGCCCCCGAAATATTTTCGCCCGTTGATTCATCGTCGTCATCTTCGTCGGAACCGTTATACATAGCTGTCATAATTTGTCTCGCACCGTCTGTTGCGTCTGTCCAGAACAGATACATCTGTCCGTCATCCGCAACCTTGACATCATACTCCATGGGGTTGTCGCACTCTGCGGCAACACTCGGCTCGGCAATAACCGTTTCGGTTTCTATTTTCTCTGCCGGCGTTACTGCATCTTTGTCGCTGCTTTCGTCAAACACATACGAGTCACGGTTGTATTGGAAAATATAATACTCATTAGTACCGTCGGTAATCTTTGTGAACTTGTCGTTTGCAATAAGATCGCCCACGTTGAGATACTTAACCGCACCGTGCTCGGCAAGTTCCGTTTCCGTTCCGCTGCCGTCCGCCATTCCTGTTTCGCCAAAGAACAGATATGTCGCATTGTTCGAACGCGCGAATTTCGGTGTCGTGTATGCGGCACTCTTCGGTGTTACACGGATGATATGTGTAAAGCTGTTTTCGCTGAAGTTGTATATCTGCATAAACACATCGCGGTCATCCATGGTATTTAAGTCACTGTCCCAGTCAACAGTCCACGCATAGAGCGCAAGACCGTTAAAGCTTATCGATGTGGTGTCTGAAACTTTCGGAGCCTTATTGGCATTTTTGTTTGTTCTCACATCAATGAAACGCTGACCGTACCAGTTTTCTTTGTACTTTTCCTTGTCTGCCTGACCTTCAAGTTCTTCTTCCGTATAATCGTCGGCATTGCTCCATCTTCCGTTTTCGTAGAACATATATGCATTTGCGGAAAATGCCTTATCCTCCGATGTTAAATCGCTGACATTTGCCATATCCAAATTATCGTATTGCGTTTTGGTGTAATACAGAATAAGTCTGTCGGTAGCTGCGTCATATGCGGCGCTTGCCATTGTGTCGGCGCAGTAATCCCCCTCGGTCGTCTTGGTAACCTGCATTACCTCGCCGTCGAATTGTGCGGTTTTCTTGTCGAAGAAACGCGCCTTTATATTCATTGATTTGGCAGCGTCCTCAAACGTTGTACCTTCATCCAGAACTCTGTCTGCCGACGACCAGGTAACAAGGATTCTGCCGTCACCTAAATCCGAGATATTGGGATAGTCGTCAAGCGTTCCGTCATCATCAACCAAATTCGGCACCGACCAGCTATTGCCGTTTCCTATCGTGTAGTAGAGCGTGCGTTTGTTTGCAGTGTTTCTGCCGCGGTCGTCATCAATAAACAGTGCAAGGATTTTGCCGTCTTCAAGCTCCGCCATTTTTATCTGCGGATTATCAAGAATTCCTTCTATCAGTGTTATTTCCTTTGTTCCCTCGGACGCGTCAGATGCCATAAGCGAAATACCGCCGTCCTCGCCCATCCATTCGCTTCTGTTCTCAAAATCCGCTCTCGGAACAGGTCTGTCAAGGACAAGCTTTTCATCGTCATCTGCCGCAAAGAAGTCGGCAATCGACATAAGCGACATTGAATCTGTGCCGCCGTAGTCAAAGTCGATATGACCGTCTGTACCGTCGGTGTTGAACAGCTTAAATGTATCGCCATAGAGCGACTTCTTATAAACCTCAAAGTTAAACAGCTGAATACCCCAGCCGAGGTCAATCGTAATATCTCCGTAGGCATTTGTGCCTATTTCCGTAAACTGGAAGTCCATGTCAAAATCAAACGACGCGTTTCCTGTTACAAATACAACTCCGTAGCCGACGCCGAGTGCAACCGCCACTTTCGGGTTGAGGAAAATATATCCCTCGCGGCGCACCGAATTGTTGAATTTCTTAAATATGCCGAAATCCTCCGAAGTATACGGAACAGCGTCCGAAGTCTCATAGCTGTCCTGATAGTCGACATACATGTGGTATATTCCGGCAACATCGCCGTCAAGACTGCCCTTTACCAATATGCTTATGCCTATCGGGAGCTGTATCTGCTGGCTTGCGCTGACCTCAAAGTCAACCTTTGCATAGAATACAAGGTCTTCGAAATATGTGTTTCCGTCACGCCGCGACGAAAGAGTGAGGTTGAACCCAACGCTCGGGGTTACAGACCACTTAAAGCGGCTCTTTGTCGCGTATTTGCTCGGAGACGGAGGCGGAGCACCCTTGCTCTTGCCGTCGTAAATCTTTTTCAGATAATCCTTGAGCTTTGCGTCATCTTTTTCGGCGCTTGTCGTCTTTTTCCTCTGATAGAACGTGTTTGACCAGCCGAAGCTGTAATCGGTTTTCTGCCAGGTGTACGCCTGCGTGTCATTTTTGTTTATACCCGACGGCGTGTACGTGTAGCTGTTTTCTTCAAAACCGCTGATTTTGCCGAAGTCCATATTGCCGAGCGGATCTCCCATAATGTCCGTTACAAATCCGCTTGTCATCACATCTTCAAGAGACGAACTTCCGATAAGCGGGAATATGAACTCTTTAAGATTGAGTTTTGACGAGAAGTAGTAGCCGAGGTCGATTAAATTGCTCCAATCGCCGTTCCGGTCGGCAAACTGCACATAAATCTTATATCCGCGCTGCATATCTCTGCTCGGGTTGAATCTGAGAGATGCCGTCAGCTCATTGCCGTTTGTTTCATAGCTTGTAGTGTACCCTTCTCTGCCGCTGAGCGCGAATTTTTCGGCTCCGTCACTGTCGTAAATGAAAAATCTTGCCTCTGTCGGAACAATTGCGCTGTCGCTTGTAACGCTTGTTTTTATCGTCAGCATGTCATCATTTACAGTGATAAAGTCATCTGCAACCGCACCGTTTACACTGTCATAGTATGTGTCGATACCCGTAGCCCTGAATTTTGAAAGTGCGTCAAGACGTATGTAGGTATCTCTTTGCAGCTTGGATACCGTGTTATATGAATATCCGTCCGCCGTAACGGTAGTGCTTACATTTCCTGCCGACGGCAAATCGTTGCAATCTATTGAATATCTGCCGTTTCCGTCGGTCTGCCCGATAAATCCGCCGACATCCACATATGCGCCGGCAATCGGAATATCGCTGCTGTTTGATTTGATATTTTTTGCAAGCTGATAGAAGTTCTCCGGTGCGCGGACAACCCTACCGGTCTTTTTGCCGTTTCCTGCCGAGGTTTTCGGGAGAAAATAGTAGTTTAATATAAAGTTATCCTGATCCAGTTTGCCGGAGAGTTTGTTACCGTATACTTCTTCGGGCATGCTGCTCTTGTTTCTGATATTGGCAGCTTCGTCCGCCGTAATGTAACCGTCGCCGTTCACATCGCCCGTCATGTTTACCCACTGTGTGTAGTAACCCTGCGGTGCAAGCGCCGTAAACGACCAGTCCATACCGATGTACGGGCTGTCATATACATAGCGTCCGCTTTTGTCCGTTCCGTTTGCCGCAGTTCCGGAGGTAATTGCATCCGATGGAACAACGGCATTTGTAAGTCCGTTTTCACCCTTGTATTCATCGGGGATACTGCCCTTTTCCGTCGGGAAATATCCGACTTCAAATGTCTGTTTGCCCGTTGCGGGTTTTATGCATGTTCCCTCTTTAACGATAATATCGGCTTTTGTGTAGTCGGTAGACTCCAGCGTTTCGCCAGCAGGATTGATTCCGCTTGCGATAACATCGCCGGCTTTGTGATACGTAATACCGCTTCTCTTGCCGTCAAAACTCCACCAGAGTACACCGTTTGCCGTCCTTGTGGATATCGGCTGAGTCTGCACTCTTATTACCGAGTTTTTCGGAACTGTCATGTAATAGTAATCGAGCCAGTTTGCATAAAAGCCTTTTTTAACTGTACCCGCACTGCATGCCTCCAGTACATTCACAATGTATGAGGCTTTGTTGTTTTTGTCAAACTTACCTTTTGTTGCAAATTTGCTGTCGTCTCTGTCGGAGTTTTCAAAGTTAACATTCACCGTTTCATATGCGTAAACAGGAAATACCTTGAACGTTTTGTTGCTGTGAACACTGTCTATAACTCCCTTGTCACGCAGAGTTTTAATAAAACCGCTGTTCGGTGTAAAAGTTACCTTGCCGTCTTTTGCAGCGAGGTAGTACACATTTTTGGTGGTGTATTTTCCGTTTAAGCAAAGTGAATGACTCGTCATGTCGTCTTTGGCAAAGTACACACCCTTTAAGTATATGCCTCTCGCCTTGTTTTTTGACTCATTTGCATCGGTTATTGTAACCGATTTATCATTGTTTCCGTAAAAGCCGGAGACGACGCTGTTTCCGCTTTTTATCACAACGCTTCCCGGATTGTACACTCTGTCTGTTTCGCCGTCATAGAATGTATTGTAAATATTCGGAGTGCCCTGTGTAAAGTCGTATACCCAGCGGTTAAAATTCTCCGCGGAATTCTGAGGACTGAATGTATACTCTGCGTAGTTGAATCTTATCCAGTCGATAATCGCTTCCGGATTGTCATATCCGCCGGAGGTCGGTCTTGTGGAAAATTTAAGGTATGCGGAATCACCGCTGCTTCCGAGACCGAGGGTTCTCTCCGTCCAGTTGCTGTTTCCTCTGATATGTATGCTGTCCAGACTGCCGGAAAATGTCTTGTCGCTGTCGGTTTCAAAATACGTATCGTATGATTTGTATTTTGAATTAAAACCGCGGCTCGTGTTTGTAACATACGAGCTGAATGTGATATCTTTCGTGCCGATGAGATTGAGCTTGTTTTTGCTCACATACATGGTGTGGTCGTTCTTGTCATACTGCTTTATGTGCAGATAGCCGCCGCTTTCCCATGCTTTTCCCTCACCGGTAATATCGGTATCCCAGCCGCCGGGTATCGAGACATCATAATTTTTCGAACTGCTGCCGAGCTTAACACCCGAAGCCATAAGCGATATGCTGTCCTCTGCCGGAACGCCCGAAGCGGAAATATTAACGGTTGTGTAATAACTTCCCACATCGGCTGTTGACTCTGCCTCAAGACGAATACCGAATTTGCCGTCTTTGCCGAAGTCATTTGCCTTAATCTCAACTTTTTTCTCTGTTTCGCCGGGAACAAAAGCCACCGGTCTGTATTCAAAGTTTTCGTAGGACTCGGAATCAGCCGTGTCTTTTACCGTCGAAACATATGCCGTGCCGAAATACTGCGTTCCGCTGCTTCTCGTTACCGTTACATAGCCTGTCGGAGCGTCTTTGGTGAGTGTAATCTCATCTTCCAGCAAATCATACTGTGCGGTTTCGGCTTTTTCGTCGTCAATGATTGTAACATACGTTGTGGCATTTGCCGCCGTCATTGTTTCATCGCTGTCCGTTCCCATAAGGGCAATCATAAAGATTTTGTTCTGCTCTGCTGCGTCATTGTCGAAAACTCTCACGATGATTGTTTTTTCTTTTTCGCCGCAGGCAAAGTGAATTGTACCGGAGGCACCCTCTGCCGCAAGAAAATAGTTATACATATCATCGAGCGTTTCTTTTACCGCCGATTCGGTTTCCTCATCCTCACCGTTATCCGTGAATTTCAGATATGCAGCCTGAGCGTCACGCAATGGCGAGCCGGTGCTTTTTATCTTTTTAACGGTGTTTTCGGGGAGCTGTGTTTCGCTTTCGGACTCTGCCGAAAATTCGGATACGCCGCTTGGCTGTTCGGCATCTGCATTTTCCGAATCCGTACTGACGTCGGATTCCTCCGACGCGCCGGTGTCTGCCGCCGATTCTTCAATGCTGCCGTCGGTTACTTCGCCGTCTGCGACATCTTCTTCGGATACGTTTTCATCGCTTTTTTCTGCGATTTGTCCGTTTTCGGAAGAAGTGTTTCCGATTGCAGCGGTTTCATCCGCGTCACCCTCGTATTCGAAATCCGAGACAGACGGTTTCTCTCCGTAAACTTTCGGAAGCGAATTGCCGTCCTCATCAAGAATTTCATAGTCCTCGCCGTAGGTCGATAGGAAATCGGCTGCCTTAAATGCAACATCGGCTTCCGCATTTCCGTCACCGTGCCGTACAACCTTGACTTTGAGTTCGCCGCTGTTTTCGTCGACTTCGTATTCGGTGGATTCAAAATCAAAGTATGAGCGTTCACCGTTGTCAACCGCATTTGCCGCCAAAGAGACAGGTGCAAGTGACAGCAGTATGCTTACGCAAAGAAGAACGCTGACGATTTTTTTTGCATGTTTTACCATGTACTTACCCTCCATTTTAATATTTGACAGTGTACGTTCAAAGGCAAAAACCACTGCCGAATCTTTGCAATGCTTCCGTTTTGTCAGCATCAACCCCTTTAAGTTCAATTTGATGTTACCGTATATATTAAACAATTTGCTGTCTGTTAACCAATTTTCGGAATAATCCGTCCTCGTCCTTCGACAGCTCATCAAATGTGCCGTCCTGCACAATCTTTCCGCCGTCGAGCACAATTATTCTTGAGCAGTTTTTGATTGTGGACAGTCTGTGCGCAACGATAATGCGCGTGCATTTGAGGCTGTCGAGTGTTTCGGAAACAGTCGTCTGAGTTATGTTGTCAAGCGCGCTCGTCGCCTCGTCGAATATCATAATCCGCGGTTTCGCGGCAATAGCTCTTGCAATCAGTATCCGCTGTTTCTGACCGCCGGATATTGTTCCGCCCCCGTCGGGCAAAACGGTATTCATACCCATGGGCATATTTCGTATATCATCGGCAATACCGGCTTTTTCGGCTGCGTCCCATGCTTCGTCCAATGTAAGATTCGGCGATGTTACTGCAATGTTTGAAAATACATCGCCCGAAAAAAGCTTTCCGTTTTGCATCACAATTCCAATCCTTTGGCGCAGGCTCTTGTAATCGAGTTTCGACAAATCCTTGCCGTCATAGTATATAACGCCTTTTTTCGGCTGTTCAAATCCGAGGAGCAGGCGAATCAGCGTTGATTTTCCGCATCCGGTTTTTCCCACAACCGCCACATATTCACCCGGCCTGATTTTCAGCGACAGATTGCTGAAAACTGTTTTGTTTTCGCCGTAGCGAAATGTAATATTGTTCATCTCAATACCGCCCGACAAATGTGTAACCGTCTGCCTGTCGGAGGATATTTCCGGCTCGGTTTCAAAAAACGCCGACAGATTTTCAAGTTTGGGCATTATGTCGGATGCCATGTCGCATGCTTCAAACAGATTCAGCGCCGCACCGGTTATTATGCCGTAGCATACCGAGAATGAATAAAACTCCGCCGATGTAATGCCTTTCTTTGCGGCTGTGTAATAAATATACGCACTGCCGGCAACGGTTATAAGCGTGTACAGCGCCATTGAGTATTTGACAACAAACGACGAATCATATTTCAGCCGTGCTTTTTCGGCATATTTTTTGCCCCATTTGGCAAAGGCTCTTTTTTCGCCGCCGACAAGTTTTATCTTTGAAATACCCGAGATAAGCGAATAGCTTATTCCCTGTTCCTCCGCTTCGAGCGTGTCCTGCTTTTCGGTTGACTCGGACTGCAAAAGCATAACCCAAAATGTAAGAGCCACCGTCAAAAACGTCGTAATTGCCGCCGGTGCGGTCAGTGACGGCACAAAAACAGCTATCCATGTAAAATAGAGTAAAAACAGAATCAGCGTTATCCCTGCGGAAATCACGGTTTCCGAAAAAGCTTCGCACAGTTCCGTGACCGACTGTACCTTGCTCGAAAGTTCACCGGCGCTGTATTTTTTAAAGAAGTCGGCAGGCAGCGACAGAATACGCATCATAACCGCCGAGCCGCACGATACCTCCGTTTTGTTTTTTATTCTCCCTGCCAGCATCATTTTAACTGCCGTAATCATATTTACTGCCGCAGCGGCGCATATGAGCACAAGCACCGCAAAGAAAAGCGGCTGTATATTCTTTCCGTTTGCTATGTACGAAAACAATATTGTGTAAACGCTCGGCACAATAAGCGATATTGCCGTTATGAGAATACCGGCAAGCACAAGCCAGCATACGTCAGCCCGGTTTATCGCACCGAATATGTTCTTTGCAAGTTCCTTTCCGTCCAGCTTTTTGAGCGGATACGGCTTGTAGAAGCAGTATGCTTTATCCTCAAACAATTCTTCGTCTTTTTTTGAAACACGCACAGGCCGGCCGCTGTGCCTGTCGGTGTAATAATATCCCGAAAATTTTCCCGGTATCAATGCCGCCAGCGTGCCGTCTTTAAATTTTGCAAGCATGGGATATGCCGCATCTTTGTACCAGCCGCTGCGCAGCGTGACCTCACGTTTCATTATCCCGTGCGGTCTTATGAGGTATTCCGTCTGCGCGTCCGCGTCTTTCAGCGAGCCGGGCAGTTCGCGGCTTTTAACGCCGTAATATTCCAGTATTTTATCCGTTTCGTTCTTTGCGTCTCCGCTCTGAAAAAAGGTTTTTGTGCCCGAAACAGCACCGGCAATATCGTGCAGCGCCTCGGAGAGAGTATCCGCGTCGTCTTTTTTTCTTTGCCGTATTTGTTCGTCAAACCAACCCACAGATATCATCCCCCCTATTCGTTTGAAATAAGTTTTGTATAAATTCCGTTTGCGCGGTACAGCTCGTCGTGAGTTCCGCGTTCGGCGATTGTGCCGTTCTCCATAACGATTATCTCGTCACAGTCGCGTATTGTCGAAAGTCTGTGCGCAATTATTATGCATGTTATCCCGCGTGCCGCAACGGAGCTTACCACCTCGTGTTCCGTTGCACTGTCGAGGGCGCTTGTCGCCTCGTCCATAATTATGATTGTGGGATCCTGCGCAAGAACACGGGCAATTTCCAGGCGCTGTTTTTCGCCGCCGGAAAAGTTTTTTCCGTTTTCATAAACCGCACCGCCGTAGCCTTGGTCGCGCTCAATAATCGCGTCATGAATTTTAGCGTCGCGGCATGCCATTATCATTTCAAAATCCTCAATGGAGTTATCCCACATTTTTATATTGTTTGCCACAGTGTCGCAAAACAGTGTGATGTCCTGGTCTACCACGGCAACGGAACCGGTAAATTCCGCTCTGTCTATCTCGTCCGCCGTTTTTCCGTCGAACAGAATACTTCCGCTCCACGGCTTATACAAACCGGCTATGAGTTTTGCTATTGTTGATTTTCCGCAGCCGGACGCACCTACTATTGCTATTTTTTCGCCCGGTGAAATTTTCAGGCTGAAATTCTTAACAAGCGGCTCGGCAAGCGGCGAATAGCCGAATGTCACATCCGACAGTTCAATATCTCCCGACAGTTTGTCATATTCGCGTCCGCTGTCCGATTCGCCGTTTTTAAAGCTGTCGGCAGGGTATTCCATTACATCCTCGATTCGCTCCATACTGCACCGCAGTTCACCGACGCTTTCACCTGCGGCAATGAGTTTTCTTGCCGGTTTTGAAAACGCTGTAAGAAATCCGCCAAACGCGAGCAGACTACCCATGGTAAACCTGCCGTTCATTATCAGCCACACACCGATGGATAACACAAATATCTCGGCAAGGGATGAAACAAGCTCCGGCAAAACACCGATTCTGCAATCGATTTTTAAATACTCCGCTTTTGCGGCATTTACGCTCGCACTGTAACCTGCCCATTTTTCAAAAAAGCTGTTTTCCGCGCCGCTTGCCTTTATTGTTTCTATCATTTCTATTCCGGACACGGTTGCGCCGGCAAGTTTGCCCTCGTCGCGCATCATGACACGCAGTATATTTGTTCTTTTTTTAGTGGCGTATCCGCACAAAAATATGTTGAGCAAAACGCTCATTATTCCGACAAGCGTCAGCGGTACGCTGTAGTTTAACATTATCACAAGATACAAAACAAGCATCAGCGCGTCCAGCGCAATCGGGGCAAATATGTTTATAAGCAGTGACGCAATTTCACCGTTTGACACCATTCGAACCTGAATGTCGCCCGCCATTCTCTGTGAAAAAAATTCCGTTGGCAAATGTAATATTTTCCACATAAACGAGCTTGAACCCGTCGCGGAAAATTTTCCGCTTATTTTCAGCATTCCGGCTTCCTTTGCACCGAGTATCATAGCCCATACGATTCCCAAAACACAAATCAGCGACACAAACGGGACTAAATATGCGGCATATGAACTGTCCAGTATAAAATCCTCAAACACCTTTGACAACGATAGATATATAATTTCTATTACCGAAATTACAAAGGTTGTTGCGGTTACAAATGCCACCGCGCCTGCCGCGCCCGTCAGCCTTTTTCTTGTAAAAGACAGCATACTGCGCCGTCTGCCTGATTTTACAAAGCTTTCGCCCGGTTCAAAACACAGGCATATACCCGTGAACGCGTCGTCAAATTCGCTGTCCGACACCCAGATTCTGCCCCTTGCCGGATCATTTATAAGCGCTTTCCCTTTGCTGAAACCGCACAGCACAACAAAGTGATTGAAATTCCAGTGTATAATGCACGGAAAATTCACATTGTTCTTTAGTTCATCCGGCTCAAACCGATATGCCTTTGTGGCAAGGCCGTAGTTGTTTGCGGCTTTCAGGATATTCTTGGCATTGGAGCCGTCGCGCGATACTCCGCAGTCGTGCCGAACCTTTTCAATCGGCAGCCATTTTTTGTAGTATGCCAAAATCATTGCAAGGCAAACAGCGCCGCATTCAACAGCCTCAAGCTGCATAATAACGGGCACATTTACATATTTTTTCTTCGCTTGCTTTTGCAACAGACACACCTCAATTCGTCAAAAGAAGTATCGGAGAAACCGACTTTGTGATAACCTCTGTTTCATATATGCCGTCATCCAAATCCGCGCGCAGCAGCGCGGCATAAACCCAGCTGTCCTTGCTGTACAATCCGACATGGGCTGCATATTCAGGCATAGCCTCGGAAACCTTTTCCGGCACATCGGAAACACTGCTCATTGCATATGACTTGCCGTTTATGCGAAAATCCGTTTTTTCGCCGATATCATCTATATTGTTTTCGCCGACAAAGCATGTTGCCACACCGCCGCGGCACACCGTTACGGCTGTCTGCGTTATTTCCACCTTTCCGAAGATTCCCCACAGCAAAAGCGACAGAACCACAATCATACACGCGGCTGCCACAATCCACAGCCTGACGCTTATTGCCTTTACATAATCGTCTATCCTTTCCGGAGATGAGATTCTCTCAAGGCTCTTTTTTCTGAATAACTCTTTCTTCAACTTTTGTAACACCTCATTTTTCCAGGCTTTTTTTCACTTTTAAAATGTTTTGCCCGTCCTTGTATTCATACACAATCTCGTCCATTGTTTTCTTTACCATATATATTCCGAGTCCGCCGATTTCTCTTTCGTCGGCGGAAAGCGACGTGTCGGGATCGGCTTTTTCCAGCGGATTGTACGGAACGCCGTTGTCTATAAATGTCAGAATAACGCACAGCGGATTTCCCGAAACCTCCACACGCACGGTGGCAGGGCCTTCATCCGGCTTGTAGGCATAGTGCGCAATATTTCCGAAAAGCTCATCTATTGCAATATCAATCTGTGCCTGTGCCTTTTTCGGGCAGTGATACAGCGCGAGCAATCCGTCAACAAATTCGGTAACTTTTTCAATATTTTCAATTTTTGCCGCAACGGTTAATTCATTCATTCAGTTACCCTCCGTATCCATTTTCGTTTTGTATTCAAGGCACAGCATTGTTATATCGTCAAACTGGTCTGCCTCTCCCACAAAAGCGTCAATATCATTTTTCACATCGTTTATTATTTCATCCGGAGCTTTTCGGCTGCTGCCGCTGAGCACGTCATTCAGCCGCTTTGCGCCGTACAGCTCGTTATCGCTGTTCACCGCCTCCGTGACACCGTCGGTGTACTGGAATATTTTATCGCCTGCGTCAAGCGTTATTTTCCCCGATGAATACTTCATATCCTCCATACCGGCAAGTACAAAACACGGTTTTATCTTATACGGTTCAAAACCGCCCGATTTTTTGCATATATACGGCACTTCGTGACCTGCGTTCACAAACGCAAATTCGCCCGTTGTCAAATCCAGAACGCCCTCAAAAGCCGTTACAAACAACCCCTCGCTGTTTGATTCGCACAGGATATTATTGACCGTTGTAAACACATCGCCCAAATCCCTGCCGGGCAAGGTGTGGTCTTTGATAAGAGTCTTTGCAATTACCATAAACAGCGCTGCCGGAACACCTTTTCCCGACACATCCGCCATGACAATTGCTATGTGCCTGTCGTCCACCATAAAGAAGTCGTAAAAGTCTCCGCCGACTTCCTTTGCCGGAGTCATCTGCGCGTATATGTCAAACTCACGCCGCTCAGGGAATGCCGGGAAAATACACGGCAGCATGGACGACTGAATGTGTGTTGCTATATCGAGTTCGGCGCCGATTCTCTCCTTTTCCGAGGTGATTGCCGTCAGTTCCTCAATGTATGTGTTAAGGTCGTATTCCATTTTCTTTACCGAGTCGGAAAGTTTTTCAATTTCGTCGCCCGTTCGGATATTCAGTTTTGCAATTTGTGACGCGCCGCCTTTGTTTTCCTCCTGTTTTTCGGATACAAACGTACTTGCGGCGTCACTCAGAACATTTATCGGATTAATGAGGAATTTGTTTACCAGCATCAGAACCGCCGCGGCGATAATAAGGGCCAAAACCGCCGTTATGAGTATAAGCGTTATGAGAAAGTCGCGCCTGTCGCTCATTATTTTGTTCATTGAAATATCAACCAGCGCAACGCCAATCACGCTGCCGTTTTCATCCTTAATCGGCGATGACGCGGAGCACAGCCAGCCGTATTCGGGCAGGTTGGTTATAAATGCCGGAAATTCATAATCACCGGCTTTTATCTTTTCCACATGTTCCGGCTGTACGTCGTCAAACATTCCCGGCATGCACGGCTCATCGGCGCTTGAATCGACAAGATAGAGGTCTTTCATGGTTTCGACATCGGTATAACCCAGATACAGCGACTCGGCTTCGTTGTCCTCTCTCAGCTTTGTGAGGATTCCGAGGAGTTCCTTGTACTCCGGCATATCGGTTATATACTCAAATCCGTCATAGTATTCCTTCGATTCGCTGTCGGGAACTCCGCCGCTTTTTTCGCAGGCTGCGCGGTACGTTTTCAGAACTTCGGCGGCTACCGCACCGACCTTCTCCGAATCGACAACCGACGCTGCCGATTTTGATATAGACATTGCGAGCGAGCTGTAATGCCTCCTGAAGCTGTCCGTGTATGTATTGTAGCTTATAAACACAATGCTTGCGGACAAAATCAGCGTAAACAAAAGTATTACCGCAATTGTTTTGAATTTGAGTGACACTCTCACCTAAAATCTCCCCCTATATGTAAACCGCAAGCGAATTAAATCCGCCGCATTTATGATACATCAGTTTTTTTGTATTATTTTTTATCATAGTCATGCTTATTTCATCTATGTTAAAATCATTTTCCGCCGTTATCTTTCCCGTTACAAACGAAAACGGGTTAAATTCCACCGCGTTGTCAAGAAAATAGAGGACAAAATCGCCGTTTTCAAGAGCAAGCAGCGTAATGCGTATCCTGCCGCCGTGGATATTCCCTATGGCATTGCGTATAATCGACATGCATATTTCCTCCGTTACCAGTGTAACGGCAAATTCACGTTTTGCATCGGCTCCGATGCTTTTGCAAAACTCACTGCATTGCCGCAAAGCGTTTTCGATATCGTCGGCACCCGAAAGTGTGATGCGGAAAATCCTGCCGCTGTCGAGCATGCCGCGTTCATTAACAATACTGTGGCAAACCGCTTTGAATATCAGATAC
This sequence comes from uncultured Clostridia bacterium, assembly GCA_934463115.1. Lineage (GTDB taxonomy): Bacteria > Bacillota > Clostridia > UMGS1810 > UMGS1810 > CAKSIN01. Next base: position 52,413 of record CAKSIN010000006.1, read on the forward strand.
GACAAAATCTCCGTTATCGGATACATAAACCATATTGCCAGAATACCCGTCTGCGAAAGAACGAGCGCACACAGTATGAGCAGTGCAAACTCCCTCATTACAACAATCAGAAATGACGGCAGAAACAGGTTTTTGGACTGATAATACTTTTCGTTTATTATATTTAGTCCCAAAGGAGCAAAACCGATGCAGTAAATTCTGACCGCCGCGGCACATTCCGAAACCAAATCCGCCGTGATACCGAAAAACAGCGAAATTCTTTCGGCATTTGCTGCTATAAGCGCTGCTGCGGCAGCACACATGCAAACCGCCCATATCTTTGACAGTTTAAGTATATATTTGCAGTCGCCGCTGTTGTTTTCGCCAGTGAATGTGCTGACAAGCGGCTGTGCCGCCTCGGCTATGCCGTTGCAGAGGTATATCGTGAAAAATGACACATTGTACACAATATCAAATATCGCAACACCGCCCGCGCCGCTCCTTGACATAAGCAGCCTGTTTATAAACAGGAAAAACACCAGCTGCAAAAGATGCCGCACGGATGTTGCAAATCCCGTTTTGAAGCAAAACAGCGTTTCCCTGATATCAAACGCAAATTTTTTTATTTTTATCACATCGGCTTTTTTGCCGATTATTCCGGGAGCATACACGGCAATTGCAACAGCCGAACCGATAACGGTCGACAGCGCAGCCCCCTTTGTGCCCAATCCGCAGAATATAACCAATACGATATTAAGCAGAATATCCGTGGTATTTCCTATCAAAAAGCCTGCCGAAGCGAGAGGCGCATTATTGTCGTTTCTCAAAAAATTTGCAAAAACAACATTCAGCATCAAAAGCGGCGCACCGGCGGCTATGATTCTTACATAATCGCGGCCTGCATAATAAACACTGCCGTCTGACTTTTGTGTGCCGAGGAGATTAAGGCACGGCTCGGCAAAAACATTGACAATCACAGCTATGGCGCATCCCAGAGCCAGCACCGACGTCCATGTGCGGTTAAAGCACCGGCGGGCACCGTCAACATCGCCCTCGCCGAGTTTCTGCGAAAACAGAACACTGCCGCCGATTCCGAGTCCGTCCATAAAAAGGTTTATCAGCATAAACAACGGCAGGCAAAGGCTTATCGCCGCAAGTCCCACTTCGCCCAGCTTTTGCCCCACAACGAGTGCGTCCGCCATATCCGCCAGAGCAAAACCGAAAGACGAAATAACCGACGGTATCATCAGGCGATAAAACATTTTCGGTATAAAATAATCCCTGTGCTTCATTTGCACTCTGCCTCCCATATATGATTTTTCCCTATGGGACAAAGACTGCTCTTCATTCGTCTTATACCCTCAATTCCCAAATCCTCTTCGTGATTGCAGAATGTGTATTTTCCGTCCAATGAGCGCAGATATTCGCGCAGAGCATAGTATGCAATTCCTTTCGGCGCACCGGGCGAACATTTTCCGATGAGAACATCCACCGTATCCTCTGTCAGCGGAAATCCCGCAAAAACACTGACCGGCACATCATCCGAATACAAAACAATACCGTTTATGTCAAGCCCGATTCTTTCGTCAAGAGCGATTTTTGCAATCATGTCATCCGACAGGCCGCCCTCGCCGACATGGTGTTCGGCTGTGTACCACTCATTTGCAACGTTCATTGCGTCATCTATGGTGATATCCGATATTTTATTAACCGTTATGCGGTGTTCTCTGTCAATTTTTCGTATTTTCCGTCTTACCTCGGAAAATTTACTGCCGCCGAGCGATATGTATTCCGAAATATTGCATATGTATTCGTCGGACGGTTCGTCACGTCTGAATTCCCACTTCCCGGGAAATCTTTCCTCCAGCCATTTTACGTCGCTTTCGCAAAGATAGCGCAGCAAAAGCGGTTTATCCGACATTTTTTCGCAAATAAAGCTGTATATCTCACGCTCGTCTCCGCACGGAAAAAACCACGTGCCGCTTTCCGCGCCGCCGCATTGTACGGCAAAAAAATCTTCACCGCAAACAAGCGACAGTCCCATTGCCTGCTGCCACAGGTACAAAGACGCGAACGCGTGAGAGGACAGAATATGCCCGTATTTAAAGCGAATTTTCTCTATGAATTTTTTGTGTTCAAAGTCTATTTTTCGTATGTCAACCGGAAATTCCATAACCGTTTCTCCCCGCAGTCTTTTACTATTCTATAGTAAGTATTTCGGAAAATCCCGTTACCTCAAAAATATCGGCAATGGTACTGTTGACATTTTTTATTATCATTTTCCCCTGTCTGTTCATAACCTTTTGAGACGAAAGAAGAACACGCAGTCCGGCAGAAGAAAGATATTCCAGATTTTCAAAATCGAATATCAGTGTTTCCACCGCAGACAGACTTTTTTTAAGCTCCGTTTCGAGCTGCGGAGCGGATACCGTATCCAACCTGCCTTCAAGCTCTATTGTAAGTGTTGAATCATCTCTTATTTTTTTAATATCCATATTAAATTCTCCTCATTGTATTACTTAATGTACCACTCTTCGATAAGCCTCTTTGACAAATAAAGAGCCTGTTTCTGCATTTCAATTTTCATAACATCAACTCTCTTTTGAATAAATAGCCTACTACCGGATGTGTACATTTTACCACAAGCAAAACAAATATTCAAGAGGTATTAAACAAACTATTGATTTTATTTAATAAAAATTAAAAAATATGTCATTTCCGCGTGTTAAACCATGCCGCGCAGCCGAATATTTTGCATTCGGCACACATATGATAAAACCGTTTCATTGACCGGTGATGTCAAAAAAAATATATGCAAGTAATCTGTCTTGACAAAACCGATTATGTACGTTATAATGTACACACAGGAGGCGATAGCGATGATAAATACCAATATAACAAATTTCAGAAAAAACATTTTTTCAATGCTTGAACAAACTATTAAATTTAATGAACCTGTAAACATAACCACCAAAGACGGAAATGCCGTTGTTATGAGTGAAGAGGATTATAACGATGTTATGGCAACTTTTGAAATATACAATAATCCAAGTCTGCACAAAAAAATACTGAAAGGCATGGATACGCCTGTCACAGAATGTTTATCGGAGGATGATGTTCAGTGGTAGAATACAAAATTGTTTATACAAAAGATTCCAAAAAAGATATTCCGGAACTTAAAGCCGCTCACATTGATATTAAGGCGTGCACCCTGATCGAGGTTCTGAAAACCAATCCTTTTATGACACCTCCGCCATACGAAAAGCTGCTTGGAAATTTAAGCGGTGCATACTCACGCAGAATAAATATTCAGCACAGGCTTGTTTATGAGGTTTTGGAAGATACACAGACAGTGAAAATTCTTTCAATGTGGTCGCATTATGAAAATATATAATAATGTGATAATATTTCACATAAACGCACAATAGCTGCCTCCGATACAGGCAACTATTGTTAATGTAGTTTGCTTCGTGGCATAACCGTTTGAGGTCTTGCCTTTTTCTATCATCATTACACGCCTGTTTCACAGTTTTGTCAATTCCTTTTTACGAAAAAAAACAAAATTTTTGTCAAATTCAGCAACATGTCCCTGTTATATATTCCGACAATTCATTCGCGGTAAAATTTCGGGTATAATAAATACAATAAAAACCCGAAAGAAACAGCATACACAATTATAAACGACTACGAGGGCGACAAAAACATTCTGCTTTATTACACTTTGGAAGGCAGCGAGCCTAGTATTGAAAGCAATGAGAACAGAAAGCTGTATAACGGCGAATCGCTGACCTTATCCGTTTAATGACATTAAAAAAGACAAATGGTACTACACCGCTGTCCTTGAGGCGACAATTACACACAATTACTATCTTGATGACACCGGTGTTGAAATCAAGCGGGAGGACTGTAAATAAGAACCCAACCCGAAATTAAGACCGTCGGATATTCCGGCGGTCTTAATTCATAATAAGCATAGGAATACCCATAATGCATTTTGATTTTGCATCATATTCAAAATATGTTATTGCCCTATTTTGAGTTGCGTTGACAAATCAAAATAAATTTCCATAAGTCCTTGACGCATTAGCTAAAATAGCGTATAATAATGTTATCCGATAAAGGAGGCGTTTTATATGACAACTGTAACCGCAACCGAAATCCAAAATAATTTCGGCAAGTATCTTCAGTTGGTACAAACAGGCGAAGAAGTCATTATTCTGCGTAATGGCCTGGAAATGGCAAGACTTATATCACGCGATAAAAACGTTTCATTTCATTCCGACTTTCTGGTAGGTGTCTTAAAAAATGATTATGATGACAAGAAAATGAAAGCGGAAACGATAAGCAAATATGATATAATATTTACAACAGAGGTTACCAAACACATCCGTGTTTGTAATTGATGTAAATATTGAATCGGTGTGAAGCAAGCCGATTTGCGGCTTGCACCTATGATATAATGAGTTAGTTTAATGCAGAAATGGTGTAAAAATGGTGTAAATCATTTTTCACAAACGCCGAAACACCGGTAAAATCAAGGAGATGTGAGATAAAATGAAATTAGGTATGGTCGGCTTGCCGAATGTCGGCAAGAGCACACTTTTTAATGCGATAACACAGGCGGGCGCCGAATCGGCGAACTACCCTTTTTGCACAATTGAACCGAACACGGGCGTTGTAGCCGTTCCGGACGAAAGGCTCGACAAGCTCGCGCAAATGTATCATCCGCAAAAGGTTACACCGGTAGTTGTGGAATTTGTAGATATTGCGGGACTGGTTAAGGGAGCAAGCAAGGGCGAAGGCCTCGGAAACAAATTCCTCTCGCACATACGCGAAGTGGACGCAATAGTCCATGTTGTCCGCTGTTTCGAGGATCCCAACATTGTGCACGTAGACGGCAAAATCGGGCCTGCAAGGGATATTGAAACAATCAATATGGAGCTGATTTTTGCCGACCTGGAAGTGCTTGAAAAGAGAATAGACAGAGTAAAAAAATCCATGAAAGGCGGCGACAAGAAAAATCTGCCGGAGCTGAATATGCTTGAACGCATACACGACGCTCTCGAAAACGGAAAGCTTGCGCGCTCGCTTGAATATTCAAAAGAAGAAAAAGAAATGCTGCGCGAAATATCGCTGCTCACACTCAAACCGGTGATATATGCGGCAAATGTGTCGGAGAGCGATTACGGCGAAAACGGCGTGGAAAACAACCGTTTTGTAGACGAGCTTGCCAAAATTGCAGAGGAAGAAGGCTCGGAGGTGCTTCCGATATGCGCAAAGATTGAAGAGGAAATATCCGAGCTTGACGACGACGAAAAAGATATGTTCATTCAGGAACTCGGACTCAAAGAGTCGGGACTCAGCCGACTCATTAAAAAGAGCTATCACCTTCTCGGACTCATAAGCTATCTTACTGCCGGAGAACCCGAAGTTCGCGCCTGGACTATCAAGCGCGGAACAAAAGCACCGCAGGCTGCCGGAAAAATTCACACAGACTTTGAACGCGGATTTATCAAAGCCGAAGTTGTTTCGTTTGATGACCTCATGGCATGCGGAACATATGCCGCAGCAAGAGAAAAAGGTCTTGTGCGCCTTGAGGGCAAAGAATATGTAATGAACGACGGCGATATTGTACTGTTTAAATTTAACGTCTGATTTTTGAGGGGATGCGATTTGATGCTGCTCGGATGCAACAATGCCCTGCTTGCGGTTACACGCGTTATGAATATTAAAGCCGGAAAAAGATATATTTTCGAAACGGGAAACGGCGTCGGAAACAAAATGTATTCCATAAGCTACAGAAAACGTTCAAAATGCTCCTTTATATGCGACGGGCACAAATGGGATATCGGAGCGCAGAGTATCGTATACATATCGCCGGAAACAAAATTTGTGCGCGACTGCTGCGAGGACGAAAACATTATTGCAATACACTTTACCGCAGTGGGTATTAATGATAAAAAAATTGACGTAATCTATCCGGAAGATGCAAAAAGCTACGAAAAACTTTTTGATGAAATATTCGACGTTTTCGAAAGCAAAAGCGCAGGCTACATGCTGCGGTGCAACGAAATTCTCTTTCGGATACTGTACATGCTTGAGTGCGACGAATCAAAAAAGGCAAAAATAACACCGGAAAACGCAGCCCAAGCGGCAGCCGAAATGATTGAGCAACATGTGTCGGATTCGTATTTTTCGCTCGGCAGTCTTGCGGATGAATTTAAAATAAGTTCCACCGGACTGCGCACTATTTTTAAAGAAAAATACGGTATGTCGCCGAAAGAATATCAGGTAAAAAAGAGAATGGAGCTTGCCGCGGCACTTATTAAGTTAAAGCGCGGTTCGATAAAGCAAATTTCGGAAGCATGCGGCTATGCCGACGCAAAGTATTTTTCGGCCGCTTTTAAGCAATACTACGGAAAGAACCCAAAGGAATTTGAAACTTTGGAAGAGGACTAAATATTACCCTGGAGGCAGAAAATGGCAGATATAAAAATTATAGGCTCCGGCGGCTGGGGAACGGCAAACGCTGTTCTGCTCGCAAACGCGGGACACAAAGTAACGCTGTGGTCGTACCTTAAGGAAGAAAGTGACAACCTTGCAAAATACCGCGAAAACAAACCGTTTTTGCCCGGAGTTGCACTGCCGGACGGTATTTCGTTTACATCGGATATATCCGATTGCGGCGAGGGCGACCTGATAGTCATTGCAACACCGTCACACACAGTGCGCAGCACCGCAAAGAATCTTGCACCGTATGTAAAGGACGGGCAGCTTATACTGAATATTTCAAAAGGTTTCGATACCGAAAACTGTATGCGCCTTTCGGAGGTTATTCTGTCCGAAATTCCGTGTGCCAAAGTTGCGTCAATGAGCGGACCGTCACACGCGGAGGAAGTGGCAATCGGAATGCCGACCACAAACGTTGTGGCGCACAGTGATACAGACATTGCCGAGTACATTCAGGATTTGTACATGAACCCCACATTCAGAGTTTACACATCGGACGATATAATCGGGCTGGAGCTCGGCGGCTCGCTGAAAAATATCATTGCCCTTGCCGCCGGTATATGCGACGGTCTCGGCTACGGCGATAACACAAAAGCAGCTCTTATGACGCGCGGACTGACGGAGATTACGCGTCTCGGAGTCAAAATGGGTGCAAAGTTTGAAACATTCAGCGGACTCACCGGAATCGGCGACCTTATCGTGACATGCACAAGCATTCATTCGCGCAACCGACGCGCCGGAATACTTATCGGCAAAGGCAAAAGCGCCGATGAGGCAAAGGAAGAAATCAAAATGACGGTTGAGGGAATAAAAGCCGCATACTGCGCAAAAAGGCTCGCAAAAATCCACAACGTGGAAATGCCTATAGTAAGCACCGTTGTGGATATTCTCGACAAAAAAATTGATGTGCACGACGCCGCAAAATCCCTTATGGGAAGAACGAAAAAGCACGAATCGGAAAGAGAATGGCTCGCCTAATCAGCTTCATATCTGCGTGCCATGATGAAAAGCAAGTCCGACAGACGGTTGTAGTACGCTACAGCCTCTGCCGGGCATTTATTTTGTTCGGCGGCGCGCACAACGCAGCGTTCAAGACGGCGGCAAACTGTCCGGCACACATCGAGCAGTGCGCCGTATCGGCTTTTTCCGCTTATTATTATCGTTGTCGGGCACACGCCCGGTGCATCCAGCACATCTATAAATTCTTCAAAATTCTTTGTGTGCGCCGCCCAGTCAAATGCGTTTCCGCCGGCAAGGCATGCCGATGCGTACACCAGCTCAGTCTGGATACATTCAAGCATTTCGCTCTGTTCCGTTTGCTCTGATCTTGCCAGTCCGAGAAAAGCTCCGAGTTCGTCGGCTGTACCGAGGACATCGAAAATAATATCGTATTTCGGTATATCATTATCATTTATAACACTGCTCTTTCCGCAGTCTCCGCACTTTGTGTAAACAGACATATCATTGTAAATCCTTTCTTATAATTTACACCTATTGTACCATTTATATAGTCAAATATCAATACCAATCGCAATTTTATTTTCCGATTGAGCATATTTTTTCGCGGAGTCTGAGCACTGCCGACGGTGTAACCGACAATTCGTCCACACCCATTTTAACAAACGTCTCGGTGAGTGACAAATCGGCAGCCGCCTCACCGCATATTCCAACCCATATACCCTGCTTGTGAGCACTTTTTACCGTATGCTCAATAAGCCGCAAAACAGCAGGGTGATTATTTTTTACATAGCGTTCAAGGTGCGTGTTTTGCCTGTCAGCGGCGAGAGTGTACGAAACAAGGTCATTTGTGCCTATGCTGAAAAAGTCCACCTCACGCGCAAGGATATCGCTTATCACGGCGGCAGCAGGGGTTTCTATCATAATTCCGAGTTTTGTATTTCCTCTTATCGGACAGCCGTCACGAACAAGTCCCGATTTCACACTTTCGGCAATTTCTTTTATTTCATATATTTCGTCCGTCGATGTTATCATCGGAAACATTATTGCAATTTCTCCGAATGCCGACGCGCGGTACAGCGCGCGCAGCTGTGTGCGAAACAGCGTTTTGTTTTCCAGGCAGATGCGTATTGCCCTTAGTCCCATTGCCGGGTTTTCCTCTTTCGGCAATCCGAGGTACTCCACCCTTTTGTCGGCACCTATGTCGAGTGTGCGCACAATAACGGGTTTGCCGTTCATTTCCTCCGCGGCGGCCCGGTATGCCGCAAACTGTTCTTCTTCATCCGGCGGTGCACTGCGCCCCAAGAACAGAAATTCACTGCGAAACAATCCTACCCCCTCGGCTCCGTTTTCTTTTGCTGCTTTTATATCGTCGGGCGATGCGATGTTTGCATACAGATTTATCTCTGTGCCGTCGGCGGTAATAGTGGGAACGCCGATATATTTTTTCAGTTCGGTTTCTCTTTGCCGCATGCCGGCAATTCGGCTTGTGTATTCCTGCACGACATGTTCATCGGGTTCAACGTACAAAATTCCGCTTTCTCCGTCGGCAACTGCCCTCTTTCCGTCGATTGACTCGTCAATGCCGCCGACATTCACTATTGCCGGAATGTTCATGCTGCGCGCAAGTATAGCCGTGTGTGAATTTTCCGAGCCGTTTTGAGTGACAAATGCCGCTATTTTGCTTTTATCAAGGCGGATTGTCTCGCTCGGGGCGAGATCGTCCGATACCAGAATGGCATTTTCCTCGGTTATCTCGATTGTTTTTCTCTCGCCCAGCACGGAAAGCAGGCGGTTTGCAACATCCTTGATATCGGCGGAACGCGCCTGCATATATTCATCATTCATGGCGTCGAACACACCGGAGAAATATTTTGCCGACTCCGACACCGCATATTCGCAACTGACCTTTTCTTCATTTATAATGCGTATTGTATTTTCCGAAAAATCGCTGTCCTCTTCTATCATCATTGCGTGAATTTTAAATATTTCCGCCTCATTTTCACCGACGCGCCGCCGTCCGGATTCATACAGTTCATCAAGCTCGGCGAGAGCCGTTTTTACCGCGCTTTTGTAGCGCAAAACCTCGTGCTGTGTATCTTCGACATTCTGCTTTTTTACATCAAATGAGCCGTGAGTAAAAAAATGTATCTTGCCTATGGCGACTGCATTGCAAACGCCTTTTCCGCTAAGTGTCAACATATATACCCTCCATAAGTCGTCAATATGCCTAAAGGTTACTGCCGAAAAAATTCCACAAATCGTCCATTGTCCGCTGTTCCGTTTCACCGCAGATATCCACCTTGATTTTATCATCATATTTTATACCGAGACTCATTACCGACAAAAGCCGTTTTGCGTCGGCGGTTTTGCCGTCTTTTGAAATTTTGATATCGTCATCATATTTTTTGGCAAAATTAACAAGCGCTCCGGCAGGGCGCGCGTGTATTCCGTTAGGATCGGTTATTACGTACTCAAAGCTTTTCATATGGCACATCCTTTCTTTTTTCATAAAAAGTATTTCCGTAAAAGAATTAAAATATGTAATTTCGGGAATTTTAATGTCTGAGGTGAAAAAATAATGGAAAATAAATGCGATATACTGATTGTAGGCAGCGGAATTGCCGGAATAACCGCCGCCATATACAGCCTGCGTGCGGACAAAAAGACAGTGATAGTCGACAGTAACATACCCGGCGGCAAAATCAACCCCGCAATGAAAATAGAAAACTATCCCGGAATAAAAGAAATAAGCGGAACCGACCTTTGCCAGACGCTGGTGGAGCAGCTGAAAGAAAACGGCGGAAGCATCACGCGCGACAAAATAGTAAAGATAAATCCCATTACAAAAGAAGCCTTCGGTCTGCACGGCAGTTACAAGGCAAATGCAATTATACTTGCCACGGGAACAAAAGACAAAATACCGGATGTAAAGGATTGCGAAAGGTACATCGGGCGCGGGTTGTCATTTTGCGCAATGTGTGACGGTGCGCTTCATCGCGGAAAAGATGTGTGTGTGATAGGCGGCGGAAACACTGCCCTGTCCGACGCACTGTATCTTGCCGATATATGCCGCAGCGTCTACCTGGTTCACAGGCGCGACACATTCCGTGCCGAAAAAGTTCTTGTCGACCGTGCAATGACTCATCCGAATATCAAAGTGTTTAAAAATGCCGTTGTCACGCAGCTGTGCGGCGAAATTAATATTGACGGAGCGGATATTTCGGTGTCGGGGAAATCGGTTCACCTGAATGTGAGCGCCGTTTTTTCGGCAATAGGCTATGTTCCGGAAAACGAGCTGTATCTGCCGTATGTTGAAACCGACGAAAACGGATTTGCATGTGTCGGCGAAAGCTGCAAAACACTCATAGACGGATTGTTTATTGCGGGCGATTGCAGGCGAAAAAAGGTTCGCCAGCTTACAACAGCTGCTGCCGACGGCGCCAATGCGGCACAAAGTGCCGGAGATTACATTCAGAACTGCCCTTCCGACTCACGGCTGTGAATGACAAATTGCCTCTCCACTCATCGGAGGGGCAATTTGTCGCAGCGGTGAAATTAGTTTGCCTTTAAACTAAAACATATTATCGCACATATACCGTATCTGCTAAAAAAATTAATTTAATTGCCGTTATGTGAAATACTGCAAAATCATGAGAAAAACGGAGCATTTTAATGATAATCTCTCGTAAACGTCAATTTTAAGGGTTGCAAAATACTTCCAAAATGGTTAATATATGTTTTAGAAATTAGCACTCGGCATATTTGAGTGCTAAATAATAAAACACATTAATCCCACGGGATATATCAGGAGGTAATAAACAATGACAATTAAACCTTTAGCAGACAGAGTAGTTATTCAAATGGTTGAATCAGAAGAAACAACCAAAAGCGGAATAGTTCTTCCCGGCAGTGCAAAAGAAAAGCCGCAGGTTGCAAAAATAACGGCTGTAGGCCCCGGCGGAGTTGTAGACGGAAAAGAAGTTAAAATGGAAGTTAAAGTCGGCGACAAAGTGCTTATCAGTCAGTATGCCGGCACAACGGTTAAGCTCGACGGTGTTGAAAACATCATTGTAAGACAGAGCGACATTTTGGCAATTGTTGAATAATCAGTTACAGGAGGTAATTTATCATGGCTAAACAGATATTATTCGGAGAAGAAGCAAGACGCGCACTGCAGGCAGGTGTAGACCAACTCGCAGACGCAGTTAAGATTACGCTCGGACCTAAGGGAAGAAATGTCGTTCTCGACAAGAAGTTCGGTTCTCCCCTAATTACAAACGACGGTGTTACGATAGCAAAGGATATTGAGCTTGAGGACGCATTTGAAAACATGGGTGCACAGCTTGTTAAAGAAGTTGCAACAAAGACAAATGATGTTGCCGGCGACGGAACAACAACAGCTACACTTCTTGCACAGGCTATAATCCGCGAAGGACTCAAGAATGTTGCCGCAGGCGCAAACCCGATGATTGTTAAAAAAGGTATTCAGAAATCGGTGGACGCTGCCGTTAAATACATTCTCTCAAGCGCAAAAACAGTTGAGGGCAAAGACGATATTGCAAAGGTTGCATCGGTATCGGCTGCAAACGACTATATCGGCGGACTTATTGCAGACGCTATGGAAAAGGTTACCGCAGACGGCGTAATCACTGTAGAAGAATCAAAGACAGCCGAAACATACTGCGATGTTGTTGAGGGTATGCAGTTCGACCGCGGATATATTTCACCTTACATGGTAACAGACACCGAAAAGATGGAAGCCGTTCTCGATGACGCATATATACTCATCACAGACAAGAAGATATCCAACATTCAGGATATACTTCCCGTTCTCGAACAGATAGTTCAGCAGGGCAAAAAACTCCTTATAATTGCCGAGGACATTGAGGGCGAAGCACTTACAACACTCGTTGTAAACAAACTCAGAGGAACATTTACATGCGTAGCCGTTAAGGCACCGGGATTCGGCGACAGAAGAAAAGAAATGCTCAGAGATATCGCAATTCTTACCGGCGGTCAGGTTATAAGCGACGAACTCGGATTTGACCTTAAGGAAACAACTCTCGACATGCTCGGTACCGCAAAACAGGTTAAGGTTCAGAAAGAGCTCACAATAATCGTAGACGGCAACGGCAAAAAAGACGAGATTCAGGACAGAATTGCCCTTATTAAAACTCAGATAGAAGAAACAACAAGCGACTTCGACAGAGAAAAGCTCCAGGAAAGACTGGCTAAACTCTCCGGCGGTGTTGCGGTAATCAAAGTCGGTGCGGCAACAGAGACCGAAATGAAAGAAATGAAACTGCGCATTGAAGACGCTCTTGCAGCTACAAAGGCAGCTGTTGAAGAAGGTATCATTGCCGGCGGCGGAACAGCGTTTATAAATGCTATCCCGGCTGTGGAAAAGGTTCTTGACGATGTTACGGAGCCCGACGAAAAGACAGGTGTTAAGATTATACTTAAAGCTCTCGAAGCTCCTGTAAGACAGATTGCAAAGAATGCCGGACTCGAAGGCTCGGTAATTGTAAACAAGATTAAGGACAGCAAGCCCGGAATCGGATTCAACGCACTTGTTGAAGAATACATGGATATGGTATCCAACGGTATTGTGGATCCTGCAAAGGTTACAAGAAGTGCACTGCAGAATGCCGCAAGCGTGGCAAGCATGGTTCTTACCACAGAAAGCATTGTTGCAGACAAACCCGATCCGGACGCAAATGCGGCTGCTGCACCCGGCGGCGCAGGTATGCCCGGCGGAATGGGAATGTATTAATAAATGCTGCATTAAAAAATGAATATTAAATGCCGACAAAACGGCGTATAATAACCGCGCCGCGGTTCGGCTGAAAACGGCACTGCTATAGTATAAAAGATTATATGCAGTGCCGTTTTTTAGCATCCGTTTCTTTCAGCCTCTTTCATTGAGGAAGGTGGGGATGTGTGAGCATCCTCGGAGGGAGTTGGACGAAAAAGCTATTTTTGCACATTCTGCAAATGAATTTATTAAACATATTACCTATGGAAATACAAACTGCTTTGTGATATAATTGCAAACACAATGCCTTGACCGCCTTTATGAATTTAATCAAACCCGTCCCACCGAATTTGAAAAGCGGCAGAATCTGATGAAGGAAATGTTTGCGGAAATTGGCGAAAACTGTTACATCGAGCCGCCTTTTCATTCAAACTGGGGCGGAAAATACTGCCACTTCGGTAAAAATGTTTACGCAAATTTCAATCTGACATGTGTAGATGACGCCCACCTTTGGCTCCCAATGCGAGGGAACTGTCAGCGTAAGCTGACGCCCGCCTTTGGCTCCCTCTGCGAGGGAGCTGTCAGCGTAAGCTGACTGAGGGAGTTATTGACAACCGATTTGCGTAAAACAAACTCCCTCCGAGGTTGCTGCGCAACCCCACCTCCCTCGGAGATGGAGGCAAACAGTGCGTATTTTCATACAAACGCGGGTACAACCTCACCTCGAAAAATAGTCCCTCCGACACGAGGAGGGACTATTTTAAATTTCTATTCCATGTTTTCTCATAGCTCCTTTAAGGAACTCAAGATGTTCATCTGACATTTCGCAAAGCGGTAGTCTGAGTTCACCTACATCGAATCCCATAAGGTTGAGCGCAGTTTTAACCGGAATAGGATTAACTTCGCAGAAAAGAGCACGAACCAATTCATCAAATCCAAGCTGCATCTGAGCCGCACTTGCAAAATCGCCCTCAAGGCAAAAACGGCACATCTCGCTTGTCTCTGCCGGCATAATATTTGCCAACACGGAAATAACACCCTTTGCGCCAATGCTCATCAGCGGAACGGTGATATCGTCATTACCCGAATACACGTCTATATCGTCACCGCATTCGGCAATAATCTGAGCGGCACGCGCAACATTGCCCGTCGCTTCCTTTACCGCAACAATAGTATCTATCGCCGAAAGCTCCTTTATCGTGGCAGGGAGTATATCCACTCCTGTGCGCGACGGAACATTATACAGTATTGCCGGCAAATCCGTTGCCCCGGCAAGAGCCTGATAGTGCTTAATAAGTCCGCGCTGGGTTGCCTTGTTGTAATACGGAGACACCCACAGTAATCCGTCGGCTCCGCGTTTTGCAGCTTCCTTGCTCATCATGATTGCGTGGTCGGTGTTGTTGCTCCCGGTTCCGGCAATAACCGGTACACATCCGTTTGCACGCTCGGCGGCAAATTCAATCGCATCGAGATGCTCACCGTCGTCAAGCGTCGGCGCTTCACCCGTTGTTCCGCAAACTATGAGCGCGTCTGTTCCGCACTCAATCTGAAAATCAATCAGTCTGCCAAAAGAATCATAATTAATACCGTCCGCTCCGAGCGGCGTTACAAGCGCAACACCCGAACCCGAAAAAATAGTCTTTTTCATCAAAATCCCTCCGAAACAATTTATTATTCTCCTTATTGTATTATAACTCATTCGGAGCAAAAATTCAATAATAAATTGTCAATTAATTCCAATTAATATTATCACAGCCCCAAAACAGCCGTGGCAATATTGAAATATATCACAAGAGACAGCGCGTCAACAATCGTCGTTATGAACGGACTCGCCATAACGGCAGGATCAAATCCGACCTTTTTTGCCCCTATAGGCAGCAGACAGCCGACTATTTTTGCAAAGAATATCGTCAGGATAAGCGTAAGCGATATCACAGCCGAAACCTGCACTCCCACCCTGTCTATCACTATACATTTTACAAAATTGACCGCCGAGAGCGTTACTCCGCAGAGAATCGCAACGCGCATTTCTTTCCACAATACCCTGAGTGTGTCGCGGTACTCTATCTCGCCGAGCGAAAGACCGCGTATGATTGTAACCGATGCCTGCGAACCGGAATTTCCGCCCGTGTCCATAAGCATGGGGATAAACGCAGTGAGCGCAACATAGGCTTTCAGTGCGTTTTCAAAACTGTTTATAATCATTCCGGTAAACGTTGCCGACACCATAAGGAGCAAAAGCCACGGTATACGCTTTTTATACGTTTCAAAAATACCGGTTCGCATATACGGTTTGTCATTCGGAACGATAGCCGCCATTTTTTCGATATCCTCGGTAGCCTCATCCTGGAGGACGTCGATAGCGTCGTCGAATGTTACAATTCCCACAAGCCGCTGTTCTTCGTCAACAACCGGCAGCGCAAGAAAGTTGTATTTGTTAAAGTCATTTGCAACAACCTCTTTGTCTTCGAGAGTTGTAACAAAAATCGGATTAGACTCCATGATATCGCCGATAAGCTCGCCCTCGTCGGCAAGCAAAAGCGTTTTTACCGAGACTATTCCTATAAGTTTGCTGTTCTCATCCGTAACATAACAGGTATAAATCGTTTCCTTGTCCACACCGGTTTTGCGGATGTGCTTTATTGCCTCGCTGACAGTCATTGAGCGGCGCAGACTCACATACTCGATTGTCATGATGCTGCCGGCGCTGTCGTCGGGGTATTTGAGCACGGTGTTAATCATCTTTCGCATGTCGACATCTGCCGCACGCAAAATTCTTTTTACAACATTTGCCGGCATTTCCTCGACAATATCAACCGCGTCATCCAGATACAGTTCATCAACGACTTCCTTAAGCTCTTTATCCGTAAAGCTCTGTATAAGCTGTTGCTGCTGCTCCGGTTCCATTTCCACAAATGTGTCTGCCGCAAGATCTTTCGGTGTAATGCGAAAGGCAAGCATAAGCTCATCGTTTGAAAGTTCCGACAAAAACTGACCTATATCCGCCGGATTGAGAGTGTTGAGCATTGCTTTGAGTTTGACAAACTGTTTGCTCCGCAGCAGTTCAAGCAATTTATCCTGTATTTTTATTTCTTCATCATTCATTTTTATTCCTCCCAAACTTTGTTTTTAGGAAGGAAGTGAGGTACCGATTTTCGCACAAAAAACGACATGCAGATATACACTGATGTCGCTTGGATTGCAATTTGTATACACAGGTGATTTTAACCGCGCCAAAACAACGCAGCAGGCAAAACCGCCCGAGCTGCACCGCAACCCTGCCCGACATATTCCGTACTTCGACAACCTCCTGCGTCCATTTAGCTTCACCTCACAGTAATAATTAACGTTACTATATATGATAACACATTTGAATCAAAACTACAATAGTTTTTTTAATTTTTTCTCATTTTTCCCCAAAAAATGTTTGCGGATAAAATTTTTAAATTTTGTATTGTCATTTTACAGAAAATTGAGTATACTAAAAAAGAATCAACAAATGGTTCTTTAGGGGTTACGAAGCCTATCAAAATCGTATTAATGAAAGGACGAATTTTTCGTCCTTTCATAGTTTTGGAGATAAAATGTGCTGAATAAACATTAACGAAAAATATTTAGATTATTTAAGGTCATATGAAAGAAGAATTCCTTATAGCGATTACGGAGAAAAAAGGTATAAACCGTTTTTTGGAGTTTTGTTTGAAATAGATGGGTTATATTATGTTACTCAGGTTTCGCATCCGCAGGAACGACATCGAAAATCTTGCTCGTAAATTTACTAAATGATAAATGGAATATCTTATGAGGATTCTGAAGAAATACATGGATATAAATAATCTGCGGGCAGTGCGGCAAAGCTGATTACTTTGCCGCACTGCCCGCAATACTGCAGACGATGCAGAATTATCAAAAAACAAATTTACTTCACGCCGCCTCTTTTTTCAGCTTATACACCAAAACGGCAGCCGCAACAAAAAATGTTACAGCTGCAACCAGCTGTGAAATTCTTATCTGTCCGATATACAGGCTGTCGGTGCGCAGCCCTTCGATGAAAAACCTACCCAGTCCGTACAGTACAATATACGTAAGGAACACCTGCCCGTCAAACTTCTTTTTTCTGAATACGGCAGCCATGACAGCCAGGACAAGCACATTCCAGCACGATTCATAAAAGAATGTCGGATGCACGGGGACAGACGGATCCACATTTATTCCGCCGGCAGCCATTTGTGTAAGAGTCGATTTTATCACATTGCCCGTCATGCCGAAAACCGATGTCGTGTTTGTGCCGAATGCCTCCTGATTCACAAAGTTTCCCCACCTGCCGAAAATCTGCCCGATAACAAGTCCCACTCCGCCTATGTCAAAAACAAGCGGAAGATTGAGCTTTTTTACTCTGCAATACACAAATGTAGATACCACCGCGCCGATAATTGCCCCGTATATCGCAATACCGCCGTGCCATATTTTAATAATTTCGGCAGGATCGGAAACATAATCTTTCCATTCAAATGCCACATAATACAGCCTTGCGCAAACAATTGCGCTCGGAGTGCCAAATATAACCATATCATATATCAAATCCGGAGAAAGGTTATTTTTCTTCGCAAGATATACCGCCGCAACAACAGCCACGGCAAAACCTATCGCAATTATTATCCCGTACCAGTAGATATTCTTGCCGCCTATACAAAATGCCACGGGATCAATATTAAAATGCAGTCCGAGACGCGGAAATTCTATATACGATTTTGTTGTCATTTGTTAATCACCTCAAAAGTCATTTTTTCGACGGATACACAACACTTACCGCCATGTTTTCCGGAAGGAAAATTTCGTTTAAAACTTCGGTTGCGTATTCCGGGGTGACGGTATCAAATATCTTGGTAAAATTGAAAATATTTATTCCGTTCAGAATATATCTCGTAACAAGAGTACCAATTGTCTGAACATTGTTGAATCCGCGCAGATAGTTGCCGTAGTACGCACGTTTAACGCTTTCAAACTTTGCGCGGTCAATGCCCTTTTCACATATTTGCGCTATACGCGCAGATATCCGCCGCACAACCTCATCGGGGTTGTCGCTCTCACCGCAGAACACAGCATTTGCAAACTGCGGCTCAATTGTATTGTCGGCACCGAAGCTGTCGTTTATAATGCCGTCCGCATACATTCCGGCAAACAGCTCGCTGCTCCGCCCGGCGATAATGGCGCTTATGATATCAACCGCTATTTCGCGGCGAAGAAGTTCATCGCCGAATTTAAGGTTATTGTCCTTAAATCCCATGTCAAATATCGGTATAGATACGCTGGATTCGGCGGTTATCTTCGGTGTGCATACCGATTTCGGTTCGGGTTTGAAAATATTCTTTACCTCGCCGCTCATTTTGCCCGGTGTAACCGATTCGTCAACTGCGCGGAAAACCTCGTCAACATCCACATCGCCTACAACGCACACCACCATGTTCGACGGATTGTAGAATGTGTTGTAGCACTTGTAGAGGATATCCTTGTTTATCTCGGCAATGCTCTCCACAGTTCCGGCAATGTCTATGCGAACGGGGTTTTCGTGATACAGCGCTTTGAGCAGATTAAACATCGCCTTCCAGCTGCCGTCATCATCATACATGCGTATTTCCTGGGCAATTATCCCCTGCTCCTTTTCCACATTTTCATCCGTAAAATACGGCTGCTGAACGTAATTTAAAAGATGGCGGAAACTCTCGTTAAAATTCTGAGTACACGAAAACAGATAGCATGTGTAATTAAACGATGTGTAGGCATTCGCATTTGCTCCGTATTTTGCAAACAAATCGAATGCGTTGCTCCCGTCGCTCTGCTCAAACATCTTGTGTTCAAGAAAATGCGCCACACCGTCCGGAATGGAAAAAGGCTCGCTTTCTCCCAGAGGAACAAAGCAGTTGTTCACCGAGCCGCATTTTGCCGCAAATGTCGCATACTTTTTTGTGCATCCGCGTTTCGGAACAACAAACACCCCCAACCCGGATTCATGCGTTCCGACATACATTTTTTCGTTCAGTTCCCTGCTCTCTATGAGTGAATAATTCATGCCTTATCCTGCTCCTTTCCTTTGAGAAAATACACGGTGTCAAGCGCAATATTTGCCATAGCGCGCACAACGTCTTCGCGGTGCACATTCTTGATTTTTTCTATTGCCTCATCTATCGTGTCGCGGTTTTCTGAAAATTCATGACCGCGGTAATAATCTTTCATCATATACGGACTGTCCTTGTACGAACGGTAATTGTTTACAATAAATTCGCGCGATACATCCAGCTCCTCATCCGTGAAATCACCGCCGGAAACATTTTTCAGCTGTCTTAATATCTCATCTTTCGACTTCTCATAATTTTCAAATTCAATTCCCGAGCTTACAAGAATTATGCCGCGGAATTTGTCAAGACGGGATGACGCGTAATAGCACAGGCTCATCTTTTCACGCACGGTATTAAACAGCCTTGAGTGTGCACCGGCTCCGAATATACTGTTGCCGACAAGGAGTGCGTAGTAATCGCTGTCGTCTATTGAGAGCGCCGCGCGAAATCCCATTACCAGCTTGCCCTGAATAACGTCGAGCTCGTCGCTCACATATTTTACCTCCCCGGCACTTCGGATAATATTCATATCGGAACCAAGTTCACGGCAGTTAAAGTCAAAGCGCGACAGGTATTCGGCAAACAGATTTTCGGCACTGTCTATATCCACATCGCCGACGATGTAAATATCTATCGGACTTGTTGTGATTATGCTTTTGTAATGCGAATACAAATCCTCCGGAGTAATCAAATCGATTTTGTCAAGGTAACCGAATTCAAATATCGAGTTTGCCTCGTTTGCACACATTTCCTCTATGCATCGGAAATCAGCATAGCTGCGTTTGTCGTTTATAAGACCTTCGATGTCATCTTTGAGGTTGCGCTTTTCCGACGCAATATACGATTTGTCAAATCCGCCGTCCGTTATATACGGATCAAAAACAAGGTCGAGCATAAGCTCCGACACCGCCGGAAAAAGGCTCTCCTTAACATAGCTGTCCGAAAGAAAATTAACGGTACACACAATACTCTGCGCATATGCTTTCTTGGTAATGTTTACATCATAGAATGTTCCGTACAGTTCCTCCGCACGGCAATTTAGCGCGTTGATATCGGTATATTTTGCCGTTCCGCGTCCGAGAACCTTTGCGAGCAAAGCGTTTGCCGTGGCTTCGTCCCTGGACAGATTCCTGTGCAAAAACAGGCTCATCGAAACCGTCTTGTATTTTTTGTCGGGAATATAATACAGATTTATCCCGGTTTGCAAATTCTTTTTTATAATATCGGGCATTTTTTCATATCCTTTCGTCTTTCCCGATTGAATTCGGGTATCATCATAAATATATTTTATCACATAATTTCGCAAATTACCATATAAATTTAAAAATTTTAATTATATTTTTTTAATTTACACACATAATACATGCGGTGATACAATGAATAAATTTTTCCTTTACAAAAATAACAAAAATGATTACAGCTTCAGCCTGAAGCAATGCTTCCCGGGCAAAAATGCCCTCACGGACAAAAACGTGAGCGCTGACCTGACCGAGAACAAGAAATATATATGCCAAACGTTCAACATACCGAAAAACGGCGATATTGTATTGCGCGAATTTTCCGTTAAAAAAGGCGGACGGGAATATGCCGCAATACTCGTCTCGGTAGACGGTCTGTCCGACGGCGATTCGATAAACGATTTTATATTAAAACCGCTGATGCTCACCTCGGGTGAACCCAACGTCGTCACAGACAAACTTGCCGATTATATTGAAAACCGTATTTTAACACAGGGACAGATTACCCGCACCGACAACCTGCGCGAAATGGCGGAAAAGGTTAATATCGGAAACGCGGCACTGCTCATAGATACAATGGAATGCGGATTTATTGTGGATGTTAAGTCATGGGAACACCGCGGAATCGGCAGCCCGGAAAATGAGGCGGTCATCCAGGGGCCTCACGAGGGTTTTAACGAAGTTTTGCGTTCCAATACGGCGCTTATACGAAAAACATTGAACAATCCGAATCTCATTATGGAAAACGTGTTTCTCGGCAAAACAAGCAAAACACCCGGTGCGCTGGTGTATCTGGGGAATGTGACAAATACCGGCCTTGTAGACGAAATACGCCGCCGTATAAATGAGATAGACGCCGAATATATTCTGTCGTCGCTGGATGTGGAGCAATACATCGAAGAAGAATCGTACACAACGCTGCCGCAGATAATGACAACGGAGCGGCCGGACAGAGTGTGCAAAGCAGTGTCCGAGGGGCGCGCGGCACTGGTTATGAACGGCAGTCCGCACGTGCTGGTTATGCCGGTGACATTTTTTGACCTGATAACCTCCGCCGAGGATGAATATCTGCGATACCCGTATTCGGTTTTCGTACGTATACTGAGATATGCCGCCGCAATAATAGCTTCACTCTTTCCGGCGGTTTTCGTATCGCTTATGAACTACCACCCCGAACTTCTTATGACAAACCTCACATATGCAATAGCGTCGTCGCGCTCGGCGGTGCCTCTCGGCGCTGTCGCGGAGCTGCTGCTTATGGAACTGGCGTTTGAACTGATAAAAGAAGCCGGAATACGTGTTCCGGGGCCTATAGGCTCAACACTCGGAATAGTCGGCGGACTTATAGTAGGTCAGGCGGCGGTAGACGCAAACATTGTGAGTCCCATAATGATTATTATTGTTGCCGTAACCGGAATATCAGCATTCACAATTCCGTCGTATTCGCTGTCGTTTTCATTCAGGTTTTCGCGGTTTTTATATATATTCGGCGCGGCAGTGGCAGGTCTCGCCGGGGTGACGGCGGTATTCTTTGTAAACACTCTTGCCGCCGCAGGCACAAAGTCATTCGGTGTGCCGTTCCTTTCGCCGATGTGCCCGCGCGAATCGAAGAGCGCTGCGGAGCTAATCTTCGGGCGGCCGATATGGAAGCGCGGAGAAGTGCGCGAAGAGTATCTCAAGCCGCGCGACATTCAAAAGAAAGGCAAAATAAGCCGAAAATGGCTGTACAGGAGGTAGAATAAATGCTTGACGAAAATGAGACAAAGTGGCTTTTTGTAATTCTCCTGACAACTGAAATACTTGTGGGCGCAATAAACGGATTTACCGCTGCTGCCGGCAGCGGAGCGGCTGCGGCAGCTCTGATATGCACGGCGGCGGCGGCAGCGTTTTTTGCCGTTACGGAAAGTATTCGCCGGTGCGATGACGTGCCGTTTTTTGACATGATGAAAAGCTGCTACGGCAAAACAGCCTCGGCGGCAATAGGATCTGTCCTTACTGTAATATCGCTCTTTGGCTGCGCACGATCCGTCAGAATATTTACAGGTGCCGTTGCCGACGTTGTGCTTACTCAGTCGCCAGCACTGTATATTGCCGCGTTTTTTGCGGCGGCAATGCTCGCCGTGTCCGTATTCGGTCTGCAAACACTCTCATGCTATGCAATAGCGGCAGGAAAAATTCTGGCGGTATTTGTGCTGGTAATAGTAATATTTAACATTAAAAATCTGCGTTTGTCAAACGCTCTGCCGATTTTCGGCAACGGTGCCGACGGCATGGCTTCATCTGTCGGAATGGTATATATTTTTTCGGACATACTGTACCTTTGTGTAATATCCGACCGTTTTCAGAGCCGCGGTGCGGTAATGCGCGTGGGTTCGCGTTCGCTGATAATATCCGGTCTGTTTGCCGTCTGCGCAGTTTTTGTATACTGTTGCAGCGTGGCATACCCGGCTTCAACGCATTTTCGTTATCCGATATTCCGCCTTGCGGCTCTTGCAAACACATCGGTACTTTTGCAGCGGCTGGACGGAGCCGTGTATATTTTGTGGCTCATTGCCGGATTTATCAGTTGCGGAGCAAGAGCGCTGTTTACATCCGTTTTATTTGAAAAAAGCTTTGATTGCGGTGACAGCCGCGGCATAGCGCCGGCAGTGATACTTGCGGCGATAATGCTGTCGGGCATTGTGCCGAAAGACGGTGTGCGCGCCGCATTTGCCTGCACGGCGGTTGTAATATACTCGGTAACGATAATTACTTACAGATTATGGAGGATTTCAAACCGTGAACAAAAAACTGATTAGGGCGGCAGCAGCGATATTGTCGGCTGCACAGATTATGCTGCTTCTTTGCGGATGCTATGACAACAACGAAATAGATTCCCTCGCACAGGTGGTGGCGCTCGGTGTTGAGCCGTGCGGAGATGAAAACATTCGGTTTACATTTGCCGTTGCGGATATAGGCGAATTTTCATCGGAAAGCGACAGTGGTGCAAAAAAGAGCATGCGCAGTTTTACCGCCGAATCAACCGACATTGAAAACGCGGTGATGAGCGTTAATTCACACATAAGCAAACAGCTTAATTTTGCGCATATGTGCATTGTTGTTGCGTCACGGATGGCAGCGTGCGAATACCTCGGAGACATTGCCGAATACCTTGAACGCAACCCCGATGTGCGTCCGCAGACGCTTGTGACGGTATCGGAAATTTCACCGGGTGAATACCTGGAAAATGCGGTAACGGATATGGAGGTAAATCCGGAAAAATATTTTTTGAATATCTTTCAGAAAAACCGCTCATACATTCCCGTTATGCATCTCTCCGACTACACCGAATCGCTGTATTGCAACACCGACTGCATTGCTCCGGTGATAAAAAAAGGCAGCTCCGACAACGAATTTCCGACAGTGGGCGCCGCACTGGTTCACGGCGGAAAACTGCAAAGCGATATTGCCGAAACATCAATGCTCGGTCTGCTCAAATCCACAGCCGCCGTGCCGATTGAATACAACGGCGAAATCATGAACGTGCGCAGTGTTCAAAAGCCGAAATACGAAGCGTCGCTTGACGGAGGACACGCATATATCAGGGTTCACCTTACGGTAGAATCGTGCGACGGAAAATTTTCGGACAGCAAATATATTTCGGAATGCATGGAAAAGTTTCTGACAGAGCGGTCGGCGGCAGGGTGCGATGTTTTCGGATTTTCGGGAATAACGAAAAAGAAGTTTTCCGATTGGAGCGAATATGCCGCCTACGATCCCGAGGGAAGCATAACGCGGACGGTATATGATGTTACAACCGGAATTGCAAACGGAGGCGGCTCAAATGATTATTAAGATAATTTATTCGCTGTACACACTGTATGCCGCGCTGTACAGCGGCAGTTTCGGAATATATCTTGCAAAACAGCGCAAACGCGCCGCCGCCGCGGCAACGTTTTTGTTCACTGCCGCGGCGGTAATACTTGCCGTTATTCAGCTGCGCTGAATGTTTTTACAACATTTTGATTTGCAATAGATTTTACGGTCTGAACATCGGGAATATTCTTTGAAAAATAATCCGCAAAAAAGTCTTTGACAATATGCTCGCTGTCGAAGTGCATAAGGTCAATTACGGCCATTCCGCTCTGCTCGGCATCGCGGTAGGCATTGTACTTGATATCACCCGTAATCAGTACATCACATCCGAGTTCAATACAGCGGTACAGTATATCGGCACCGCCGCCGGTGTTCACTGCAACTCTCTTTATCGGTCGTGTAAGGTCACCGGTGTAGCGCACGCCGTCGGCATCAAATGTCTTTATTATACGGCGTATAAGTTCGCCGAGAGACTCAGGTTCGGCAAGTGTGCCGATTCTGCCGTAGCCGTGAATACCGCGCTCATTTGTGCACACGATATCCGCAACCGATGTATCGCCGATACCCGTGAGGTATGCCATGTAATCGTTTATTCCTCCGCATGCCGCGTCAAGATTTGTGTGTGCGGCATACATAGAGATTCCCGCACGAATCATTTTGCATATTGTACGCTGTTCGGGATCCGATTCCGTCATGCGTCTTGTCGGATGGAACATGAGCGGATGATGGCTTACTATGAGATTTGCGCCTTTTTCTATTGCTTCGTCCACAACGCCGCAGTCCACATCGCATGTGAGCAGCGCCGTCTGCACCTCCGCCTCACCGTCGCCGACAAGCAGTCCCACATTGTCGCGGTCGAATGAGAGTGATGTCGGAAAATCACTCTCTATGATTTTTGCTATATCATTTACCCTCATATTTTTTCAGCGTCCTTTCGTAAACTTCCAGTTCATGCTCTGCCGTTGAATCGTCGGCGGTGTCCGATTTTCCAATTCCGTCCGTTATTTTTTTCAGAGTATTAATGCGGCTTTTCATATACCCCGAAAATTCCTCCGGACTTGTTTTGTACACATTTCTGCCCACAATCATATCTTCGTCGTCGGCGGTATCGTCCCCTGTTTTGGCAAGTATGATATTATAATACTTCCCGGGTTCATGAGCAATGTATTCATTTTGAATACAATATCCCGAAGAATACAAATATTCGCGCAGTTCCTTTGCCGCGTTCATAGGTTGCAGTATCAGAAGCGACGTTTTTGCCGCGCTCGGTTTTGCATCGATAATGTTTCGGATAAGCAGACCGCCCATTCCGGCAATAACAATTACATCGGCTTCATCGGCTTCAAGAGCCGACAACCCGTCCGACAGCCGCAGCTCAATCCCGGAGCCGACACCGTATTTGCACACATTCGCGTGCGCTGCACTTAGAGGACCTTCGTTAATATCCATTGCCAGTGCGCAGGGTGATATTTTGTTTTGCACACAGTACACCGGCAGATACGCATGGTCGGTTCCTATGTCCGCAATGCGTGCGCCGCGGGGTATGAGCTGTGCTATTTTCATTAGTCTGTTAGAAAGTTTCATATTATTTTAATTTCAACCCGTCGCCAAATGCCTTTCCGACAACATCGCCTATTTTTCGGTAGGTGTTGTTCACCGGATCATAGGTAATCGGTGTAAATTCGTTTAAGTCAATCTTGCCGTTTTCATCAAGAATCTTTTCGTCCGCACATACATTGACTATCTTGCCAACAAGTCTGCATGTTTCTTCATCATAGCCGGTAAGTTTGCATTCAAGTGACATGGGAAGTTCGTCAAAAAGCGGAGCGTCCACAAATTCGCTCTTTTCGGCATGCCATCCGGCTTTGTTTACCTTGTCCGGCTCAGTATTGCCCGAAACAACGCCGACATAGTCACATGCCGCAACGTTTTTATCGTCTGCAACGCTAACGGTGAACGCACCTCTTTTAAGGATGTTTTTAGTTGTTTTGTGCCCTGCGCTCACACAAATCGAAATTTCCGTTTCTTCACTGATACCGCCCCACGCGGCATTCATGGCGTCGGGGGTTCCGTCCTCGTCATATGTTCCGATGATGAGCACCGGCATGGGATAAAGATACGCTTTTGCCCCAAAATTTTTTCTCATATCATTTCGCTCCTTAATGTATAATGTTTCGTACCGACGGATATTATTCGCCCGTTATTTTCATTATTTGAAATTACCAGAGTCAAATGAACATAACCAACCAATAATATTATAAAACAAAACTACGTATTTTTCAAGACCGATTTGTAGTATTTTCCAAATTCGGCAAGCGCGTCAATAATCGGCAGCATTTCACGCCCAAGTTCCGTTAATCCGTACTCCACTCTCGGCGGCATTTCGTGATAATCCTTGCGATATGCAAGCCCGTCATCTATCATTTGACGCAAACTGTCTGTCAATACCTTTTGCGATATTCCGTCCAAATCCCGCTGAAGCTCGTTAAATCTCCACGGACGGGATTTTAGATTGCGCAGAATAAGCAACTTCCACTTTCCTCCGATTAATGCTACTGCCGTTGCCACCGGGCAGACCGGTAATTCACTTTTTGTTTTCATTATTTCTTTCACCTCACATGTATATTGTACCACACATTATAAAAATTGTATATAGTTATAAAAAAGTGCGTACTTGTTTTTGCATGTGCATTGTGATAGACTGTATTCATCCGAGGGAGAACAGCCGCTTTTCAAAATTGAATTTTCGGTTATTCTCTTCGTTCAAACAATATATTTTAAATATTTCAGGAGGTACATGTTATGAAGAATTATTCAAAAACAAATATCGGAAATGAAGGCAGAACGGAACTTCATGAAAAACTCGACCTGACAGGTGCTGAAGTAAGCATAAATCAACTCCCTGCCGGTGCAAATGTTCCGTTTGTTCATTCACACAAACAGAACGAAGAAATATACGGAGTACTCTCCGGCGAGGGAAAAGTTGTTATTGATGATGAAGAAATAAAACTCACCGCCGGCGACTGGCTCAGAATCGCCCCGAAAGCAAAACGGCAATTCTTTGCTGCCGATAATGCCGGTATTACCTTCGTCTGTGTTCAGGTTAAGGAAAATTCGCTTGGCGGATTTACGGCAGACGACGCAATAGTCGGTTAATTTTGCAAAGCGCACATGTTAACAGCACCAAGCAAACAAACATCCTTGCCGCGGAAAAATGTCCCTCCGGCGTACGGCATAACGGTGTCTATATTTTCGCGCGGAACATATCCGCATGTATCAACCGCTGTGTGAATGTTGTTTTTCTTCATTATGTTCAAAATTTCGCGGCACGCCTCCGGCTGCAGCAGACATTCGCCGCCGAACAGCGTAATTCCGCCGTTACTCTGCGAATAAAATTCCGCGTCCTTCAAAAGAATTTTGCATATTTCCTCCGCCGACATACTCTCACCGAATACATTCAGCGCGTTTTGAGAACAAACGTCCGCACACGCGGCACAGAAATTGCATCTGTCTCTGTCAATCGTATGCACACCGTCTGAAAACACATGACATGTACACACATGCGCACATTCTTTGCACATAATACATTTGTGGCTATAAAACGCAAGCTGCTTTTTTGCGTAAATAGTCTCCGAATTATGACACCACACACATTTGAGCGAACAGCCCTTAAAGAACACCGTCGTTCGTATCCCGTCACCGTCGTGAACGGCAAATCTCTTGATTTGAGCTATATTTGCCATTGTCACATATCCTCCGTTTTCAGCAATTTATGTTCTCCGTCCTTTTAATATACGCGTTCTGTTCTTCTTCGCTCAGATTGTTCCACAAAACGTTCCACCCGCACACACGCACCTGCAGATTCCGATATTTTTCCGGGTGCTTTTGCAAGCTCGCCGAGCGACACAATACCTTTGTCATACACAAATTCCTTTACCGCCATAACCGAATCAACCGGCGTTGCAAATCCGCAGTTAAGTATTGCCGAATTATTGAATTTAACACCGCTCTGATATGCGTAAATCCCTTTTGCAAGTGCCACCTCAATCGTTGCGGAATACATATTAGACGGATTGATATATCCAAAATACTTTTCAAATTGCAGCGACAAAGCCTCGGAATATGTTGCTCCGTAACCCATAACAGCCTTTACCATGCTGAGTTCACAGCAAAAAACAATACCGCTTCTGCCGCGGCGCACCGTCGCGGATATGGCAAATACATTCGGCGATTTTTGCGGATTTTGCGTGAGTTTGAGCAAGAGCCTGCCTGAAAAGACGGTCTGTTAAGTCAATTATCGCGGTGTACTCGATTATAATCCCGTCAAAAAAAAGCTTCTTTTTCGGGTGTGAGTGTGTTATTTTTTCTGTGCAATTCGCGGTATTCTTCGGCACGTTTTTTAAGCCCGGAAAATCCCAGCGAAAGCACGGAATCCCAATCCGGAACAACATGGTCAAAATCCGGCCACATTGCAACTGCCCCGGCGGCATTAAAATCATCTGTCTTTTTCTTGACAGGCAGAATTTTCTCCTCAAAAACTTACCTGTTCCAACGATTCACGGTAATATCATTTGCCAACCTGTTAACTCTCCAAAGTCCCACAAAATAATCGTGCGCGTTTATATCCGTCATTGTGTTGCCGATGACGTATTTTACCGCGTATGCCTTTGCGACCGGGTGCGGCAGATTTTTTATTTCTTCGGCGAGCCTGCCGAGTCCTTCTTTTATTTCGTCATCACTCAATCCGGTGGATTTGTCGTATTCATAACCGTGATAAGCCATTCTGCGATACGGATCGAACGGTTCATCCGTCTTGTGATATTTGTTTTCAATATATTTTCTGTCTTGTTCAAACATAATTTTCCACTCCATGTATATTGATTTTTTCAACACAAACGATATCACGTTATGCAAATAAAGTCAATTAACATTTCAAAACATATTGACTGTTTCGCAACAAAATGTTATACTGTAAAAAAACAAACGGGATTGAGTTTAATGGAAAAATTTTTTAAACACAACTTTAATATAGACAAAATAATTCTTGCGCTGTACATTCCGCTCGGGCAGGGCGAAAGGGTTCACCCGAACAGAGCGTCGCACGGGCTTGCACTGCACACCTCCGGTATCAGGAATTACATTTTCAGCGGCGGAAAAACAATACGCACCGAAAAAAACGACGTTATTTTTATGCCGGAACATTCGGATTATGTTGTTGAAACGCGGCGCGCGGGAGACTGCTACGCAATAAACTTTAAAATTCCGGAAGAAGTTATATTTGAACCGTTCGTCATAAATATGGGCGCACTCGTGACGGATAAATTCAAATCCGCCGAAAAGGCATTCCGCCAGAAAACCGCGGGATATGAAATGCGCTGCAAAGCGGAACTGTATTCAATAATATGCGCCATGCTCGGCGAATACGAAAAAAAGTATGTTCCGAAAAGCACGGAAAAAATAATCGAACCGGCAATTGAATATATTCATCAAAACTACACATCGGAAAATATAAGTGTGGAGTATCTCGCATCACTGTGCGACATAAGCACAACTTACTTAAGAAACATATTTCTTAAGTGCAAAAACTCCACACCTGTTAAATATATAAACAACCTGCGCCTCTCGCGCGCAAAGGAACTGATTTTGTCGGACTGTTACCCGATTTCGGCAATATCCGAGCTGTCGGGCTTCGGCGACGAATGTTATTTTTGCCGCCTGTTTAAACGCGAAACCGGAATGACTCCTACAGAGTATCAGGAAATCAACCGTTAGCCGCCCAGATATTAAGTATTTTTGAATACGAATATGCAAATGTCATTTTTGCAACGCTTTTGCCGAAAACAAGGTTGCATCTTCCGACTTCTTTTCCGTCAAGGCTGCAAATCACTTCACCGGCTTTTTCGCCTTTCTTCACCGGAGCGGAATAAGTTTTGCTTATTATGTATTTCTTTTTTATTTCGGGTTTACTGCTTTTTGCCGAAATGTGCGACACATCGCTGCCGAACACAAGCGGACACTGTTCCTCAACACCCTTTTGCAGTTTTACCGTTTTTGCCGTGTCACCCTTTTTTACGGCATTTGTTATTCTGTAGGTTGAAAAACCGTAGTTCAGCAGTGATGACGCGTCAGCCTGGCGCTGCTTTGAAGTGGGCGCAGCCATAACCACGGCTATAAGATGCATTCCGTCGCGCTTTGCGGTGGCACTCATGCAAAACATCGCCTTGCTTGTTGAACCGGTTTTGAGTCCCGTACAGCCGTCATAAAATCTCACAAGCTTATTTGTGTTCGACAGAGTAAACTTTCCATCGCGCAGAGAATCCATCCATATTGTCGTGAATTTGTGAATGTCCGGGTGTTTGAGAAGTTCGCGCGACATCAGCGCTATATCATACGCACTGCTGTAATGACCGTCTGCGTCCAGACCGTTGCAGTTTACAAAATGTGTGTCCTTCATTCCCAGTTCGGAGGCTCGCTTGTTCATCATATCCACAAACGTCCCGGCACTCCCGGCTATATGCTCCGCCATTGCCACTGCCGCGTCATTGCCCGATGCAACGGCAATACCCTTTAGTATATCCTCAGCGCTGAGCTGTTCGCCCTCGTCAAGAAAAATTGTTGAACCACCCATACTTTTGGCATATGCGCTGCCCGTTATCATATCGCTGTATTTGAGCTGTCCGCTGTCTATTGCCTCCATTGCAAGGAGCATTGTCATTATTTTTGTAACGCTTGCCATGGGCAGTTTTTCGTGAGAATTTGCCTCGTAGAGAATTGTGCCGGTTGCGCTGTCCATGAGCAGCGCGGATTTGCACGAAAGCTTAAGGTCGGTGCCCTCGGCAAATGCCGCAGCAGGTGATACGGCAATGCATGCGGCAAGCAAAAAGGATGTAACACGCTTTTTTAACATAAAGAAATCACCTCATACTCCATTGATATGAGGTGACGGTTGTACTATATTCCCAAATTATGCCGTTTCGGCTACCCTTTTCGGAATCAGAAGCTGCTGACGGTCTTGCAGCCTTTCATTTTCGTCGATATTGTTTACAGCGACAATCTCGGACACTGTCGTGTTGTAGCGTTTGGCTATGTCCCAAAGTGTGTCGCTGCTCTCGGCAAAATATATCACAATACCCGGCTGAGATTTTTTGTCTATCGGCTCGTCGGTATTCACCGCTATATCGGTTATAACGTCTGCCGAGTGTGTGCGCAGCACATCAATGCCGAGTCTGAGCGATATTCTCACCTCTGCCTCGGTAGGCGATTTAAAAGTATATCCGCCGTGTTCACTGTGTACCGACGCCTTGACCGCCGCCCCGGGAATGATTGCCGGGCATTCCTTTTTGTATGTAAACGGAATCTCCTTTTTTGCACAGTATACCGGCGATTCGGCATCGTCCGACAGATACAGTATCTGCGTGTTCACACTGCCCTCCACCACAACATTTCCATTTTCAATTGCGGCAGAATCTATATACGGCTGTGCAAGGAAGTTATATATTTTTACCATTTCCGGCATATCATCGCCCAGCGAAAGTGTGTCGGAAACATTAAGACTCGGATTTGATGTGTCGAGTATTTCGCTGACATTGATATTCTTTCTTGAAACATTCAGCTTGTAATCGGGGCTGTACACATCGGAAATAACCTCGTAGCTGTCATCCTCATAGGCGCGGACAAGACATCCGACGTTGATTTTTACATAAACTCCGTTTGCGGCGCCCTCGTCATCCTTTTCGGTTTCATATGACGCAGCATCTATTGTATAGCTGATATCCGAATGCATATCCGGCGTTATCCCCTCCACATCCATAACCTCGGTAAAGGGAATTTCGTTTTCCATATAGTAAATATCGTCGTCGCAGGTGTACAGGGTATTTACAACCACACTGCCCTTTGCCACAACCTTGTTGTTTACAACTTTCATTTCGCCGCTGTCCAGACGTATATCGGATTTTAATATATCATCTATATTCGGATTGGCACCCGGAACATGCAGACTATCCTCAATTTCAAAGCTGTTTTCACTGCACACGGCGAGGTTGAATGCTTTTATCACCTCACTTTTTGACGGAATTGACGAATCCGAATGTATACCCGACACAACCGATGAAATTTTTGAATCAATAACGTTTGTGTCCAGCGATACAACCGACCTGACATTAATCTTGCGGCTGTTTTGAATATGGTATTCAATGTGGCGGACATCGGAACGTATGTAACTGAGCATATCGTCGCTTATTCCGCTTACCTCTATCTGCTGTGAAAACGGCGTGCGAAAATTAATGCTCTTTACATGAACCGGCTCTTCGTCGCCCGAATACAAAATGGTGTAGTCTATCATTCCGGAAACAGTGATATTGTCTTTCTGAACATATTTTTCCGTTACCGACGATATGGCATTTACCTGAAGTACGTTGAGCACATCGGGTTTTGAATCCGGAACAATTATATCGGTGTCTACCACCGTTCTGACATTCGTGGCTTTCAGCGGTTCATTAATCTGAATTTTTTGTGTATCTAACTCCAGCGACATTTTCATCCTCCTAAAACAATTTATATACAATATATATGCCGCCCGTGCAAAAAAATACCCAAAACACGCAATTAAATTTAAACACGTGTTTTGGGCTGTAATGACATGTCCCGTGTCATTTATTTTAATAAATCAACTGAGATTCATGCTTTGAAAACCAATCGCTTTTCCTATTATGTGAGTGTTTTCGAGTTCCTCACCCGAAAAATACATTGGCTGATATGCCGGGTTTTCCGCGACAAGCATCAGTCCGTCGGTTGTTTTGTACACGCGTTTGAGCGTTGCTTCATCGCCGATTACAACAGCGGCTATTTCGCCGTTGTCCACAACCTCCTGCTGCTTGATAAACACTATATCCCCGTCCGCAATACGGGCATTTATCATGCTGTCGCCCTTTGCGGTCAGACAGAAGTCGGCAGACGCGTTTTCACCGGTAGCAAGAACGTACTCAAACTCCTCATTGCAAAATATAGGTGTTCCGCAGGCAATGGAACCGAGCATGCGGATTTTCTTTACCGGTATTCCACCGTCGTCGTCCGACGATTCGTGAATACTCTCCACCCCGGTAAGCAAATAGTCAACGCTCACGTCCAGTGCGTCCGCAACGGCTGCAAGAGTGTCGGTATGCGGAGTCTGAAATCCGGTTTCCCATTTACTTACCATTACTCTGTCTGTCTTAAGATTGTATTTACTGCGAAGAATCTCTGTAAAACGTGCCTGTGTAAGGTGCTTTTCCTTACGAAGTTTTTTTAATCTTTCGCCGAGTTCTGACATGAAATCATTCCTTTCGATATGATAAATTGTCGATGCAGAAACATTTATTGCACAATTTCAAATATATTGTCGATATATGTATTGTACCACATATGTTTCGATAATGCAACAGTTTTTCAAAAAAAATTTTAAAAATTTTCATTTTTTTCAAAAAATGTGTTGACATCGACAAGTTTTAGGTGTATTATAAATGTGTCGATATCGAAAACATGCACAATAAATATTAAAATGACTTTTAAAATGAGAGGAGGTCGCATATTGGTGAAAAGACACCGCCGATATGCACGATATTATGAAAAAGATTAAGAGATTTGCAAAAACCACGGATATTATATCATTATTTAAGTTATTTTCACCCGTATTGCTGTTTTGGGCAGGAGCTGTAATCGAAAGCTCAATATTTTAGCTTTTTCGGTACATATTTTATACTGCGTTTTCTTTAACAGATTTCTTTCGCATGAAAACAGTAAATACTGCATGTAAGCAATGTTTCGCCGGATAGTCGAAATTTGCCTGTCCGACCGTTTGCGAAACAGACTTGCACAGCCCCGGTGCAAAAGATATGCTGCCGAAATGATTACATATTCACTTTCGGACAAAATGACTTTTGGAGGAATCACACTATGATAAGATATTTGACATGTCCCGCTTGTAACAAACAATTTGCCACCGAAAATAACGCAAGTAAATATTGCTCACCGCGCTGCCGCAGAAAAATGGCGCGCCGGCATGCAATCAAGACAAAAAAATACACCTGCGCCTGGTGCGGCAACGATTTTCTGTCGGAACGCCGAAAAAAATATTGCAGCAAAGAATGCCGCCAGTATGCCAACGGCAGGGCAAAGAAATCCGCTGCGCAAAGGCGGCGCTCACCGATACTGTCACTCAGCCAGGTGGCGCGTCTCAGCCGCGAGGCAGGCATGAGCTACGGAAAATACGTACATACATTTCAGCTTCAATGAGGGGTGAAATGCAACATGCCACTATATGCAATATGCCCTTTCTTTATGTACGAAAAAAACTCCGCTGTGGGATGCGAGCTGCAAAATATGCGTTTCCGCTCCTACAAGGACAAGAAAAACTGGATGTTCAACCACTGCTGCAGCTGGGACTATGAAGAATGTAAAAATTCCAAAATCCTTATGAAAAAATACGAGCAGCAGGAAGATTAATATACTTTGTACAAGCAAAATGCCGGCGCAGGTTTCCCCACAATCTGTTCCGGCATTTTGCTTGTATATTTTTTCTTGATACGGAAATAATATACACGAGGTGATTTTGCATGCACGAAAAAGAAATAGAAAAAATAAAGAAAATTGTTAAAAACAGTATCGGAAAAAATTTTGATATTTCAGCAAAACGCGGCAGAAAACGGACACATTTTTGCAACTGTACCATAGATTCTGTGTATCCAAGCATATTTGTGATAAGAACGTCCGATTCAAATTACCGGGCATCGCGAAACGTGTCTTTTTCTTACACGGAAATTCTCACGGGAAACGTTACATTCCTGCCGCCGACAAGTGATTCCGAAAGTAAAACCGACGCTGTTTAAAAATTTTTTTAAATACCCTCTTGACTCTATAACAATTGTAGAGTTTATAATGAAGAAAACATTGGGAGGGTTACATATGAAAACGAATCTTACAGAGGGAAATGTTTTTAAAAAACTTATCTTTTTTTCGCTTCCGTACCTGATGTCATACTTTCTTCAAACGCTCTACGGAATGGCGGACTTGTTCATCATCGGGCAATACGGCAGTGTTGCGGATATCACGGCGGTATCGATAGGCAGCCAGGTCATGCACATGCTCACCGTTATTATAGTCGGGCTTGCAATGGGTTCAACGGTAAGCATCGGACGGTACGTCGGCGCCGGAAATGAGCACGGAGCGGCAAAATCCGTAGGAAACACAATCACACTGTTTATGGTTATATCCGTTTTTGCGACTTTCGTTTTGCTGCTTTGCGCAAAACCGATAACCGTCATAATGTCGGTTCCGTCCGAGGCAGTCGGCGGCACATTGGATTACCTTAGAATATGCTTTATCGGAATACCGTTCATAACAGCATACAATATTATAAGCTCCGTACTGCGCGGAATGGGCGATTCGAAAAGCCCGATGTACTTTATTGCCGTTGCATGCGTCGTAAACATTGTACTTGACTTTATATTCATAGGAAAAATGAATATCGGCACTGCCGGAGCCGCTCTCGGCACAACACTCTCGCAGACAGCAAGCGTGGCTGCGGCGCTGATTTATATACGTAGAAAAAATATCGGAATATCCGTAAAGGCAGCAGATTTTCGGCCGTCGAAAATAACGATGAGTCAGATACTGCGAGTCGGAATACCCGTCGCACTTCAGGACGGATTTATACAGATTTCATTTGTTCTGATAACAATTTTTGCAAACAGACGCGGTCTTGATGACGCAGCCGCGGTGGGAATTGTAGAAAAAATAATCGGCATATTCTTTTTGCCGCCGTCGTCCATGCTTTCCGCGGTGTCGGCACTTGCCGCCCAAAATCTCGGCGCGGCAAAACCTGCGCGTGCAAGGCGCACACTTTGGTATGCCATAGCGGTAGCAATGGGATTCGGATTGGCTGTTTCTGTCATAACACAGTTCTTTGCCGAAGATATTGTAGGAATTTTCGGCGACGATCCGACCGTCCGAATACTCGGCGGTCAGTATCTGCGCAGCTATGTTTTTGACTGCGTTTTTGCCGGAGCGTCTTTTTGCTTCAGCGGATATTTCTGCGCACTGGAAAAATCCGAAATATCATTTATGCACAATGTGATATCCATTGTTCTTGTAAGAATTCCCGTGGCATACTATGCGTCAAAAACATTTGCCGACACGCTGTATCCCATTGGGCTTGCGTCCCCTCTCGGTTCACTTTTGTCGGCAATAATATGCGTTGCGGCATATATACACATTACAAAAAAGCAGCTACAGCTGCGTTTTGATACCGAGCGCGCCTAAATGCTCTGTGTAATTAATACATTTCGGTGTGAATATACCGTCCGAAAATTCAAAAATATTCACGGACGCATTGTCTGCAAACGGAATATTCTTCATATCTTCCACGGGCAAACCTGCCGCATGTGTACACACGGCGCGTATCGGTGTGGCATGCGTTACGATGCAAACGCTTTTGCCGTCGTTTTGCATGCATATCCCGGTCGCGGCGTCAATTATTCTGCGCGACAGCTGCTGCAGGCTTTCGCCGCCGGGGCACACGGAGCGCCCTATATCCGATTTCCACAATCTGTACTCATTCGGGTACAGATTTTCAATATCGGAAAAAGGCATGCCCTCCCATGCACCGCCGTTAATTTCGCGGAGATTTTCACACTTTATTATTTGCAGACTGCACGCCTTTGCAACAGGCTCTGCGGTTTGCACCGCACGGATTAAATCGCTTGAATACAAGACATCCGGCCGGTGTTTTGCAAAGTACTCTCCCAGCCTTTGCGCCTGGAGTTTTCCGACGGAGTCAAGCTCCGCATTGCGGTGACCGGCAAAAAAATTCTGCTTGTTAGCCTCGCTGTAGCCGTGGCGCACCATATACAATTTAACCGACATCAAATCACTCCTCGGCCGACTTTAACTAACGCGCAATATCGCGTACGCAGTCGGCAACAGCCTTTGCGCACAGTGCAATTCCGTCATCGCTCAGGTGAATATTATCCTGACGCAGATACTTGTCCGGATTCTGCGCCACAAGAGCATTCAGGTCATTTACATACACGCCGTTTTCTTTCATAAATTCCACAATGTGTTTGTTGTATTCCGTAATTATATTATTATCCTCATTGAGGTTCGGCTCTTTTACCGGTGTTGTTGTTGCAAAAATAACCTTGTCCGTTACCTTGCGCAGCTCACGCAGGATTTTGGACATATAGCTGATATATTCATCTACAGGTGTAAATGCACCGTCCTCTTTGCAGACAATGGCCGTGTCCCACAAACCGTTGTTCCAGTGAATAACATCGGGGCGGACGATTGTCTTTCCGCCGGACACCGGCATAAGAAACTGCTGTTCCACATCCTCGCGTCCGTTTGAAAATTCACTAAACAGTCTGCCGAGTTCATTTAATGTGTATTTTGCAAAACGGCAGTTGTCCTCACTGCCCCACACATCAAACTCTCCCGCAAGTTCTTCCTTTACCTTTTCCTGATAGTTCAGGCGAATCGAATCGCCTATAAGCATTAGTCTTTTCATTGTTCCCCACTCCTTTATATTAAATACGAGGCAGCGAATGCAAGCAATATAGACGGAAGCAAATTTGCCACGCGGATTTTCTTTCCCCAGACAAGATTCAGTCCGACGCAGAAAATAAGAATCGAGCCGATAAGCGATATGTAATCGAGCGCAGTCTGAGTCATAAACGGTTTGATAAACACGGCGAACAGTGTAATACCACCCTCAAAAGCCAAAATCGGCAATGCCGAAAAAATGCAGCCTTTCCCGAGAGAACACGACATCACAAGAATGATTATAAAATCCAAAACAGATTTTGCAGCAAGCACAGACCAATCGCCGTTTATTCCGTCGCGAATCGAGCCGACAATCGCCATTGCACCTATCGACACCGTGAGCGACGCTGTTACAAATGCGTCGACAAAACGGGTATCTCCGGTGCTTTTTGTTTTAATTTTCAGCCAGCTGCCGAATTTTTCGAATCCGCCTTCAATATTTATTACCTCGCCGATAAACGCCCCGATAACAAGGCAAAGCGTAATGAGCATACTGCACCCGGCTTCAATTTTTCCGCCGGACACGGAGAGTATTTTTTCCATTGCGCCGGCAATTCCGATAAACAGCACGCTTATGCCGCAAACCTTTTCAAGTGTTTCACGGTATTCATCGCGCATAAATTTTGCGCCGCCGATTCCGGCGATTCCGCCCGCAACTACCGCGGCAACGTTTATCAATGTTCCAAATCCTATCATATTCTGCCTCCGACACAGCGATGTTTGTCAAAAATATCCTATGTTTTGTATTATACACTACTGCGAAGATTATATCAAGTGGTTTTTGCGATGCAAATATGGAATAATATTAAAAAATCAGCGAATTATTTTCATCTTTTTGGGTGAAAATATAAAATTTAAATTTTTTGCATTTTTGTGTTGACAAATACATGCGATTGTGATATACTAGTCACTGTTGAAACGCGAGTGTGCTGGAATAGGCAGACAGGCACGTTTGAGGGGCGTGTGTCGATGACGTATGGGTTCAAGTCCCATCACTCGCACCACTTTCTATCGTGTACCGAACATTCGGTTTGGTATACGATTATTTTTTAAAACTTTATGTTTTATTATATCTTGATTAATTCTTCTTTTTGTGTTAAACTGTAGATACGATCAAGATTGATATGCGGATATGGCGGAATTGGCAGACGCGCATGGTTCAGGTCCATGTGAAAGCAATTTCATGGAGGTTCAAGTCCTCTTATCCGCACCAAAATCCTGTATCGTATGATACAGGATTTTTTTATGAAAGGCGGTGGATTTATGGCTGTATATTCTGCCCAAGAGCTTCGTATGATTGTTAGTGACAT
This sequence comes from uncultured Clostridia bacterium, assembly GCA_934463115.1. GTDB lineage: Bacteria > Bacillota > Clostridia > UMGS1810 > UMGS1810 > CAKSIN01. Next base: position 91,708 of record CAKSIN010000006.1, read on the forward strand.
TGCCAAGCAATACGGTGTTAAAAAGGTTGCATTGTTTGGCTCTTACTCTACCGGAAAGCAGACACCTGAAAGCGACATTGATTTACTTATTGACAAAGGCGATATTAAGGGCTTGTTTATGTTTAACAGCTTTATAAATTCACTTCAGGATAAGCTTGGTAAAAATGTTGATGTAATGACATATTCCTCGCTCAACCGCTCGCTTATTAAGGATTCTGTCAGAGATGAGGTGGTTCTCTATGAATACCAGAAATGAAATTGTGCTTAAGAAAATCATACAATATTCTGATGAAATCAGTGCAACCATTTCACGCTTTAATCTGACACCTGAATCTTTCAACGAAGATTTTGTTGCACGCAATGCGATTTCAATGTGCATTCTTCAAATCGGAGAACTGGTCGGCAAGCTAACCGAAGAGTTCAAGGCTGAAAATAATGCAATGCCTTGGCGTGAAATTAAAGCTATGCGAAATATAGCTGCTCATAATTACGGTGAAATCGACATTGATATTCTTTGGGAAACCGCCACCTGCGATATTCCTGATTTGAAAGAGTACTGTCAAAAGTTTATAGATTAACTAAAAAGGGCATCTTTGGGGTGTCCTTAATAAAACAGTAATATTGTTTTCGGTGAAACGGCATAGGCTTTCTATGCCGTTTCTTCGTTGTTAAGTAATGATTGTGGCAGTATGCCGACCAAATCATAAACAATGTCAATTTCTTGTGTTCGCTTTCCGTCAAGTTCTTGCGGTGCGTGAACATAAACACGCTTTACCATATCGTTTAATACTGACGGAGTTAGTTCCTGTAAATCAAAATATTTATGTACCTTTGAAATAAATCTTTCTACATTGTCGGATTGTTCTTCCGTTTCAGATATTTCAGTGGATAACTTTTCAATAATTTGTTTTAATTCCGCCTGTTCCGTTTCGTAGTTTTCCGATAGCATTTCAAATCTTTCGTCCGAGATTTTTTTGCTGACATTATCCTCATAAATACGCTGAAACAATAGGTCTAATTCTTGAATTCTGCTTTCGCTTTTTGAGAGCAGTTTTTTCTTTGCAGAAAGCTCCTTTTTAACCTCTGCCTTTTGCTTTGCACCCAATACCTTGCGGAATTGATTTTCATAACTTGCAACAGTTCCAATCACATATTAAAGATGTGCTAATACACCCTGTTCAAGTATCGTTGCACGAATAAAATGTGTTGAACATTCTTTCTTGACCTTGCGTGAAGTAGAACACACAAAATGGTCTTGTCTGCTTTCAAAATATTTGCTTGTGCAGTAGTACAGTTTTTGTCCGCAATCAGCACAGTAGGCTATGCCTGAAAACATATTAGTTTTGCCTATTCGTGTCGGTCTGCGTTTGTTCTTTCTTAACTCTTGCACCCGTTCCCAAGTATCAACATCAACAATTGCTTCGTGGGTGTTTTCAAATATCAGTTGTTTTTCTTCGGGATTGTGCAATTTCTTCTTGCTTTTGTATGATTGCTTATAGGTTTTGAAATTCACCGTATGCCCCAAATACTCTTTCTTTTCAAGCATAGTTGATATTGTATCAGCTACCCAACGATAAGGATTTTCAGGAGTAGGCAAATTTGTTGTCCGTCCTATACTCTGCCAATATGCAGCAGGGGTTAAAACTTTTTCTTCTCTTAACCTTTTTGCTATTTGAGAAGGTCCATAGCCATTCATACACAGATTAAAAATTTTACGCACAATTTCAGCCGCAGGCTCGTCCACAATCCATTTTGTTTTATCGTCAGGACTTTTCATATATCCAAACGGCGGAATAGTGGTTAGTGTTTTACCCGATTCGCCTTTTGCTTTCATAACTGTCTTAATCTTTTTGCTCGTGTCTTTTGCATACCATTCATTGATGATATTAAGAAACGGAGTAAAATCACTGTTAGTTTGATTGGCACTGTCTATGCCGTTGTTGATAGCAATAAAACGGATATTCTTTTCAACAAACATAACCTCTGTATAGAAACCGACTTTGAGATAATCGCGCCCAAGTCCTGACATATCTTTTACAATGATTGTACCGACTTTATTTTCTTCAACAAGTGCAATTAAATCATTCCAGCCGGGGCGGTTGAATAATGAAGTTAGATAACGATACTTTTCAAAATCGCATAAAATCAACATTTTAGGACAACAGGCAAACAACTATGTACTTGAAACTTAATACAAATCAAAGAATACCTGCAAAAATGGTATTCTTTTTTTGTTGTTCAAACCACGAAAGGAAAATCAGAAATGAAAACCGAAAATTCAAAGCAGTTATGCCCTGTTTGTAAAATCGGGCAGGACACATATTTGCTCGACAACAGAAATCCGTTTTGTTCGTACTTGCATTGCCATAACGGCAAAACGTGTTCGGCGTATGTGCCGCTTGAAAAACAGAATAAACCGGAGCAACGGCGTCAGGATTGATAAAAAATCCCGGCGCTTTTTTAATTTCACAGGAAAGGAGATTTTTGAAATGGCAGTTTTCAGAATAGACAAAACGCGCGACTATACCGTGATGAGCAACCACCATTTGAGAAATACGGAATTATCATTAAAGGCAAAGGGATTGTTATCCCTTATGCTGTCGCTCCCCGAAAATTGGGACTACACAACAAAAGGACTTGCGGCAATCTGCAAGGACGGAATCGACAGCATAAGCTCCTGTATCAGAGAGCTTGAAAAGCACGGATATATTATCCGTGAGCGTATGAGAAACGAAAAGGGACAGCTTACCACGATTGAGTACACGATTTTGGAGCAGCCTAAAAACACGCCGCCTGAACGGGAAAAACCTATACGGGAAAATCCTGTATTGGATATTCCTGCACAGGCAGAGCCTATACAGGAAAACACCGCACAATTAAATACTAATATATTAAATAAAAAAGAATTAAATACTGATGTATCAAATACTTATCCAATCAAATCATATCAAAAAGAGGTCGAGCCGACAAGACCGGCGGACTCTCAAAAAGAAAATTCGGATAGGATTGGATATGATGAGGTTGAAGCATACCGACAAATAATCAAAGAAAATATCGAGTATGACATTTTGAGCCTTCGCAACGAGCGGGATATTGCTATGCTTGACGAAATCGTTGACCTTATGACAGAAACGGTTTGCACACAGAAAGCAAGTCTTGTCATTGCCGGCGATACCTACCCGGCGGCAATCGTGAAATCAAAGCTGTTAAAATTAAATTCTGAGCATATCGAGTATGTTATCGACTGTATGAGGGAAAACACAACGGATATTCGCAATATCAAAAAATATATGCTTGCGGCTCTGTTTAACGCCCCCTCCACCATTGACAGCTATTACAGAGCGAAGGTCAATCACGATATGAAACATTTTTAAGGCGGTTTTGTCTATGAGAAAATCAGATTACAAAAAGTGCAGACCGCCTTAAATAAACGGCTTTGATACAGATAAAACGCGTTTTAATAAAATCGAGAAAGGAAAAAATAAAATGAATTTCAAAAGCAAATTAAAAAATATTCTGTCGGCGGCATTGGCGGTGTCAACGCTGCTTTCGGGATTTACGCCGATAACGACCTATGCGGCACAGGTAAACGAATATGTCGATCCTGCGGATATATGGGTATCTGCAAACGGCAGAACAAACGAGCTTGATTTTAATGCGACTATCACGCAGGAAACAAGCTGGTGCACGGTATGTAACAAAGACACGATAATGCTTACTTACAGAACGCCCGAATATACCAAAAGCGGAACAACCGCATTAAACAGGGGCGTTAAATTTTCGGACGGAACTATGGTTGACGGAAAAACAAAGGGCAACCTTGACAGCGGGCGGCCGAATCAAGACGCAAGCTACTCAACATATCATTGGACAAAATCAATTTGTCAGACCTGCGGAACAATAAACTCCGTTGACGGCAAAGACGCATACGGATTCAGCCGTAATGTTTATGGCTTAAACTCCTGCGACCACAATTTTTTCTTGGACTTTGACAATACCACATACACACCATATAACGAGAATTATCATACAACAGTGTTAAAAGCCGGACGATATTGTCAGTTTTGCAAGGGTACGAAAGCAAGAGCCTCCGAGAAACGAGAATCACACAATTTTACAGAAACGGTTGACGGTCAGATTGGCAACAACCGTTTTTTCATATCCGAAAAATGCGATGACTGCGGATATTCCACAAGCGAGTATGTAACCGCAAAATCTGTTGTTTCGTCATACTACGGAAATGCGGATAATAAATCCCACACCGTAACCGTCAGCGACTTGTCGGACAGCGGCGTACATACAAGTATTCGCTACGGAACGAGTGCAGGCAAATGCAATCTCACTTCTGCTCCGAACTACACCGACGCCGGATATTATCCCGTGTACTATGAAATCTCATATAAGTATCAGGGCGAAACAATGACGGAAAACGGTGTATCGTATGTGTGGCTGCTGGAGGACAAAAAGGACGATAACAGCGGCGGAACTGTTATTGTACTTCCCGAAAAACACGAACACGATTACAGATATTTGGAAACCGTTGCTCCCTCCTGTGATAACCTCGGCTATGAACGCTGGCAATGCGATGGCTGCGGAAATCTTGACAAGAGAAATTACACCAAAGCGACCGGACATAATTACAAGGCAATTACAATTCGTGAAGCAACCTGCAAGCAAGGCGGCTTGAAATTAAACCTCTGCGACAAATGCGGCAGCTTTTATGAGGAAACAACTCCCGTCGGTGAGCATAAATACAAGACTGAAAAAGTACAACCCACTTGCAGAAATGTAGGCTATACAAATCACATCTGCGAAATTTGCGGCAATTCATATATTACCGATATGACGCCGATTATCTCACACGCTTATGAGCGTATCACCAAAGAGCCGACCTGTACCGATAAAGGCTATACAACCTCAACCTGTACTATGTGCGGACTGAATTATGTTTCGGACTACACCGAGCCTACCGGACACGATTGGGACGAGGGACATACCGTTACAAATTCCACTTGTGAGAGCGAGGGTGTAATTGAGTACCGTTGTAAAAATACAGGCTGCAATGAAAAAATGATTAAAGCGGAATCCGCAACGGGACATACACCGGGCAAGGAAGCTACTTGCACAGAGCCGCAAACTTGTGAAAAATGCAGTACGGTTTTAGAACTTCCGAAAGGACACAGCTATTCCGAAAAGATAGTTGCTCCGACTTGCACAGCTATGGGCTATACAGAATACAAATGCGATAATTGCGACGACAGCTATATCGGCGATTACACCGATAAGGCAGAACACAAATATGCGAAAAATATTACTGCTCCCACTTGTACCGAACACGGCTACACAACAAATACTTGCGTAAACTGCGGTGATGAATTTGTTTCGGACTACACAGAAAAGAAACCGCATAACTACAATGCGGAAATCACAAAGCCGACTTGTACCGGGTTTGGTTATACAACTTACACTTGTGCAGACTGCGGCGATAAATATATTTCCGACTATATGGATAAGACCGAACACAATTACAGCAAAAAAGTAATTGAGCCGACCTGCACCGAGCACGGATATACAATCTACACCTGCCCCGACTGCGGCAAGGAATATATCGCAGACTTAACGGAACATAAAAATCACAGCTACACCGAAACCGTAATTGCCCCCACCTGCACAGAAATGGGCTACACGATTTTTACTTGTGATTGCGGCGATTCCCACAAAGGCAACTACACGGATAAAATTCCTCACAATTACAAAAAGACAGTAACCGAGCCGACCTGTACCGAAATCGGATTTACAACTTCCGTTTGCGAGGTCTGCGGCGACACGGTTAAGAGCGATTACAAAAATGCAAAGGGACACGCACCGTCTGAATGGATAATTGACGAAGCGGCTACCATTGAACACGGCGGCAAAAAACATATTGAATGTGTGGAGTGTAAAGAAATTTTGCAAAGCACCGATATTTCCAAACTTGTGGCAAAGGATAATTCGGACGAGGACGGCAAAGCCGAAATCGGCGGATATTCCGTTATTCTCACGGACAAAAACAATAAGCCTGTGTTTAATTCCGAAATCACGATTGACAAGGACGATAACATTTCAATCCGCTTGCCGAAAAACAGACTGCTTGATTTTGCTGACAGAACAACAATAACCGTATTCAACACCGAAAATCAGACAGCAGCAACGGGTTTGAATATCTTTGTTACGGACAACAACGGCAATAACGCAACAGGCGTAACAGACGAAAACGGACAGTTTATCGCGCCCGACAAAAAATCCTCAACAGGCGACGATAACGGCACTATCGGAAAAGAGGACGGCGACAGTAAACTTACCTATGTTATCAAGGTTACGGATAAGCTCAATGTTACAATTCCGAACTGCGAAACCTATACCGGCGAAAGCAATAACATTGTTGTAAAGCTGCCCGACGGTTTAATTTTGACACAGGATAGCCCTGCAATCATCACCGTAACCGACCAGAACGGCAATCCCCAAAAGGGTGTGTCTGTTATCGTAATAGCCGACAAGGACTATATCGAAAAAGGTATGACCGATATGTACGGAAAGCTGACCGTACCGCCCGTAAATTCGGGGCTTACCGATAAAGACGGAAAGGTTAATTTACAAAGCTACTATGTTTTCGTAAATGATGAAAAGGGCTATATCGAAAATGCTCTTGTTACTCTGAATGAGGACAATTCTTTCAGCGTAAAACTTCCGGCTGAAAATATGATTGATTATGCAAACCGAATCACCGTAACCGTGCTTGACAAGGACGGCGCACCGCTTAAAGATATTTCCGTTACCGTTTCTGACGCTGCGGAAAACAGCGAATCGGGTATTACAAATGCAGACGGGAAAATTATTGTGCCGCCGACAAACTTTGACTATACCGACGCAAACGGCTATTCAGAGGTTGACGGTTTTATCGTAACCGTTGTAAATAAATCGGGTGCGATTGAAAAAGCGTATGTTAAACACAATTCGGAAATCAAAAACGAGGACGGCAGCATTAAATTGGCAGAAAACATTTCTGTTGAACTGCCCGAAAGCGTAAAGTTTGATTATGCGAACAGAATTATTATAACCGTATCAAACAAGGCAGATAATGCGGCTGTAAAGGATATGAGTGTTGTTGTTTCCGAAAAAGCCGTTGAGGACACGGAAATAAAGTCTTTGACAGGTGTTACCGATAAAGACGGAGTTATCATTCTTCCTCCTACAAGCGAGGGCATTACCGATAGAGACGGTAAGACAGATATTTCCGAAACCATACCGGGCAAGGACACAGACGGCGACGGAAAATCAGATACAGAGGACACCAAAGCAGAATATAATATCACGGTTGAGGACACAAAGGGCAAGATTGAAAATGCGTATATCGAAATTAAAGACGGTAAAATTACCGTTACACTTCCCGATACGCATACGCTAACAACTTCAAATCAGACAACCGTAACCGTTCTCGATAAGGATAATAAAGCCGTTGCAAATG
>CAKSIN010000007.1 GCA_934463115.1 uncultured Clostridia bacterium
GCTTATGAGATAACAAGTTTTTTATGTGATTTTCTTGAAAAATAATCACAATGTATATTATACGAGGGAACGACCTGCGTGTCGTTCCGCATTGACTCCCTCAGTCACCTATCGGTGACAGCTCCCTCGGGGAGGGAGCCATAATAGTACACATTTTATCTGACAACAATTTTGACAACTATCCGCATACTTTGGTGTGCCAAACATATATAATTATAATTGCATTTGTACAAAAATTCAGATAAATCAACGTAATTCCGCATTTTTAAAAAAATTTTTGCATATTTTAATTTAATTTACTCTCAATTTCTTGACAAGATATTTGTTTAGTGATAAAATATCATCATTGAGGTGCAAATGAAGTTGAATACTTCATTACATACTTGCATTCATTTGCATCACGAGCGAAGGGGGACGCGATGTGATTAATCTTTATTCACACAACAGCTTGGCATACAGTGCTGCTGTGTCAATGCTTTCCGAAAAGGGAAAAGCGGCGATAATCCGTCCAACCGGAACCGGAAAATCCTTTATCGGGTTTAAATACTGCGAGGAGCACCCGAATGATGTTGTTTGCTGGCTTTCGCCGTCGGAGTATATATTCAGGACTCAGGTTGAGAATTTAAAAAAGAATTCCGATGGTTACTTTCCGGACAACATTAAGTTTTACACATATGCAAAACTCATGATTATGAAAGATGAAGAAATCGCGCAGATAGCGCCGTCGATTGTGATACTGGACGAGTACCACCGTGTGGGCGCGCCGCAATGGAAAACGGGCGTGGAGCGGCTGATTGCAGCCAACCCCGGTGTGCCGATACTCGGATTGTCGGCAACAAACATACGCTATCTGGACAATCAGCGCAACATGGCAGACGAACTTTTTGACGGCAATATTGCCTCGGAGATGACTCTTGGTGAAGCCATAGTGCGCGGAATCCTTGCCGCACCAAAGTATGTGCTGTCGGTGTATTCGTATCAAAAGGAGCTGGAAAGGTACAAAAGACGCGTTCGCTCGGCAAAGAATATTGCTGTGCGCCAAAATGCGGAAAAGTATCTGGAAGCATTGCGCCGCGCCCTGGATAAGGCAGACGGCATGAACGAAATATTCAAAAAACACATGACGGATAAAACGGGCAAGTACATTGTGTTCTGCGCAAATGCGGAGCATATGGCAGAAATGATAGACAAATCCCGCGAGTGGTTTGCCGATATAGACAGCGAACCGCATATATACACTGTGTATTCCGAGAATTCGTCGTCGGGCAAATCTTTTCGTGAGTTTAAGGATGATAATGACAGCGCACATTTGCGGCTGCTTTATTGCATAGATCAGCTGAACGAGGGCGTTCACGTGGACGGTATAAGCGGAGTTATTCTGCTGCGCCCCACAGTATCGCCGATAATATACAAGCAGCAGATAGGCCGTGCGCTTGCCGCAGGATGCGGCGGCACACCGGTGATATTTGATATTGTAATGAATATCGAAAATCTCTACAGTATTGGCGCTGTGGAGGAAGAAATGCAAATCGCCATGACATATTACCGCTCGCGCGGCTTGGATGGCGAAATAGTCAACGAGCGGTTTGCAGTGTCGGACGAGGTACGCGATTGTGTGGAGTTGTTCGAAAAGCTTAATGACACACTCACCGCATCGTGGGATACCATGTTTGCCATGGCGGAGGATTACTACCGCGAAAATGGCAATCTGGAGATTCCGTACAGATACAAAACAGCGGACGGATATTCGCTCGGACGCTGGATTTTGACACAGAAGAAAGTTCGCACCGGGAAGCAATTTGGAAAGCTTACCGACGAACAGATAGATAAATTGAACAGCATTGGTATGGTGTGGGACGGCTACCGCGATGAGTCGTGGAAAAAGTTCTTTGCCGCCGCATCCGAATACAGCAAGAGATTCGGCAATTTGAATGTTGCCGCTGCCTATGTAACCGATGACGGTGTGCTGCTCGGCAGATGGATAAGCAATCTGCGTGCCGCACGAAAAAACGGGAGCAAACGCAACTACCTTACTCCTGCACGGATAGATGAGCTGAACAAGCTCGGTATGGTGTGGGATGTGGCAGACAGCCTGTGGCAGCAGTATTACGGCGCATGCGTCGCATATTGCGGTGAACACGGTGATTTAAACGTGCCGCTCGCCTATGTGACGGGTGACGGGCTGAAGCTGGGTGTGTGGATGTATAACATCCGCTCGGCATACAACGGCACAAACAAGGCATATCGGCTGACCGATGAACAGATATGTGCGCTTGACGCATTGGGAATGATGTGGAACACAAAGAGCGACCGTGCCTGGGCAAGGGGAATTGCCGAGGCAACAGCCTACAGTAATATGCATGGCGATTTGAGTGTGCCGTCTACCTACAAAACGTCGGACGGTTATGCACTCGGCAAATGGATAGCGCATCAGCGTGAAAATAAAAAGCTTTCACCCGAAAGGCGCGAGAGCCTTACCAAACTCGGCATGGTGTGGCGGAAACCTGATTCGTGGGAAATCCGCTACAACCTTGCAAAGGAATATTACAACGAACACGGCAACTTAAATGTGCCTGCAAGCTACACTCCGAACGGTGTGTGGCTGAATAAATGGTTGAATGAACAGCAGCATATATATGCCGGAAACCGCGGCGGCAAGCGACTGACCGAGGAACAGATATCACGCCTTGAGGAAATAGGCATGGTGTGGAAAAAAGGCAAAAAACCGGCATAGACAGATATTTGCAAACATGGGGGATTGCGCAAATGTTTAATACACAGGCGGCACGCGACAGGTTCAGCTCAAAGGTGTGGCTGAGTAGTCCGACGATGCATGGGGAAGAAATTGAATATATAACCGAGGCATACAAAACCAACTGGATGTCTACAGTTGGTGAAAATATAAATCAAGTGGAAAAAGGTGTGTGCCAAAAAATTGGCTGCAAATATGCCGTGGCACTTTCGGCAGGAACGGCGGCGCTGCACATGGCGGTTAAGCTGGCAGGTGTGCGCAGAGGACAAAAGGTTTTTTGCAGCGATGTAACCTTTGCCGCAACGGTTAATCCGATTGTGTACGAGGGCGGCGTGCCGATATTTATAGACACAGAATACGACACATGGAACATGGATCCCGCTGCGTTGAAAAAGGCATTTGAAATGTACCCGGATGTAAAGCTGGTTGTAGTGGCGCATTTGTACGGCACACCCGGCAAGATAGACGAAATACGGGAGATATGCGCCGAATACGGTGCAAAGATAATTGAGGACGCTGCCGAATCTCTCGGCGCTACATACAAAGGAACGCAAACGGGAAACTTTGGCGATTACAGCGCAATATCGTTCAACGGAAACAAGATAATAACCGGTTCTTCCGGCGGAATGTTTTTGACAAACAGTGAGGACGATGCGAACAAGGTTCGCAAATGGTCTACACAGTCCAGAGAAAATGCGCCGTGGTATCAGCACGAGGAAATCGGCTACAACTACCGCATGAGCAATGTTATTGCCGGTGTGGTTCGCGGTCAGATTCCGCATTTGGATGAACATATTGCCCAAAAGCGCGCAATTTACGAAAGGTACCGCAGCGGTCTGAACGGATTGCCGATAAAAATGAATCCGTTTGACGCCGAAAACAGCGTGCCGAACTTTTGGCTCAGCTGCATGATAATAGATGATGACGCTATGTGCCGCGCGGTTCGCGGCGAACAGGAATCACTCTTTACTCCGGAACACGGAAAGAGCTGCCCGGACGAAATACTCGGTGCAATAAGCAGTATAAATGCGGAGGGACGCCCGATTTGGAAACCGATGCATATGCAGCCGATTTTCAGAAACAATGCCTTTGTAACAAGAGAGGGCAGCGGCAGAGCAAAAACCAATGCCTACATAGCCGGCGGAACAGTGAGCAGGACAGACGGTTTGCCGATAGATATAGGAATGGATATATACACCAGAGGCCTGTGTTTGCCGAGTGACAACAAAATGACGGCGCAGCAGCAGGATAGAATAATAGAAATTATCAGGGAATGTTTTGAGTGAGAATCGGGGGAGCATGTTTGTATGAATGATGTTGCAGTAGCAACCAAAGAAAAAAGTACATATAAAAAGCACGAACCGTATGGAATATACGAAAAATATTTTAAACGTCCGCTGGATTTGCTCTGCGGAGTGCTGGCGGTGGTTGTTTTTTGCTGGCTGTATGCCATTGTGGCATTGCTGGTGAGAATAAAGCTCGGCAGCCCGGTTTTGTTTACTCAAGACCGCCCCGGCAAGGATGAAAAAATATTTAAACTGTATAAATTCCGAACCATGACAGACCAAAGAGATGCCGACGGCGACCTTTTGCCGGATGAGGTACGACTGACAAAGTTTGGAAAACTCCTTAGAAAGACATCACTCGATGAATTGCCCGAAGCCTTTAATATTATTAGGGGCGATATGAGCGTGGTGGGGCCGAGACCTCAACTTGTTAAGGATATGGTGTTCATGACGGCAGAACAGAGAAAACGACATGCAGTGCGGCCGGGGTTGAGTGGTTTAGCACAAACTCGCGGACGTAATGCTATGAGTTGGGATGAAAAACTGGCTACCGATCTTGAATATATAGAGAAAATCACTTTTGTCGGTGATTGCAAAATTGTTGTAGACACTGTGAAACAGGTATTCTTTAAGCAAAAGGGATTACAAACGATTGAAAGTGATAGTAGGTATATTGATGAGGTTGAAATTACCGATGACCTCGGAGATTATTTGTTGGAGTCCGGCAGGGTGACCGAGGATGAGTATGAAAAAAAACAGACAGAAGCAAAACAACTGCTGGGGGTGTGAATGTGGAAAAGTACAGCGTTTTAATGTCGCTATATAAAAAGGAACATCCCGAATATCTTAGGCTTGCGCTTGATTCCATGATTAATCAGACTGTCAAACCTGACGAGATTGTACTTGTTGAAGATGGCCCACTAACAGATGAGTTATATGGGGTTGTAGATGAGTATAAATCACATCTCCATATTGTAGTGAATGAAAATAACATGGGTTTAGGGTTAGCTCTTAATGAGGGTTTGAAAGTTTGTCGGAACGAGCTGGTTGCACGTATGGACACAGATGATATATCCAAGCCTGATCGATGTGAAAAGCAACTGAAACGATTTGAGGGAAAACCTGAACTTGCGATTGTAGGCAGTCACATTGACGAATTTGTCGGAAATCCTTCCAATGTGATTAGTCAGAGGAGAGTTCCAACAGATTCGGAATCAATTTATAATTATGCTAAAAGACGATCTGCATTTAATCATCCGGCAGTCATGTATAGAAAAAGTGCTGTGATGGCAGAAGGCGGATATAGCAACTTGAAGAGAAATCAGGATGTGGATCTCTTTGGAAGAATGTTGTTCAATGGATATAAAGCTGAGAATATTGATGAAGCATTGCTGTGGTTCAGAAGCAGCGATGAGTTAGCAGTAAGAAGAAAAAGCTGGGAGAATACAAAAAGTTACATAGACACAATAAAAAAGTTCTGGCATATGGGTTACAGCAGTTTTGTCGATTATGCAAAGGTTGCTGTGGCACAGACCGGAATGTTTATTTTGCCGGCATCAATGCAGAGTTGGGTTTATAAGAAATTTTTGAGGAAGTGAAAATGTTGAGTCCGACAATTGGATACCTTATCGCAAAACTCATTGGGAAAATACGACGTGATAAACACAATGAGACACTTAATAAGTGGTTTGCAGAACAGGGCGTAAAATTTCGGGGGGGGTACTATAAACTGCAATATATGCAGTAATATTGCAAAAAATGAACCTCATTTGATTACAATTGGTTCTGGAACAACTATTGCCGGGGATGTGGAATTTGTAACTCACGACAACAGCGTAAGCAAGGTGTTGCCAAACGCTACAGATTTATTTGGAAAAATTACCATTGGTAACAATTGCTTTGTCGGGGCACGTTCTGTGATTATGTATGGTGTGACGATTACGGACAATGTGATTGTTGCGGCAGGAAGTGTAGTGACAAAATCTATTCATGAAAGTAATGTAATTGTGGCGGGAAATCCTGCAAGAATTATTTCTACGTGGGAGAAGTTCGCTGAAAAATCAAAAGATTACGTATGGAATCTGAATACGATCTCAAGGCAGGAAATGATACAAAGAACAAACCATGATGAGAAACTTATTATAAGATGAATAAGGGGGTGTGCGCATGACAATTTCTGCTATTGTTCCTGTGTATAACACAGAGAAATTTGTTGGTCGATGCATTGAGAGTGTTATTGCACAGACTTATTCTTATTGGGAATTGATACTAGTGGATGATGGCTCGACAGATGGAAGCCTTAGCGTTTTGAAAGAATTTGAAGCTAAGGATTCTCGAATAAAGGTAATCCATCAGGATAATGCGGGGCCGGGATTGGCAAGAAATAATGGAATAACACACGCATTAGGTGATTATGTTGTTTTTATCGATTCAGATGATGTGATTAAACCCGATTATTTTGAGAGGTTGTCACATGAAGCCGCAGACGTTGTGTTCATTGATATAAATCGGGTAGATGATAATTTTAATGTTATTCACAAGGAGTATATGTCTGATTATCTAGCCCTTTCCAAGGATGATTTTTTGCGTTGCCAAATGACTGGCAAGATTTTGTGGGGTGGAGTACGAAAAGCGGTTAAGACTAACCTTTTGTTGAAAAATAAAATAGAATTTACAGAACACCACGTAGGGGAAGAAGCAATTTATAGTTTCCTTCTTATGCATTATGCCAAGTCCTTTTCTTTTATTAAAGGTCCGGTATATGAGTATGTCAATCGCTCAGGAAGCCAATCCGACACAAAGGATGATGATCCGTTGAGTGGTGTAGCAATCGCCTTGAAAGAAAAAGTGGAGCAAATGGGATTGTATGATCAGTATGCAAATACGATCAACGCATTTATAGCGACAGCAACTATAGTTTCGCTTGATAAGATGGCTGGAAAATACAACATTTGCGATTATCGACAAAAAGCTAAGAAAAGGGTGCAGCGATACCATAGAGAAATTGATGTTGATTTTCCTGTGGATTTCAAACACATGGATATAAAGGCTAAGTTGATGTATCCGTTCCTTTTGAGACAGCATGTTAATTTCATCTATACGGTGAGCTTGGGAAAAAGGATAATGTACAATTGTAAGAAATGATTAGAAGTTTATTTGCCAATTCAATTAATAGAAAAGGAGTTGCAACGTTTTGTTGCTAGAATAAAATGTCTTTTAAGAAAAGAATTAAAAACACGTGCACATTCTATCGACTACTCTCTTTTAAACGTAGTTTTCAAAAATCAAAGGTTGCCAATCAATCCATTGAGGAGCAGAAGATGGCTGTTGCCAAAATGTACAAAGACAAAATTGGGAGAACTTTGGATTGGGGTAACCTTCAGACGTATACAGAGAAGATGCAGTGGGAAAAATTGTTTGATAAAAATCCGATGAAAGTGATGCTATCAGATAAATATTTAGTCCGAGATTGGGTTGCAAACAAAATTGGGGAAGATTATTTGATTCCGCTTCTTGGTAAATGGGAAAATTCTGAAAGTATTGATTTTGATGAACTTCCAAACCAATTTGTGCTAAAAACAAATTGTGGTTCTGGTGATGTAATCATTATTAAAGACAAGGAGAAGTTGAGTACACATGACAAGAAAGTAATTCAAGCAAAGCTTGATTACTATACAAAATGTGACTTTGGAGCTACATCATATGAACTTCACTATTCGCAGATTAAACCGTGTATTATTGCAGAAAAATTCATTGATTCATTTGAAAAGGATTTACCCGATTACAAATTCATTTGTTTTGATGGCAAAGTATATTATTGCTGGGTTGATAAAGGTCGCTATTCAAATCATTCCAGACATGTATATGATACGGAGTGGAATTTTCAAGAATGGAATCAGATGTACGAAATTTCGAATATTGGAATACCAAAACCTAAGAATTATAACATGATGTTAAATATTGCTCGAATTCTAAGCGAGGGATTTCCTCATGTTCGTGTGGATTTGTATAATGTGGATGGAAAAATATACTTTGGTGAAATGACTTTTACAAATGGCAGTGGGTTTGACTTAATTCATCCATATGAAGTTGATTTGAAGCTAGGTTCGCTATGGAATATCTGTGTTAATGGTTAATCGCGGAGAGTGTGTTATGAATGAATTAGTTAGCATTGTTGTCCCAATTTATAACATGGGCAATAGTATTCAAACTTGCGTAAAGTCAATACAAGACCAGAATTACAAAAATATTGAGATTATTCTTGTAGATGATGGATCTAAGGACAACTCTTATGATGTTTGTTGCAATATAGCAAAGGACGATTCAAGAGTAAAGCCGTTCCACACGGAGAATCACGGCTCAGGTCCTGCAAGAAATTATGGTATAAAAAAAGCGTCTGGAAGATATATTTATTTTCCAGATGCTGATGATTATATTGAACCTAGCGCTATAACAACGATGGTTAATGCTATGAATAAGGGTGAATATGATCTTGTCGTGTTTGGTTTTAGGAGAATTAACCTTAAAGGCAAAGAACTTGAATATAAGAAGTATGAAGAATCGTCACAATATGCAAGAAAGATTAGATCAGATTATGCAAAATATATGACCACAATGGCAAAGTGGGGAATTCAGGGTGCACCATGGAACAAGTTTTTTGATTTAAACGTTATTCGTTCTAATAAAATAGAATATCCGTCACTTAGAAGACATCAAGACGAAGGGTTCATTGGCAGATATATGTGTTATGCAAAAAAAGTTCATTTTATACCTGATGTGCTGTACACGTATTTTGTTAATGACCTTCAAAAGGAATGGGAAAAATATCCAGTAGACTATATTGATGCGGTTAATGGTTTACTCCGGGTTAGGAAGGAAACCATACTAACTTGGAACAGGAATGATAGAGTTACACATGACTATATTCAAAGGGAATATATATCCAATTTTATAAAGGCCTTAGAGTTATCTTTCTCACCAAAAATGAAATTTGATAATAGGCAGAGAAAAGAATGGATTACTGGTAGTATTGACAAGTATAGTTTTCACTTGGAAGTGTGTCCAGAGAGCGCTGGAAAATATCAAAGGAAGATAATGAATCTTATAAGAAAGCATGCAATTAATAGATTATATTTTATACTAAAAATGAAAGTTATGATTCAGCAAACAATAATCTTTGAACAGCTAAAAAGGGTGTTGCAATAAAGATGGTAAGAATTGATTTGAGCAAAAAAACACAATCATATATGGCTTATGCTCTTTTGCTTAGCATTTTTGTTACTAAGTATGCTTTAGTCACGTATTTGATTGCAGCCATAGGGAAAATGCCAATTATAGGTGAGTTTTCAAATATGATCCTATTTATCTGCATTTTTATTTTGGGTATTGTGGCTTATAAAAAATCGATGATTAGATATGCTCGTACAGAGGATATTCTTGTGCCGCTATTTGTGATTATGTCCATACTGGTCACATGGTGGGTATATCCGCAAAACATGCAATATCTATCACAGAATTATTCATCATATATTGCGTTCTGCATTCCAGCGTTTTTAGTTGGACTAATGAGTACGGAGTATGATGAACAAATGTTTTATATTATCACTATAGTTTCCGTGATTTCGTTAGTGTGTAGTTATTTGTACACATTTATATATCTCACGACTAGTACATTTGATGAATTAGGACAGTCTTATTCTGTTTTGCCAGGTACTTTATTCATCATAGGTTATTATATGTGTAGTAAAAAAAAGGCATACTTGATAGCTTCTATAGCAGGTGTAATCTACGCCTTTATGCTTGGATCAAGGGGGCCGGTATTACTAATCGCTATTTTTATTGTATCTGGGCTATTGCTGATTGATTCTAAACTAAGTTTAAGAAAGTTGATAACCGTATCATTAATCTTTTTTGCGGTGCTAATATTTATATACTCAGGAGCTTATTTGGAAATGCTCAAAATTGCAAGAACGTATTTGGCGAGAAAATCAATTTCTACAAGAGTAATAGATTTTATGATTTCAGGAGAGTATATATCATATACAAGTGGACGAACGGATTTACATGATAAATTGCTATTGATACTGCAAAGTAGACCGTATTTAGGATATGGACTTTTTGGCGAATGGAATTTTAATGGATGGAACGCACATGGGATTTATCTTGAGGTAGTGTTTGAATATGGATGGCCATTAGGTGTTTTGCTCATAGTTTGGTATTTGTTTAAAGTGATTCCAACATTTTTTATGGAGAAGGAAGCTCATAATAGAGTGTTTATGTTGGTTTTTATTGTTTATGTATTAGTTCAAGGTGTAATGAGTTATTCACACTTGAGACCTGAATTATTTTTATTACTTGGATTTTGTCTAAAACAGAGAAGGGTCCAAAAATTATATCGACTAGGAGATTAATTATGAAAGAGAAAAAATCGGTGTTCATAATTTATGAACGATATTATGATTTTGATAATAAACGCTTAGTAACCGGTGGCGTACAGACATATCTCTCAAACTTGATTCCATTATTTGTTTTGCGTGAGTATGATGTAAAGCTATATCAGGGAGGATTTGAATGTAATAGTATTCGATTGGATAATTGTGTCGTGTATTCTGTTAAAGGTTCATATCGGGATGGGAAATACTATATCAAAAAAATTTTAAACGAAGCTATGAAAACATTTGATCAAGAATCAGATTTGCTTCTGTTTGCTGATAATTGTTGCACTATTAAGAATAATGCTAAGTATTGTTTGGCTATTCAGCACGGGATTAGCTGGGATATTCCACGTAAAAACCGATTTAGTGATTGGCTTATGGCGTTTTTTAGCGCTTATAAAACATACCGAGAGCACAAGAAACTAAACTATGTACATAGGTTGATTTGTGTTGATTATAATTTTCCAAATTGGTATAAAGCGCAGGTTGATGAACCAAAATGTCCGTTGACAGTAATACCGAATTTTACACAGATTGTTAAACGGCGAAGTATAGATACTAATGACAATGACAATGTTAGTATTATTTTTGCTAGGCGATTTGTTCCTCATCGTGGTACTAGAGTATTTGCAAATGCAATAGAAAGAATTCTGCGAGAGTATACTGATGTGAAGGTAACAATTGCTGGCCGTGGACCAGATGAGAAATTTTTACACGAGCACCTTGATTGCTGGGGAAAGAGAATATCATTTATTCAATATACGTCAGATGAGTCAATAAAAATTCATCAACAGCATGATATTGCAGTTATTCCAACTGTTGGTTCAGAAGGTACATCATTATCTCTACTAGAGGCAATGGCAGCTGGTTGTGCTGTTATATGTACAGAAGTCGGCGGAATGACAAATATAGTTTTAAACAGCTATAATGGATTGATGATTGCCCCGGGTAATGATAATAAACTATACTTTGCCATTAAGCACTTAATTGATAATCCTACAGAAAGATTGAATTTATCAAAGTGTGGATATGATACGGTAAAAAAAGCTTTTTCTTATGGCACGTGGAAGAATGCTTGGCTTTCTGTAATTGATGATATTACTGTGTAAAGATTGGCATAATTATTTTTATACTTGCTTACATACTCTAAGTAACCCTTGAAATTATATATTAAAAATGCAATGTAGGTATCTGATAAATACATAACGAGGTATTAAGAATGTGTCAATTTGTAAACTGATTAAAAACAGAGAACATTTGAAAATGGATGTTTAGTGTTATAGCAAGTATACTTCGATGAATTGAAAAAATACATTCCGTGAGTGAGTGGCTGATGGAGATGAATTTATGAATAATAAAACAAAACAAGCAGGTGTGTTAGAAAATATATCATGGAAATTTGCCGAGAGGATAACAGCTCAATTGGTGACAACGGTTGTATCTATTGTTCTTGCAAGGTTATTGGATCCTGGTCATTATGGCATAATTTCCATCGTAACAATATTTATCACAATTGCGAATGTGTTTGTTAGTGATGGATTTGGAAGTGCATTAATTCAAAAGAAGGACGCGGATGAATTGGACTTTTCATCTGTACTGTATTTTAATATTGTTTTTTCAATAGCGATATATTTGATATTATATATTAGTGCCCCATTGATTAGTATATTTTTTGGAGACGGTTATGAACAATTGACACCGGTTTTGAGGGTTCTTGGTTTGCGAGTTATTTTATCAGCCATTAATTCTGTTCAACAAGCTTATGTTTCGAAGAATATGATATTCAAGAAATTCTTTGGGGCAACCATTACTGGAACGATCATATCTGCTATTGTGGGGATTTACTTGGCATATGCGGGGTATGGAGTTTGGGCACTTGTTGCTCAATATTTAACAAATACAACCGTTGATACCGTTTTCTTAGCTTTTTCTTTAAAAGTTAAGCCAATATTGAAGTTTTCTCTCAATAGGCTGAGAAATCTTGTGGGTTTTGGTGCTAGAGTTCTTGGACTTAATTTACTAATTACTGTATACCAAGAAATTAGAGCAATTTTAATTGGAAAATATTATACGTCAAAGGATTTGGCGTATTATAATAAAAGTGCGCAATTTCCAAGTTTGCTTATAACAAACATTAATGTTTCGATCAGCTCAGTATTGTTTCCTAAATTTTCGCAGTTTCAAGATGATAATAAAAAAATGAAGCAACTCGCAAGGACTTCAATCTCGACCAGCTTTTACGTCATCGCGCCATTACTTTTTGGGCTTGCGGCAATATCAAGTACTTTTGTTCCTGTTGTTTTAACAGAAAAGTGGAATGAATGTATACCATATTTGCAGCTTATGTGCTTTAATAGCCTTTTTTATACTGTAAATTCCACTAATATGCAAATAGTGAAGGCGAAGGGCAGAAGTGATATTTCATTAAAATTAGAAATTGTTAAAAAAATAATAGAGTGTGGTATACTTGTTGCTGTTTTTCGTTTTGGAATTATTTATATTGTCATTGGTATGGTTTTTACGTCTACTGTATTTACGATTATTAATTGTTTACCAACCGAAAAGCTTATAGGGTATTCTTTTGGTGAACAGTTGAAAGACATTTTGCCGACGTTGTTGCTGTCAGGAATTATGTATTTAATTGTGTACTTTATTGGAAAAAATACTATTAATCAAGGTTTTAGCCTATTAATACAGATACTTGCTGGCGGATTAATTTATATAGGACTATCAATTCTAACCAATAATTGTGAGCTCAAATTAATACTTTCAATACTTTTAAAATGCCTGAGATGGGGGAAAAGAAATGAGAGAAATCAGTTCGAAAGAATATAAGAAGGTTGTATATAATATTCTTCATTACGTTAAGACTGTGTGCGAAGATAATGGGGTGGATTATTATATCGCGTATGGAACTTTACTTGGTGCTGTGCGTCATAGAGGTTTTATTCCGTGGGATGATGATATAGATATAATAATGAATAGAGACAACTTTAAAAAGTTGCTTAACGTAATGAAACATTGCACACAAAAACGATATAAATTGCTGTCCGTTGAAAATTCAGCGAGGTACGATTTGCCTCTTCCTAAGGTAGTGGATACTAATACTTTGTTAGTTCAAAATGGAAGAAAAAATAATACAGAAATCGGTGCATGGTTGGACATAATTATTGTTGATGACGTTCCGAACGACGAATGTAAGCGCAGAAAATTCTTGGCAAAGATGAATTTTTTTGAGAACGTTTGGGAATGGACACAGTATTCAAGGCTTTCAGTAAAAAATGCAAGAAATATTTCGGAAATGATGAGGTTTACGATATATAAGATACTCGCCTTACCGGGTTCACGGTGTTGGTCATTTTTTTTGAATAGACAAGCACAAAGATACAATCATAAAGACTGTGAATATTTTGCTGCTGTGGCATTTGCGGGCGGTAAACGCAAGGCTTATTTAAAGAGTTATCTCGGTATAGGAACAAAGCTTATATTTGAAACTGATTCATACAATGCCCCTGAAAGATGGGATGAGTATTTAACAGTTGCTTATGGAAATTACATGGAGTTACCACCTGCTGAAAAGCGTGTATCAAACCATAGTTTTAAAGTTTATTGGAAAGAGTAATTTCTTGGTTGAGTTTACCTTATAATTCAAAGAAATAACATTATTCATAAATATTAAAATATGTTAAAACTGAATAAACAGGATTTGTTGTTGAAATGTGAGATATGCTAGACTAAAGGCTAATTTTTATATGAAAATCGTTAGCCTTAGAAATAAGATTGTTGGGAATTATATTTGATAAAAATAATTGGTTTTACGTCTGTGTTCAAAATAATAGAGTACTCAATATATATGAACAAGGAGTGTATACATATGGTTATAAAAGAGTTTGAAATACTACGATATTTGTGCGAGAAAACAGGTAACTTAACGCAAAGGCTTATAGCTGAAGAGACTGGATTATCGTTAGGATATGTCAATGGGATTTTGTCAGAATTCCAAAAGAAAGGTTGGATAGATAAATATTATCAACCAACATCTGATGGATATGAGCTGATGGAACCGTACCGTGTAAATAATGCTGTTATTCTTGCGGCGGGTATGAGTACCCGATTTGTGCCGTTTTCATATGAAAAGCCAAAGGGATTGACAGTTGTCAAAGGAGAGGTTTTGATAGAACGGCAGATTCGTCAATTGAAAGAGGCTGGTATCAGAGAAATAGTACTAGTTCTTGGGCACATGATGGAAAAATTTCTTTATTTAATTGACAAATATGGTGTAAAAGTGGTTGTAAACAATGAGTTTAAGTATAAAAACACCCATTCAAGTGTGTATTTCGCACGGGACTATCTTAAAAATAGTTATGTTTGCTGTGCAGACAATTATTTCCCAATGTCTATATTCCATGCGTATGAGTTTCATTCGCTTTATTCTGTTGTATACATGTCAGGAACGTGGCGCGGTGAACGTGGCGTTACTACTGATAATAAGGGTTTGATTGTAGCAACACAGCGCCCAGCTGTAGATCAGTGGGTTATGAATGGTTATGCATATTTTGATCATAATTTTAGTACAAAATTTAAGAGGATTTTAGAAAATATGTGGGATGTGCCAGGCTCCGAAAATCTTTATTGGGAACAGGTATGGGCCGAACATGTAAATGAATTGCCCTTGTATGCGATCAAGTACACAGATGGACAGGTAATGGAATTTGATTCAGTAGCAGATTTGGAAAAATTTGATTCGGAATTTATAAAATATAACGACATGACACTTACGAGAAATATTTGCTCAATTCTTAATTGTGTTGCTTCCGATATACACAATATTTGTCCAATTCAAAAAGGATACACAAACAGATCGTTTCGCTTTTCGTGCAAAGGACGGGAGTATATTTATAGAACGCCAGGAACTATTTCTGATGAATGGCTAGATAGAAGAAGTGAGAAAAAGGCACGGGAAATTGCAAAGTATTTGGGAATTGATGATTCATATATTTATGAAGATGAGTCTGGTTGGATGATTTCATATTTTATTAAATGCACTGAGAACTTTGACTTTTCAAATGAAAAGCATATTTCCATGCTGTGTGATACGTTAAAAAAACTCTATAAAAAATCGTACACTTGTGGCAAACTATGGGACTACCTTTATGAGACAAGACAGCTACTTAATAAAATCAAGATTCTTGATGAGGAAACTTACAATGTTGCGGTTGAGAAACTGCATAAAGTTGAGAAAATCGATCGACTTGTAAAGGTTGATGGTTGGCCGATACAAATGGTTCACAACGATTTGTATGGAGATAATCTTCTTGTTTCTGATAATAAGCTCTACGTGATTGACTGGGAATATGCAGGAGACACTGATATTGGATATGATCTCTGCAAATTGTTTGTGAAGAATAATGCAGAGGGAGAGACGATTAATAAATGGCTGTCATTTTATTACGGAAGAAAACCCACTGAGGCGGAAAAAAGGCATGTTGTTGGTTGCGCTGCAGTTTCGTTTTATTACTGGTATGTATGGGCGCTTTATATGGTAAAGCGTGAAAAGGATTATTCTGACCTTGTACTGCGGTACTTAACAATAGCAGATAATTATATAAAAGAATTTGAACAATAAATATGACGATAATTAGAACAGGCGTTTTCAACCTATTACTGTGGATTACGGCGGAACGCATATTTGACGATTTATTAAAGCATACAGAATTATTTTGCCAATGCGTTCAAAAAATATAAAATACAGAAAAATATGAACAAGTTACAGGAGGAACGATATGGAAATTATTATTGCAATTTTTCTAGGGGCATTCTTATCTGCAATTGGTGTTGTAGGATACATAAGAATTTGCAAAGACTTTAACAAGGAGGGAAAAAAATGAATATCTATTTTATTGGTATGCTCATTTCAATGATACTTTACATTGTGATTGGCTTTGTAATCAGTGGACGTGTGAAGAATGTAAATGACTTTTTTGTGGCAGGTCGTCAGGCACCGACTTTGCTTATTGTTGGATCTTTGGTTGCATCGTACTGCTCTACTGGTATGTTCATGGGCGATGTTGGTGAAGCATATGGAGGATTTTATACGCCATTTATGATGACAGCAATGATGCTTGTTGGTGGTTATATTATTGGAAGTATTTTTTTTGGAAAATACTTGAGAAGAAGTGAAGCACTTACAATTCCGGAATTTTTTGGCAAGAGATTTCACTCGCGTCCGTTGCGAGTCTTGGCCGCTGTGACCGCTATTATTACGATGACCGTTTATCTTCTTTCGGTCATGCAGGGGATAGGTACGCTCATGAGTTATGTGACTGGCGTGAATTATAATCTATGCGTTTTTCTTGCACTAATAACATTTACGATTCTAACAGTTACTTCAGGCTCAAAGGGAGTTTTGATCACGGATACCCTTATGTTTGGAATATTTACGATTTTTTCATTGATTGCAGTAGCAATGCTTGTAAATAAACTTGGTGGTTGGAATGTTGCCGTGAAAAACGTTACAAAGATGAATCCTGTTCTTTTTTCTTGGAGCGGTGATCTTTCTCATCTCTATCCAACAGGGGCAGAGAATATGGCTTGGGCAGTTATGACTGGATTGACATGGGTTGCAGTTTGTGCTGTAGCCCCTTGGCAGGCAAGTCGGTATTTGATGGCAAAGAATGAACACATTGTTGTCCGCTCCGCTGTTTTAGCTTCAATTGGTGTTGCAATGCTGGGGTTTTTCATTCCCACTACTGCTCCGCTTTTGAACGTGTTTGCAGATCAAATTCCAGATCCTACGCAGTCTATGATCTGGGCTATTATGAATATGCTACCCACAATCATTGGTGTGGTTACGCTTACCGGTGTTTTGGCTGCCGGTATATCATCAGCTACGACCTTTCTGTCGCTTGTCGGTTCATCTGTTGCAAACGATATCATGCAGATTGACGATGATGTGAAGAAATTGCGAGTGGGTAGGATTTCTATCGTTGTCATTGTGGCGATTGTTATGGTATTGGCATATTTTAATCCACCACAGATATATATTATTATGCTTCTTAGCGGCACTGTTGTTGTGTGCTCATGGTTCCCGGTTTGTATTGCCTCTGTTTGGAGTAAACGTGTTACAAAGACAGGCGCTTTTTGTGGCATGCTCTTTGGATTTATTGGATGTGCGACTATGAAGATTATTGGGGCAGTAAGTGGGATATCAATACCAATTTGGGCGGATTCATTTGTGGTCGGACTTGTAGCTAATGTACTTGCGATTGTTATTGGAAGCAAGTTGACAAGGGTAACCAAAGAAGAGAAACTTGAGAGAGAAAGGCTCTTTGTAGTACCGCAGGGAGAATTTGATGCAGCGGATATCAAAAAGACCAAGCGAACAGTCGCGCTTTATATTTGCTTTGGTGCATTGGTTAGCATAGCTCTGCTGTTACTTTGGGTACTTCCATATTATAGAGCATTATAAACAACAGAGTGTTGAAAGGTAAAATTACCTTTGCGTTTTGATTATGAACAGCATTAAGCCGGACGCATTGCTCATCTTGGGAGATACAAATTCATGCCTGTCTGCCATTGCTGCCAAGCGGCTGCATATTCCGATTTTTCACATGGAAGCAGGTAACAGATGCAAGGACGAATGTTTGCCCGAGGAAACAAACCGCCGGATAGTGGATATTATTTCCGATGTCAATATGGCATACAGCGAACATGCGCGCAGGTATTTGGCAGAGTGTGGGTTGCCAAAGGAAAGAACATATGTAACCGGTTCGCCGATGGCAGAGGTGCTACATAATAATTTGAATGAAATTGAGGAATCCAAAATATTAGGCACTCTCGTATTGGAACCCCAAAAATATATTTTGTGACTTTTTACGAAAAAATCACATTATTAAATGTATTAATTGCTATATTTTCAAATATACTATTGACGTATGTGAAAAAATCGTTTAAAATATACTTTGGAGGTTGATGGCATGCTTATTAGATTCAATGTTTCAAATTTTCTTTCGTTTAACGAGATGCAAGAATTTTCCATGATTGGCGGAAAGGTTAGAAGTAAATGTGACCATCTTTCGAATGACAGCAAATTAAAACTATTAAGGTTCGCGGCGGTTTTCGGAGCAAATGCGTCCGGCAAATCCAATCTGATATCCGCAATGGATTTTGCAAGAACTATGGTTATAAGCGGTTTCCCCGATGGTCATATCAACAAGTATTACAAGAATAATGCGGAAAATAAGGTAATACCGAGTTACTTTGAATTTGAGATGAAAATAAACAACAAGTATTATTCATACGGATTTGAGGTTATATTGAACAAAAGCAGCATTGTTTCGGAATGGCTTATAGAGTTAAGTCCCGACGGAAGCGATAAAGAAATATTTACTCGTGATGTTGCTAATGGAACATACAAAATAAATAATTATTTTAAGGAAAAGAATAATGTAAATAAATTGGATATGTATGCGCAGGATGTAAAAGCAGACGGTTCAATCCTGTTTTTAAACATTATGAATACGAACAAACCAAATTTATACGAGGATAACGAAGAATTATCTGTTTTAAGGAATGTGTATAGATGGATTAAATATCAGCTTGACATTAATTATCCCGATAGGCATGTTTCGGATTATTCATACTTTACAACCGAAAAAAATACAGATGAAATATGCAACATAATTGCAGCATTCGGAACCGGTATTTCAAAATTTAAGGTAGTTGGTATGAGTATGGATAGAATGCCCGAAACTCTGCCGAAATCTGTCTTAAAGAGCATAGTGTCTAAACTGGAATCAAATAAAAACCGCGTTGATGTTGTTGAAGGCAGGCCTGCACCGACAGGAATACTTCTTAGAGGTGATAAGGGGTTTTATATATTTGAGTTGGATAGCAATGATGAAATTAGCGTGAAGACGATTGAATTTGAACACGTTAACAGTTCGGCATTGTTTACACTGTCGGAGGAATCGGATGGCACAAGAAGATTACTGGATTTAATTGAAGTCTTATTAGCGAGTAACAGTGGGAAGATCTATGTCATTGACGAAATTGACAGATGTTTGCATCCGCAGCTGACATATAAATTAGTTGAAGAATATCTGAAAATTTCAAAAAACAGTCAAAGACAATTAATTGTTACAACACACGAATCGCACTTACTTGATTTTGAACTTTTGCGGCGCGATGAAATATGGTTTGTTAACAAAGATAAGAGTGGTCATTCATCGTTATATTCTTTGGAGGAATACAACGAGCGTTTTGATAAAAAAATTGATAAGGCATATTTGGAAGGTAGATATGGCGGCGTTCCGGTGTTCAGTTCTATTTTCCCGGTAAAGGGGGAATAGTAGATTATGCGCATTCCCAAAACATTCGGGCTAAGAACAGAATCAGAACGTCAAGCCGTAAAGAAGTACTATTTAATTTATGAAGGTTCTAAAACAGAGGCGCAGTATTTTTTGGGTATTGGTGATAATAAGGAATTGCTGAATATAAATTCACTAATAGAGATAGTTCCGATATTGCGCAGCTACAATGAGGAAGATTGGAGTAATCCACAAAAAATTTTGGATAAGCTTATCTGTTATATTAGCGAAAAAAGCGATGAAACAATAGTTGTTGATACTTTTCTGGATAAAGTTATCGACTGGCTTTTGGAAGAACAGATTATCAGCAATAATGCTATTTACAACGGCAAAATTTTAAAATATGAACTTGCAAATCTTTTTGAAAGCAAAGATATGGTTATCAAAATTTCGGAAGCCTCAGAAGTTGTAGCAACATTTTTGACGACAGAGTTAAATCTTTGTGATTCTGTAAATCAAATAGAAGAATATATCAAAATGCAGTTTGTGACGTATGAAGCCGGATATGACAAAATTTGTTTAATTGCGGATCGAGACAGGCAGAGTTTTAAAGAAAATCAGTACGATTATGTTGTTAGAACATGCAAGGAAAAGGGATATGATTTTTATATTTCAAATCCGTGCTTTGAATTTTGGTTGCTTTTGCACTACGATGAAGTGCTGGATATTGATAGAGAAAAGCTGCTGACAAATCCCAAGGATTCACCTCGTGCTAAAAAGAGATTTCTTGAAAAGGAATTATCATCTCTTATGTGCGGATATAGTAAAAATAATCTACAGTTTGATAAACTGGCAGATAAAGTTTTTAATGCTGTGGAAAATGAAAAGCAGTTTTGCGAGGATATCAGTGGATTAAAAACCCAATTGGGATGTAATATCGGACTTCTTATAAATGAAATGCAACAATAAAATTTAATGAACATCCCCCCGAGTGCTTTTGCATAGCGCTTGGGGGCGCTTTTTTGAGTAATTGGGTATGTCGGGCGATTGCGATTGACAGCGGAACGATACGCAGGTCGTTCTGTTAAACTCCCTCAGTCAGCTAACGCTGACAGCTCCCTCGGTGAGGGAGCCGAACAGTTGGTGTCGGCTGACGCTGGCAGGTCTCATCTTCGATTCGGTTGTCGCAAAGAATAAATTTTAAAAAACGAAAATCTCATAAAAGCAATACAAAACAACAACCCGCTTGCATACGCAAGCGGGTTATCATTATTATGCCTATATCAAATTATCAATAAGGTCAATTATTTAATGATCGAGGATACAACGCCCGAACCAACTGTTCTACCACCCTCACGGATAGCGAATCTGAGACCTTCTTCAATAGCGATAGGAGTGATGAGCTCAACTTCCATTGTTACATTATCGCCGGGCATGCACATTTCTGTACCTTCCGGAAGCTTAATAACGCCTGTAACGTCTGTTGTTCTGAAGAAGAACTGCGGTCTGTAGTTGTTGAAGAACGGTGTGTGTCTGCCGCCCTCGTCTTTAGTAAGAACGTAAACTTCGCCCTTGAAAGCTGTGTGGGGGTGAATCGAATCGATTTTAGCAAGAACCTGTCCTCTTTCGATTTCGTCTCTCTGAACACCACGGAGAAGAGCACCAACGTTATCTCCTGCCTGAGCCTCGTCAAGAACTTTTCTGAACATCTCAAGACCTGTGATAACAACTTTTCTCTTTTCGTCTGTAAGACCAACGATTTCAACCTCGTCGCCAACCTTAGCGATACCTCTCTCAACTCTACCTGTAGCAACTGTACCACGGCCTGTGATTGAGAATACATCCTCAACAGGCATAAGGAACGGCTGGTCTGCCATTCTGTCCGGTGTGGGGATATAGCTGTCTATAGCGTCCATGAGCTCGTGTATGCAAGCATACTCCGGAGCGTTCGGATCTGTAGATGTGCACTCGAGAACGCCAAGAGCCGAACCCTTGATGATCGGAATTTCGTCACCCGGGAATTCATACTCTGTGAGGAGCTCTCTGATTTCCATTTCAACGAGTTCGAGAAGCTCTTCGTCGTCTACCTGGTCAACCTTGTTCATGAATACAACGATGTAGGGAACGCCAACCTGTCTTGCGAGCAGGATGTGCTCTCTTGTCTGCGGCATCGGACCGTCTGCAGCCGATACAACGAGTACAGCACCGTCCATCTGAGCAGCACCGGTGATCATGTTCTTAACATAGTCGGCGTGTCCGGGGCAGTCAACGTGTGCATAGTGACGGGTATCTGTTTCGTACTCAACGTGAGCTGTCGAAATTGTGATACCTCTTTCTCTCTCTTCAGGAGCCTTGTCAATCTGATCGTATGCTTCAAACTGAGCCTGACCTTTCATAGCAAGTACCTTTGTGATAGCTGCTGTAAGAGTTGTTTTACCATGGTCAACGTGACCGATGGTACCAATGTTTACGTGCGGTTTGGTTCTTTCAAATTTAGCCTTAGCCATTAGTGTTTCCTCCTTAAAATAAATATATAATTTAATTCTATTGTACAATTAAATTGGCAAAAAATCAATAGTAATTTTAAAATTACTCTGTTTTTGTTCTTGCATTTATAATGCTTTCCTGTACATTCTTCGGAACTTCGCTGTAGTGCGAGGGTTCCATTGTGTACTGGCCGCGTCCCTGTGTACCGGATCTGAGGTCTGTTGCGTATCCAAACATTTCGGAAAGCGGAACCTCTGCGGTAACCTGTGTAACGCCGCCGCTTCTTACCTCCTGGCTCTTAACGAGACCGCGTCTTGAACTGAGGTCTCCGATAACGAATCCGAGGTATTCATCGGGAACAATAACGTTTACAAGCATGATAGGCTCCTTGATAACCGGATCTGCCTTTCTCATACCTTCTTTGAATGCCATGGACGCGGCAATCTTGAACGCCATTTCCGACGAGTCGACTTCGTGATACGAACCGTCGATGAGTGTAACCTTTACATCAACTACGTTGTAGCCGGCAAGTATACCGTTCTGCATAGCGCCCTGGATACCTGCGTCAACGGCCGGAATGTATTCCTTGGGAATAGCACCGCCGACAATGTTGTTAACAAACTCGTAGCCTTTGCCCTCTTCGAGGGGTTCCATAATCATCTTAACATGACCGTACTGACCTTTACCGCCGGACTGACGCGCATACTTGTGTTCAATCTCAACAGTCTTTCTGATAGCCTCTCTGTACGATACCTGCGGTTTTCCGACATTGGCCTCTACCTTGAATTCTCTGAGCAGACGGTCAACGATAATCTCAAGGTGAAGTTCACCCATACCGGCAATAATCGTCTGTCCTGTTTCTTCGTCGGTGTATGTCTTGAATGTAGGATCCTCTTCCGCAAGTTTCTGGAGAGCGAGTCCCATCTTTTCCTGACCGGCTTTTGTCTTGGGCTCAATAGCAACTCTGATAACCGGATCCGGGAAGTCCATGGACTCGAGGATAATCGGGTTCTTTTCGTCGCAGAGTGTATCACCCGTGGTTGTGTTTTTAAGACCTACCGCAGCAGCGATATCGCCGGCATAAACCTTGTCGATATCCTCACGGTGGTTAGCATGCATCTGAAGGATTCTTCCGAGTCTTTCTTTGTTATTCTTGCATGCGTTGAGTACATACGAGCCTGCCTCGATTGTACCGGAGTAAACTCTGAAGAAGCAGAGCTTTCCTACGAAAGGATCGGTTGCAATCTTAAATGCAAGCGCCGCAAACGGAGCGTCGTCCGACGACGGTCTCTCCGACTCTTCTTCCGTTCCCGGGATAACACCCTTGATGTTGGGAACGTCTGTCGGTGCGGGCATATACTCGATTATAGCGTCGAGCAAAAGCTGAACGCCCTTGTTTTTGTACGAAGTACCGCAGAGCATAGGAACAATCTGATTGGCAATTGTTGCCTTTCTGAGTGCCTTTTTGAGCTCGTCGGTGGTGATTGAATCGGGATCATCAAAGTATTTCTCCATGAGGTCTTCGTCGGTCTCGGCAATTGCCTCAACCATTTTAGCTCTGTAATCCTGAGCCTTTTCGAGCATATCGGCAGGGATATCCTCCTCACCGTATTTTTCACCCAATTCGTCATAATATACTTCAGCTTTCATTGTCATAAGGTCGATTATACCTCTGAAGGTGTCCTCTGCGCCTATAGGAAGCTGAATCGGAATACCGTTGGCATGCAGTCTTTCGTGTACCATGTTTTCAACATTGTAGAAATCCGCACCCATGATATCCATTTTATTAACATATATCATTCTCGGAACAGAGTATTCATCTGCCTGTCTCCAAACAGTTTCGGACTGAGGCTCAACACCGCCCTTTGCACACATAACCGTTACGGAGCCGTCGAGAACGCGGAGCGATCTCTGAACCTCAACAGTAAAGTCAACGTGTCCGGGTGTGTCGATGATGTTTATTCTGTTTTTTATACCCTTGAACGGTCCGCTCTTCGGAGCCCAAAAGCATGTTGTTGCAGCGGATGTGATTGTTATACCGCGCTCCTGCTCCTGTGCCATCCAGTCCATTGTAGCTGTACCGTCGTGAGTTTCACCGATTTTGTGATTGATACCTGTGTAATAGAGTATTCTTTCAGTTGTTGTTGTTTTACCGGCGTCGATGTGAGCCATGATACCGATATTTCTTGTATTCTGCAAAGAATATTGTCTAGCCAAAATACATTTCCTCCTTTCCTGTGCTTATAGCATCCGCTACTACCAGCGATAGTGCGAGAATGCCTTGTTGGCTTCTGCCATTTTGTGTGTATCTTCTTTCTTTTTAACAGCTCCGCCCATGTTGTTCACAGCGTCCATAAGTTCGCCTGCGAGTCTTTCTTTCATGGTTCTCTCGTTTCTCTGACGAGAATAAAGAGTGAGCCATCTGAGCCCGAGAGTCTGTCTTCTTTCCGGTCTTACTTCGATCGGAACCTGATATGTTGCACCGCCGACTCTTCTTGCCTTTACCTCAAGTACAGGCATGATATTTTCCATAGCGGCATTGAACACCTCGAGAGCGTCCTTGCCGGTCTTTTCGGCAATAATTTCGAAAGCGCCGTATACAATACTCTGAGCTACACCCTTTTTACCGTCGAGCATAATGTTGTTGATAAGCTTTGTTACAACAACGTTATTGTACAACGGATCGGGCAGTATTTCTCTTTTTGCAATATAACCTTTACGTGGCACTTAACTTCCCTCCTTCATAATAAAATGATTTCATAGGTACTCAAGCATTTTCTGCTTGTTGTGCTCAATACAAAATATATATAATTCCGTATTGCCGCACTACTTACCCTTTGTAAGCATGTCCGGTTTCGGATCTGACTTACGATTCGTTTCAGACGAAAATTACTTTGCCTTTTTGGCACCGTATTTTGATCTCGCCTGGTTTCTGTTGGCAACGCCCGAAGCATCGAGAGCACCGCGGATGATATGATATCTTACACCCGGGAGGTCTTTAACTCTTCCGCCTCTGATAAGAACAACGCTGTGTTCCTGAAGATTGTGGCCGATACCCGGAATGTACGCCGAAACCTCAACACCGTTTGTGAGTCTTACTCTGGCCATTTTACGAAGAGCCGAGTTAGGCTTTTTGGGAGTCATGGTTTTAACAGCTGTGCAAACTCCTCTTTTCTGAGGTGCACTCTGATCGGTTGCTCTCTTTTTGAGCGAGTTGAATCCAACCTGAAGTGCGGGAGCGGTCGACTTCTTTACCGAGGTCTGTCTGCCCTTTTTGACTAACTGGTTAAATGTTGGCAAATGTGTTCACCTCCGATTTAAAATATTTATATTAGATGCCGTTGGCATTTAATACCTATATGCACATACTCATGCCTTATAATTATATAACAAAGCACTCGGTGATGTCAAGAACTTTTTTTAATTTTTTTATAAAAGTTTAAAATAACGTTGCGAATATGCAAAATATGCTGTATAATACAAGCTATAACAGTACAAAGGATTGATTAAATGCTCAAACAACATATACAAAATATTCTCCATAATGTTGAAAAGCCGGCACGTTACACGGGCGGCGAACTGAACAGCGTTGTGAAAGATAAAAACAGCGTGGACATACGCTTTGCATTTTGCTTTGCCGATGTGTATGAAGTCGGGATGAGTCACCTCGGAATGAAGATACTGTATCATTTGCTTAATACACGCAATGATACATGGTGTGAGCGTGTATTTGCTCCGTGGGTGGATATGGAGGAGCAGATGCGCGAAAATAATATACCTCTGTATGGACTGGAGAGTATGGAAAGCGTCAGGAATTTTGATTTTCTCGGATTCACGCTTATGTATGAGATGTGCTACTCCAACATTTTGAACATGCTTGAACTCGCAGGAATACCTTTTCTTCAGAAAGACCGCGGTGACGGCGATCCGTTTGTTGTAATGGGCGGTCCTTGTGCGTACAGTGCAGAGTGCCTTGCGCCTTTTGCCGATTATTTTATGCTCGGCGAGGGCGAAGAAGTTATCATGGAATGTATGGACGCTTATGCCGAGTGGAAAAAATCGGGTTTGCCGCGTTCTGAATACCTGAGGGCAGTGTCGCGGATTCCGGGGGTTTATGTTCCGTCACTGTACAATATCAGCTACAATGCGGACGGAACGGTTATGGCAATAGAGCCTGTGGACGAAGATGTTCCCAAAACGGTAAAAAAACGTGTAATAGAAGATTTGGACAGCGTCTATTACCCGGACAAATTTGTTGTTCCGTTTATTGAAATTGTTCACGACAGAATAATGCTTGAAGTATTCCGAGGCTGTATACGCGGCTGCCGCTTTTGCCAGGCGGGGCAGATATACCGCCCCGTAAGGGAAAAATCTCCGGCAACGCTCATTGAAAATGCAAGAAAACTGATTGATTCCACGGGCTATGATGAAATAAGTCTGACATCACTGAGTACCTCGGATTACCGCGGATTGCGCGAACTTACGGACGGGTTGCTCAAGCTGACGGAGCAAAAGCATGTCAGCCTGTCGCTGCCGTCCCTCAGGCTGGACTCATTTTCCATGGAACTAATGGATAAAATTTCGCGTGTTCGGAAAAGCTCACTTACGTTTGCCCCAGAGGCGGGAACGCAGCGTATGCGTGATATAATCAATAAAGGTATTACCGAAGACGACCTCATGAACAGCACAAAAATGGCGTTTGAGGGCGGTTACAGCAGTATCAAACTGTACTTTATGATAGGTCTGCCGTTTGAAACCAAAGAAGATGTTCTCGGAATAGGGCATCTTGCGCAAAAGGTTGACGCAAATTACTTTACCGTGCCAAAAGAAAAACGAGCACCCGGACTGCGGATTACACTGTCGGTGTCGTCGTTCGTTCCAAAGGCATTTACACCGTTTCAGTGGGTGCGCCAGGCAACACTGGATGAACTTCGCGAACGTCAGAGCGAACTGCGCGATGTAATAACGAGCAAGAGAATCAAATATAACTATCACGAAGCACCTGTCAGCGTACTTGAGGGAGTTTTTGCACGCGGTGACAGACGTCTTGCCGATGTTTTGATAAAAGCCCATGAAAAAGGTGCTAAATTTGACAGCTGGACAGAATTGTTCGACATGCAGAAGTGGGAGGAAGCATTTGACGAATGCGGACTTGAAATGTCATTCTATACACGTGCGAGAGATTTTGATGAAATACTTCCGTGGGATATGATTGATGTCGGTGTAAAAAAATCGTTTTTGATTTCCGAGGCAAAAAAGGCGCAACGGGCGGAGGTTACCCCGAATTGCCGTGCAAAATGTTCCGGGTGCGGAGCAAACTGTTTTAAAGGCGGTGTATGCTATGAGTAAAATACGTATGTGCTACACACAGGGCGACGGTGTTCGCTTTATATCTCATCTGGATTTTATGCGTACAATTGCAAGAACGTTTCGCAGAGCTGAACTCCCGGTAAAATATTCGTCCGGATTCAATCCGCATATGGTAATGACAATAGGACTTCCGCTGTCGGTCGGAACAACTTCGGTTTGCGACTGCCTTGATGTTGAACTGACAGAGGATATGCCGTATGATGAGATTATGCGGCGCGTAAATGAGTGCGCTCCGCGGGCAATAGAAATAACGCATGTAAAATCGGCAGAGGGTGAAAAACCTCTTTATCAGATAGACAGCGCCGAATACAATGCAAAATTTGTTACATCGCGGACGGTTGTTCTCGGCGAATATATCGCGGCACCGCGGGTAATGATAGAAAAGAAATCCAAACGCAAAGTAAATGAAGTTAATATAAAGGATTTTATCCGAAAAATAGAAGTTGAAAAATCCGACGGCATCAACCATGAAATATTGATGCATATAAATGCCGGTAACTTCTCAAATCTCAAACCGGAGCTTGTGCTTAAGTCGATGTCTGCCTTTTACGACTGTGAAATATCCGGTATTGATATTGAGAGACGTGTAATATACTTCGATGATATGACGAGGGTGTTTTGATATGAATATTGATTATAACGCGCTTAAAGAAAAAATTGCATACCATTCGCAAAGATACTATGTTTATGATGATCCGGAGATTACCGATGCCGAATATGATAAACTGATGCGCACGCTCCTTGATTATGAAAAGGAGCATCCGGATGAAGTTACACCGGATTCGCCGTCGCAAAAAATAGGCGGTGTGATTCTCAAATCCTTTGA
Organism: uncultured Clostridia bacterium; assembly: GCA_934463115.1. Taxonomy (GTDB): domain Bacteria; phylum Bacillota; class Clostridia; order UMGS1810; family UMGS1810; genus CAKSIN01. The sequence goes on from CAKSIN010000007.1 coordinate 28,464, forward strand.
CAGTGTTCATCACGATGTGCAGATGCAGAGTCTTCAGGACGCATTCAGCCGCGAGGAACTCATTGATTTTGACAGACGTGTAACCAATGCACTCGGGCATAATGTTCAGTACGTTACGGAACACAAGATAGACGGTCTATCCGTGTCGCTGGAATACCGCAACTCGGTATTTGTGCGCGGTTCCACGCGCGGCGACGGAAATGACGGTGAAGATGTAACGGAAAATCTGAAAACGATAATGAGTATTCCGCTTAAGCTGAATGTGGATGTTGAGTATCTGGAAGTGCGCGGCGAAGTGTTTATGCCGAAAAAAAGCTTTGAACGGCTTAATGCCGAAAGGGAGCTTAGCGGCGAAATGACGTTTGCCAATCCGAGAAATGCGGCTGCCGGATCGCTGAGACAGCTGAACAGCGCCGTGACGGCAAAACGCGGACTTGACATTTTTGTGTTCAATATTCAGCAGATTACCGGCCGTGAAATAAAAACTCATCTTGAAGGACTTAAATTTTTGCGCGAAGCAGGTTTCAAGGTTATTTCAAACGATAAACTGTTTCCGGATATAGAGTCGGCAATAGATGAGATTGAACATATAGGGCAAATACGAACATCGCTGTACTATGATATAGACGGAGCGGTTATAAAGGTAAATAATCTTGATGACAGACGTGCGCTCGGAACAACCGCCAAAACTCCCAAATGGGCAATTGCCTACAAATATCCTGCGGAGCAAAAGGAAACCACGGTAAGGGATATTGTTGTTCAGGTCGGCAGAACGGGTGTGCTCACTCCGAACGCGGAATTTGACACGGTTGTGGTTGCCGGTAGCTCAATAGCACGCGCCACGCTGCACAATATTGATTATATCAGGAAGAAAGATATACGAATCGGAGACCGTGTGCTGGTTCAAAAGGCAGGCGATGTTATACCGGAGATAGTTCGTGTTGTATCGGAGAAACGGACAGGCGGCGAAAGGGAATTTAACATGCCCGATACCTGCCCGGCATGCGGCACAAGAGTTCACAGGGAGGAGGGCGAAGCGGCATACCGCTGTACAAATCCCGATTGCCCGGCGCAAATGCTCCGCACGCTTGAACATTTTGTGTCCGGGGATGCGATGGATATAGAAGGTATGGGACCGTCTATTGTGGAAAAACTTGTTTCGGGCGGCCTTGTGCACAGCTGTGCGGATATCTATTACCTCAATGCGCAGCAACTTGCCTCGCTCGATAAACTGGGTGATAAAAGTGCCGAAAACCTTATTGCAGCAATAGAGAGGTCAAAGCAAAATTGTCTGTCGCGATTGCTTTTTGCATTCGGAATACGACACATAGGTGCCGGAGCGGCAAGAATCATTGCCGCATATGCAAAGGATATTGAGCGGCTGTTTTCGGTAACGGCAGAGGAACTTTGCGAAATAAATGACGTCGGAATGATTATGGCAGAAAGCGTTGTCGAGTTTTTTTCACAGGAACATGTTCGTCAAATGGTTGACAGACTAAAGTCGGCAGGTGTTAATACGATGTATATTGAATCGGAAAAAGCAGGGGACACACTTGCCGGGAAAACAATTGTGATAACCGGAACTTTGCCGACATTGGGGCGCAAAGAAGCAAAAGAGCTTATTGAGCAAAACGGCGGAAAAGTGTCGGGCAGTGTGTCGAAAAAAACGGATATGCTGCTGTGCGGCGATGATGCCGGCAGTAAGCTTGATAAGGCAAAACAACTCGGTATAGAAATAATATCGGAAGAAGAACTTATATCAATAATAAATGCCCGGGAATAAATGAAATCGGCTGCGGTAAAATGAATTTCACTTTGCCGCAGCCGATTTGTATTTCAGAAAGATTATAATTCTTTATATATTCTCTATCTGCCAGTCTATGGCCTTTTGTCCGAGAGATTCGAGAATTTCATTTGCCTTTGCAAAATGATTGCATCCGAAAAATCCGCGGCTTGCGGACAGTGGGCTTGGGTGTACCGACATTAAAACATAGTGTCGGTTTTGATCTATCAGCCACGATTTGCTTTTTGCATTATTTCCCCAAAGCATAAATATAACCGGTTTTTCGCGTTTGTTGAGCTTGCGTATAACTTCATCGGTAAATATCTCCCAGCCTTTGTCTTTGTGGGAGTTTGCCATGTCTTTGCGCACGGTGAGCGATGTATTAAGCAGCAGAACACCCTGATCCGCCCATTTTTTCAGATAGCCGTTGTTCGGAATATAGCATCCGAGAGAGTCGTGCAGCTCTTTATATATATTCTTGAGCGACGGCGGAATCGGCACACCCTGCTTGACGGAGAATGCCAGGCCGTGCGCCTCGCCTTCACCGTGGTACGGATCCTGCCCGAGAATTACTACTTTAACATCGTCGTAATCGGTGTACTTGAGCGCGTTGTATATGTCATACATCGGCGGATATATTGTTTGCTCAAAGTATTCCTTTTTCAAAAATTCGCGAAGTCTGAGATAGTAATCCTTGGAAAACTCTCCCTTTAATACTTCATCCCATTTATTTCCGAAATTAACCATGACAATCCCTCAAATTTATTTGTTGTGAGCTCTGGTTTTTGCCCTTTGTGTTTTATCGAGAATTTTTTTGCGGAGTCTGAGGCTCTTCGGAGTTATTTCCAAAAGCTCGTCATCAGCCAAAAATTCAATGCAGTTTTCAAGCGACATCGCAACCGGAGGAACAAGACGAAGTGCATCGTCCGAACCGGAAGCACGGGTGTTTGTTATGTGTTTCTTTTTGCACACATTAACGTCAATATCACCGACGCGCAGATTTTCGCCGACAATCATTCCCTGATACACCTCAACACCGGGGCCTATAAACAGCGAGCCGCGTTCCTGGGCATTAAACAGACCGTAGGTTATTGACTCGCCGTCTTCAAATGCTACAAGCGAACCGCGCTGGCGCATCGGAATATCACCTTTATAATCTTCGTAGCCGTTAAGGATATGATTCATCACACCGTTTCCGCGTGTGTCGGTCATCAGCTGTGAACGGTATCCTATAAGGCTTCGCGACGGAACATTGAATTCTATTCTTGTAAATCCGCTGCCGCCGGCGGCATTCATATTGAGCATCTGCGCCTTGCGCTCCGACAGAGTCTGTATTACGGAACCAACATACTCCTCAGGAACATCAACAATAAGAAGTTCCATTGGCTCCATGAGTTTTCCGTCTATATTTTTGTAGATAACCTCTGGCTTTGAAACCTGGAATTCATACCCCTCGCGGCGCATCGTTTCTATCAGAATAGACAGGTGGAGTTCACCTCTGCCGGACACTTTGAACGAGTCTGCGGAATCGGTTTCTTCAACCTTGAGGCTGACGTTTGTCATCATTTCCTTGAACAGTCTGTCGCGCAGATGACGGCTGGTTACAAAATCACCCTCTCTGCCGGCAAACGGTGAATCGTTTACCGAGAATGTCATCGATATTGTAGGCTCGTCTATATCGACAAACGGGAGCGGATCCGGTGAATCGACATCGCATATTGTTTCGCCTATTTTTACATCGGCAACACCGGCAACAAGCACAATATCTCCGATAGTGGCTTTTTGCGTTTCGACGCGGTTCAGTCCCTCGTACTGATACATTTTTGTGATTCTAATATTTTCTGTGGAGCCGTCTTTTTTGCAGATAACCGCATTCTGACCTACAGTAAGGCTTCCGCGTTCCACTCTGCCCACTGCCATTGCGCCCACATAATCATCATAGTCTATATTGGATATCAAAAGCTGCAGCGGTGCGTCGGCGTCACCCTCGGGAGCCGGAACGTGGTTTATTATCATATCCAAAAGCGGTTTTAAGTCCTCGCCGCGCTTTTCGGGATCAAGTGAAGCATAGCCGTCTCTGCCCGAAGCGTAGACAACCGGCGAGTTGAACTGGTCGTCTGTTGCGTCCAGCTCCATAAACAGCTCAAGAACTTCGTCCACAACTTCATAAGGACGTGCATTCGGGCGGTCTATTTTGTTCACAACAATAATCGGTCTCAAATCAAGCGAAAGAGCTTTTTTGAGTACAAATCTTGTTTGCGGCATGCAGCCTTCAAATGCGTCTACAAGAACAAGAACGCCGTCCACCATTTTGAGGACGCGCTCCACTTCGCCGCCGAAGTCGGCATGACCGGGGGTGTCTACAATATTAATCTTAATTCCGTTATATATAAGCGATGTGTTTTTGGACAAAATGGTTATTCCGCGTTCTCTTTCGAGATCGTTGTTATCCATTACTCTTTCGTCAACCTGCTGGTTCTCTCTGAAAATTCCGCTCTGGCGGAGCATTCCGTCCACAAGAGTGGTTTTTCCATGGTCAACGTGAGCTATAATCGCTATGTTTCTCAAATCTTCTCTGGTACTCATATTGCAAAATCCTTTCGTTACAAACATCGAAAAACCCCTTCGCCTGAAGGGGTTTCAAATTATTTGTCAAGCCCGTACTTTCTCTTGAACTTGTCGATTCTTCCGCCGGTATCTACGAGTTTCTGTTTACCGGTGTAGAACGGATGACAATTTGAGCAAATTTCAACGTTGATATTCTCTTTGGTTGAGCTTGTCTCAAATGTTGCACCGCAAGCACATTTGATTACTGTGGGTTTGTAATCCGGATGTATACCCTGTTTCATTTATATTCACCTCTGCTTCTTAAATCTCATTTACGACTCAACCATTATAACACACTATTTTTTAAATTGCAAGTGTTATTTAACGTTTTTTGGAATTCTTTTGTATAAATTTCGCACTTTATCTTAAAAAATGTAGTGTTTGGAGTATGTTTTTGCGCGTAATTATTAAATTTTACGGCGCAGGACGGACGTTTGTTTAAATATAAGTGTCAAAAACACGTATATATAATGGTAAGAATATCAATGTAATCAACAAATTTTCCGCGCAAAAATAATTTTGTAAAAAAATGCTTGCAATTTTATAAAAAATGTGGTATACTCTTTAATCGTATGCGGGCGGTCCTCTGCGAACGGCTCAAAAGTGTGCCGAATGTGCTTTGCATGAACGTCTACGGAGAGAGGAGGATGTATGATGGATATTATTAAGAGCTTAACAAGCGAACAGTTAAGGACAGACCTTCCGGAGCTTTGCATCGGTGATACTGTTAAGGTTCACGTGCTTATCAAAGAAGGTTCGAGAGAAAGAATCCAGGTTTTCGAAGGAACTATTATTTCCAAGAAACACGGCGGTATAACCGAGACTTTCACCGTTAGAAGAGTATCTTACGGCGTTGGTGTGGAAAGAACTTTCCCGGTTAATTCTCCTAAACTTGCTAAAATCGAAGTTGTCAGAAAAGGTAAAGTCAGAAGAGCAAAACTCTATTATCTGCGTGACAGAGTCGGCAAAGCAACAAGAGTTAAAGAGAAGATATGATCAAACTTTCCGGATTGTCTTGCACAGTTTTGGAAATCACACGTTTGCTATGGACAGTCATTTGGCCATAGCTTTTGTGATATATGGAATATTTTAGGAGGCGTTATCATGGAAGAACAGGAGAATGTTTCTACGACAGCTGTTACCGAACAGCCGAAGCAGCTTAATTGGAAAAAAGAGGCCGCCGATTGGGTTTTATCTATAGCCGTGGCAATAGTGCTGGCGCTTTTGATACGCAGATTTGTGTTTACAATAGTGCGTGTTGACGGACCTAGTATGAATCCGACTCTTTCACACGGTGATACTTTGTTTACGACACGTCTTATGTATAAGCCGAAAGTCGGGGATATTGTCATCTTCCGTCCGCCGGCAAGCCCTAAGACACCGTATGTCAAGAGGATTATTGCTCTTGAGGGGCAGACGGTTGATATCGATCCGCTTACGGGCGATGTATCCGTAGACGGTAAGGTGTATGATGAGCCGTATATAAAGGAACCGATACAGCGTATGGGAGACATGGAATTTCCGTACACTGTTCCGAAGGACACTATTTTTGTACTCGGAGATAACCGAAACAACAGTCACGACAGCCGTGATTCCGATGTAGGCGCCGTTCCGGTGGAAAATATAATCGGAAAAGCGCAGATTCGCCTGCTGCCGATAAGCACTGCAGGCTCTTTGTACAAATAATAAAAAGAGGTGTGGCAAAATTAAATAATTTGCTGCACCTTTTTTGATGAGGGAATGAACAAGCATATGAATAACGAATACAAAAACGATATAAACTGGTTTCCGGGGCACATGACGAAAACACTGCGCATGATGCAGGAAAATCAAAAACTTATTGATATAGTTATTGAACTTGTGGACGCACGGATTCCGCTAAGCAGCCGCAACCCGTCGATAGACGAAATATTTCCGTCAAAACCGCGTATGGTGGTTATGAACAAATCAGACATAGCCGACGCGTCGGTTACGGAGTCGTGGAAAAGATATTTTGTCAAAAAGGGACTGCGCGCCGAGGCGGTGTCATCCACAAGCGGCAAGTCACTCCAGGGAATTTTTTCCGTATGCCGCGAACAGCTGCGTGAAAAAATAGAACATGACGCTGCCAGAGGACTTGTGAACCGACCGATAAAGATTATGGTTGTCGGTATTCCGAATGTCGGGAAATCATCATTTATAAATAAATTGTCAGGGAGAAAGAGCACTGTAACCGGCGACCGCCCCGGGGTTACTCGCGGAAAACAGTGGATACGGCTCGGAAACGGGTTTGAACTTTTGGACACCCCCGGAGTGCTCTGGCCGAAGTTTGAGGACAGAGCAGTAGGTGAAAAACTCGCATTTACCGGAGCAATACGCGACGAGGTTATGGATATTGAAGAAATAGCATGCCTGCTGCTTGAGTTTCTTTCAAAAAACTATCCCGACAGGCTGACCGAACGTTACAAAATGACGGATTTTCGGGAGTTGGACGGATATGAGCTGTTGCAGCTGCTCGGAAAAAAGAGAGGGTTTGTTGTGTCCGGCGGAGAGATAGATACCGAACGTGCGGCAAAAATACTGCTTGACGAATTTCGCGGGGCAAAACTCGGTCGCATTTCGCTTGAGACACCGCCAGAATATGACACGGAGGAGTAAAAATGTCGGAAAAATATGATATGCTTGAATATGAAAAAATGTACTACAGCCGCGGTTGCCGCCTGATAGCCGGTGTTGACGAGGCCGGCAGAGGTCCGCTTGCAGGCCCGGTTTTTGCCGCAGCTGTGATTTTTGACAAAGATACACATATAGAAGAAATAAACGACTCAAAAAGGCTCTCGGAAAAAAAGAGAGAATACTTTTTTGATGTGATACGCGAAAAAGCGCTGTACTACAATATAGCAAGTGTGGACGAAAAAGAAATTGACAAAATTAATATACTCAATGCAGCTTTCAAGGCATTTAACATCGCTGTTTCGGGACTCGGTGAACTGCCGGATATTACTCTTGTGGACGGTAACCGCTGCGGAGAAATGCCCACACCGGTTCAGACAATAGTTAAGGGTGATGCAAAGAGTATGTCAATAGCTGCGGCGTCGATTCTTGCCAAGGTGGCGCGTGACAGATTCATAACCGAGCAGGGCGAGATTTACCCGGAGTATAACTTTAAAAAGCATAAGGGTTATCCCACCAAGGAGCATTTGGAGGCAATCGCAAAATACGGTCCGTGCCCGATACACAGACTTACATTTAAGGGTGTAAAGGAGTATGTACGATGAGCAGCGTATCCTCCGGAAGAATAGGTGAGGATATGGCATGCAGATATCTTGTATCAAAAGGGTACAGAATTATAAAACGAAATTTCCGCGCTGCCGGGGGAGAAATAGATATTATAGCCTCGTGTGGAAACCGTCTTGCATTTGTGGAGGTTAAAGCGCGGAGAAACAATGATTTCGGTTCTCCGGCCGAGGCAGTCGGATATCATAAACAGCAAAAAATAATCCGTACCGCAAGCGCATTTCTTATGCACTGTGACATATGCGACGAAATAGGATTCGATGTTTGCGAGGTATACACCGCAACAGGCAGAATAAACTATATTGAGAATGCTTTTGAATCGGAGTGATTTTGACAGATGCAATATTTTGACTGCCATTGTGATACTTTACTCGAAATGTACAGAAAAAACAAGGGATTTATCGGAAACGGCATGGATTGCGACGCTGCGCTGATAGCTGAAAATGACAGCGCAGATATAGTCTATGCCGTTTTTAATGATGGGAGTATGCTGCGAAGCGATATTCTTTCGGTTATGGATTTGTATGACTCAAAACGCGGTGAACTGACAAACGTTACACCGCACCTTGCCATAGAGGGACTCGGCAATCAGGCGGATTTTTGCATTGACGATATCGCGCTGTACCGCTCACGCGGTGTGGAAATGATTAGTCTGACATGGAATAGCGACAATATTCTTGCAGGCGGCATAGCCGGGAACAAAAACGGACTTACCCCGCTCGGCCGTTTTGCCGTTTCAGAGATGAACCGCCTCGGTATTATCCCCGATATATCACATGCTTCGGACAGAACAAGTATGGAGGTGCTGGAACAGAGCAGCGCCCCGGTATGCGCAGGGCATTCAAATTCGCGCGCGGTATGCCCGAATATGCGAAATGTCAGTGATGAAATCTTTAAATTAATATGCAAAAGCGGCGGAGTCGCCGGAATTAACTTTTATGCTCCGTTTGTGTCGGAAGCAAATGCAAACGTCGAAGCCGTAATCAGGCACATAGAGCACTTTTGCGCTCTCGGCGGAATGCGGAACATCGGAATAGGCAGCGACTTTGACGGTATGGACAGAAAAACCCCGGGGTTGGAGAACTGCGGAAAAATATATAATCTTTACAACGCTCTTTTGGCAAAAGGGTATAACGAAACTTTCATAAACAGACTGTTTTTTGAAAACTTTCGCGAAATATTTAACAAATATGAATAATTGCGCGTAAAAACTTGCATTTTTGCGATTGCTGTGCTAAAATATATATTATAAAGAATATATCATGAATCGGAGGATTTTCAAATGGTATTGTCAGAAAAATTCCTGAGTATAGATCCGTCGCCGACGCTTCTTATTGACAGTAAATTCAAACAAATGAAGGCGGACGGTCTTGATGTTGTCGGATTCGGTGCCGGCGAGCCGGACTTTGATACGCCGAAGCACATACGTGATGCGGCGATAGAGGCCATAAACAACGGATTTACAAAATACACACCGGCGTCCGGAACCCCTGCGCTTAAGCGCGCGGTATGCGCAAAATTCCTGCGTGACAACGGTTTGGTGTACGATACCAACCAGATTGTTGCGAGTAACGGCGCAAAACATTCGCTTGTAAATGTTTTCGGGGCGATTTTAAATCCCGGAGACGAAGTGATTATTCCGGCCCCTTATTGGGTTAGCTATCCTCAAATTGTTAAGTACAACGACGGTGTGCCGGTTGTACTCCATACAAGAGAAGAAAATCACTTTAAGTTTTCGGCCGACGAGTTTGAGGCAATGATAACTCCGCGCACAAAGGCACTTGTGTTAAACAGCCCGAGCAACCCGACAGGTATGGTGTATACACGTGATGAACTTCGCCAAATTGCGGATGTTGCTGTGAAACACGGAATATTTGTCGTGTCCGATGAAATATACGAGTATCTTGTATACGACGGTGTGGAGCATGTCAGCATTGCGTCGCTCGGCGATGATATAAAGGATCTTACGATTATAATAAGCGGGGTGTCCAAAACCTATGCGATGACCGGCTGGAGAATAGGGTACACTGCGTCCAATGCCGAAATAGCAAAGCTTATGGGTAATGTTCAGAGCCACACAACATCAAATCCGAATTCCATAGCACAGGTTGCGGCAACCGCAGCGCTTGACGGCCCTATAGATGATTTGATTGTTATGAAACAGGCATTTGACGACAGAAGAAAATACATGGTTGACGCTATAAACAAAATAGACGGAGTGTCGTGTCTTATGCCGCACGGTGCGTTTTACGTAATGATGAATATAAGCGAATATATCGGCAAAAAGCTCCACGGAAAGCTTATTGAATCGGCAAACGATTTTGCCGACGCATTCCTCGACAACCAGCTTGTTGCGGTTGTCCCCGGAAACGGTTTTGACGCTCCGAACTATGTTCGCTGGTCGTATGCAACAAGCCTTGATAATATTAAAGAAGGCATTAGCCGACTTGAAAAGTTTTTGAAATAAATTCGGAAAGGGAGAACAAAATGTACGACAGATACGAAAGTCCGTTGAATTCGAGATATGCAAGCGCACAGATGCAATATCTGTTTTCGCCCGACAAAAAATTTAAAACATGGCGCAAACTGTGGATAGCGCTTGCCGAATCGGAAAAGGAACTTGGTCTCGACATAACCGATGAGCAGATAGCGGAACTCAAGGCACATTCGGAGGATATTAACTACGATGTGGCAAAGCAGCGCGAAAAGGAAGTCCGCCACGATGTTATGAGTCACGTTTACGCATACGGTGTGCAATGCCCGAAGGCAAAGGGAATTATCCATCTCGGTGCAACAAGCTGTTATGTTGGGGACAATACGGATATAATCATTATGACAGAGGCACTCAGACTTATACGCAAAAAGCTTATAAATGTGGTGTCGTACCTCAGTGACTTTGCCATGAAGTACAAAGATATGCCTACTCTCGGATTTACACATTTTCAGCCGGCACAGCTAACAACCGTCGGAAAGAGGGCATGTCTGTGGATTCAGGATTTAATGATTGATTTGGAGAATATCGATTATCAGCTTTCCAAAGCGAAATTGCTTGGCTCAAAAGGTACAACGGGAACTCAGGCAAGTTTCATGGAATTGTTTGACGGTGACCACGAAAAGGTAAAAAAGCTCGATAAAATGATAGCCGAAAAAATGGGTTACAGCGATGTATTTCCTGTTTCGGGGCAGACATATACGCGAAAGCTTGATTCCGAAATGCTGTCGGTACTAAGCCTTATTGCGCAGAGCGCTTATAAATTCAGCAATGACATTCGCCTGCTGCAAAATTTAAAGGAGATAGAGGAACCGTTCGAAAAGCATCAGATTGGTTCGTCGGCTATGGCATACAAACGTAATCCGATGCGCAGCGAGCGTATTTCATCGCTTGCAAGGTACGTAATTACCGCCGCACTTAACCCGGCAATTACTGCTTCTACGCAGTGGTTTGAGAGAACTCTCGACGACAGCGCCAACAAGCGTATTTCCGTTGCCGAGGCTTTTCTCGCTACGGACGCTGTTTTGGGAATATACATGAATGTTGCCGAGGGACTTGTGGTTTATCCCAAGGTTATAGAGCAGCATATACAAAACGAACTCCCGTTCATGGCTACGGAAAATATTATGATGAGTGCGGTTAAAAAAGGCGGAGACCGTCAGGAGCTTCATGAGCGTATTCGCGTTCACTCCATGGAGGCCGGAAAAACCGTTAAAATTGAGGGCAAAAAGAATGACCTCATAGAGCGTATAGCGAATGATCCTGCCTTTGATATTGATGCCGAGGAACTCGAAAGTGTTCTGAAAAGCGAGGATTATGTCGGCCGCGCACCGCAGCAGACCGAGGAATATATATCGGAATATGTGCGCCCGATGCTCATTGAAAATGCCGATTTGCTCGGTGAAAAGACGGAACTCAGTGTGTGATGAACATGCACCGAAAAAATTTTTTTAAAAAATTTTCAAAAAAGTATTGACAAATTTTGAAAATGGGTGTAGACTTATATGCATACAAGGCAAGGATGCCTTACGGATTAACAGTCCGCTAAGCATCCTTGCCTTTTTTTGTACTTAAAAATTCAAAAAGTGAGGTTGATTAAAATGGTAACAGTACCGGAAATCTTCGGAGAAAACGTTTTTGATGACAGAGAAATGAAAGCACGTCTTTCGGCCGGAGTATATAATTCGCTGAAAAAGACGATTGAAGAGGGCAATCAGCTTGATCCGACTGTAGCCAATGCTGTTGCCGCAGCAATGAAAGAGTGGGCAACCGAAAAGGGAGCAACGCATTATACACATTGGTTCCAGCCTATGACGGGTGTGACTGCCGAAAAGCACGACAGCTTTATATCTCCGGCGCCGGACGGCGGTGTTATAATGGAGTTCTCGGGCAAAGAGCTTATCAAAGGCGAGCCCGATGCGTCATCGTTCCCGTCCGGCGGACTCAGAGCAACGTTTGAGGCAAGAGGTTATACAGCCTGGGATCCTACATCATATGCATTCATCAAAGGCAAGACGCTATGCATTCCCACAGCGTTCTGCTCATACACGGGCGAGGCACTTGATAAGAAAACACCGCTCTTAAGGTCTATGGCAGCTCTTAACAAGCAGGCACTCAGAATACTGAAATTGTTTGGAAATGACAGCGTACATATGGTAAGAACATCTGTAGGACCGGAGCAGGAGTACTTTTTGGTAGATAAAGAAATGTTCGACAAGAGAAAAGACCTTATCTTCACCGGCAGAACACTTTTTGGTGCAAAACCGCCGAAAGGTCAGGAGATGGACGATCACTACTTCGGAATAATCAAACCGAGAGTTGCCGAGTTTATGGATGACCTTAACAACGAACTCTGGAAGCTTGGAATATTGGCAAAAACTCAGCACAATGAGGTTGCTCCGGCACAGCACGAGCTCGCGCCGATATACACAACTACAAACATTGCGACAGACCACAACCAGCTCACAATGGAAATAATGCAAAAAGTTGCGTCAAGACACGGTCTGGTTTGCCTGCTCCACGAAAAACCTTTCGCCGGTGTAAACGGCTCGGGTAAACACAACAACTGGTCAATTGCCACAGATACCGGAGTAAATCTTCTCACACCGGGTGAAACACCTTATGAAAATGCACAGTTCCTGCTGTTCCTGGTTGCCGTTATCAAGGCTGTGGATGAATATCAGGATTTGCTCAGACTTTCGGTTGCAACGGCAGGAAACGATCACCGTCTCGGAGCTAACGAAGCACCGCCGGCTGTTATATCAATATTCCTCGGCGATGAGCTCCAGGCAGTTCTCGACGCTATGGAGAATGACACTGATTATGTATCCGGCAAAAAGTCAAAAATGAAACTCGGCGTTGATGTCCTTCCGGTATTTAAAAAGGATACGACAGACAGAAACAGAACATCGCCGTTTGCATTCACCGGAAACAAGTTCGAATTCAGAATGCTCGGTTCTTCAAACAGCATTGCATGTGCAAACATTATGCTGAACTCGGCAGTTGCGGAGGAACTTAAGGAATTTGCCGATGTGCTTGAGGGAACGGATGATTTTGAAAAGGAATTGCATGAGCTTATTAAAAAGACAATAAAAGAACACAAGAGAATTATCTTCAACGGCAACGGCTACGGCGATGAGTGGATGGATGAAGCGGCAAAACGCGGACTTTCAAACCTCAAAACAACTGCCGACTGTATGCCGAAACTGCTTGACAAAAAGAATGTTGACATGCTCACATCACACGGCGTGTTCACTGTAGCCGAGCTTGAATCAAGATGTGAGATTATGCTCGAAAACTATGTGAAGGCAGTTAATATAGAAGGACTCACAATGATAGATATGGCAAAGAAAGAAATTCTGCCGGCTATCGAAAGATATGTTGCCGACCTTGTTACGACAGTATCAAGAAAAAAGAAACTCGGCGGCGATGTTCCTGCAAGATACGAAACAACGATTATCGAAAAACTTTCATCGCTTGAAGATGTTATATATGACAGAACGGAAGAACTCGAAAAAACCGTTTCGAAACTTGCAACTGTCGAAGATATCGGCAAACAGTCCGAATTTGTGCGCGACGAGTTACTTGCAAAAATGGCGGCGCTGCGTGTTGCGGCAGACGAAGCAGAAATGTTCACGGACAAAAAATATTGGCCTTTCCCGACGTACGGCGATTTGCTGTTCGGCGTGAGATAATATAGATAATAAAAAACAGGGGTGATTAAAATGAGTTTCAGTTCAGTTAACACAATTTGGGTATTGCTCGGTGCAGCATTGGTATTCTTCATGCAGGCGGGATTTTCGCTATGTGAAGCAGGTTTTACAAGAGCAAAGAACACGGGTAATATCCTCATGAAAAATCTTATGGATTTCTGTATCGGAACACCTTGCTTCTGGCTGTTCGGATTCGGAATTATGTTTGGTGCCGGAACAGGTATTTTCGGTTGGATTGATCCAATGATATGCAAGGACTACGGTCATATACTCCCGACGGGCGTTCCACTTTGGGCATATGCAATATTCCAGACCGTATTTTGCGCAACATCGGCAACCATCGTTTCCGGTGCAATGGCAGAGAGAACAAAGTTCAGCGCATACTGCATTTACTCGGCATGTATTTCACTTTTTATTTATCCTATTTCCGGTCACTGGATTTGGGGCGGCGGCTGGCTTGCACAACTCGGATTCCATGATTTTGCAGGCTCCACGGCAGTACATATGGTAGGCGGTGTTTGCGCACTTATCGGTGCGGCAATTCTCGGACCGCGTATCGGAAAATACGGAAAAGACGGAAAGCCCAGAGCTATTCTCGGACACAACATTACAGCGGCGGCTCTCGGAGTATTTATCCTTTGGTTCTGCTGGTTCGGTTTCAACGGTGCTTCTACGGTAGGTATGGATTCGGATGCACAGGTAGCACGTGCCGGACTCATATTCTTTAACACAAATATTGCCGCTGCGGTCGCATGCTGCACAACTCTTATATTCACATGGATTCGCTATGGCAAGCCCGATGTTTCCATGACATACAATGCAGCTCTTGCAGGTCTTGTAGGAATCACGGCAGGCTGCGATACGGTAAGCCCGCTCGGTGCAACTGTTATGGGTATTATATTTGGTATTCTCATTGTTTTGGCTGTTGAGTTTTTTGATAAGGTTGCAAAAATCGATGATCCTGTCGGAGCTATATCGGTTCACGGTGTGTGCGGCTCGGTAGGTACGATTTTGCTCGGCTTGTTCTCAACGGGCGGTGTTGCCGAAGCAGACGGAAGTCTGCCGGTTATGAAAGGCTTGTTCTACGGCGGCGGGTTCAAGTTCCTCGGTGTTCAGGCGCTTGGTGTGTTCACTGTAATTGCTTATGTTGCGGTTGTAATTACAATTGTGTTCATGATTCTAAAACATACAATCGGACTTCGTGCAAATGCCGAAGAAGAGATTACAGGTCTTGATATTACCGAACACGGTCTGCTCACAGGTTATGCAGGTTTTGCAATGGAACCCGACACAATAGCAGCAGATTATTACGAAGAAAAAATGGGTGATGTTCCCGTATCAAAGGCAGTTAAGGTGGAAGCTGTTCCCACAGCAAAGCCGACTCCGAAGGAAGGAACAGATAAATTTACAAAGGTTGAAATTGTGTGCAAAGAAGCTAAATTCGAAGCACTTAAGGAAGCAATGGTCAGCCTTGGTATAACAGGTATGACTGTGGCACATGTAATGGGTTGCGGCCAGCAGAAAGGTAAACCGGAGTACTACCGTGGTGTACCGGTAGAAGCAACACTTCTTCCTAAGGTTCAGGTGGATATCGTTGTAAGCAAGATTCCGGTTCGTACGGTTATTGAAACAGCTAAAAAGGTTCTCTACACCGGCCATATCGGTGATGGCAAGATATTTGTATACGATGTTGAGAATGTTGTTAAAGTCAGAACAGGTGAAGAAGGCTACGATGCGCTTCAGGATGTAGAATAAAATGCACAAATAATAGGCTTCGGGGAGGAAACAGATTATGTGTTCTATAATGGGTTACTGCGGCAGCGGTATTACAATTGAAAAATTTAAGGAAGGCTTTGAACGAACGGTGTCACGCGGACCTGATGATTCGCGGATAGTAGAGCTTGCGGACGGTATTCTCGGATTTCACAGACTTGCAATAATGGGACTTACCGCGAGCGGTATGCAGCCGTTTGAACTTGACGGAAGTTATGTCGTCTGCAATGGCGAACTGTATGGATTTGAGAATCAAAAGGAAGTTTTGAAATCCAAGGGTTACACTTTTTTGAGCGATTCCGACTGTGAGATTATTCTCCCTATGTACAGGGAGTACGGAACGGATATGTTCAAAATGCTTGACGCGGAGTTCGCCATGATTATCTATGACGCCGAATCAAAGAGTTTTATAGCTGCGCGTGATCCTATCGGAATACGGCCGCTCTACTACGGCTACGATTCAAAGGACGAAATTGTTTTTGCCAGCGAGCCGAAAAATCTTATGCCGCTGTGCAGAGAGATAAATCCGTTTCCACCCGGACATTACTACAAAGACGGCAGGTTTACCTGCTATCGCGATATGACTTGTGTGGAAAGCGTGTGCACGGATGATTTGGAGACCGTGTGTGCGTCTATCCACGATAAACTTGTGGCAGGCATAGAAAAAAGGCTTGTTTCCGATGCCAAAGTCGGATTCCTGCTCAGCGGCGGACTTGATTCGTCACTGGTGTGTGCCGTTGCCGCAAAAAAAAGCAAGATTCCGATCAAAACCTTTGCCATAGGTATGAGCGGGGATGCGATCGATCTTAAATATGCAAGACAGGTAGCGGATTACATCGGCAGCGATCACACCGAGGTTATCATCACAAAAGACGATGTCCTGTCATCTCTCGAAAGTGTGATAGAACTTCTTGGAACGTTCGATATCACGACTATCCGCGCAAGCATGGGAATGTATCTTCTGTGCAAGTGGATTCACGAGAATACAGATATCCGCGTTTTGCTCACAGGCGAGATTTCCGACGAGTTGTTCGGCTACAAATACACCGACTTTGCGCCGAACGCCGAAGAATTCCAAAAAGAATCCGAAAAAAGGATTCGCGAATTGCATATGTACGACGTATTGCGCGCCGACAGATGCATCTCTGTAAACTCCCTCGAAGCAAGAGTTCCGTTCGGAGATCTCGATTTCGTGAGCTATGTAATGGCGTTAGATCCAAAGAAAAAAATGAACGTCTACGGCAAAGGTAAATACCTCCTGCGCCATGCATTTGAGGGTGATTATCTTCCGCACGATATACTCTACCGTGAAAAAGCGGCATTTTCGGACGCTGTCGGCCATTCAATGGTTGATTATCTCAAGGAATATGCAAACAATTTGTATTCCGACGATGAGTTTAATGAAAAAATAAAGAAATACGATTACTGCACACCGTTTACTAAGGAGTCGCTTTTGTACCGCGAGATTTTTGAAAAATATTATCCCGGTCAGGCACATATGATAGTTGACTTCTGGATGCCGAACAAATCGTGGGAGGGATGCGATGTTGATGATCCTTCCGCACGCGTGCTTAAAAACTACGGTGCCAGCGGTATATGATAAAAACAACTGCGGCAAAATGAATTTCATTTTGCCGCAGCTGTTTATTTAACTTCATCAACTCTTCCGTGTGATATTGCGGTGAGTATTCCCAGCATAACAAAACTCGAAATCATCGAGCTTCCGCCGTAGCTTACAAAGGGAAGTGTTATTCCTGTAAGCGGAATCAGCTTGATAACGCCGCCGACAATTATAAATGTCTGAAACGCAAAGCATGCCGACAGTGACAGTGACAAAGCTTTGTCAAATGTGTCGCGGCTGTTCATTGCGGTTTTGAATCCTCGGTATGAAAATATAAAGTACAAAAGAATTATTGCAATTCCCATAAATATTCCCATTTCCTCGCATATAGCCGAAAATATAAAGTCCGAATGTACTTCCGGTATGAGATACGGATTTCCGTTGCCTATTCCGGCACCGAAATATCCGCCGGAGCATATTGCCATGAGCGACTGTATAATCTGATATCCTTTGTCGTTGGCATCCGCCCAGGGATTCATCCATGTGCTTACCCTGACCTTTATGTGCGGTGTAAAGAGATAACCGCCGTATGCTCCGACGCATGCAACAAGGATATTTGCACCGATAACAACAAGCGGTGTGTCATACAGAATCATCATGCAGAAATACACCAGGAAAAACAAAAGCGCTGTTCCCCACTCGCGCTGGAGAATAAAGAATCCGATGCAGACATATACAAATGCCGCAAGAATTATATCTTCACGGTGTATTCCGGCAAGCTTGTCGAGCATGCTTTTTGCCTCGCTTCGTTTGGAAAAAAGAGATGCCAGCGCCATGCAAAAAAAGATTTTTATAAATTCCGACGGCTGAATGCTGTATGACGCAATTTTTATCCAGTTTTTCGAGCCGGACTGACTGTAGCCGAAAATAAGCGTTACAAGATACAGCACTATTGCAGCGCCGATGTAAAAGTATGTCAGCGAGCTCCAGAATTTGAACGAGCGGTACGCGAAATAGCTTGCAAAAAATATTGCCGTTCCCGCGCAGAACCATTTAAGCTGGCTGTATCCGTTTTCGGGATCAAGCCGAAAGAGCATTATTATTCCTATTGAAACAAGCATCGAAACAATCAGGTAAAAATACACATCGCCGAGTTCAAAAACGCTCATTACGGCATATACAGATATGTTTAAAAGACACATTACCGCCATGGCATATAAAATGTGAACATCCGACTCCTGACGAAATATGTACAGAAGCATGAATCCGAGTATGTTCATCAGCACAACCATCAGCATAGGCCGAATACGCATTTGTGTCATAAAGTTTCACCGCCTCATTCAAAGTTTTGCAGCGTCTACAAACAGGAAATTCATATGTCCGATTCCTATTTTGTCGCTGTCTTTTATCTTAACCGGGCGGACGCCGATTTTTTTGCCGTTTACAAATGTTCCGTTTGTACTTTTCAAATCTTCGACATAGAATTCGGCGTCCTTAAAAAATATCCGTGCATGCTGCTTGGATAAATACGGATCGGGGATGAATACGCTGCACCGCTTGCTTCTGCCAATAACGGTATTCTCCTGAATACTGTAGCTTTCGTATACCTTGAACGGCAATTCGCGCCGCAGGTTAATAAGCTTTAGATATGCAATACCGTCCTCCTCGGATTTACCTCTCCGTCTTGTGTCGGCAATATCCATGTATACAAGCTTTACCACGCTGAATATGAATATATACACAACCAAAACAAATCCGTATTTGAGTACATCGGATATCAGTTCAAACATGTCAATCCCCCTTTGGATTTTATTTGCAAAGCATTTTTTTGAGATACATTCCGGTGTATGAATCCGGGTTTTCCGCAACTTTTTCCGGAGTGCCGGTGCACACAATGGTTCCGCCGCCTTCGCCGCCCTCGGGGCCGAGGTCGATTATATAATCCGCAACCTTGATTACATCGAGATTGTGTTCAATAACAACAACCGTATTTCCTGTGTCGGCGAGCATATTGAGCACATCGGTCAGACGGTGCACATCGGCGGTGTGGAGTCCGGTTGTCGGTTCGTCGAGAATATACAGCGTTTTGCCTGTTGAACGGCGGCTCAGCTCCGTTGCAAGTTTAACCCTTTGTGCTTCTCCGCCGGAGAGCTGTGTGGACGGCTGACCGATTTTGATATACCCGAGTCCGACATCGCGCAGTGTTTCGAGTTTTCGGCGAATTTTCGGTATATTTTCAAAATATTCAAGTCCCTCATCTACCGTCATGTCAAGCACATCGCTTATATTTTTTCCTTTGAATTTTACTTCGAGTGTTTCGCGGTTGTAGCGTTTTCCTTTGCAAACCTCGCACGGCACGTAAACGTCGGACAAAAAGTGCATTTCTATTTTGATTATTCCGTCTCCCTGGCACGCTTCGCACCTGCCTCCGCTTACATTAAAGCTGAACCGTCCGGGACCGTAGCCGCGAACCTTTGCTTCATTTGTCTGTGCAAAAACATTTCGTATATCTCCGAATACACCGGTGTATGTTGCCGGGTTGGAACGCGGTGTCCTGCCTATGGGAGACTGGTCTATGCTTATTACTTTGTCGAGATTTTCTATGCCTTTTATAGTTTTGTATTTTCCGGCTTTTTTGCGCGCTCCGTTGAGCTTGTTCGACAGCGCTTTGTTCAGAATTTCATTAACGAGCGATGACTTTCCCGAACCGGACACACCGGTTACACATATAAATTTCCCCAGCGGAAATTCCACATCTATATTTTTCAGATTGTTTTCCGTTGCTCCCTTTATAATAAGTTTTTTGCCGTTTCCCTTTCGGCGCGTTTTCGGTATTTCTATTTTCTTTCTTCCGGAAAGATATGCTCCCGTTATGCTCTCGGGGCAGTTCATAATATCTTCGGCTGTTCCCTGTGCAACCACATATCCGCCGTTTACTCCTGCACCGGGGCCTATATCCACAATATGGTCGGCGGCAAACATGGTGTCCTCATCATGCTCTACAACAATAAGGGTATTCCCCAAATCGCGGAGCTTTTTCAGCGTGGCAAGCAACTTGTCGTTGTCGCGCTGGTGCAGTCCTATACTCGGTTCATCAAGAATATACAGCACACCCATAAGACTGGAGCCTATCTGCGTTGCAAGACGTATTCTCTGCGCTTCACCTCCGGAGAGCGTTCCGGCACTGCGCGAAAGTGTAAGGTAGTCGAGCCCGACATCAATCAGGAACTGAATGCGCGAATTGATTTCTTTGAGTATCTGTTTTGCAATAATTTTTTCGGTTTCGCTGAGCTCAAGATTTTCAAAGAAAACCTTTGTGTCGCGTATGCACATTTCGGTTACTTCGGCAATATTTTTTCCGCCTACCGTTACTGCCAGTATCTCCGGGCGCAGACGTTTTCCGCCGCAGGACGGGCACACGTTGTTGCTCATAAGCGATTCGATTTCGGCTTTCATGAACGATGAAAAAGAATCCTTGTAGCGGCGTTTAAGCGAATTAATTATGCCTTCAAACGGGTGACGTTTCGGCATTCCCTTGTACATTATCGTGAGATCCTCATCGTTTCCGTACAAAAGCATATTCAGTACATTATCCGGCAAATCCTCTATCGGGGTGTTTAGGTCAAAGCCGTATTTTTTTGCGAGTGCCTCCACCCACATGTTGGAGTACGAACCCTCCTCGCCGATAGACCGCCAGCCGCACACATCGATCCCTCCGCCGAGAATGGATTTTGAACGGTCGGCAATTACCAGCTGCGGATCTATTTCCATTAGCATGCCCAAACCGGAACATTCGCGGCATGCACCTATCGGACTGTTGAACGAGAACGACCTCGGTGTCATTTCTTCAAGACTTATACCGCAGTCGCGGCAGGCAAAGTTTTGATTAAACACCATCTCGCTGCCGTCCTGTTTAACGGCAATTGCTATACCGTTGCCCATTTCGAGCGCGGTCTGCATTGAGTCGGTTATTCTGGAACGGGCATTGTCTTTAACAATAATTCTGTCGACAACGATTTCGATTGTGTAGCGTTTGTTTTTGTCCAGCGAAATATCTTCGTACAAATCGTGTATTTCGCCGTTTATCCGTACGCGCACAAATCCGTTTTTCTTTGCATTTTCGAGTATTTTTGCGTGTGTTCCCTTTTTTTCGCGTACAATCGGAGCCAGTATCTGCAGTTTTGTACCCTCTGCAAGGCTCATCACACTGTCCATAATTTCATCTATAGACTGCTGCTGAATGACTTTTCCGCATTTTGGGCAGTGCATAATGCCGATTCTGGCAAACAATAGCCTGAAATAATCATAGATTTCGGTAACGGTTCCAACGGTTGAGCGCGGATTGCGGCTGGTAGTTTTTTGGTCTATGCTTATAGCGGGTGACAGACCGTCAATATAGTCTACATCCGGTTTGTCCATTTGCCCCAAAAACTGCCGCGCATACGATGACAGCGATTCCACATATCTGCGCTGCCCCTCGGCATAAATCGTGTCAAATGCAAGCGATGATTTTCCCGAGCCGGAAAGTCCGGTAAAAACAATAAATTTGTCTCTCGGAATGGATATATCTATATTTTTAAGGTTGTGCTCTCTGGCACCGCGTATATATATTGTGTCTTTTGGCATTTCGGTGCATCCTTTCGTATCAGTATTCGCGCGATTTCTTGATTCGTGCTATTTCGTCTCTGTATTTTGCCGCCTGCTCAAAGTCAAGTTCCTGTGCCGATTTGTTCATAAGCAGCGTTAGGTTTGCAAGGCGTTCTTCTATCGTCATCGGTTCGCTCTCTTTCGGCATAGCCGCGTCGGGCGAATCTGTTTCGGTATTGATTACTCCTCGTATATCTTTAACAATCGTTTTCGGTGTTATTCCGTGCTCACGGTTGTATTCGTCCTGAATCTTGCGTCGGCGGTTGGTTTCGTCTATTGCACAGCGCATAGAATCCGTCACGGTGTCCGCGTACATTATAACCTTGCCCTCCGCGTTTCTTGCGGCGCGGCCTATTGTCTGTATGAGTGATGTCTCGCTCCGCAAAAATCCCTCTTTGTCCGCGTCGAGTATGGCGACAACGCTGACTTCCGGTATATCCAATCCCTCGCGCAGGAGGTTTATTCCCACAAGTACGTCGAACACACCGAGCCGCAGGTCACGCACTATTTCCATACGTTCAATTGTTTCGATATCGCTGTGCAGGTACTTTACTTTTATTCCCACATCACGCAGATAATCGGTGAGTGATTCCGCCATTTTCTTTGTAAGAGTGGTTACGAGTACTCGCTGATTTTTGTCCGTCACATCGTTAATCACACCGATAAGGTCGTCCACCTGACCTTTTATCGGGCGAACGGAAACTTCGGGATCAAGCAGTCCTGTGGGGCGGATAACCTGCTCCGCTATATTCGATGAATGTGCTTTTTCGTAGTCTGCCGGTGTTGCACTTACAAAAATAACCTGGTTGATTCGCTGTTCAAATTCTTCAAAGTTTAGCGGTCGGTTGTCATATGCGCTCGGCAGACGAAAGCCGTATTCCACAAGTGCATTTTTTCGCGAACGGTCACCGGCATACATTGCGCGTACCTGTGGAATTGTAACGTGCGACTCGTCTATTACAAGCAAAAAGTCGTCCGGAAAGTAGTCGAGAAGTGTGTACGGCGCACTGCCCGGTTCTCTGCCGCTTATGTGTCTGGAATAATTTTCTATTCCCTGGCAAAATCCGATTTCCTGCATCATTTCCATATCGTAGTTTGTACGCTGTTCAAGCCGCTGCATTTCCAGAAGTTTTCCCTCGGCCTTAAATTCGGCAAGCCGCCCGGTAAGTTCATCGCTTATCGACTTTAAGGCGCGTTTCATTTTGTCGGCTGTTGTGGCATAATGCGACGCAGGGAATATAGCCGTGTATGAGCGAAAAGCCGTTACTTCACCGGTTACGATATCTATTTCGCTTATTCTTTCGATTTCATCGCCGAAAAATTCCACCCGAACGGCTTTTTCACCCGAGCCGACGGGGAATATTTCGAGAACATCGCCGCGCACACGAAATGTACCGCGCTCCGGCGCCATATCGTTTCTCTTGTATTGCATATCAACCAGTCTGCGCAGTATATCGCTGCGGTCGTATTCATTGCCCACACGCAGGTTGACAATCAGATTTTTGTAATCGTCGGGATCTCCCAAACCGTATATGCACGACACACTCGCAACAATAATCACGTCGCGGCGTTCCAGCAGTGCTGCCGTTGCGCTGTGGCGCAGGCGGTCTATCTCGTCGTTTATCGACGCGTCTTTTTCGATATAAGTGTCGGTGTTCGGAATGTATGCCTCCGGCTGATAGTAGTCGTAGTAAGATACAAAGTATTCCACGGCATTATCGGGGAAAAATTCCTTGAATTCGCTGCACAGCTGAGCTGCAAGAATTTTATTGTGTGCAAGCACAAGAGTCGGGCGGTTTACACGCTCAATCGTTTTTGCAATGGTGTATGTTTTGCCCGAACCGGTAACACCGAGCAGCGTCTGTGCGCGCTCTCCGCGTTCAATTCCTTGTGCAAGTGTGTCTATCGCCTGTATTTGGTCGCCCATCGGTTCAAAAGGGGCAGCAACTTTGAATCTATCCATGGCATATCACCTCCGAAAAATGTCGTTACTTCTATTTTACCACATCTTAGGAAAATTACAAGGGTAAATTTGAGAAAAAATTGTAGTTGAGAAAAAACATTATTCCGATTGCGGCAATTATGTCGGACTTTAAAGAAAATTCAATTATGCGTTGACGTTTCCGCATCTTTTGTGTTACAATAGTTACATAGAAAAATCCTTTCATTATACACATACGGGAGTGGTTATTTAAATGCGAAAATGTTTTTGCGCTTTATTGTGCATGGTGCTGATTTTGGGCACACTTCCCGCTCTGGCGGCGGAAAATACGGTGAATTTGACAGGCGGCGGAATTGTCATTGATGCCGATACACTGAGTACGGTGTGGACAGATCAAACGGGCGGCACACTTACTTGGAATAAAGACACGGGCACGCTGACGTTTAATGATTTTAACTATAATGTTTCAGCTGCCTCACAAAATGCCGGCGGAGGTTTTTGTTTTGAAACAGTATCCGATATTGTTTTAAACGGAACGAGCGAGATTTCATGTTCGGATAAGGTATACCGCACGGTGAGGATTGAAAATTATCCTAAGATAAGCGGCAGCGGCAAACTGACGGTTAAAGGCCCCGTAATCGAACCGGACAGCGCGAAAAAAATGTTTTCCCCGTATTCCGCGGCTTATATAGAGGCGGTAGGCGGCTCGTTTATATTAAACAGCGGAACACTCGAAGTTATCGGCGGCACGCTTGCGTGCGACAGCAGCGTGAAGGCAATGGGATATGCCGACACTGCGATTTCGTGCGGTGTATCGACATATTCAACTATCCGTGTGAACGGCGGACACTTGATTGCGGTCGGCGGCTCGGCATCGGGCAGAAAGTTCCTCAATGAAAGTGTGGGTATCAATGCCGGGCAGGACTTGATTATTGCAGGCGGCAAGGTTACCGCAAGCGGCAAAACATACGGTGCTACCGGCAGCAAGTTGACCTTTCCGCAGTACAGCGAGGGTAGCCTTTATGCTGTCGGCGAAAAAAGCGGAGTCGGATTTGACGAGATAGACGAGGGCATTATCGCACGCGGCGCGGCAGATTTGAATGCTGCCGAACAATCTGTTGACGGTGAGATTTCAAAACGTGACGCGCATGTAGTTGCAACGAATGATGACGGCTCGGTTGCCGCAACTTTTAACCGCTATGAATATCTAACCGACGGTGCTTTGGCAAAAACAATTGTCGCTCGGCGCGACAACGAACGCAAGGTAACAATTTCCGATTCGGGTGCGGAACTGTCTGGCGATGAGGGAAGTTCGGTTTCTTTTACCGTGACTGCAAAAAACATCAGAACAGAAGAAATTTTTCAGATTGAGTGGACGGGCAGCACACCGAGCGGAATAACCGCGTCATTTGCGGATGAAAAACTGACATTTACTTCGGACGGAACAACGGAACGCGGTGTTTATCCGTTCAAAATTGCCTTTGGTGACGGCGAAAACAGGGTTGAATCCAACGTGTCGGCACTGTCGGCAGGCAGTTTTGCGGCAAAGGTTGCCTGCGAAGACAAATCGGACGCATATTTCGACACTTTCACCGAGGCACTTGCGGCATCTTTACTCGCCGAAAATTCGGGGTGTAGACTTTTGCTGCTCGGCTCCGTTTCCGACGGCGGCAACATAACGCTGAGCGGTAATGTCACATTGGATTTAAACGGATATGATATTGAATGCGGAGCACTTATTGTTGAAAACGGTGCATGTGTTTGCGGCAGCGGAAATGTTACCGCCGCGCAGGTCGGTGACGGCGGAACAGTCGGCGGCGGAACATACGGAACGCTCTCGGTAACGGACGGAAAAACCATTACCGACCATTTGGCACAGGGTGTGTTCTGCACTCAAATAGGCAACGAAAACACGGACGGTTTGTATTGGGACGAATTTTCGCAGGTTAAGAGCATGAACAATGCAAATTTGCGCTATATTCCCTTTACGGCGGATGTTGATAATCTGCACACAAAATTCGGCTATGAAATAAATATGTCGATAAATCTGCATGAAACACCGTACTACACTATGTCGAATTACGAACTATACAAATTGATGTTTATAAATGAGGACGGTTCCGAGTCATTAGCATGTTCTGCGTCATTTGGCGGAGGATTTCAGGACTATGACATAGAGAACAAAGTGGAATATTCGGTCAAGGACAGAACCGTAAATTACAACATTTCGAAAGACATATTTCCCGAAGAGGGTACATACAGAATGTATGCGGTTTTGGGCAAATATTTTACCCGAGAGAAAGTAATAGACGAAGGGCGCGTAGTGCACTCCGAACAGTACCTTATGCGCACGCAGCCGTTTATGGTTACAATAGGCAACGGAACACCCTCGTTTCTTGTGCCGGAAGATTTCAGCACGAAATATCACGGGATGATTTCGTGGAACGGATATCCGTATTATACATACACCGGTGCGCCGCAGCAAATTGTGCATTCGCTGCCGTCGAACGTGTGGGGCGGTGTTTTGCAATATCGCTTTAATGAAAATGACGATTGGACAGTTGAGGTTCCGACTGCGACCGAACCGGGGAAATATACATTCCAATGCCGAATTAAGGGCGATGACGAATTTAATGACCTGGCGTTGAGTGACGGATATGCAATTATTAATGCCGCAGAACTTGTGAACGATACAGCCGATGAACAGAAAGACTGGTATTTTGCCAGCTTTTCGGACGCTCTTACCGCGGCACAAAAGGAAGAAAACGAGGGCAGAGTGCTTAAACTGTATTACCCGGAGAAAAACGGGTTTGAACTAAACGGCGGCAAGGTGAAACTTGCACTTACCGATACTGCTGCTGTTGGTGATATCAAACTCGGCGGTTCAGCCTGCCTTGAAACGGAGTACGGTACATTCGGCAATAATATTTCGGT
Source organism: uncultured Clostridia bacterium (assembly GCA_934463115.1). Classification (GTDB taxonomy): domain Bacteria; phylum Bacillota; class Clostridia; order UMGS1810; family UMGS1810; genus CAKSIN01. The sequence continues at coordinate 55,191 of CAKSIN010000007.1, forward strand.
TGACGGCAATGCGAATCTCCGAATAAACGGCGGCACGTTTTCGAGCGGTATAGATGTAAATGGCGGCAGCGCCGAAATTTTTGGCGGAACATTCGAAAGAATCACCGTTACGGGCGGCAAAACGGTTGCCGATTTGCTTGCGGACGGCAGAGCATTGCAGACCGAAGACGGCACGGTTGTTAATATGTATACCGATAAAATTTCGCAAAGGGTAAGTGTGGCTCCGCATACTCATGATTTGGGCGAAATAGGAACATGCGACTGCGGATATGAGACAAAGGCGATTGACTCCGATAACGACGGCGCAGTGGAGATTTCGACAGTCGGGCAGCTGCAGTGGTTTGCTTACCGCATAAATTGCGGCGAGAAGATAAATGCAGTTTTGACAAACGATATAGATTTGGGTGGCAAAAGTGTGATAATCGGCACGGCAGAAAAGCCGTTTGGCGGTGTGTTCGACGGTAAAGGAGCAAAGATTACAAATTATGCACTGACCGCTTCGGAAAATAACGTGGGATTGTTCGGAGTGGTAAACGGCGGAACTGTCAAAAACTTCTCAATATCGGGTACAATCACTGTAGACGGTAAATGTGCGTATATCGGTGGCGTGGCAGGCAAGGCAAAAGGCGGCGCGGTGATATCGGACATTGTGTCGGATGTTGATATCCTCGGCTCCGGAGATTCGAGCCATATCGGCGGTATAGTAGGCAGCACGGCTAATCTGAGCGATTCGCTGAATATCAGTAAATGTATATACAGCGGCACAATCAACATGCCGAATGTTTCGGACTGCCTGGGCGGTATCATCGGCTATGCAAATGAAAGCGTTACCGTTTCGTACTGCGGTTTTGTCGGAAAAGCAATCGGCAAGGGCGGAGTTACCGTCGGCGGTATTCTCGGATATGTGAACAATTTGGATTTCGGCGGTATCAAAAACTCGTTTGCGGCAGGATATACAAACGGCAATGCGCTGATAGGAATGGTCAAAAAATGCAGCGACAGTATTAAAAACTGCGTGTATACCACGGGCGCGACACCGTTCGGCGGTTCGGGCGCCGGGGAGCACAGCGCCGAATCGGTTTCGGAGTGGAATACCGGACTTGCGGCATACCTCTTGAACGGCGGATTGCATGACAACACATATATTTGGAGACAGACAATAGGCAAAGATGATTTTCCGAATTTTAGCGGCAGCAAGGTGTACAGAAGCGGAAAAAACAGCTTTACATCCGAAAAACCGTCTGCTTTTGTGTTCACAGACGGCAGCACCGTAACAGCGGAGCAGATTGACAAACCCTGCGTTCTGATTGCGGCAAGCTACAGCGGCGACAAGCTTACAGATGTCAAAATAAAAAACATCTCAGAAAACACAAATTTGACGTTCGATGAGATGAATCTGAACCGACAAAATGCAGACCGTATCCGCGTTATGCTGTGGGATGACTTCAAAAGAATGGCGCCGATTTGCGCTGCGGACAAAGTTTTTGTTGAATAAATACACAAAGTGTGCTACAATGGTATGTATACTCAAGACACGGAGGAAACAGTAATGGAAGAAACAAAAAATATAATTTTAACCGGTGACCGCCCTACAGGACGTTTGCACCTCGGTCACTATGTCGGTTCGCTCAAGAGGCGGGTGGAATTGCAGAATTCCGGTGAATTTGACGAAATAAACATTCTCATTGCCGATGACCAGGCGCTTACCGACAATGCGGATAATCCCGAAAAAATAAGAGAAAATATTATAAATGTTGTGCTTGATTATCTGTCGGTGGGTATTGATCCCGAAAAGTCGACAATATGCGTTCAGTCGGCGCTCCCGGCACTTCATGCACTCACATTTTACTACATGAATCTTGTAACTACGGCAAGGTTGTCGCGAAATCCCACGGTTAAAGCCGAAATACAGATGCGCGGTTTTGCTGACGAAGGTCTGCCGGCAGGGTTCTTTGCATATCCGGTATCGCAGGCGGCAGACATTACGGCATTTAATGCAAATGTCGTTCCCGTCGGCGAGGATCAGCTCCCCATGCTCGAACAGGCAAGGGAGATTGTGGAGAAATTTAACAGAATATACGGCGACACACTCACCATGCCCAAGGCAATGATTCCCGAAAACGAAACACAGCGACGTCTGCCCGGTGTGGACGGCAAGGCAAAAATGAGCAAATCGCTCGGCAACTGCATATATCTTTCCGATTCCGCGTCGGTAATAAAAAAGCAGGTTAACGGCAAAATGTATACCGATCCGCTTCATTTGCAGATAAGCGATCCGGGACACACCGAGGGCAATGTTGTGTTTACATATCTCGACGCTTTTTGCACCGATGAACACTTTGCCGAATATCTGCCCGATTATGCAAATCTCGATGAAATGAAAGAGCACTACCGCCGCGGCGGCTTGGGTGACGGCGTGTGCAAAAAGTTTTTGCTGAACGTTCTCGAAGAAACGCTCAGTCCCATAAGAGCCAAGCGCTCAAAGTGGGAAAAGGACATTTCGTCGGTGTACGATATCATAGCGGCAGGCACGGCCAAAGCTGTGGAGACAACAAACGAAACACTCGGACGTGTCCGCGCGGCAATGAAAATAGATTATTTCAAAGACCGCTCCATTGTAAAAGAATGGGAGAAAATGCTGTCGGCGATAAAGTAAACAGACTTTTTGCCAAAATGTCTTGAAATTTGCGGACAATTGGTGTATAACAAATTTTAAAGGTAAGACTGAAAACAGTGTAAAAACTGGGCGGTTATGCCACCTGATTCCCGTATCTATAGTCGGGAAAGGAGGTGGTTGTTATGCATAAATACATAATTAGAGTTTTTATTTTAGTTATTGTGTTTTTGTTCACACTTACAATAAAAGTAAGATAGCCCCCACCGGTCAAGTTAGGGCTATCTCATAGCACTATCGTGGCATAACCGTTTGAGGTCTTGCCTTTTTTCTACCCTCATTATACATCTTAAAATTGGTTTTGTCAACTTATTTTCGGAAAATTGATGCTGTTTTTACCCAACAAATTCAACCGATTATATTTCAAAAAAAGTAACATTTTATGATAAATATAAATATACTGTAGTGAGAAGTTAATTTCTCTATTATACAAAAGGAAGGTAGAATTTGTATGGCTCAATTTACAAACCAAGCTACACTGACGTACAATGGACTTATAACCAACTCCAATATTGTTGTCGGGGAGCTTACAGAAGTTCTCAACGTAACAAAAACTCCGCTGTTTGGAACCTATTCACGCGGAGGCACGGTGACGTACCTTGTGAGCATTGTAAACTCCGGCACAACGGAGTTTAACGGACTCACTCTCACCGATAACCTGGGCGAATATGCACTTGAATCCGGTACAAAGGTTGTTCCGCACGATTATATTTCCGGCTCTGTAAAATACTATCTGAACGGTGTTTTGCAGACAGCTCCGGCGGTGACTGCAGGACCTCCGCTTGTAATTTCCGGAATATCGGTGCCTGCCGCCGGCAACACAACGGTGGTATATGAGGCACGTGTAAACAATCTTGCGCCGCTTGATTCCGAAGGGCAGATAACCAATACCGTGTCTGTGAACGGCGATGGATTAATCAATCCAATAACCGATGATGCAACTGTTTCGGCTACGGCAGAGCCTGCGCTCTCTATTACAAAGGCTCTGTGTCCGCAGACTGTTGCGGAAAACGGGCAGTTGACGTATACGTTCTATATTCAGAACACAGGTAACACGGCAATAGTTGCGGCGGACAATGTGACTATATCCGACACATTCGATCCTGCTATAGATATCACTGCAGTGACATTCAATGACGCAGCGTGGACACCGACAACCGACTACACGTATACTCAGGCAACGGGAGAATTTCAATCGGCAGCGGGAGCAATAACGGTTCCTGCAGCAACGTACACTCAAAACCCGACCACAGGAGTTTGGACAGTGACACCCGGTGTAAGCACACTTACCATAACGGGTATAATATGAATCTTGGAGCACACCCCCGGCAGAATTCGGGGGTGTGCTTTTGCTCGGATTTCATCGCATCCATCACCCGTATGTCAAGCTAAAACTAAAGATATCTCTTAAAATAGAAATTCCAAATCATCAAATTAATGATAATTTGGAATTCGTGATTTTATTATGCTCCATACCAATCATTTGGTACGAGATTTTTATCAACGGGCCACCAATTTTCACAAACAAAATGTCTAAAAGATTTTTCTTTTAAGTCAGCATGATCAACGATAATAACTTGTAGTTTTCCATTAAGTTCATTAGTACGGTCAATGATAAACTGATACATTTTGTTGACTTCATTCCAGTCTATCTGCTTCTCATCTAGCTCAGACGGAAAATAAACTTGCGACGGCTGATCAAGGAATAAGAAGCTTGGGACAGGGCGTTTTGCATTAATAAAAAAATGCTGTAATGCAAAATAGGAAATAAGATGAACACCTACCCAGTTTGAACCGCTTCCCAATTGCTTAAGTGGTACAGGCCGTTCTGGCTTATCTACAATGACTGTCACCTTATTCAAGTCGAGCCTATATGGGTTGTCACAATGTTCTAGTTGCAACTCCTTGGCCCATTTGGTCATGTCCACCTGTATTCGCGAAAGAGCTGACTGTTTGCGTTCCTCCACAGAATCTTTATCAAGAATGTCATCAATTTCTTTTATGCGTTGTTCAATCCTTTTTACAATTTGTTCCTGTTGTTCCGACTCTGCATCATTTTCAACACTCTCAACCCAAAGGCTAATTCTCCCAATAACTTTGCCTCTTCGTGCATTTATATCTCGCAACCGAGCTCTATCATCTTCTTGTTGATATAAACCGTCTATTTCCGCTTCTATCGCTTTAATTTCCTCCTGCTTCTTTTCCCGCTCTTGCTCCAAATCGGAAATAAAATTTCGAAGTTTCGGTTGTTCGCGTGTTACATTTGCTATCGACTTGTCCAAATTGACAATTGAAGATTTTATCATCTCTGCACTAGGAAGAGGATTTTCTAATGCTCCAGAACATAATGGACACTTTCCCGGGTTAAAATCCAGTTGTTCAAAAAGACCTATGGATTCCAGACGAATTTTCTGGTGTAGAGCCTCACCAAAATATCCGGTTGTATCTCGGACAAATCTCTTCGCATTATCAATACTAATGCCAATTTCATCTAACTCATCTCCCATCTCTTGAAGTTTACTTTGTAAGAAAGTCAGACGATCCATTCCACCATTTAACTCTACCTTGCTTGGTGACCAATTCGTGGCATCTTGAAGAATAGAATACATCTCCTGATAGTTCTGATAGTCTATCGGTCTTGATGCATCAATAAGACCAGCTTGGCGAGCTTCTCCAATTAAAGTAATTGCTCTCTCCGAGCCACCCCCCATCAAAGAGCGGTTTTCTTCAAGTTTACGCTTTTCAAGTGTTAATTTACGTTTAAGTATACTTCTTTCATTTTCCAATGCCAAAGCTTCTTCACTAATGGCTCCTAAAAAATAAGGAATGGTATCTTTAATGGCCTGTGTAATGAAATCATCAGATTGACGATGAAACAAAAAATTTTTTGCCGCAATTTCATCTTGTCCTTGAAAACAATAGTATAATGCGTGTCTTATATTTGCTTCTAACGGCATTCTGCTCTGTCCCTCAGGTGGCGTGTTTAGATTTTCTGAAATTCCAATTCGACTAGTCAATTCTTCTTCAATCCCTGATACATTTGTATTGGATGAAAAATCGCACTTTTCAGGAACTTCAATTTTCTCTCCAACTTCAATATAGCAAAATCCCGTCGTTTGCTGACCTTTATCTGGATTTTTGCGTGCTACAAATACACGTTCATGTTCAAATTGCAAGAGCAAACCATACCATGCTACATTGTCACGAACCACTCCATCTGCAATATTACAAGCATCACCGCCCAAGCAATAATCAATAATATCTCCTACCGCTGATTTTCCTGATTTCGATCTGCCAGTAATAATATTTACTTGTCCCAATGCAAAAGGCAAGTGTCGTACTTTCCCGTTATATCCATAAAGTACTAGTTCACGTATCTGCATCATGGTCTCACCCCCAACTCTATATATATTGTCTCAGCCTTTCCTGCTGCTACAAACCACTTGGCAACATGCTCCCCTTTTTTGAGACATTCCGAAATTTCATCATCTACAAATTTTGTTTTGCTTAAACTTTTCAATGTTGGCGATATTTCCAATTCGCCATTTAGCGTTAGGATAATATTTCCCGTTTGTAGAAGAAATTCGACAGATTCATTTGTAATGGGAACTAACTCTCTTGCCCTTTTAGGAAAATCAATCAACAATTGTGGATATCGCTGAATCCACAATTGCAACTGCGTTCGACTATTTATATTTGCCCTTGTTTCTTTATGTAGCACAAGAGGAAGGACTAAGTAAATCAGTGGAAAAGGAAGTGCCCGATTTGCTTTTTCATTGTAAGTTTTAATTGTTGAGTATAGTACTCTTCCACAAAAAGCGGGATTGAGAAGAAATGCGACCTCATGCGTGCGCAGATTCCAGTTTTTCACCTATATCGCTCCTTTTATGTATTTAACAATTCCTTAAGCCGATTATAAAAATCTATATGCCAACCCACTTTAAGTTGATTAGCCAGCATGTGGTAACTTCCTCGCATTACAAAAGCCTCTTGACATTTTGGTCGAATTCGAATATCTTTCTTTTCAATATCATTAAAAAGACAACGCCCTTTTTTTATTTTCTCTTCTTCTGTCGCTTCGATATATTCTGCAAGTTCATCTTCCATAGCAGCAAAACAATGTTCCCATTCATCAATCAAGCAATCTTCGTATTTTTCCAACTCATTAACATACAATAGATCATTTCTGACCCAATTAGCTCTCTGGTTAAATGCTCGATAATAATCTCTTAAAGCAGTACGCATGCGATGACTGCCAAGACAAATCAATTTAAGTTGCTCGTAAAAAATTTTTTCATTATCACTCAAATCACTTTCTTGCAGATTATCAACGTCAAAAATATCTATCGGTAAATTCTCATCAGAATATTCTTGGCTTACGGATACAATGAACGATCTGACCTGTCTTTGGTTAACAAATATAGGAGTGTCCGAGCTAAGTGCTTCGACTGCTTTTTTGTACCACCAGCCTTCTAGACGTTCACAAATCTGATTCTCATATTTAGGAATACAACTATACCTAATCTGTCGTCGATAAATTTTTTCAACATCAACTATATTATTTGCACCATCAATAATACAAATTTGGCTAAGCAAACGTTTAAGAATAATTTCATCAGTTTTCAAGAAAGCTTCGTAATATTTTTTATGTTCCTTATTTTCTGATTTGATACAAATATTCCTTAATTTCTCATACGCACTTTCCTCATTCCGGTTTTTATCTTTTTTCAGGAAAGAGGCAGCTGTATTGTCTGGTGCAATTGCAGTTGTAACAATAAGAAATTCTGTACCATTTAATATATCCGGAGATTCAGAAATTACATCTATCCATACCTTTAATGTTCTCCATAAGTCTGTACTTCCGTCCGTGAGGTTGCCTTGTCGCTGTACATGATGCTTCAACTGGATAAGTTGCTTCGGTATACCGTCTTTGCTAAATGCAACATCATCAAATTTTTCAATACTTATCTGAAAATCAGAATTGTCATTTCCCAGCAATAGAGCTAAAGCATATCGCACCTGATATAAATAGCCTAGCAGCTGTTCAGAAGCTTGGTGATTATACATTTTATTATGACCTCCTCTCTCACTTTTCATGGATATCAAAAAGTTTAACCATTTCTATAGTAAAAAAATTACAGTTTAAACCTAGGACTCGTCTAAAGCGAGTTCCAATTTAAGATACTTCCAAATTCTATTTCTTGTATTGTTTCCTTGCTGTTCTACAATGTTCATAGCTTTTAATATTGAAAATACTTTTGATACAGTATTAAACGATAAACCCGTTTGTTCTTTTGCATGGGATGTGCTTGATAAAGGGAATTTTTTGAGATTATTATACACCATCCAAACACTTCTATCTTTCGATTTTGTAGTACATAGTATTTTTTCATCTTCTGCTATGGCGTTTTCATACTGAATTAACAGCTTAGAAGACTGTTTTGCAGTTTCTCCTATAGCACTTACAAAAAACTTAACCCACCGGATATATCCACCACTGTATTGTGTTGTTCTTAGTAAATCAAAATATTCGTTCTTATTGTGATACAAATATTCAGATAAGCACATCAGAGGTAATGCTTCGTTGATAATATCACACAGCACCATCGGAACTATTACTCGCCCAATGATACCATTATATTGCTCGAACGGATGAATCATCTCAAATTGATAATGAACCAATGCAGCCTTTATCAACGAATCAGTATCTTTGTCATTGTATATATATGCAGAAATATCAGCCAATGCTGGTAAAACCGCATCAGGAGCTGTGGGGTTGTAAGTTTTGATATTCGTTTTAATGCCTAACAAAAAGGTTTGCTTATCCCTAACATCAATTGATTTGCCGGTCGCATCACCGTATAATGCAATTCTGCAAAGTTCACTTAGAACGGGGGCTGATATTGTCCTATTCCTTGCTTCCTTGTAAGCTAGTTCAAGATTATTGATTGGTGCAACATTTCCTTTACCGCCCCCTCGAATGGCAAGTACATCGTGGAAAGAAAGGCTATCATAGTCAACCATTAATGAATATACACACTCTTTTAATAGCATCAATTCGCTGAACGCATCTTTATTTGGGGCATATTTAAGGAGTCCCTCCAGAAATCCAATATTTCTGTGAGCCTCAATCAACAAAGCAGATAGCTCATCATCCATCTTATACATATTCCCGTACATTAGAGGGCGAGGTGTAAATGTATAATATTTAAAATTGTTTTTGTTATAGTCAATATGCTCAATATAGTCTCCTGTATAAGGAAGCATCTCATATACCTCAATAAAATAATTTATTTTCATTTTATCACAAATATTGAATTATGTAAAGTACTATTTCGCATTTTATTTCAAAATATCCATATATATTAAAATAAAAATCTCAAATCAAATTCCACGATTTAGTCACCCGTATGTCAAGCTAAAACTAAAAATTCTATCAGCCTATTTCAGCCGCATTTTCGGTGCAAAAGTCCTTGATTTTCCACACGATTTCAAGTCTGTTATCGGGATATACACACACCTTTTCGATAAGCATATCGGCAAGTGCCTGTGTTAAGGCGGTTTCTTTTTTTACCGCTTTTGCCGTGCGGATAATTTTTGCCCTGTTTTCAGTTTCAAGCTGTGAGCGTTCCTCCGATTTGCGGAATTTATCGTATTGAATACGGTAATTCTCGGTTTTTGTGTCATATTCCTGTTTTAAGCATTTATACTCATCAAGTGTAATTTCCTCTGTTAAAAGCTGCTCATACAAGAGTTGTTTTTTCTTTTGGCAAGCCGTTATTTGCTTTTTAATATCTGCAAGCTGCTTTGTTTTTATCTGTGCGGTATCAACATTTGAAACATCATCAATATTCAATATGCTTTCGGCTTGTTTAGAGATTATATCAAAAATTGCTTGGTTTAATGCACCTTCCGTAATCTCCGATTTATAGCAAGGCTCCGTTTCGTCGTTCCTTGTGTAGCTACATCGGTATATCGGTATTTTTTTCGGCACATAATCCATTGCGTGTTTGCAGCAGCCGCACTCAACCTTTCCACGAAGCGGATAGCTCCGCTGTTTTTTATTCGGCTGCTTAAATGTTCGCCGTACCGCATTAGCCTTTTCAAACAATTTTTCCGAAATAATAGCATCGTGGTGGTGCGGTATCTTTATCCACTCGCTTTCATCACGCTTGACCATTTTTGTGCTGCCCACATCCTGTACCTTTTGTTTGAGCATCACAAACATACCAATATACTGTTCATTGACTATAATTCGGTTTATGGTGGAAATGCTCCAATATTTGCAGTTCGGGAAACGAGAGCCGTAGTTTCCTTTAATGCCCTTGTACTGTGCAGGAGTAGGAATATTTTTATCAAACAACAGCTTTGATATATATGCGGCAGACTTGCCATCGGCGGTAAGTTCGAATATCATTTTAACCGTTTGGGCGGCTTTCTCATCTATAATCTGCTCGCCGTTATTTCCGGCTTTATAGCCGTATGTATAATTCCCCGATTTATATTCGCCACGCCGCATTTTTGTATATTTGGCACTCTTTGTTTTAACCGATAAATCACGGCTGTAATACTCGTTTACGAGGTATTTCACCGCAACGGCAATGCCGCCCGTATCGCCCTTATGTTCGTTGCTGTCATAGTTATCGCTGACCGATATAAACCGCACACCGAACAGAGGAAATATCTGCTGTGTAAAATATCCGACCTCTATACTGTTTCTTCCAAAGCGTGAGAAGTCTTTTACCAAAATGCAGTTCATCTTATAAGCTTTAACATCATTCAAAAGCTGCTGAACGGCGGGGCGTTCAAGATTAGTGCCGGAATAGCCGTTATCAACATATTCGATAATTTCAACATTATCACCGAGAGCTTCCGCATATTTACGGAGCAAAAGCCTTTGGGATTCAATGCTCATACTCTCAACACGCTTATCTTCAACAGACAAACGCAGATATATGGCTATAATGTATCTATCCATTTGCTATCGCCTCGCTTTCAAATTCGTTATCAAAGCTATATGTTATTTCAACTTTTTTGCCTTTGTAAATATCTATTCTTGAAATCAGCTTGTCTATAAGCTCTTTGGTAAGCGTGTTGTTTTCAACAATATCCGAAACGGCGTTCGACAGGTCGCAATATCGGTTATAGCTTTTTTCAAGCTCCAAGTGGCGGTTTTCAACCTCGGTTATCTTTTTCATCGTATCGGAGATTTTATCGCCGTAGCTTTTACGCATTTCTTGATATTCCTCTTGCGTTATAATGCCGTTTACAAGATTTTCATATAAGCTGTTCAGAAAATTCCGGTTTTTTGATATGTAAGCTCTTAAATTCTTTAATTCCGCCTGTTGAGCTTCTATTTCTTTCTTATCATTCAGCGAATAGAATATCAGATTTTTTCTGTCGGCAAGTACAGACGCTTGCGATTTTATTGCGGTTATAACCACATTGAGCAAATCTTTTTCAAGAATACTGCCGTTATCGCATCCGTCACGCTTATATCTTGTATTTGTAAGACAGCTTATATTATATGCAAAACCTGTTTTTACTCTTGAAAATCTTGAACGGTGCAATGCTCTGCCGCACTCGCCGCAGAAAATTTTGCCTTTCCATATATTTTCGGTGTAGGGTATTACGGTTAGCTTGCTGTGCTTATTTTTCAACTGCTCCATACGCTCCTGTGCTTTATCAAACATATCCTGTGAAATAATAGCCTCGTGCGTATTCGGTACGACTATCCATTCATCTTTGTCAACGGCGGTCTGCTTTTTAGCAACGCTATCGCTTTTGCCTTGAACGAGCTTGCCCGTATAGATTTCATATTTTAGTATTCCTTGAACAGTCATAGTTTGCCATAAGCCGTTACCGATGTTTTTCTTGGAAGTAATATATCCCTTTTGATAACCGTAAACACCCGGTGCCGGAATTTGCCGTTCGTTAAGCTGCAAGCATATCTCGTTTATTGACATACCGCCGTTAAAAAGCTCAAATATCAGCTTGACAACAGGTGCGGTTTCGGGATTTACGATTAGCTTATGACAGTCATTCGGATCTTTCAGATAACCGTATTTCGGTCTTGCACTCACATATTGTCCGTCACGCATTGCCTGCCGTGCCTGTGTTTTGATTTTCTTTCCGATGTCCAAAGCGTAGGCTTCGTTTATGATATTTTTGATATACAACAGCATTTTATCACCGCTTGAGGGTGTATCCGTATCAAAGTTATCGTTTACGGCAATAAACCGAACCTTCTTTTCGGGAAAGTAGGTGTCTATATAAAAGCCTGTGTCAATGCTGTTTCTGCCGAGCCTTGACAAGTCCTTTACGATTACGCAGTCTATCCTGCCGCTTTCAATATCCTCAATCATATGCTGAAATTCGGGGCGGTGAAAGCTTGTGCCTGTTGCTCCGTTGTCGATATATACTCCTGCCAAACGCATATTTCCGTTTTGTGCGATAAAATCATCGAGTATCATCTTTTGATTTTCAATGGAATTACCCTTGTTGTGGCTGTCCTCAACCGATAATCTGATATACTGTACCGTTTTTATGTATATAGGCATATTTTCCGGCTTTGTCTGTGCAACAGTGATATTTTTTCTGCTTTTTCTTGCCATATCAAACCACCTCCCGATATTCGCTTAATGCAGTTAATGCCTGTTCGTATTCATCTTTGAAATTAAATGCTATCTGTATGTGCGTTTTATCGTAAATATGGATGCACTCTATAAGGCGGATAACGATGTTGCGGTCGATTTCATCAATATTTTCAAAGGCTTTGAAGCGTTCTATCCATTGCAGCTTTTTCGAGGTATTGTTTCTGCACTCGTCAAGCTCGGTTTCAAGCTGTTTTAATGCGTCCTCCAACCGTTTCTTGTCTTTGGAGTAGGAGAAGCTCAGCGTTTTGTAATCCTCTTTATTCAGAATACCGGAAATGTAGTTTTCATAAAGGGTTGATTTGTATTCACTTGTTTTGTCAAGCTGTTTTTGTACCTCGCTGATTTGCACCGATATTTTATTGCACATATCCTTGTTTATTGCATTGTTGTTGATGCCGCCTATTAAAGCGTTCAGAGAAGCAACATTTCTTATATGTCCCTTAATGCTGTCCGTAACACAATTTACAAGGTCGGTTTCCTTAATCATATTACCGCCTGTGCAGCCGTTTTTCTTTCCGGTGGGGCAATAATAGTAGAAGTATTTTTCGCCGTTATGTGTAACGGTTTTGCGTGTCATACGATTTCCGCAGCAGCCGCAGATTAAAATTCCCGAAAACAAATGCAGTTCATTCTTTTTCGGTGATGTTCTTGTGTCGATACGCATAATCTTCTGCACAAGCTCAAAATCTTGTCTGCCGATTATCGCTTCGTGTGCGTTTTCGGTCACAAACATCTCATCGGCGTTGCGTTTTACATACTCCTTAACCTTGTAATTCGGCTTGCCGCATTTGCCTTGTATCAGCTTGCCCGTATAGATTTCGTCTTTGAGAATACGAATTACGGTTGTTGCCGTCCATTTTGAATTTTCCTTATCGCAGTAGCCGCCTGTGGGGAGTGGGATATTATTGTCCTTTTTATATTCCCTCGGCGATAGAACCGCAAGATAGTTCAGCTCATTTGCAATTCGCTCCGCACTGTAACCGTCTGTCCGCATTTTGAATATATCCTTTACCACCTGTGCGGCATATTCGTCAACAACAAGCTGATTTTTATTATCATCAGCCTTTTTGTAACCGTAAACGGGAACGGCTCCGACATAATCGCCGTTTTTCCTTTTGATATTGAGTGCCGTGCGTACCTTTACGGAAATATCACGGCAGTATTCATCATTCATTACACCCTTAAACGATACGGAAATATCTCCCGTAACGGCTTCCTTTGCGGTGTCTATATTATCATTTATGGCGATAAAGCGAACACCGAGAGCCGGGAAAACTCTGCGGAGATATGTAAAGGTTTCGTTGTACTCTCTGCCGAGCCTTGATAAGTCCTTTACGATTATACAGTTGATTTTTCCGCTTTTGATGTCCTCAAGCATTGACTTAAATGCGGGCCGATCAAAAACAATTCCCGAATAACCGTCGTCTACCTGTTCATTAACGATTTTGATGTCGGGGTTTCGTTTGACAAACTCATCAATGTATTTTCTTTGGTTTGCTATGCTGTCGCTTTCGTTTGCTCTGTCGCTTGTGTAGGATAAGCGAAGATATTTTGTAGCGTTATACATAAATTTGTACCTCCTTGAAATTTACGGTTTGTCCGCAAAATCAAAGAGTATTGAATTTATCTTGTATTCAATTCTTTTTCCGTAATATATTTTATCACGGAACGGCGAACACCGCAAAAAATTATATGATAATGCTTTGCAGACAATCCTCGATGGATAAGCCTTTGTCACTGTATTTTGCCGTAACGACAAAATTTCCGCACTTAAAACAATACGGATTTTTAATCTGCCGTATGTATTCCTTGATACGCTCCGGCTTTGGCAAGTCCTTGTTTACGGATATGTCGTTTATATCCACAAGAGTGTCAGGGTTGGTTAAATCTTTAATATCTGTCATAGTGCGACCTCCTTAAAAAATCTTTAATATCACAAATTAAAGCACTTTCAAAATGCGTTAATTTCTAATATCAAAGTCAAGCCGTACCCGTCCCGAAAGACGGGTACAACTTAAAATTTCTGTTTTGAAGCAATTACAGACGGTGCTTTGCAAAAACACTCCATAGGAATTTCACCTCTCCATCGTCCGACCGAGCTGCCCCCATTGCCTGCGACGCTTTTAACGCTCGGACTGTGGCTGGGCAGAAGTATCATTGTCCCGATAAAGAGTCATCGCCCGCAAGGTAGCCGCCTTGCTTTGCGGCATTGATATTTCTCGCTCGGATAGTTTTTCATCATTGAAAGAAGGATGAAGTAGAAGCAAAAACTATCGTCTTGGCGTATCTGCCGCTTGGCTCGTCAATACCGGAATGTATCTGTTTGCCGTTATACTGCACCGCCGTTATCTTGCGTGCTTTCTTTGTAAAATGAAAGGTTATGTACTCTGTTTAGACATCGCGTACTTGTTAATTATTGTCGCAATCAGATGTTGCTCGTTTTCACAAACGGTAGGCATAAGCCTTAACAAAAGACTTTCCTCGTCTATGGACAAAGGTAAATAAAGCTCTTTTCGGTACCCGCTCATTAAAAACGCTCCTCCATCTATTCCTGTTTTGGTACATATAGGTGCATATCGGCTCAAAAACAGTATATCCCTGCGAATTGTCCTGTCTGAAACAGAATAATGAAATGCCAAATCTTTCATAGAGCATTTATTGTTTCGCATAAGGATAAAAAGAATTTCAAGTCTTCTTTCAAAAGAAGTTAATTGCCTATCCAAGCCGACTGCACCTCCTTTCGCTAACTATTCTAAATGATATTGCGGACAGTTCTTTTCCTAAACCAAAAAATAATTTCATAATTTCGCCCTTTTGTGTAAATTTTGTTGAATTTGCATAAAAGAGAGAGGCGGAGCACGGCTATGTTTACTAATAAATTTCAAACAAAAACAGCCAAACTTGCCCGTTCTAAAAATACGGGTAAATTTGGCTGTACGGTATGAGTGTGTTTTTGCTCCACCATCTGAGTCCGAATTATTATTCTTTCTGCTGCTTGCCCTGTGTTGATGAGAGCGATTTCTTCTAATATAAACAAATATAATTGGTGTTGGACAACGACACATTTTATATCACTCCTAACCGCACGGCAACTCACTTTATAAAAGCGGATACCATATATGCGTGCAAGATTGCCACGCCAAATGTATTTAGTTATATTGAATTTATTTCATTGTTGCAAAAAGTCAAAAAAGACCATAGAATTACTGTAAATTCTACGGTCTTAATATTGGTTTTTGCTTGTTATTTACTTTTTTATATCTTTTTTTCATAATCAACACCTGCGTATATGTCAGCACAGATTATAGTTTTAGCAAGGCTTTCTTTTTGATCTCGAATACATTATTTTGTTCCAAATGCCATAATAGCCGTTCCTGATCCTCTCTCGATAGTTTTGATAAATGATATGTAATTTGAGAAATATAATCCGGCTCGACATATGATGAAGCATCCAATAACAGTTTATCAACCGAAGTTCCTAATGCATCAGCTATATTAACCAATGTATCAATTTTTATATTGATTTTTCCTCTTTCAATTTTTGAAAGATGTTTCTCCGATATGTTAGATAATTCGGCTAATTTTTCTTGGGTAAAACCTCGCTGTTCTCTATAATTACGAATGTTATCACCCAATTTTTCGTAATCCATATTTGTAGTATCACTCCTAACATAATTATACTAGTGCTTTGCTGTTTTTTTAACTGCTCCAATGCTTAATTTAGTAATCACGCAGGATAATACTACCCACATAAATAAAAATAGAGCTACACACATTTATATGGTGTAGCCCTAATAAATTTTTGATTATTATGGAATGTATGGATTTGGATTAAATAAAAGTATAATCAAATCTATCAATATTTTAGCTCAAAAAGTTCATAGTAATAAAAACAAGCTTTTCAATATCTATTGTATAAAAGTTATATATTGTTTACATTACTTTCAATATAATAATTAAATCTTCTATGTCAATCAAGCCGTTACCATCTAAATCGCAATGTTTAAAATCGTTCCAATCAATAGATTTTTCACCCATTCGATAAAATTTTTGGCAATATGTAATATCAAGAAGATCAACTACTCCGTCAGCGTTTACATCACAGCTTGACTTTTTAGTGACATTTGTATTTGCGCTTTCGGCGGTAATCTTAGTTGTAAAGTAAACTGCTTTTCCGTTTTTATCATATCCTGCTGCCGAAACATCAACAAGCCTTATTCCGACCGTCATATCGTTAAGAATTTCTTTGAATTGAACCTCAGCTGCATCGAAAAGCTCATTTTTGGTTAAGCTTCCGCCCGCACCGTTTTGCAGATAGGACAGTGCTATTGTTGCGGTGTTATCATTATTCCACTTAATTCCAAGGGGAGTAAAACCGTTCTTACCGATTAGGCTTTCAAATTGCAAAGCATCGTCCTTTTGAAATGTAAATGATACGGTAGCCACCTTTTTAATATTTCCAAGCTGAAATCTAAAAGGAATTATATTCCCTGTAAGAGTATTTTTCTTTACGCTAACCGCCGCTGCGATCGGAAGTGTTTCAGCTTGCTTTTCATTGACGGTAATATCACAGCTTGCTTTTATTCCGTTTACTGTTTGAGCTGTAATCACCGCATTTCCTGTCTTTTTTGCCGTGACTTTTCCGCTTGCTGATATTTGTGCAACATCGGTGTCGGATATGCTCCAAGTGACAGTTTTGTTTGATGCATTTTGGGGCATAATCTCAGCGTTCAGCATTGCACTTTCGCCCTCGGTTAAAACAAGTGCGGACTTGTCAAGTGTTACCGATTGCGGATATATCACCTCGGCTGCGGAAAGCGAATAATAATCAGAAATATAAGTATTTCCGGCATAATCAATCAGTGCAATTTTCGCCTGTGTCAGTCCTTTAAATCCGGAGGTAGATAAATCAAAAGTGATTTCCGATGTTGCATCTGACGATACGGCATCGGGTTCTATCCATTTGGTAATCGGCTCATTTCCCGTTGCGGTTGCACACACTCCTTGAATAAAGTGATTGTCATGGACGGTTACAATCCACTTTGTCCCCTCAATACGGCTTGAAATTACCTCCGGCGGAACACTGTCAATCACAATCGGAAAAGCTTTTGTTTCTTCGTGTTGTCCAAGTGTTGCCGTTATTTTATAAACATAATTTCCATCATCGAGAGGAGTGTTCCATACATCAAACGGCGCCCAGCCCTTTGCTGCCATTGGTGTGTAATAGCCTTCGGAGGAATGATAGCTTTTTGAAACCTTTGTCGAGCTTTCGCTGTAAACGGTATTCCCCTCGGAATCGTCTACCGAAAATGTCAGTTTATCGGCATTTCTGAGGAGTGAAACGGCAGCGGTCACATTTTTGCCGGTTTCGCTGCCCTTTATCGCAATTTTATTTGCGTTATATTCTGTCGCTCCGTCGACATAGTAATTATGACCGAGAATATATCCGCCGCCATCACTGTTTCTGAACTGTCCGATTTGTGTTTCGCAGATTGAAGCAGGTTCATCATCATAAATATCCGAATCAAATATGTTAAGCGCTTGCCAATCTCCAAAAAAGCCCATAAACGGATAAGAAAGTGATACTTCATCATTTTGTATCGGAGTCATCGTCACAAATCCCTCAATATAAATTCCGTTTGGAAATTGAGCTTTGAGATTTGCCTTTCCTTTTTCCGTCAATTCAATTTTGACATTGACCGGAGTTTCTCCGTTTGGATCAACTGTGATTTTTTTCGGAATTGTTACGGAAACCTCATCGTCCGAAAGCTTTCTTGCCTTTTGCGCCATATAAACGACACCGTTTTCCGAAACCGTATCTTCCGTCAAAACGGTTATTGTTGGCTCATATTGAACCGTATCATCGCCAATAGATACTGCTTTGAAATCAAAGCTGAAATTTCCGCTTTCATTATATCCTATTTCGGCTTTCGGTCTTGAATTATCCGAATTTAAAAGAAAAACATCTGATTTCATCGCATTTTGCAGTTGAACCAGACCCGCACCTTGTTTTCTCGGTGAGTACGGAATACCGTTTTCGTCCTGAACGGGAACTGCCGTACTCATCATCAGCGCATTAAAAAGACTCGTTCTTTGCTCGGCTGTCATATTTATTCCGTCACGATTTTCCGAAATGTATTGCTGCATAACCGCTGCCGCACCTGACATATGCGGCGACGCCATTGATGTACCGCTCATATTTCCGTAAAGTCCGTTCGGAAGCGTTGAGTAAATATCTCCGCCGGGAGCAGTGATTTCGGGTTTCAATTTTAAGTCGGAAGTAACACCCCAAGAAGAAAAATCACTCATTTTTCCGCTGTAATTATCTTTGAATGTGTCAACATAATCTTCGCTTACTGAAAGTTTTTTATCGGGCTGTCCGCAAAGATATTCACCGTCGGCTTTGCTGATAAATACGCAAGGTATTTTGTTATCGGTGGACATATTTATAAGCGCACCGTCAACATTATCATAAATGATTGCGGCAAGCGCACCGGCATTTTTTGCGTTGCTTTCCTTTTGAGCAAACGTCAGAACTTCCCCGTTTTCCTCACCGGCACGCTGAATCAGAGCAATTTTTCCTTTGAGGTTTTTGCCCGAAAAATCTGTTGCAGCACCGATGCCGCAATCGACATATTCAAATGTGCCGGAAAGAGATATAAGCCGGTCGCTTTCTTTTTCTGCCGGATCATTATAACGAATTTTTCTGCCGTTTGCAAGCAGATAGATTGATGTCGTTTCGATATTGTTCATACTCGCAATCGAAAGAGCGGCTTCATAGGTTGATGGTGAGGCGACCACACCGTTATCGGGTTCTGTCGCTTTCGGCAAATCGTTTCCGGCCGCATTCTCATATGTTGAGCTGTATTCGTTTCCGGCTGCACAGTATAAAGCTATTCCTGAATTTTTTACACGATTATAAACTTCACGCATAGATTTATATGCACTTTCGGAAAAGCCTGCCGTTGAGCCAAGACTCATATTTATAACATCAACGCCGAATTTAACCGAATCGTCAAGCGCTGCCAGAATATCGTCATCATATGCACCGCCGGACGAATCGCCGAACACCTTCATAATAAACAGCTGTGCGTCCGGTGCGACACCCTCGACCACACCGCCGCTGTTTGCACCGACAATTCCGGCAACGTGCGTTCCGTGCGATTCACCACCGGAAACATTGGTGTCAACATCGGCATAATCATATGCGTATGGGATTTTATCGTTGATATAGACCTTTGAAACATTCAACTTTCCAATCGTCATTTTATTGTTTTTTATAACGCTTTCAATATCCGCTTTGGAATATTTCGGACTGTTCACCGATGAAAATGCCGGGTGCGATAAGTCAAGTCCGGTATCGAGAATTGCTACGGCACTGTTTTTGCCCGTAAAACCCAAATCACCGGCAATATCGCCGCCTATCGCGGATACTCCGCCGCTTGAATAGGTATTTATCGGTTCAGGCAAAGAGTAAAATTCTGCAACAAAAGCTTCTTTTACACCGTCGGTTTGTTTGATAGCTTCCAAGTCCGCAATATTCGCTTCAACAGCCAAACCGTTCATAATTGTAGAATACTCACGCTTAACGGTAAAATCCATACCGCTTTGAACAAGGCTTTTTTTGACAGACTTGCGATTCTGCTCAAGCTTTTGCTCTATCTCTTTTGCTTCTTTTGATGAAAGAAAATCCGAAACATTAGAATATGTATTGATTTTTTCACTGTAAGAAAGCAAAGGCGAGTCCTCAAGTTCAATAATAATACGAGTGTCTTTATTCTCATCACTTTTGCTGATACAATCTGACGGCGAAACAAAAATGTCATTAGTTTCGGCAAATACAGCTGAATTTGAAATTATAAGAAACGCCGAAATAAATGCTGAAATCGTGCGTTTGAAAAATTTATTGTTCATTTTATTTTCTTAAAACCCTTTCGTAAATAATTTGGCGTTGCTTATGGTTAGTGACGACTAACTATAAATAATATACCACAAGTGTTTTGATTTGTAAAGTATCTACAAAAATTTTTTTCAGTATTGACAAATTAAATTTGTTGTGATACACTTTATTTTGTTAATTATGGTGTGACGACCGAACAAAAGAGCCGAGAAATAGGCTCTTTTAAAAAAATCCGTGGTTAGTTTAGACTAACCATAAATAAGGAGTGATGTTATAAAATATCTATTTTTTACAATTGAGTTAGTTAAAGCTAACCCGATAATCAACTAAAGCAGTGAGGTGATCAAGTGAACTTACGCAAAAAAATAATCGGAGCAATCGTATCTGTGTTGATTGTAATAACAAATATTGCTGTCTTTGCACAAACAGAGAAAAAACCGCAAACCGCATTAGCGGTTGAACCAAAACGCACCGAAACAGGGATAGAGTATAATTTATACTTAGAAAACACGAACTGTTTAAGTACGCTTTTCTTTGAGATGAATTTTGACGGTAAAAATGCCGGAAAAGCAATTCTTGAAAAAAGTGAATGCTTTGACATATTGCATACAACTTGGAATACCGACAACAAGATTTCTGTAAAAGGATACCTCGGAAGAACCGGAAATAAAATGGGGTTTTCGTCAAACGAAAGAATTAAGGTTGCGAAAATCGTCATTCCGATTGATGTTTCTTCAACCGGAGAGTTTATTGCAGACATATCAAATGTGATATGTGCCGGAATTACCGAAACAGACGGTACTGCGGTAAAAGGAGATGTAAAGGTTTACGAAACAAGTATAAAGTATTCCGCAAAAGAGTGCAGCATTTTAGATTTCAGTCAAGATGCGGTTGATATTCTTTCTTCCAAAGCTCAAAATGTCGATGTGATTTTTGTGGCATATGACGAAAACGGCAAATTGGTAAGCGCTCACAAAGAAAATGTTACATTACAGCAAGGCAAAAATAAACTTGATGTCAGCGGAATTGATTTCACTAATTCCGAGTCTATATCAGTTATGGTATGGGATAGTATGATATCAATGCGTCCGCTTGCGGATAAAGCAACGATAAATAAATAGAATGGAGATTATGCGATGAAAAATTTATTCAAAAAAACAATGATAACGATGTGTTCGGCAGTGATGCTGATGGGAATCGGCGCGGTCAGCGCCAATGCTGCCACCACAACGGTCGGAGATTTTACGGTTGACCGCTCAAAATCCGGCTACTCCTCGCCGTATGTGGTAAGCATTTCGGCATATAACGGCAAAGGCGGCGAAATCACTTTGCCGACAACCGCAGAAATCAACGGGACGGAATATCAGATAACCTCTGTCGGCAATGCATTTGAGGGAAACGAAAGTATTACCGGCGTCACGATTCCGGACGGATATACGGAAATAGGACTCAGTGCGTTCAAGGATTGTACGGGACTGCAAAGCGTTGAAATCCCCGGGTCGGTGGATATGATTTCATCAAGCGCATTTTCCGGCTGCACAGCGCTTAATACCGTAAATTTTGACGATGATACGGCATCGTCGCTTACGATCAATTTAGGTGCATTTGCAAATTGTACCGCACTCACCTCCATTGAGCTTCCGGCAAGACTCAGCTCGACAAGATACAATTTTCTGTACGGCTGCGACGCATTGACCTCAATCACAATGAAAGACGGTGCGCAAAAGTTTGCTGCTGTTGATAATGTACTTTACAATGTCAGCAGTGACAAGGCGGTAATGGTTGTATATCCCGGCGGAAAAACGGAAACGGAATACACCATTCCGACAGAAGTGAACGGAAAAGCCGTAACTTCCACTGCAATGCACCTTTTCAGAAACAACCCTGTTTTGAAAAAAGTTACCGTTCCGGCAAGCATTACAAGCTTGGGCGGCTACACATTTAACGGAATGAAAGCCATTGAGGAAATCGTTCTTGAACATGAAACGGCTCCGTCAATCGGCTCGGAGATTTGCACCGAGATGAATCCCGGCAGCAAGGTCATTGTGAAAAACGAAGAAGTTGCAAAGATTTTTGAATCCACATCCGCATATACCAAATATTATACACCCGAAAATACAACCATCACCGTTGCGGGACAAACTCCCGAAGTCAAGACGGTTTCCGCAAGCCTTTCTATTTCGGCAGAGCCGGAGATAAAGGACGGAAAAGCGGTTTACGGCATTTATTTTGATAATGCCGAAAATGTGAATGCGGCTCTTTTAAAGGTGTCATTCGGTGCGGCACAGGTTAGTGAAGGTACGGTTACGGTTGCTAACGACAAATTCACAAGCGGAACATCAAACTGGACAGAAGAAAACGGAAAACTTATCTTAAAAGCATATGTCGGAATTACCGGAAATGTTTCGGGATTTTCTTCATCAGAAAAAACAAAGCTTGCAGAAATAGCCGTTCCCTTAAAAGCCGATGCAGAGGGAAATATCACTGCACAAATAACCGATGCGAAAGCGGCAGGCGTTGTCGGTGAAGATGAGTCGGCAATGAACGGTACAGTCACAATCGGCACATCATCGGCAAGTGTATTTGTTCCGAGTTATGATGTAAATAGTGACGGTACGGTCGACATTATTGATATTACCGAGGCGCAAAGATACTATCAGGCAGCGTCGTCGGACGAAACTTGGGCAAAAGCAAAAGCAATGGATGTAAACGGCGATAACAAGGTTGACATTCAAGACTACATAGACATATTCAATCATTTAAGCGATTTCTAAAAAGGAGCATATATGAAGAACAAAATTTTTAACAGATTATCTTCTCTTGTAGTGATTGTGGCTATGCTGATGGGATTTACCGTCAGCGTATCCGCCGGCAATGACGGACTGATCGGCGCAAATATTAAGGACGGTCAGCTCCTCGGTTATTTCGGAGACGGCGGAGATATAAAAATTCCCGATACCGTCACCATCATTGCGGGAGAGGCGTTTTTGAATAACGATAATATCACAAGCGTAACGATTCCCGGCAGCGTACAGGTAATCGGCTACCATGCATTTGACGGCTGCACCGAACTGGAACGTGTCATATTTGAAGACCCAACAGACGGAGCGGATCTTATTATCCGACTGGATGCATTTGCAAATTGCCCGAAGCTTACCGAATGTGAAATTCCCGCAGTGGCAAGCTATGTGACGGCGAATGTATTCAAAGGTTGCAGCAGTATGGAAAAAATAACGGTACATCCGCAAAATCCGTATTATTTCACGGACGATAACGGCGTTATGTTCGGGCCATGGGTCAATGAGGGTGAGCCGCAGTATGACGATCCGAATCTGACATTGACGGCTTATCCGAGCGGCAGAGAGGGAGCATACAGTATCCCCGAAAGCGTTCGAGGAAGAACCGTCAACCGCATTTGGGCAGGGTCATTCAAAAATGCCGAAAAGCTGACGGATATAGAGATTCCCGAAACAGTAAAAATCATCGGCGGCAACGCTTTTGAGCATTCGGGATTAACCGATGTAACAGTACCCGATACGGTGGAGTCGCTTGGTTCCGGGGCTTTTGAAGATTGCGCAAAGCTTACGCATATTCAGCTGCCGAAAAATCTGACAAGCATACCGCACAGCATTTTCAAAGGCTGCACAAGCCTTTCGTCAATCGAGTTTCCGCAAGCGGCAACCAACATTGAAATGTACGCATTTGCCGATTGCAAATCGCTTACAAATTTAATTCTTCCGGACGGTCTTGTAAACATTACACTGGCAGCGTTTGAGGGCTGCACCAATCTGCAAAGAGTGGTAATTCCGGCAAGTGTTACGGGATTTCCGAATGATGATACGCTCGGAGCCTATGATATGTTCCCCGACAGCCCGAAAAGCCTTGTTGTATATGTGGAAAAAGGCTCAAACGGAGAGCGTTGGGCGGTAAATAATGTTGCCGACTGGGGCTATCAATACGAAATTCTTGATAGTGTATCCAATCTTGACGGCGTTGATTTCGGAAGCTTTTACCTAATCAATCTCGACAAAAAAGTCAGGGTTGAGGGAAAGTTTTCGATCAATTCGCAGCTTGTTGTGAACGAGATAAATTCGGGCGACGAATATGACGCATTTCAGGCAAAATCGGAAAACGGAATTTTGAAAGTATATGAAGTATCCGTAAGCACGGATACCGAAAACGATACCTATACTGTAAGCATCGGACTCCCGGACGGTTACTCCAAAAATGCAAAGCTGTATTGTTATGAAAACGGTGAGGCGGTGGAAATTTCATCATCGCAAGTAAGCAAGACCTTTACCGTACAGACGGGCAGTTTGGGATATTTTGCAGTAATTGATTCTTCAATATCCGGCGGTGAAGATCACGAAGTAACGAAAGTAACGCTGAACAAAACGTCTGCTGCTATGAAAAAAGGCGACAAACTACAATTATCGGCAACAGTACTGCCGCAAACGGCAACGAATAAATCAATTCGTTGGGAAAGCTCAGACAACACGGTTGCGACCGTTGACAGCAAGGGCGTTGTAACCGCCGTTTCGGCAGGCAGTGCAATAATTACGGCAACGGCAGTGAACGGCGTAAATGCTGCTTGCACAATTTCCGTTACGGATTCCGAAACACCTAAACCGACAGAGGAAAAAATCGAAACCAAAGTATCGCTTAAAGCGGATAAAGCGGTTTCCGAAAAAGGAAAATCGTATTTCACGCTTGCACTTTCCGAATCGTCAAGGATTGCAAATATTCAAATTACTTTTGAAACATCAACCAATGATGTAACAGTCAGCGGAAGTAACGGATTTACCGTCATCGGCGGCACAGAGGGCGGCAAAGTGATTTTGGGTTATCTCAATGCAAACGGCGAACTGTTTTCGTCGGCTCAGTCCGCAGATATTGCAAAAATCACGGTCAACGCCGAAAATGCAACGCTGAAAATCACCGATGTCAAGGTATCGGGTTGGGACGCCGATAAAACCGTAAAATACGGCAAAGTGAACGGAATCGACCCATCCGAGGCAACCTTTACGGATGCACTTTCCTATGACGTCAATCAAGACGGAACGGTTGATCTTTTGGATATTACCGAAGCACAGCTTTACTATCGTGCAGATAAGAACAGTTCAAACTGGAATGATGCATCAAAATGCGATTTCAACGATGACGGCAGAATCGACATCGAGGATTATATGGCAATTTGGCTGAACTTTACAAAATAATGACGCATGATACAGGGCTGTATTCTACTGCAGCCCTGTAGTTTAAGTAGGAGGATATTATGAACAAAATAACAAAAAAGCTGTTTTCGGCTGCTGTGATCGTTTGTTTGAGTATTTCGTCTGTTGCTGCCTATGCGGCACAAATCACGCCCTCAAGCACAAGCATCACACTCGGTAAAAACGATAAAGAAATTTCGTTTGATATTTATTTAGAAACTGACAGTGCATATGCAGGGGCGGAATTTGGGATCAAACCGTCACAAAGCGATGTAGAATTTAAATCACTTGTTTTGTCAGATGAATTGCAGAATGAGTCAAAAGTACAGACTATAAAAGACGGATGTCTGTATTTCGGATTTTTTTCAAACACCAACAAATACAGCGCCGAAAAAAAGAAAATAGCAACATTAAACTATACTTACAGCGGCAGCGGAACGAGAGCAATTGCTTTGGTTGATTCAAAAATTGTCACCGTTGACGAAACCAACAAGACAAGCGGCGACACCTCATCAAGCCCGTTTACCGTTTCGATAACCCGACATGGAACATCCGGCGGCGGTGGCGGCGGTTCTGCAAGCAGCGGCAGCGTAAGAAAGCCGGATGTCATGTTACCGGACACTTCACAAACTTATTCGGATCGGAAATTTATCGATATTAACGGTCATTGGGCGGAAAACGATATTTACAGCGGCGTAAAGAACGGCTTATTCACCGGCATATCGGATACGATTTTCGATCCCGACGGAACTGTTACAAGAGCAATGGCGGTTACCGTACTCGGAAGATTTTCAAAAGATGAAATTGTGGCTTCCAATACGGAATTTACCGATGTGACGACAGAAAAATACTATGCAAACTATGTTTCATGGGGTGCGGAAAACGGTGTTGTAAAAGGTATTTCCGAAACAGAATTTGCCCCCGAAAGTGCAGTTACCCGTGAACAGATTTCGGCAATGATTGTACGGTATCTGAATTACAAAGAGATCCCCTTACCGACCGGCAGCGAGAAAATAAAAGAACATAGCGATTATGAGCAAATTTCGGATTACGCAAAAGAAGATATGGCAATCTGCTATGAAATGGGACTGATAAAAGGACACGACAGCGGACTTATCGAGCCAAACGGAAATTTAACCCGTTCGCAGCTTGCTTCGATTATGGCACGACTTTCAAATTATTCGGAAAAATAAAATTAAAATTCAATAAAACTATTGACAAAATGATATAACACTGTTATAATAAATGTAACGGTGTTATATCATTTTGCGGAGGGCTGAAAATGAATAAAAACGAAAATAATACGCTTGATGATATTCTGTCAGCCGCAAAAGCTGAATTTTCCGAAAAAGGCTTTCAATCGGCATCACTACGCAGAATTGTAAAAAATGCAGGTGTGACAACAGGCGCATTTTACGGTTATTTTAAGAGCAAGGAAGAATTGTTTGACGCACTTGTCGGCGAGCAATACGATACGCTTATGGGTATGTTTTGCGAAACGCAAAACGCTTTTACAAGGCTTTCGCCGCAGGAACAGGCAGAGCAAATGGGCGAGCTTTCCGGCGAGGGAATGATAAAAATGATGGATTATTGCTATACCAATAAGGATGAATTTAAGCTCATTCTCTGCTCCTCCGACGGCACAAAATATGAAAATATAATTCACGATATGGCGGAAATCGAAGTTGACGCCACACATAAGTTTGCAAAAACGATGGAACAGCTCGGCTATCCGAAATACAACGTTGACAAAACGCTTGAGCATATATTGGCAAGCGGCTTGTTTTCGGCATTTTTTGAGGTGATTATTCATGATATTCCGCACGAGAATGCGGCAGAATATCTTGAGGAGCTCAAAGCGTTCTATACTGCCGGCTGGAAAAAAATTATGGGATTTTAATCCCTATATTTTTTGAATATAGGTTAGGTTAAACTAACTATAAGACAACATAAAACAAATCAATGCAAGGAGGAATTGTTTTGAAAAAACAATCAAATTTATCACGGCTTTTATCTTATGCCGGCGGACACAAGTATTTTACTTATGTTTCGTGGATTTTATCTGCCGTAAGCGCACTGACTGCACTTGTGCCCTTTTGGTACATTTGGAAAATTATCAACGAGGTATTGAAAACTTCGCCGAATTTCGGCAGTGCCGCAAATCTTACGCATTACGGCATAATGGCAATGGCTTATGCGATCATATCGTATTTAATCTATATCGGCGCATTGCTATGCTCGCACCTTGCGGCATTTCGCATTGCGGCGAATATGCGTATTGACATAACCGAGCATATCGCAAAGCTGCCCATCGGCTTTACCGACAGTTTCGGCAGCGGAAAGCTGCGCAAAATTATAAACGACTCCACTGCGGCGACCGAAACCTATCTTGCACATCAGCTGCCGGATAAATATGCGGCAATGGCGACACCTGTCGGACTGCTTGCACTGCTGCTTGTTTTTGATTGGCGGCTCGGACTTTTGAGCTTGGTGCCTGTTGCCGTTGGGTTTGCGGTTATGTCCGCAATGACGGGAAAACGAATGGAAGAAAAAATGAGGCAGTACGGCAATGCGCTTGCGGCAATGTCTAATGAGGCGGTTGAATATGTGCGAGGTATTCCTGTTGTGAAAACATTTGGTCAATCGGTGTTTTCCTTCAAAAAATTCAAAGCCACGATTGACGAATACAAGAAGTGGGTTCTTGCCTACACAAAGGATATGCGGCTGCCGATGATGCTCTATACTGCGGCGATAAACGGTGTGTTTGCGTTTTTAATACTCGGTGCGTTTTGGTTTACAAACGGCACTGTTACAAGCGAATTTCTTGTAAACCTCTTGTTCTACATAATCATAACGCCTGTTATATCGGTCACGCTCACAAAAATTATGTATATGAGCGAGGAGGGCATGGTTATCAGCGACGCTATCGAAAGAATTGACAGCGTGCTTAATGCCGAGCCTATGAGCATCGGAAACTATCCGCAAAAGCCTAAAAGTGCATCTATTGAACTTGAAAATATTCATTTCAGCTATGACGGTAAAAAAGAGGTTATATCGGATATATCGCTGAAAATAAAAGACGGACAGACGGTTGCATTTGTCGGTCCGTCCGGCGGCGGAAAATCAACGCTTGCAAGCCTTATTTCAAGATTTTTTGATGTAAATTCGGGAAGTATCAAAATAAGCGGTGTTGATGTTCGTGATATTCCCAAGGACGAACTTATGAACACGGTTTCATTTGTGTTCCAAAACAGCAAGCTCATCAAAGCTTCTATTCTCGATAATGTTAAAATGGGCAAGCCCAATGCCACCGATGAAGAAGTTTTAAATGCGCTTAAATCGGCGCAGTGTATGGATATTATCGAAAAATTCCCAGACGGCGTCAATACCGTTATCGGAAGTCGAGGCATTTATCTTTCCGGCGGTGAAATGCAGAGAATTGCCATTGCCCGTGCGGTGCTGAAAAACGCTCCGATTATCATTTTGGATGAGGCAACCGCCTTTGCGGATCCCGATAATGAGGTAAAGGTGCAGACAGCTTTCGCAAAGCTTTCCGAGGGTAAAACGGTTATTATGATTGCACACAGGCTTTCAACCGTTCGGAATGCGGATTGCATTTATGTAATTGCCGACGGAAAGATTGCGGAATACGGAAACAGAGCGGAACTCATAGAAAAGAAAGGTATGTTCTATAAAATGCAAAATGACTATCAATCATCCGTTAGCTGGAAAGTATCAAACGAAACGGAGGAATCGAGAAATGATTAAGCTTATACAAAAAGCCACGGCATCGTCAAAAGACGGTGCGGTAGGGTTAATAAAAGGCATTATCGCCTGCGCCTTTCAGAATATGGCATTTATGCTGCCGACAGGACTTTTATATTATTTGGTCAAAGATTTACTCGGCGGCGATATGGGCGGAAAAGCAGTTTTTTACACAGTCGGCTGCGTTATATGCTTTGCGCTTATATTAATTACAACTTGGTTTCAGTATAACAATACATTTTTTACGACATACGAGGAAAGCGGAAAACGTAGATTAAGTTTAGCCGAAAGGCTCAGAAAGCTACCTCTTTCGTTTTTCGGCAAAAAAGACCTTGCCGACCTCACAAGTACGATTATGGCGGACTGCGAAGTTTTAGAAAAAGACTGCTCGCACTACATACCGGCGCTGTTCGGCTCGGTGATTTCCACGATAGTCATTGCACTCGGTTTGTTTGCGTTTGACAAGGCAATGGCACTTGCGGCACTGTGGGTAATTCCCGTGTCGGTGCTGATTATCGTGCTGAGTTACAAGGTGCAGGACAGAGCACAGCAAAGGAATATGTCGGTCAAAATGGCTTGTGCTGACGGAATACAGGAATACATAGAAACATTGCGTGACCTCAAAGCAAACAATGCGGAAAGCAGTTATCTTAAAGGTTTAAAAAGTAAAATCCGTTCCGTTGAAAAAGGCGCTTTCAAAACGGAAATAACCACTGCCGTTTTCGTAACCTCTGCCGGAATGGTGTTAAAATTCGGCATCGCAACCGTTGCACTTGTCGGTGCGTCACGGCTTGTCAGCGGAAAAATAGATGTTTTAACGCTGTTTATGTTTTTGCTCGTTGCCTCCCGTCTTTATGACCCTATGCAGGCATCACTTCAAAACCTTGCGGCGGTGATTGCAATGCGGACAAATGTTGCACGAATGAACGAAATCTTAGACCACGAAATTCAGCAAGGCGGCGACACTCTCACAAACAAAGGGTGCGACATCACATTCGACCATGTGAGCTTTGCCTACAAGAGCGGCGAAACGGTGCTTCGTGATGTATCGTTCACCGCAAAACAGGGTGAGGTTACGGCGCTTGTCGGTCCGTCCGGCGGCGGAAAGACAACAGTGTCACGGCTTGCGGTCAGATTTTGGGATAATCAAAAGGGCAAAATTACTGTCGGCGGTATGGATATTTCAAAAATCGATCCCGAAAAGCTGATGACGCTTTATTCTATCGTTTTTCAAGATGTAACGCTTTTTAATAACAGCATTATGGAAAATATCCGACTCGGCAGAAAAGGCGCAACCGATGAGGAGGTTTTGGCGGCGGCACACCTTGCAAACTGTGATGAATTTGCCGAAAAACTCCCCGATAAATGGAATACTGATATCGGCGAAAACGGGTGCGAATTGTCGGGCGGCGAAAGACAGCGAATTTCAATCGCCAGAGCATTTTTGAAAGACGCACCGATTATACTTTTGGACGAGGCAACGGCAAGTCTTGACGTAGAAAACGAAACCGCTATACAGACGGCTCTTTCAAGACTTATCAGGAATAAAACGGTTCTTGTCATTGCGCACAGAATGAGAACAGTTGCCGGAGCCGATAAAATAGTTGTATTATCGGACGGTGTTGTTGCCGAGCAAGGCACACCGGAGAAACTTTTAAATAAAAACGGAATATTTAAGAGAATGGCTGATTTACAGCTTCAAGGACAGAATTGGACGGTGAGATAATGTCATTTTTTGAAAACACTCGTAAGCCTGTGGGATTCGGCGGGAAAGTTATGACCGCAATGATGAATATAGGGCACAAACCTGTGGCACATTGGGGACTTCAATTTTTGAAAGTTTCGTCAAATGCCAAGATATTGGACTGTGGCTGCGGCGGTGGAGCGAACATTAAAAAGCTTCTTAAGAAATATCCGCATAGCATTGTAAATGGTATTGACTATTCTATTGTCAGTGTGGAAAAATCCAAAAAAGTCAATAATAAGGCTGTTGCAGAAGGACGCTGCACGGTTCTGAAAGGTAATGTGATGAATATGCCGTATTCGGCAACTTGTTTCGATGCTGTTACGGCTTTTGAAACCATCTATTTTTGGCAGGATTTGCCGAAATGCTTTTGTGAGATCTATCGGGTACTGAAACCCGGCGGAACATTTCTAATATGTAATGAGGTTAGCGGTGATGAGGCTAAAGATGAGAAATGGACAAAAATCATTGAGGGAATGACCATATATAAAGATACAGAATTGAAAATATATCTCGGACAGGCAACGTTTCGCAATATTCAGATTCGGAAAAAGAATAATTGGCTGTGCGTTACGGCGGAAAAGTGAGGGATATTATGTCAAAAAAAGCAACGGAATTTCAGCGTGTGGCAATGAGCCGGATTTACCGCGGAAAAGAAATATTTAAGCCGCTTAACACCGGGTGGATTGACGAAAATGTCGCTTGCGTAAGAGAGTGGGTTGCAAATATATTTTTCTATCGCAAAGGTGAAACAACAATTATGATTGACGCAGGCTACAACTATGACAGGCTTGCGGAGAAAATGGGCTGGCTTGGGATTGACGCAAAATCAATATGGCATATTCTTATAACGCATCAGGACACCGACCACGTTGGGGCGGTTGAGGCAGACAGCTTGGGATTGTTCAAAAAGGCAAAACTTTATATCGGAGAAATCGAAAATCGTTATCTTGCGGGCGAGGTTCGTCGAAGGGTTATGCACCGCCTATATAAGTTGCCGCAGGTGACGATAAATAACAAAAAGCAACTGTTAAAGGACGGCGAAACCTTTAAAATAGGCGATATTAAAATCCACGCATTTCTTGTTCCGGGTCATACATGGGGACATATGGTATATATGATTGATGATAAATATCTGTTTACCGGAGATACGATTTGGTTTGGTGCAGACGGCGGTTACAGCTTTATTTCAGCACTTGCGGAAAGCAATAAGCTGGCGGTGAGATCGCTCGGGATTCTTGAGCAAAAACTGAAGAAAATGTGTGTTAAGCCGCTGTTTATTACGGGACATACAGGTTTTACCGACAACTTTGAATTTGCATTTGCACATAAGGAAAAGCTGTGTTCACCGTTTAAAAAGAAAGTTCATGATCCGTCGGCACCGTACGATGCCTATGATGAGTCTGATGATACGGAGGAAAATGCAAAAAACGGATTTTTAAAGGCAGCAGGGAAATAAGAAGACTGAAATAACGGAGGTAAGCTATGTTTTGGGATAATGTTGCGTGTGTATATGATGTTTTTGCAAATGTTATCAACCGAAAAACAAATGAGGAGCTTTGCTCTGTGGTGAAAAATCTGATTCTGCCCGAATATGAGGTTTTGGAATGTGCCTGCGGCACCGGATTACTCACAAAAGAAACAGCACAGCGGTGCAAAAGCCTTGTTGCAACGGATTTTTCCGAAAAAATGTTGGAGCGAGCAAAGAAAAAGTGCCGTAAATATGCCAACGTACATTTTGAAAAAGCAGACATCATGCACCTTGATTATCCCGATCATAGTTTTGATGCAGTAGTTGCTGCAAATGTGATTCACTTGCTGGACGAACCGTACAAGGCTCTGCACGAGCTTGAACGGGTATGCCGCCCGGGCGGAAAAATCATTATTCCGACATATATGAACCGTACTGAAAACGGCAAGATCAATGGTGCTTCAAAGGCAATCGAAAAAGCCGGAGCTGACTTTAAGAGAAAATTCACTCCGGAGACATACAGAGATTTTTTTGCTGCTGCGGGATATGCAGAAGCAAGCTATACTTTATGTGAAGGACGGATTCCTTGTGCGGTGGCGGTGTTGATAAAAAAAGGAGCGTTACTATGAAATATAAAATTGAAAAGAACACTGTACAGAAAACGCTTATTATTCCGCTTTATGCACGGAAAATGTGTTCCGAACTGTATCCCACATTGTATTATGATGAAACAGCGTCCGAACTGATTGATAAAATTGATTATGACTTTTCGGATGTTGCGGAAAAATCAAAGAGCCTTATGCAAAGATTTGGATTTTTGGAGGTTGCGATGCGTCAAAACGACCTTGCGTGGGAGGTTCGGGATTATTTGAGTACGCACCCGAACGCGGCGGTTGTAAACTTAGGCTGCGGACTTGATAACACAGGACGCTTTTGCGATAACGGAAAATGCAAAATCTACAACCTTGATTTTCCCGATGTTATAGCTGTGCGAAACCAACTACTTCCTGCCGGCGAGCGTGAAATAAACATTGCTACCGACTTGAATGATTTAAGTTGGCTTGAAAAAATCGACGCATCGGACGGTATTGTGCTTTTTGCGGCAGGTGTGTTTTACTACTTTCGCACCGAACAGGTTAAAAAGCTTGTTCGGGCTATGTCAAATGTGTTTGACGGCGGCATAATGGTGTTTGACGCCGCCGGGAAAACGGCCGTAAAAATGATTGCAAAGACCTGGCTTAAGGAATCAAAGATAAAAGACGTCGGCGCTTATTTTTCCGTTTCGAACGCAAAGAAAGAGCTTTCCTTATGGAGCAGAGATATGAGCATTTCAAGCAGAGGGTATATGCTCGGTTACGGCGACCTTAAAAATGCGCCTGTCGGCAGATTTTTTAAGTTTTTAGCAAGCGTAGGCGATAATATTATGAAAATGCAGATTGTGCGTCTTGATTTCGGAGGTGCAAAATGAAATATATAGGAATACCGCTTGGAATGTGGGTGCTGTTTGAAAAATCGTTCAGAAAAAATCTTGTTTCCGAATTCGGATATAATAAAATCACAGCCAAACAAATATCGAAAAACGCAAAAAGCAGATACAAAAGCATTATCCGTAATCTGCCCGAATTTGAAAAGGGAGATCAGTTTAAAACAAACATTGTCGGCTGTGCAATGCTGGGTGCTTTTGTACTCTCTATGCCCAAAAGACCGAGCGTTGACGAACCTACCGAATACTATTCAAAAGCGATGATGACAAGGTTTATGAGGTGGCTCTGCCGCCAAAGCGGAAAGAAAAAATTCACCGCCAAAGACATTGCAGAAATGAAAAAAACTGCCGAATTAAAAGCTGCCGACCGCAACCCGTACTCGTGGAATATGGATTTTTATGTATATTCGGACGGCAGCGGCTATGAGGGGCGATTTACAAAGTGCGGAATTTGCGTGCTGATGAAAGAGCTTGGACTGTTCGATTTGACGCCTGCAATGTGCCGCTTGGATTATACGATGAGCGAGGCAGGCGGAGCCACGAATTTTGTGCGCCGATATACCATTGCGTCCGGCGGCTCGTATTGCGATTGCGGCTATAAAAAGAAGATTTAACGGTTGTTCGTAAATCGAATTTAAAAGGAACTGTAAATAATGCCGTTTTTATTGCATTGTTGTATCTAAAACATTAACAACTTTAACATCCTTGCGATCGGCATAATCTATTGTGTTCTTTGTCCCACTTGGCTGACCGTTCCAAACGGCAATTACAAGGCTTGAACGGTCAACCATCCATTCATTGCGTTTTTGATAGCAAGCTCTATAATAGTGATCGCTGATTATGGTTACATAATCGGCATTTTTTAATATGCGGTTATACCGCCGTTCTTCAAAGAATCCACGCCGTTTCTCAAAGTCGGGGTGCGGTATGGCACAGATGAGGCGCAGAGCGTCATTCCGCTTTTTCTTTTCAAGCACAATTTCAGCCGCCCATATATCCGTACCTTTTGCCATACCCGTTATAAAAGTTACATATCCGTCCGCTATTGCATTGTCAATAGCCTTTTCCAAAAGATGTTTTACCTCATTTTCGGAAAGGCTTAATTTTTCCGGGCGATGTCCAGTAAAGCAGCACCTGTGTAATCGTTTTTCATTTTCCATAATAAATATTCCTTCTTCCGTTGAAAATTCAATGCAATTAAACTATTTTTCAAATTCTTTATTTAATATCTCATACAACTTTTCGGGGCTTTGTATAAGTTCGCTGCTATGATAGTATGAATGTTCTACATCATCCCAGTAAAAAATCATATAACCGTGTTTAAGCCGAATAATCTCAATGTCGGGATTATTACGAATATCATTTTTGAAATACGATAAAACCTCGCTATATTCCACAGAAAACTCCTTTCTCCGTCAAATGTTTAATTACAGCGATTTTTGGACAAAATAAAAAATCGCAAAACTGATAGTTATACGACTTATCCTTTATAGTATTCAATTTTACAAGCCTTTTATGAATTATGACGGCTTATTAAGACGGATTATACATTTTTCCGAGCCGATCCATTTCCTTTGCTTTATGCTCCGGCAGAGAGTGAGCATAGATATTCAGCGTAACTGTCGGAGAAGCGTGTCCGAGTATTTCCGAAAGCGTCTTTATATCCATTCCGATTTCCAACGCCCTTGTAGCGAAAGTATGCCGGGTTGTATGAAATTTAACATCACGAACGCCGATTTCCTTCAATATTGCCTTGTATCTCCGAGCGTAAACAGTCGGCTCGATAAATTTTCCCTTGCGGTTAATTAAAAAACCACCTCCGTGTTCAATCGCTTTGAGCTTTGCGGTTAAAAACTTCGGAAGTGGTATATCACGCACAGATGTATCGCTTTTCGGTAGGGCAATCACGATTTCTGTTTTCTTTTTTCCTTTGTCGGACTTTGCTCTGTAAAGCGTTTGCTGTATAGATATAACACCTCTTTTTAAGTCAACATTTTTCCATTCCAATGCACATAATTCTCCGATTCTGATACCTGTGTAAAGGCAAATCAAAATCCCTATATCATTAGGATTATCCGAGCTTTCAATGTATTTTTCTATTGCTTTCTGCTCGTTTTTACCAAACACGACAACCTCTTTATTTTTCTGCTTCGGCAGCTTTATACGCTTGCATACGGTAGGCATTAAGCCGTTATCGGCAGCGGTATCCAAACCGAGCTTTAACACGGTATATATCAGCTTGACTGTTGACGGCTCCCATTTTGAAACAAGACCGTTTATAAAATCCTGCACCGTAAATTTAGTTATATCACATAATCTGATATTGCCGAGTTCCGTATTGATATGCTTGTCAATAAGAGAAGAATAAACCGTATATGATGATTTTTTTATGTGCTTCTGCGTTAATAGCCACTTTTCAAACCAATCCTTCACAAATATTTCTGAGGGAGGTTTGTTTTGCCGCTGTTTGACCTTTGCTTTTGCTGTGAGCAACTTCTCTTTTGCATCTTTGTATGTTTTCCCGTAAACATATCCGATAATACCTTTACCTTGTAAATCGTAGTCCTTTATATATCGACCCTCGTATCTGCCGTCTTTTCTTTTGTAAATATTTTCGCCCTTGCGAGCCATAGAAAATCACTCCTTTGACCTTAAATTTTTGACGGACAATTTTTATAAATTTTCCTCAAAAACTTGTTTTTTTACGCCAATTATGATATAATTGACTATAATAATTTTATCATTGACTGCAAACTTTATAAATAGCTCAAATCCTTATTTTTCAAGGCGTTGGAGCGTTTTTAACAGTCAAGTAATAAAACTATCAGTTACGAAACTTAAAAAGACAGCGAAAGGCATATAGAAATGCTCCCCGCTGTCTTATATTTTTTAATAGCATCTCGGTCTTGCCGCAAAGCCGAAACCGCTGTTTGTTGTGATAACGACATTATTATTACCACTTGAACAATGGATAACAAGAATGTTTCCGGCAGCGTCCTTTCCGGCAACGATTCCGACGTGAGATAAATCACCGTAAAAGGCTAAATCCCCGGCTTGAGCGCTACTCCAAGATATTCGGCTGCACTTTGCAATTTGCCCTTTCGTTCCGTGTCCTATGCTTGACGCATTAAGCCCGGAATTGATAAAGCTCCAAGTAACAAACCCCGAACAGTCAAGTCCGAAAGGTCTTTTTGTCCCGGTTGTTTTACTGCCTTCTGCCGATACTGTTTTCAGCTTGCCCCATTCTGAGTCCCAGCCGATAGCAGACGATTTACCGCCCCAAAAGTAATTTACCTTGCCTACAAGCGAGCAAGCTGCTTTTATAACCTTCTTTCGCTCCGCCGATAAACTGTCGGGTAAGTTTTTCAAAATATCCTGTGCGGTTGCGTCCGATACGGCGAGCGACTGCGCTGCGGAAATCAGCACCTCATCTTGTTCCAAAAGCGTATCGAGCGCTTCCTGCTGCTTGCGTGTGAAATTATACTGTGAAATCATATCCTCTTTTGTTTTCGCCGTAATTGTAATATACACAACCTTTTCATTGGTATCACCGCTTGCAACCGTTTCCGTCCGAGATGTTATCTCGTGCATATCCCAAAACACATCCTTGAGCTTTTGTTTTTTATCATCCGTGATAACGACAACATCTTCGACCGTATCATCTTCCACACCCGCAACCTTTGTTGCAAATACGGCGAGTACCAAGTCCCAATTTGCCTGTTCGCCGATAATTTCGCTGCGGTCGGCGGCTGCGGCATTTTCTATGTCATCGAGCTTATTTGAAAGCTCCATATTGCACTCTGCGACAATAGCGGAAATGGGGATACTGTCATTATCCGCCGCTTCATCGGAAATGAAGATACCGAAAGGACTTGCAGCTATCGCCGCAACAACGATTACGATAATAAGAGCGACCAAAAGCACCGCCCATCCGCCGAGCGCGGCAAGTGCGGAGATAACGGCTTTTGTTGCCGCTGCAACCATTTGAGCGACCTTGACCGTAATTTTAACCGCCGCTTTTGCGGTTGCCTTTGCGGCTTGTGCAGATTTTTGAGTAACCTCTTTCGCTTGCTTGGCAGCTTGCTTTGCCGCTTTTTTCGTGATTTCCTTCTGCGTCTTTGCCGCCCGTTTAGCAGATTTAACAGCTTTTTTCTTTGCAGACTTGCCGACATAGGAATTTCCCGTTTTCACGGCTTTGTTTGTGCCTTTCAAAAGACTGTCTTTTGTTTTAACCGCTTTTTTTGCTCCTGTTGATACATTTCGGGTAACGGTGTGAGCGTTCTGCTTTGGCATTGCTTTTGCTCTGTCCGGTGTTTTTATGAGGTCGGACGGAGCTTTGCCGTGTGAGCGTATATAGCTTTCCTTGGTTTTCGGCATAGATTTCGAGGGTAATGCAGCGTCAGATATGCTTTGTTTTGCTTCGGGCGCTGAAATTTCTGTTTTCGGCAAATTTTCGTTATGTATCGGCATATCCGAAGTATGATTTTGGCGAGCTGCCTTTTCAGCTTCAGCTTTTGTTTTCAGTTTCTCCGAAACATATTTTTTCCGTGCGTCCTTTATGGCTTGCTCTTTGGTTTTTGAAGTGGGAGCAGAGGGAACGGCGGTATTTTCTCTTGTTTTTGGAGCAATTTCGGTCGATTTTTGCTTGATACCGTCCTTAACTTCGGCGGTTTTGTGCTGTTTTATGTAATTAGCCTTTGTTTTAACTGTATCCGCCGTTTTCTCCGACATATCCGATTTATGCGACTTTATATATACTTCTTTGGTCTTAACCTGTGCGGTAGATTTGCTCTGCACCTTTGGAGCATTTTCGTGTGCAGATGTTTTATACTCCGCTTGTATGCTCTCTTTTGTTTTCGGAGCATTTTCGGGCTGCTTCGGTGTGTTCTGTACTTCTGGAATATTGTAATTTTGAGGCGTGTTTGGCATATCGGAATTTTGCCGTGTTTTCACTTGCTGACGGTGCTGCTTCAACTTGTTTTCCGCAAAATGCTTACCTTTTTGGTAAACAGTATCGACAGCGGAATAGTAGGTGTTTTCAACCTGTTCGGTTGCTTCAACTTCGGCTCGCTGCGGCTGCTCCGACTGCCGTGTATCAAGCCGCTTATCTACGATATTTTTGATAAACACATCTTTTGACACGGTTTTTATATCCTTGACTGCTTCTTTTGCAAAACGGTCTGCGGCTTTCGGAGTATTCTGAACAGCCTTGGTGGTTGTTTTCGGCTTTGTCTTTATATCTTTTTCGCTCAAAGCGTATCACCTCCGGCGTTATTTTTTGCTCTTTTTATCCTTATACATTTTCTCATCGGCACGGCAGATTATATCGTCAATGCTTTTACTGTATTTTTCGTGGAATCTTGAATAGCCTATTGAAACAGACAGGTTATACAGCTTTTCATTGTTGATAAAATATATCGTGTCCTTAAATTGCGATATATACGGCAGCACATTGCTTTCGGATATACAGACAAATTCATCACCGCCGATGCGGTAAATATCCGCCTTTAATCCGATAGTATCCCGGAGAGCCTTTGCAACGGTCTTTATTGCGTCATCACCGCTGAAATGCCCGTAACTGTCGTTTATCTCTTTCAAGCCGTTTACATCGACAACAATAACCGTAATGCGTGAAATGTTTGCGTTAGGCTTTCGGAGCTTTTTTAGGCGTTCCTCATAAGCGTTGCGATTTTGCACTTCTGTCATACTGTCGGTATAGGCAAGCTCAAATAATTTTTCTGTCATTTTGTTTTTCATAGCGTCCTCCTTGCAAAAATTCAGCGGCGGAGTTTTTTCTGCTCCGCCGCATATAATATTACTGCTCATTAATTTTTGTCGACATCAGTTTATAGAGTTCCGTATCGGTCGGAAACTCATTGATAAACGGCACAATGGAACCGCCGACCTTGATAAGTCCCCGTCCAGCTCCGGCATTGGTGATGTAGCTCATCTGCGTATCGGATATGGATAAAAGCTCCGACAGGTCTTTTCTGTCCGACGGTGCTTGATTTAAGAGCAGCAGAAATTCGCTGTTTGAAAGCATACCTCTTGCCGTTTCGTTTAACAGGCAGTCGGAAATGTTCTGTGTGATGCCCGTGAGCAGTCCGCCGTATTTTCTAAACCGTTTCCAGCACTTCAAAAGGAAATCCGCACTGTACGGATTTTTGAAATACAAATGTGCTTCATCGACATAAACACGGGTGTATTTGCCACGCCGTCTGTTTGCCATAACTCTGTTAAAAATATTATCAAGCATAATCAAAAGTCCGATAGACTTCATCTGTTCGCCAAGCTCCAAAATATCATAAGCAACAATACGGTTGTTCGTATTGACATCGCTCTGATGTGCAAATGCGTCAAGCGAGCCTGTTGTAAATATTTCAAGCGATAATGCAAGGTCTTGTGCTTCGTCCTCCGGCTGACGGAGTAATTCGTTGCGGAAATCCACCAAAGTAGGCATATATTCCGATTTGCCGCTTAAATATTCGCCGTAAACCTTAATGGCACAACGGTCAATGATTGACTTGTCCTTTGCACCGACACCGCCGCCGAGCCTTGAATCATTGCTTTTTAATAATTGGTCGAACAGAGATATTAAAAATTCCGACTTTATCGACACGGGGTTTTCGTCCATATCAATATCGTTATTTATTTCAAGTGCGTTGATATGATTTTTCGATGAGGCTGAAAGCGTGATAACCTCACCGCCGAGATTTCGTATGAGTGAGCCGTATTCACGCTCAACATCTATGACGATAATATCATCATTTGAAAACAGAGCCGACATCAGAATTTCCATTTTTGCCGCAAATGATTTACCCGATCCGGACACACCGAGAATAAAGCCGTTTCCGTTTAGTAACAGCTTGCGATTACACATAAGTAAATTGTGCGATATTGCATTTATTCCGTAATACAAACCGCCCTTGTCGATTATTTCTTGTGTTTTGTACGGTGATAAAACCGCCGTACTTTCGGTCGTGAGTGTTCGCATTGCCTTTATATTCAGAGTTCCGAAAGGTAATACCGTCTGCATACCGTCCTCCTGCTGATATTTGAGCGTTGCAAAATTGCAGAGGTGTTTTCTGCCTATCGACATCAGCGTTTCGGTATCGTTATCGAGCTGTTCCAAACTGTCGGCAATATGCAAAAGCGTAACCGTTACAAACATCATTCGTTGGTCACGGGTGGTGAGGTCGTCTAAAAATTCCTTGATTTCCTTTCGCATTTGCTCCATTTCATACGGAATATTTGCGGAAAAATTATTGTTTTCGTTCTGTTTCTGCTGCCATTTTGTAATATCCGTTTCAATGGCAAGGAGTTTTTTCTGAACGATTTTAACCGCCTCATCGGTAGGGATAGGCTGAATCGTGATAGAGAGCATCATACTCCTTGAAAAGTCGGTTAATTCCGAAATCATACTGTCTTTGAGGAAAGAGGGATACTCTTTTAGGAAAACCGTTCTTGCGTATTTATCGCCGATTTTGATATAGTCTTTCTTAAATTCCAAGCTGTCGGGAGCAATGTAATCTTTGAAGTCTGCACCTTTCGCCATAGCTTTTTTGAGGTCAAAATCAAATTCTTCATTTTCGCCCGTTTTGAAAAAGTCATTAAAAATGCGAAGCCTGTCTTTGTAACCAAGCTCCGCTATTTTTGACGATATTTTCGCATAATCGGCTGTTAAATCGTTTCCCACACGAGTAAAGAATGTCCGAGCCTCCTCGATGTTTTTCTTTTCGGTTGCGACCGTGATATATTTTTCGTGTACGATGTTGTTGCTCTCCGACATCTTATCACAGAGTATGCCGTTCAATTCTTGCGTATATTTCTTGTAATTCGGATTATCCGACGGTGTTGTAATTTGTTCAAACACCTTGTTGTGCAGCTGACGGTTATATATCGTGATTTCAGCCATTGCGTCTGTCGGAAGCCCGTTTAATATTGCAGAGTGGGCAAGAAACATTTGCAGCTGGTCATCGTCTGAAGCTACGGCATAGTTTATGTCCGAAAATTTCCACGACTTTGAAAACAGCCGTCCCGTCCGAAAAATGCCGTCTTTGTATATCGCATCAATCGGTATCGACTGCTGAACCGTCCTTGCAATTTTTCTTTTTTGCTTTTTTATTCGGTTTTTTCTTCCGAACAGATTTAGCATTGCCATTTGTGAGTTCCTCCTTTATCATTTCATAAAGATAATTCGTGCTTTCAAATTTTCGCACTCCGGCAGCGAGAAATTCGGACCTAAACCACGCTCCGACAAATTCTTCAAAGTTCATACCGTTGTATTTGAAAAAGCCGGTAACAGCAATAGGTGCTGCCGCCACAATACAAAGCCAAGATACCGTTTCTTTGTCGATATAGTTTTTAAGTCCGAAGTATATCCCGACCGCCGCACTGACGGCGGCTACCGAACAGATAAACTGCCTTGTGGACAGTCCGAAAAACAGGCTTTCGTGATAGTCCTTTATTTCCTTGTTAATTCGTATCTCCAAAATTGATTACCTCCGTTTCATTGGTCAGTTGTAAAATGCGTTCCCGTGCCGTTTTGCAGTATTCGGGGTTAATGTCGATGCCGATAAATTTTCGGTTGTTTTTCACCGCAACAACACCTGTTGTACCGCTTCCGAAAAACGGATCTAACACAATGCCGCCGATTTTTGAGCCTGCAAGAATACAAGGCTCTATCAGCTTTTCAGGATATACCGCAAAATGCCCCGGAATATGCGAAGCATTTATCGCAACGCTCCACACATCACGCTTGTTTCGCATATCCGAAAAATCGGTTTTATCCCTCGGTAAAAATATGCCTTGCTTTCTGTCCTTATACTTTGTTTTATCCGACACCCCACGGCTGTATCTTAATATACTGCTCTGTGCCGCAGGCTCTTTTACTGCGTCATAATCATAATAATACTTTGATGATTTTGAAAGCAGAAATATATGCTCATAGCACTTTGAGGGGCGGTCTTTGACAGACTCCGGCATACAGTTTTTCTTGTGCCATATAATGTCCGAGCGTAAATACCAGCCGTTTTCACGCAAGGAAAAGGCAAGCAGCCACGGAACGCCTATCATATCCTTTGCTTTTATTCCGTGCCAAATCTTGGGCATATTATAACAAGACGGGTTGTATTGAGGATTAAGATTTTTATTGCTCCATTCGGATATTTGTTTGTTCCAGCCGCCTTTACCGCTTCCGGCATAACTGTCCGCAATATTAACCCAAAGTGTTCCGTCCGGCTTTAATACACGCTTTACTTCTTCAAAAACAAGCAATAGATTTTGTATGTATTCATACGG
>CAKSIN010000008.1 GCA_934463115.1 uncultured Clostridia bacterium
TGAGTAGCCGGTATGATAGGCTTGTGCCCGGGCGAATTGCCCTTGGGCTACTTCGTTCTTTCGCCGGTACATCATGTCCGGCAGAGTCTCGTTGTCAAGCAAACCGTGGAATAAATGCGGTCGGTTTTAGTAAATTAACGAAATACTACGATTCATTTCGTTTTTTGAAGCTTTTTTGTGTCCATTTTTGCTGGGAGGGCACACTCATCACTTGTTGTCTCCTTATTACACATAATATATAACTGCTTTATTCAAATTCCATCTACTCTTTATATAACTTATTCTCTAAACAATTTTAATGTAAGAAGCCGAGCACGCCGGAACCGTAAGTTGACCGTCTTTTATAAATGCCTCACCGTTAAGACTGTATATTGTATC
Organism: uncultured Clostridia bacterium; assembly: GCA_934463115.1. Taxonomy (GTDB): domain Bacteria; phylum Bacillota; class Clostridia; order UMGS1810; family UMGS1810; genus CAKSIN01. The sequence continues at coordinate 379 of CAKSIN010000008.1, forward strand.
TCCAATTTTTTCATCAAATAAACATGCACATTCATTATCCGTCGGATTTATTGCAACAAGAATACTTTCATTGCCACTTTTTCGCTTATATACGAGCGGATATGCGCTGTTTTTATTAAATATAGGCTCAAATGCCGCACTCTCCTGCAAGACTTGATTTTCTTTTCTTATTCTTATCAATTTCTTCAGCTCATTCAGTATCGAATTCTCATCAGCAATCTGGTTTTTTACAGTTGGTCTGCTGTCGCATTTATCCATTGTGATATACAATTTTTCCGGTGCTGCTGTTGAAAATCCATCATTTGGGCTATCATCCCATTGCATTGGCGTGCGTGAGCCTGTCCTGTTAAAACCACCCTCAACTGATTTCAAATCCTTAATATAGTGCATACCAATTTCGTCTCCGTAGTATATAAACGGAATTCCGGGCATTGACATTATAAACGCAAACGCAAGCTTTATTTCAGTTTCATCAAGCTTATCCGCTATTCTTTCCATATCATGATTTCCCGAGGGCAAACACACAAATCCCTTTCCGGCAGTCTTATTGAGACGGGAAATATAATACTCAAAAAACTCTGAGAGATCTCCCTCGCCTTTGTGTGAAAAATATGGCGTCTCGCCTCTGAAAAGTTCGGGATAATGTGATGGGCCAAAGTGCAGCAGAAAATCCATATCAAATCCTCCCTCAAGTGATTTGTCAGGCTCCCCCCATTCAGAAACAAACGCAGCATCAGGAAACTCTCTATTAATTCTACCAAGTATGTCTTGCCACAGTTTTATTGTTTCACGCTTTTCTTCATCTGCCTTTACAAGCGATCCTGCCATATCTACACGAAAGCCGTCACAACCCATCTGAAGCCAGAAATGTATAATTTTATATAGTTCTTCCCGTGTTTCCATTGCCTCTTTTGAATCAACCGAAAACTGCCATGACTCAGTGACTTTTGCGAATCCGTAGTTCAGAGCCGGCTGGGTTGAAAAAAAGTTTACTGCACAACTTCCGTTTCTTGCGGAAATTCCACGGATTGAGCCTGAGATATTTGGGTATCCCGCGCAGTCTGTCCAGATATTATCAGTCCAGATATATCTATCTGAGTATTCATTTTTTTCGGGCTTCATTGACTCTTTAAACCACTTGCACTCAACTGATGTGTGCCCCGGAACAAGGTCTAAAATAATGTGCATATTACGTTTATGCACCTCTTCAAAAAGCCTCTTTAAGTCCTCATTGGTACCATATCTCGTATCAGTGCTGTAATAGTCCTCTATATCATAACCAGCATCAGCAAATGGTGATTTAAAGCACGGGTTCATCCATATTGCAGTAAATCCCATACTCTTTATATAATCAAGTTTTTCAATTATTCCATTAAAATCGCCTATTCCGTCTGCGTTGCTATCTTTAAAACTCTGCGGATATATCTCATAAAATATTGCATTTTTAAGCCATTCTTTCATTGTATCTTCTCCTCATATTTTTTAATATTTTATTTCATAATAATTTGTCAGTGGGCGCTGATTTTTGTTAAACATCATAGCTTTTGGACGTGTGAAGTTTTTTCTCTTTCCTGCCTTAATTATAATATAGCACGGATTTTACGGCATGTCAAGGGTGGTCTCGCAAGAGACCGTGAATTTTACCCTTGTTCATGGTGGAAAGTTTGTGCTAAAAAAGCCGCCCGTCATACATTATCGACAACTCTCCGTAAAGACATATTCACTATCGTAAACTTCCAATTGACCACCCTTATTAGTCTAATTTCAAAATCATTTCTAATATTCTTCTAACACATACAACAATTTCATCTCTGGATATCTCACCGTTTTCGAGTGCTTTATATACTTCATCGGGATGTCCGTACGGCATTTTCATATCATTACCCGCCTTCAATTCAAGCGTTTGATTAGCGTGGTTTGCCCAGTCAGTTGTGACCATACCTTCAAATCCCCATTCGCTTCTTAAAATATTAGTTATTGTATCATAATTTTCTGATGCCCTTGTACCGTTAACAATATTGTATGATGTCATAACTATCCACGGCTGAGAATTTTTCACACATATTTCAAAACCTTTTAGGTATATTTCACGCAATGCTCTTTCTGACACAATCGAGTCAGAATCCATTCGGTTTTCTTCCTTGTTGTTAGCACAAAAATGTTTTGCTGACGCTGCAATATGTTGAGATTGAATTCCATTTACCTTTGCTGAGGCCATTGTTCCGGCAATTAAGGGATCCTCTGAAAAATACTCAAAATTTCTTCCGCAAAGAGGATTTCTATGTATATTTAGAGCCGGTGTAAGCCAAATTCCGATGTTGTTTTCCTTTACCTCTTTTGCGCCGGCCTCTCCTACCATATACATCAAATCGGGATTCCATGTACATGCAATCATTGTGGCGCAGGGAAACGCGGTTGTATTAACACCAACATTTTTATTTATTCGCAGGCCTGCCGGTCCATCGGCAGTCATTACATTTGGGATTCCATAGTCCCTAAGTCCACCCATTCCACATGTATTCGCCACGCCTGTGCATTCTTTACCACAAGTAAGCTCTATAAGTTGCTTGTCAGACAGTTGTGCAATAAATTCATCAATCGTGACATTACCATTGGCAACATCAATTAAAAGAACTTTTTCTTTCGGAGCACTTGCAGTTATATGAGGAATCTTATTCTCCCTTATATTCTTTGCACAAGGCTTAAGATATTCGTATGTTCCGTCAGATTTCAGTCTTTTTTCAAGTTTATTCGGCGCACACTGTATGCTCAATTGTACGGTTATTATATCATTTTCAACAATGTATTCAAATTCTGATTTCACTTTATTTCTAACAGAGTTACCTACATAGAATTTGTAAATTCCAGCTTCTAATACATACGCAGCCTCTGATATTTTTCCTGTATCATCATAGCTTGCCATATCAGCAATATCAAACTCAGTAAACACATACCTGCTCTCACCGGGTTCCAATAAGTCGGTTTTTTTGTATGCACCAAGTTCGCAAGACGGTTTTCCAAGTTTTCCTTGCGGAGCACTGTAATAAATCTGAACAACTTCCTTGCCGCTAACATTTCCGATATTGGTAATCCTTGCAGACACCTTGATTTTTTCATCTTTAGCACAAACCGCTATGTCATCAATCCTAAATGTTGTGTACGACAAACCAAAACCAAAAGGATAATTCACCTTGTCGTAAGCTTCTTTTATTGTTTCAAAATATCTATATCCTACATATATGTCTTCATAATATTTTACATAGTCTTTTGACTCTGCAAAACTTTCCGAAGACGGATAATCAGAAAATTGCTTTGCAAATGTATCAACCAGCTTTCCTGATGGGTTTACATCTCCGCAAAGAATGTCAGCAATAGCTAATCCACCTTCCATACCCGCTTGCCATGAATATAGTACAGAACTAATGGCGTCATTGGAATGATACCACTCTGTATCAGTTTGTGCCCCTGCATTTATTACTACAATTACTTTTTTGAAATTATCAATGACTGTTTTTACCATCTTTTCTTCTTGAATACTAAGATAAAAGTCCCCGTCATGCAGCTCGCCTTTTCTGTCCCATCCTTCACCCGAAAATCTGCATATCGTAATTATGGCTGTATCAGTATATGCCTTGGCGCTTTTAAGCAATTCATTTGGTATAATGGGTTCCTGTGTTCTGCCGACTTCAACACCTGATTTATATTGATTATCGATCTCAGTCTTATAAAAATCTATTAACCCGGAAAAGACATTTAGTTTTCCGTCATTTTCTTTTATCTTTAATGCATCATATATATTTCTTACATACTCAACATTAACATCTCCGCTGCCGCCGCCGCCTTTAACATAATCATACTGAGCCTTTCCGAAAACGGCAATTGTACTTCCCGCTCTAAGCGGCAAAACATTATCATTGTTTTTCAACAACACTATTCCTTCTGTTGCTACTCTTCGTGAAAGTTCAATATGTTCTCTGCTGCCGCTTATTCTCTTGCCGTCTTTTCCCATTGGAAGACAGGGAGAATAATTTATTCTGTTCCACTTGTCCATCTTTCTAAGACCTCCCGCTCAAAAATCAATCCGTATATGAATACAGTTCTCCACACTCATAATATTCTATATTTATTTCAGGGTGTTTTTCTTTTAATATGTCTGCAATATACATCATACCGGCTCTTTCCGAACCAATATGTCCCATTACAAGTATTGCCTTTGTATACCCAAGTTGAGAATAGTCTCTCACTATTTCCCCCGCACACCATTCGCATATTTCTCCGGTCAATACGAAATCATATGAGTTTAGTTTATCTGCAACCCCTCCGGGAGTTCCAAAACAACAAGCTATTCTTGTTCCTTTTTTGTCAGTATTTCCGGCAATTTTAATATGCTTGATATTCAAATTATCTTCAATAGTTTTAGCGAGCTCAACTGAGGTCATAGGAGTGTCAAGTATTACCTCATCTGTTCCAGTAATTTTTTTATCCAAATTAACTCTTCCGGGTAATTTCATATACTTCAGCATTCCCAGTGAAATCAAATCCGGATCTGCATTGTGTGCATAATCGTGAAATCTCACTATAGTTAAGCCAACATCGTCAATCAGCTTCTTTTTTTCATAACCGATTTGGTTTGCTATCTCCTTATCAAAATGATTATAAAAAGTCGGTTCATGTACAATAAGAAAGTTCACTCCATTATCCCTACATTTTCTGATTATTTCAGGAGTTGCAAACATTGACAAAGCGACCTTTGATATTTCGTTCTCGCTATTACCGGATTTATATGTATCGCATGTTTCATCCGGGCTAAAGCACGGAGCAATACTCTTTAACTCATCAAATAGTTCTGCAATTTTCATTTTTTCATCACCCGTTCTATCTCTCTTTAATTCTAAATCTGAACAAAGCATCGTCCGAATACCACATCGGAAAATTTGTATTCCATATGTTGTTGTAAAGGTTAAAATACAAATCCTCTTTCAAATTCTTTTCGTTGTAATGGAGTAACATCTTTCCATATGGTGCAACCAATGCTGAGTCAATCGGTTCTATGACAACATCTTTATTTCTTACGCCCTTTTCAACAGCCGATATAAGCGGGGAACCTATAATTTCAGAAGGCCTTATCCATTCTCCCAGTTTATTTAATTCCCACTTTTCTTCATATCCTTTGATCTTAAGCCAGCAGGCCTGCGGAAGTCTTGAACCCTTTTTATTAAACCATTTTATCTCTAAATCGCTATCATTAATTGTCATATAAAAATACGGCAAGCCATACTTTTCTTCAATATCTTTTTCAAATTGCAATTTTAATATTTTAGTCCCATTATTCTCAAAAACAGCAGTTGGTTTCGCCTTATATACATTTCCGGAATAATCAGGCAATCCGATTTTTGTAAAATCCCATAGTGCCCATCCAACTGTCGCCTCATTAATACGCATATACTCTTTTTTATATCTTTCATAGTCGGTATTATCGAAAACTTGCCAGCTGATTTCATACTTATCGTCCTCAATGACGGGTTTTGACACAAAACCGTCAACTCTCGGTTCGGTTGTATCATAATCCGGTTTGATATTCAGAATCTTTTCTGCTGCATATACATACTCTCGTTGTTCATCCCAAGATTTTTCTATTATTTTTCGTTCTTCAACACACTCATTCATTTGTATATGCGTATAATGTTTATCATCCCTAAAGAATTTTTTTACATCCATTCCCCAAGTATGCTCCGGTATAAGTAAAAGATTTTCCCTTAATGCCTTGTCATTAACTCCGTTTTTCTCAATAAATCTTAAAAGATTTCTGTATCTGCTCAACTTTTGCGGATCCGTTGCCGCACCATGTATCCATGTATCCCCTATTTCCTGCTCGATAACAGGGATGTTATTTATCTTCTTTATCCTCTCTGCCACATCGTTTAGCGTTGCGGCTTTAAGCACATAATTAGGGAACTTATCCTGGATTTTATTGTATACTTCAATAATTTCATCTTTTGATTGAGGTCCTTTATTATCGTGCGTATGAGCAAAACACAAAACAAAATCGTCGAATTCTTGTGTACAACCATATCCGCCTTCATACATAACAACTATGCTATCATTGCCGTTTTTCCAACGAAAAAGAGGTGGAACAGGCGGCACTGGCGTTGCCGAATTTACTCCGATATGTAAAAATTCTATATTTCTCTTTTTCATAAGCGGAATCATACCTTTTGTATGCCCGGGAACATCGGTCATTTTTGCGGCAATAGTTTTTCTTCCGAATTTTTGATCAAGCTCACGAGAAATATCAAGACCAAAATTAAACAAATCCGCATTTAATAACTCTGTGTGAGTCGTAAACGGGAGACCGTGCCAATTTATAATTCCGTCCTTAATCGCTTTCTCTACAACACCGCTTTTATCCTCTTTCAATGCCTTCCATATCATCCACGAACCCACTGTCCATATAAACGGTGTATCCGTATCTTTTAATTCATATCCAACTCTAATAGCGTTGGGTATAAAAACATTCAGATAATTATCTATAATGTCTTTTGCGTAACCAGTAAACCCAACATCAAGATGAGTTTTGAAAATAACAAGAACCTCTTTTGTATCCATAACTGCTCCATTCATACTTTTAATTCTGTCTGTTACTTTTAATAATGCGCAGCTCGCCTTATATTACGCAAGCTGCGCAGAAAAACTTACCTATATACTACAATTTCGGGAGAATTACCATAATTGCTTTGAATAAATACATTATCTCCAGCCTGTATGTCTGCAACAGTAATATTCTCAATTTTCTTTCTATTTGTGTCAAAAAGTGTACATGCTTTCGTGGGAAGGGCAAAAATCCGTCGACTCCATTCTTCTTCATCTGCCTCCCCTATATGTGCATTGAAAACAAAACCGTCATAGCATTTTTTTGTGACTTTTCCGTAAGCTATTACATCTTTCCCATAGAAAGTCTGCTTTGTAACACCATCTCTCTTCGTATAGTTTGTAGAGTGGTCCGGAAGTATATTGCCGTCATCATCATATATTTCTTTATAATCAGACCAGCTTTCAAGCGACATAAACTCAAAATACTGTTCCTCTTGAGGACGACTGTCATCATAAATAAAAAGTGGTGTAAACTGTACTACATAGCCGCCGTTTTCATTAAAGTGACAAATCATTCCCGGTCTTAAATCACTCATTGTTTTAACCGATTCATACAAAGTTCGTTTCTGTGCATCGTTCTTAAATCCATATTTGAGTAAAGGACTGAATGACAACAGTACACCGAAATCAGGATGCTGCTTCTTAATTGATGCCCAACCTGACGCTCCCTGTCCGTAAACATAGGTGAGCGGTTCTTCATACTTTTCATCCATAGCTGTTCTCACTTCACTTACAACAACAGCCCCGTAACCAAAGTTTATATAGTCATTTTTTATACTGTCTATCTGTCTTGTCACTGCGCCGACATTAAATTCATCATCAACATCATAAAGATTTACCGCTATTCTTTGATCATCATTCAATGTCGTTGCAATCTGAAATGCTCTGTCGCCGTTTTCATCTCTTGCTGCTTTTGTAGGAATTCCAAATATTATCGTCTTATCGGTATTAATCCTATATTTTCCGCCCAAAATATTCGAACTGCCACCGTTATACCACAATCTGTAATCCATCTTTTCGGATTCAGTAGATGCATCATTCAATTTATCCCAATAGTCAAGATTTAATTCAATTGTATCATCATTGTTATTCTTTGTTTTTCCCAAGCCGCAATTATTACTATTTGCAGTGTTAATTCCGATAATAATGCCGTCAGAATTAACCTTGTACTTTATGAGCTGCTCAACAACACTTCCGCCAAAGTAAAGTGAATGATTATCCAAAAGCTTTTCCGCTTCTATTCTGGAGCCATTCAGCTTAACTTTTTTGGCTACATCATAAATCCGCATTGTAGCATCTTGAGTATATGCCTTGATTCTCACATTTCCAAAACCTTTTACATCCATTCCCACAAGCCATGCATATTTATAAGCAAGCGTAGTCGTTTCGGCATTTACTATTCTTCCGAGAGAATCAAGATATACCAATACATTCGCCCCTAATTCAAATGGGAATTTGCCGTTATTGTATCGGCTATATATTTCTGCCATCTTGAACTCTTTATCGCCGATAGTATATGTTTCATCCGAAGAATCATATTTTTTGTATGTCCCCTCAAATGTACTCTTATCGGGAATAATCACCTCCGTAGCGACATTTGATTTCCATTTTGTAAGTATAGATATAACGGTTGTTGTTGAAATATAGTCGAATGTCAGTTCATCTCCGTTCGATGCGCTGATTCCTTTATACTCTCCATCATTCACCAGTTCATACAAGTCATACACATTGCCCAATATATCCGTGACAGTATAATCGTTTGCTGATCGGCTATAAGGAATAAAACTTGTATATTCTTTTTTGAAAACAACATCATAAACATTATCGCCGTTATTATCAATTAATTTCAAAGTACCATTTTTTATCGGATAAAAATCCGCAGTATATTCGGTACATGGAACATAGTTATATATAAGATCAGCGTATTTATCAATTTTCAAAGTTTTCTTTTTATTGCTTTCATCATAGTAAACAAACTGTTCTTTCGAAGGACTGTCGTCAATATCCGAATCATTGTCAAATTCTTTAAGCGTATTGCGATTTTCATCTACACTTATCGAAACAATATTGTCATCGTCATCTAAATACGCCGTAACCGAATATCCTAAATAGTCATCGACATTTTCATTCATTTTGACTTTGTAAATCACGCCTTCAATACGAAGTCTGTTTTCCCCGACACCATCATCACCATTTAGAGTTGTGTATGAATTTGCACGCACCACACCACCGGTTTCAGTCATATGCAAATACTCACCAACGGCTGTAGTCCCGCTTCTAATTGTATATTGACCATTACTCTCATATACCATATTAGCATTTACAGCATTGTACGCCATCTCAACAAATTGCTCGGCGGTAAGTTTTTTTCTTGCCTCATCAACATTCACATGGTCAAGCAAATCATACTTCAAAGCCATTCTGTAATAGCTATCCTTTGAACTGCCGTCAAGCTCTGCAATATTTGAGTATCCCGTCATATCCATAAAAACCAAAAGCGCTTCATCAAATGTCAGCGGTTTTTTTTCACTATCAGTTTCGGGAAAATACTTTTCAAAAGCCCCGTCATAACCATATACTATCTTCATAAACTTTTTAAGCGCATTACGGCTAAGAGCCATATCAGGATAGTAGTGATCAATTAAACCTAAATCCATAAAAAATTTAACTTTGCTGTTTACGGTATTTTTTCCGGGTTCATAAAATATTTCACCGGCAGCTTCCCTTGATCCATTCACATATAAATCAGATTCAATCTTAGAAGGATCATTATTGCTGTTATCTTTGCTTGGAGTAACCGGTTCTAATGCGCTAACACTTGTGATAGTACACATAACAAGCATTATTACCGTAACCGTCATAGATAGTAATCTTTTTATCATTGTTTTTCCTCCTTGATTTATCCGACTGTATCAAGTAATACCTTTATTATTTTTGCCGCTTCTGCACGGCTCAAAGTTTTTTGAGGCTGGAACGTTCCATCCTGATACCCTTTTATAACATCAATAGATGTCATTTTATCAACTGCATCTGAAGCATAATCCGAAATGTCATCTTCGTCTGTAAATTCGATTGCCACTTTTCCGTAGTCAAAATCCTCATGCACCATATTAACCAATCTGAACAGCATAACAACCGCATCTTGTCTCGAAATGCTTGCTGCCGGTTCAAAAGAATTACTGTTAACTCCGTTAACAATCGTCAGCTCAAAAGCCTTTGATATATATGGGTATGACCATCTTGTATTCGGTACATCTGCAAAGGTGCTCTGTGCTGATTCTGTTTCGATAGCAAAAGCGCTGAGTATTGTTTTTACCCATTCTTCGCGAGAAATATTATCGTCCGGTCGAAATAACTTGTTACCGTCACCGCTCATAATTCTGTTATCATATACAAAGTCTATATAATCGCTTGCCCAATGACCATTCGGCACATCTGCAAAGTTTAATTCTTTGCCGATTATTTCATTTATCTTTTTGCTGTCAAGTGTCATTCCGGCAGAGTAACCGCCACCGCCGCCACCGGAGCTACCGCCCTGATTGCCCTTACCACTATTATTGGAAAGATAATTTGAATACAGGGTGTCAACACGATTATTGTAATCATTTTTAATTTCGTCAACCGAAGAATAACTATTCATAGCAAATATTTTTGCAACTTCAAGAGAATCTATATAAGGAAGTTTGCTTGTATAATCCAACTCAAAAACATCATTATACTTTTTAAGGTTCTCTATTGACTTTCTGTAATCGATTGTTTTATCAATGCAGCTTACAGCACAAGCATTACGAAATGCTTTTCTGATGTCGGAAACATTTGCCACTTCACTGTTTCCGCTGCATCCATCGAGGACCTTCTTGAATATTGCAATCGTATTATCGGGATATTCGGCATAATCCTCATTCGTTGTGTCTAATCCAAGCTTATCATTATAGTACTTTATATATGCTTTAAGCGCCACAGCGCTCGTGTTCTGCGAATCTACGAAATCACAAGCAACTTTATAAGCTTTTTCAACCTCAAATTGATTTGTAAATCCATTTCCTTTTAAGCCGTCAATAATCTGTGCGATCAGAGTAGGATTGGCTTTGAATGCCGCATTATCAGTATTGATATAATATTCCTGTTTGTTTCCCGCAAGAAGTTTTTGTACTGTAACACCACTGCTCAAATCGTTTATATAATCCGTATGAACATTTACTTCACCGTCATACCAGAATTTTTGATACCTGTATTTCAAATCATTTGACGAACCGTATCCTCCTGCTATAATCGTGTAAATACCTTTTTTACTATCTCCTGTCTGAAGATTAAATTCAAACATTGAATTCGAACTTTCGCCTGCATAAACTGCATTTGCAAGTTCTGTATATTCAATCTTGTCGTCTGCAACCGGATCGATTTCTCCGTCTCTTATAACATAAATTGTCTCAGTCACAGCATTTTCATCAAGTGAGTTAACTTTTACCGCAAATTTTCTTACATTGTTCTGTGCACTCTGCGATATATCAAACACAACCGCATTATCAGTATCTGCAGCAAATGAATGTGTAACAAACAGCAGCATTAACACTACAATACTTGTTAGTATTTTTTTTACTTTCATTTTGTTGCCTCCTCTATTTGACATAGATATTTATATCTCTTATCTGAATTTCACTGTCAACAGCGGAAATCCTAATATATTTAGCAGTCTGCCCGCCAATATCTATTGTCTGATCAACATTGCCGTTTATCCCTTGCTTAACAAGTGTCCACGCCTTTCCATCATCCGATATTTCTATTTTGCTTTTGAAACGCTTTATATAACCATTTCCCCACTTTACTGTAATCTTATTAAGAGCAACTGAGTCTCTCAATTCAATATTTACAAAATCTCCAACATCTTTTGAATACCAAACAGTATCATCATTTGAGTCGAAAACCTCCGGAATTTCAATATCATCAGAGTCTTTACAACTTGAAATTACTGTTTCAGGTTCATAAACTCGTTCTATTTTTGGCATATTCATTTCAACCAACTTACCGGAGTCGCGGTAATCAATATACTTCTTTTTCTCTGTCTTTTCTTTGATATTATCGCACGCAATTACAATATCGTCTCCGACAACAGCCTTAATTCTGTTTTTGTCTTCATCTGTTGTGAGGTTCATAGTTATTGTCTTTGATTTATTTCCGGCAGTAATTGTCACATCGTATGTTCCACGATGACCTCTTACTTTTGCCTTACCGTTTTCGTCTGTCGAAACAGTTTCGTTCGTGCGCCACTCTCCCATCACCATATCCATCCAAGCGTAATAACCCGGCAGAAATACATTATCCTTTCCACAAAGAACTTCAAGTCGGGTAGAACTGTTACCAACCCAGAAAGGTGTCCATATCGTAAAGGTTTTAATATTCGGGTGTGAGTAACACGCTATCAGTACATCTCTAAAATAGTTGTACTTATCGTTATTATTTACCATTGTTGAATCATACTCGGTGATTGTTATATAATCAGTATATTGCGAAAGCAATTCAGCATTAGCGTACCAATAATACGGATAATCAGCACCCCCGGCATGCCCCTGCATTCCGAGAGAATCAAACTTGCAACCAATAGCTTTCAAGTATTTTACCAAAGCCAAAAAAGGTCTTGTTCTTCCCGTCTGAGGGTTATTTGCACCGATTGTTGCCTCATTCAAATTCAAAACGCTGTCCGGGCATAATTCTTTTGCAATATCGAATGCACGCGCAACTTCGTCCAATCCCATTGAATACTGCGGATCCAGAAGAGTATCCCAATATGAAGAAACTTCGTTAAAAACATCAATTTCAATAGGATAACCGGATTCCCACGATCCCATAGTAAGTATTTGGTTTTCAAGCCTTTTTCTCATCGTACTTTCAGATGTATATCCTCTGGTTGATGGATTATCGCTCCATTTCTTAAAACCGGTATTTGCCACATTAGGAAAATCCCATGCAAACGCATGCAGGCGATATCTAAAATCATTGTCAATGCACCAGTTAATCATACTTTCAATATATGCAGGTTCATAACCGGTCGGTTTATTCTCATTTCCCATAACGAGAGTGTTAAACCCACTGTTTTTCAATAGATTTAATTTCCACTCGGTATCTTCGTTGAAATGCGTTGCCGTTGAATATCCTTCTCGTACATCAGTACCCCAGATTTGGGCGCCCCAATTCATCTCCGAATCGGTCATCTTTGCAGTAACCTGCGCATTTTGAACAGGGTTGCCGGCTGCATCTGTAACAAGTATATCCATATCGTTTTTGCGATATTTTTCAATGCGTTTTAGAGCTTCTTTTCTCCATATTGCATCGTCTTCGTATCCCTTATAGCTCGATGGGGGATTCGGTAAATCTATATCCTTGCCCCCGGTATTTATAACCTCCAACTCAACATCGGCTATTTGAAACTCACCGTAAGCGTGACAAAATCTTAATCCCATCTGGCATGAATTTTCGTCCATATCCATTTCAAGGTCACCTACGAGATAATACTTCTTCCATTCATTTGAAAGATCAACATCCGACGATATGAACTTATACCAATCAAGAAAGCGTTCATATACAAAATTCAGTTTAATAAATCCTGAGTCGTTCTGTGCCGAGATACTCTTACCCCAAAAAGATATTATTATCTTGCTGCCGGCTTTTGTGGGTTTGTCTATGGTCGCCTTTATCTGCTTTGCATAGTATGTGGACGGCTTTTTCACGATTTTGATATTAAGTGCCTTATCAAAAGGCATTCCCTCAACATCAACTTCGCTTTCTTCCCAATAAGTTGCGGTATCATCCTTATTTTCGTGAATAGAATTACCCAAAAATCCGCCTTCAGCATCAAACATATTTGTATGTTCACCCTCTATGCTTGAAAGCTTTTCTGCAATGATAGCATTGGTATCCTCTACTTCCGGTATCGGCTTTTCAGAAAGGACAATATGTGATAAATTGCTCCTCTCTATCTGAATATTATAACCGTAACACACCGTATCAAGTGGCATAATTATCCTGTTTTCGTCCATATAAAAGGCTGCCTCTGTATCTACGATTACATCATCGAAATCAACCGTATTTTTCCCCATTTTTGCTTCCATAGCATACTTGTTCCGATACTTAGACTTAACCGTTTCGGTTATGCCGTTATAATCATACTGTATGCCGATAGCATCAAATACAGGTTTAAGTTCGCACATAACAGTATTTCCGTCAATGACCGGAGTCTTATCAAACTGTAATTCAACATCATTAAAATATATGTGAATTTCATTTAGCTCGGACGCCCCTACCGTAAGAGTGCTGCAAATGCATAAAACCGCAAGAAATATACATAATACTTTCTTCGCCATATTTTTTCTCCTTATTTGAATTCGACCATACTTGTCAGGGAATTCATCTGCGTCAAGTCGTTCCAAACATAAACACACAGCTTATCATTTTGAGATATTTCTATATCGTCTATGATAATACTCGTATTATTGCCAAATGTTTGAGGTTCGGGACAGTATGTTTTCTTCCACATATAGTCATCTCCCGACTTGCTATACACAATAACAAATACAGCCGGTCTCATCTCGCTTCCTGAGCCATCTTGCTTGTGTATTGTAACCTCAACCTTATTGTCGGTGCCTATATTAAGCTGATTGTCATCATTAAGTTTTATCGGAGCTACATCAACACCATTTGATGTCTTTAATGTAAATTCATCAGTATATTCACAATTTGCAGCATTAAATATACCTCCGACATTTATTTTGTACTCTGTTGATGGCTTAATATTATCTAATTCAATATTTACCTGATAACCGTCTGCGCTTACATTTTTTATAACTGCACCGTTATCAATTACAAATTTAGATATATCCAAATTGCTTTTGTTTAACTCACAGCTCATATTCAAGGTAAACTTTTTATCAGCTACAGAAATCTCACCGTATGAATTAAGATTGCTTATTCCGTTTTGCCCTTTTGTCTTATCAAGCTCAAAATGTTTTGTCGAGTACATAGCAAGGTTGTCAATTTTAATAATTTCTTTGTCATTTTCGTATGTTCCCGTGTTTTCAAGCTGATATGCGGTAATATTCCACAGGTGAACCATCGGTGACATCATCACATTGGTATATGATGTCAATTCACTTACATTGGGAAGTAAATCCGTATTTTCTATTTTACGAAGTTTTTTAATCCCAACTCCATCAACATATGATGTGAGTGTCGCCTGTGCAGAATATCCTCCTTTACCATCAGGAATAAGTTCCAAACGATAGTTGTAGTTAACCCCTGCGGTTACCTCGCCGACTTTTTGACCAAAAGCATAAACTGCGATTGGCTCACTGTTTCTTCCGCTGCCGTCAATATCCACCTTTGTCCATCCTGTAGGCGCTATTGTCATTAACTGCTTCTTTCGGTAAGCAATCTCTTCATCGGAATACTTTCCGTTTGTCATTTCGCCGGTGGTTAGTTTTGCCGGGTACCAATCTTCCGTATGTAACGGATCTATTTCATCATTTCCGTTTGCATTTGCCAACCAAATACCGTAACCCTCTCCAAGAAACATTCTGTTGACATTCAAATCAACACTGAAAACAATATCTTTATCTGCAATTTTTGCAGAAGTAATATTCGATCTTTTTACCATTCCGGCATAATTTACAAATCCCTGCGAAATGACCTTCATAACATTTCCTGAGCCAAATCCGGAGCTTGGTTCAAACTTAATGTGATCCTCAAGTGTTCCGGCAGTCATAAACTTTTCGTAAGCTTCATTTTCCCAAACACCGGCTATGCTTGCATATGTGAATTCATCAGTGTCATATGATGAAGACTTTTTATCCTTTGCAACGACAAGCGGAATTCCCATTTCATGTCCTGCCACCGGATAGTCCTCGAAATCATCAGAAAACAGTGTGAACACTTCCTGGCTTTTAGTTTCCGGTGAAACATATTGCAAAGTTACAATTTTTTCTGCCGAAGCATCCGGTGTAGAAACCGTAAAACTTATATTATATGTTTCTCCGGCATTTGTATCGGTAAGATATATCTTTATTCCTGTGTTGTCGGAATGCATTTCAATACCACTTATTGATGCGTTATTGTCAATAGCAATGTCTCCCGCACTAATAGGATTAACAGCTATTGAATTCCCATCTTTCTCATTTATGAAACTTATGTCAATAGTATTTGCAACAGATTCATCAATCTGAGTTCCGATAACCGGTATTTCAGGAGCCTGTTCTGTTTTAAGCATAAGATTATCCAATGATATTATATCAATATCGTTTTGATAATTCTTATTGCCGTTGTCATCTGTCGGAGTTCTGCCAAACTGGCTGTCGTAGATTGTCCACTTGTGAATAACCGGCGACATTGTTACATACTTGCAGCCGGCAATTTCTTCTTCTGTCGGAATATTTTGAGTTATATTCGCCAATTTTGTTCCATTGAGTTCTGCCGCTGCCTTATACCCTCCGTTTCCGTTTGGCGTAAGTTCAAGAGTGTAAGTATATTCTGTGTTATATTCCACCTCTCCTACCCTCTGACCAAGAGCATAAATCTGGGGCTTACCATCCTTGACAATCGGCGCTATCACCAAAAGCTGCTTGCCTGTTTCTTCTTCCAAAGTTGCAGTTTGTATCGTTCTGTTCTCCATCTGATCAGGAACAATTCTGTTGTTCTGATACTTTGCGAGCCATACTCCGTATCCTTCACCGATAAACATACGGTTTACATTAAAGTCAAGACTGAATGTCAATTTCTTTCCGTCTATCTTCTCTGATGTAATATTGGTCTGCTTAATTACACCTGCATAATCTATAAATCCCTGTGATGTTACCGTCATTGACTTTCCGCTGCCGACACTTTTGCCCTCAACAAACTGTATATGCTTTGCAAGTGTGCCTTCCGTCATAAAAGGATTATATGTATCGTTTTTTTGCGCGGTATTTACTCCTGCATAATTTGTGTACTTGAAATAGTCGTTATCATATGTAACGCTCATATTGCTTCCGTCACCCCAAAGAAGCGGATTACCACTTTCGGGCTGAGTATATTGTTCAAAATCATCACTGAAAAGCATTTCAACATTTTCATCATTATCTGCCATTGCCGGGAATGAAAGTGACGAAATCACTAACATTGCCGCAAGCATCAAGGAGATTTTTTTCTTGAATTTCATACTTTTTTCCTCCATTATTTACTATGTATGATAAACATAATCTGATTACCGCTCAAATGATTTTCAGCAATCATTTTGATTTTTTGCTATTGCGGTGCTGAAATATATTCAGCACCGCAAAGCAAAAACAATCAAATCCAACTAATTAAAAATCACAGAATTTGTAAGCGGTTTTATATCGGTAAATCCGTTCCACATAAACACGGACACTTTATCAGTTGATGTAGCGGCAATTTCTGCTACAGTAGCAGTCGTTTCTGTTGAGATTGATGTTCCGTTACCTTCCCAAGGTCTTGCGCTTTTTAATTCACCTGTTTCAGGATTATATACCGCAACTATAACATACGGTGTAATTGTTTTTCCGCTTAACGGATTAATCTTAACAGTAACCGTCTTGCTGCCGTTATTGTCTGTCAGTGTTGCATAACCGTTTACGGAAGCGCCTTCCATATTTACAGGTTCAACTGCACGCATCATAAGATTATCCACCGAAATTATATCAATATCGTTTTGATAATTCTTATTGCCGTTGCCATCTGTCGGAGTTCTGCCAAACTGGCTGTCGTAGATTGTCCACTTGTGGGAAATAGGCGACATCATTACATACTCAAAACTTGATATTTCATTGACCGTTGGCAGTTTATCCGCAGCTATGTTCTTCAAAGCCGTGCTGTCAATATACGCCGCTGCCGTGTAGCCACCATTGCCGTCCGGAGTCAATTTCAGCGTATACGTATATGCCTTGCCTGTTTCAACTTCACCTATATTCTGTCCAAACGCAAATATTTGCGGTTTGCCGTCTTTCCTTTCCGGAGTTACAACTAAAAGCTGTTTATTTATATCTTCACTTTTTAACACATCCATGTATGCGTCTTCTTTATGATCCGGAACAATCTTATTTGATGAACTGTCATAGTTTGCGAGATATACACCATATCCCTCACCAAAATACATCCTGTTTACTTTGAAGTCAATGCTGAATGTAAGCGCTTTTTCAGCTATTTTATCTGCGGTTATGTTAGACTGCTTAATGATGCCGGCATAATCAATAAATCCCTGTGATGTTACCGTCATAGCTTTTCCGCTGCCGACACTTTTGCCCTCAACAAACTGTATATGCTTTGCAAGTGTGCCCTCCGTCATAAACGGATTATATGTATCATTCTTCTGTTCAGTATTAACACCCGCATAGCTTGTGTACTTGAAATAGTCATTTTTGTATGTACTTCCCATACTCTGTCCATCACCATAATATAATGGCAAATCACCGTTAGTATTATTCGGATACGCCTCAAAGTCATCACTGAACAACATACTATTATCAATAACTGTCGCAGTCATCATAAGATTATCCACCGAAATTATATCAATATCGTTTTGATAATTCTTATTGCCGTTGCCATCTGTCGGAGTTCTGCCAAACTGGCTGTCGTAGATTGTCCACTTGTGGGAAATAGGCGACATCATTACATACTCAAAACTTGATATTTCATTGACCGTTGGCAGTTTATCCGCAGCTATGTTCTTCAAAGCCGTGCTGTCAATATACGCCGCTGCCGTGTAGCCACCATTGCCGTCCGGAGTCAATTTCAGCGTATACGTATATGCCTTGCCTGTTTCAACTTCACCTATATTCTGTCCAAACGCAAATATTTGCGGTTTGCCGTCTTTCCTTTCCGGAGTTACAACTAAAAGCTGTTTATTTATATCTTCACTTTTTAACACATCCATGTATGCGTCTTCTTTATGATCCGGAACAATCTTATTTGATGAACTGTCATAGTTTGCGAGATATACACCATATCCCTCACCAAAATACATCCTGTTTACTTTGAAGTCAATGCTGAATGTAAGCGCTTTTTCAGCTATTTTATCTGCGGTTATGTTAGACTGCTTAATGATGCCGGCATAATCAATAAATCCCTGTGATGTTACCGTCATAGCTTTTCCGCTGCCGACACTTTTGCCCTCAACAAACTGTATATGCTTTGCAAGTGTGCCCTCCGTCATAAACGGATTATATGTATCATTCTTCTGTTCAGTATTAACACCCGCATAGCTTGTGTACTTGAAATAGTCATTTTTGTATGTACTTCCCATACTCTGTCCATCACCATAATATAATGGCAAATCACCGTTAGTATTATTCGTATACGCCTCAAAGTCATCACTGAACAGCACCGTTGAATTGGTCTGCGTCGAGGTTTCTGCCATAACAGGCATTATTGTTGTTGCCGCAGTTGCCGTTACCGCAACCGACATGCATAAAGCTAATAGTTTTTTTACCTTCATTTTTTGTTTCCTCCTTAAAATTATATAACTTTTTTTCATTCTTTCCATTTCCTAATCATAATACCGCACTAATATTATTATCCCTTTACAGAGCCAACCGTCATACCCTGGATGAAATATTTTTGGAAGAAGGGATAAGCAACAAGCATAGGAGCTATTGCTACCATACACAAAGCCATTCTGGCACCCTCGGTAGGCATATTTTCCATTTGATTTGAAACTCCGCTTTCTGCAGCATTATTCATCATCTCCTGGATGTTGTTCATCATATTCTGAAGCAAGAATGACAAAGTATATAATTTGCTATCCGTTATATAGAGCATTGGCGCAAGCCAATCGTTCCATTTGGATATCATAATAAACAATGCGATAGTCGCTATTCCCGGAAGTGAAATCGGCATAACAAGCTTGAAAAACACCTTAAACTCATCAGCACCATCGAGTTTGCCGGATTCAATTATCTCATACGGCACACTTCCCTGAAAAAAAGACCTTAGAACGATTACATTCCAAGCACTCATAGTACCGGGCAAAATAAGCGCCCACAGATTGTTTGACAAATGCAAAAACTTTGTATTTATAAGGTAGCTGGCAACCAATCCACCGTTAAAAAGCATCGTAAAAAATGATATAAATGAGAACAGTTTTCTGTACTCAAAATCTTTTCTACTTATGACATATGCATACATAGATGATACCAACACACCAAACACAACCGATACTGCCGTAACAAGAATTGTTATGCCATATGCCCTTACGATAGCGTTTGATGTACCAAATACATATTTATACGCATCAAGAGATGTTACTTTTGGTATCAGACGATAACCTTCTTTGATAAGGCTTGCTTCTGATGTAAACGATGCGCTTAACGCCATAAGCACCGGAAAGATACAAATGACACACATTATCACGAAAAATATATTAAGTGCAACCGACAATGGTTTATTATTGTATTTCATTTTGCATCCTCCTTTATATTGCACCTTCGCTGTCGCCGTCAATAATCTTCACAAGTTTGTTGGAACCAAGCACAAGGAAGAAACTTACTATTGACTGCACAAAAGACGCCGCAGATGCCATACCCATTGAGCTTGAGCCACCGTTCATCATAAGATTATATGTATATGTCGACAATACATCAGTTACATTGTAAAGCTGCGGTGTATTGAGCGGAACCTGATAGAACAATCCCATATCCGTGGTCAATATACCGCCAATTTTCAATATAAGCATTGTCACTATCATCGGTTTGATAGCGGGTATAGTAATGTTCATCAGCTTTTGCCATATGTTTGCACCATCTATATCTGCCGCTTCATACAGCTGAACATCCACTCCGGAAAGCGCTGCGCTGTATATTACCGAGCTGTATCCCCATTCTTTCCAAAAATACACGATAATGAGTATAGCCGGCCACGGTGATGGATCCTGATACCAGTTTACCGGATTTATACCAAGCAACGGTAAAACTGTATGGCTCAGATATCCACTTTCCAATCCCAGAAAACCAAATACCAAATAACTAACAATAACCCACGACAAGAAATGCGGCATAATCATAATTGTCTGATATAGTTTTTTGGCATATTTGCCCCTTATGAAATCAAGCATTATCGCCAGTGCAATGGACAAAAACAAACCCGCAAACACCAAAACAGCATTGTATAAAAGTGTGTTCCTCACTGCATGCCACAAGGAAGCGGAGTTTAACATAAATTGAAAGTTTTCCAATCCGTTCCATGGCGACAAGAAGATGTTCTGTCTAAAGTTGATTTGCTTAAACGCAAGCGACAGTCCAATCATCGGCAAATAATTGAACAATATATACAATATGAGCCCCGGTAAAAGCATAAGATACAGTTGTTTGTTATACGCTATATCTTTAAGAAAACTCCTTTTTTTAACCTTTTTTCTCATTGAATTCACCCTTACTTAGTTTCTCCTACTTATGCTGCTTAAGGAATTCATCATATTGTTTCTGAGCTTCAGCAATAACTTCCTTTACCCCTGCCTTTTCAGCAGCTTCCTTCATTTTTGCATTTTCGGCATCATAATCAACATCAACCGAACCCAAAGCCCCTATCGCTCCAAAGCCTTTAAGCGCATTTTGAATTTCCGTTATTTTAAAGTTTACCTTTTCGGTATTAAACACAAATGAATTTGCCTCTCTTATTATAGCCTCATCATTAAACTTCTTGAGTTTATCAGCTTTTTCGGGATCGTCACCCTTTTTGGTATAGTCGATGAAAACATTACCGAGCATCCAACTGCTGTTTGACATATCATATCCCGAATTGGGTATCAGTTCTATCTGTCCGTTTGAATCTTTTTTATAATGCTTCCCCTCAACGCCATATACAATCATATTTTTAAGAACAGGATCTGTGTTAAGCAAGTTCAAAAATCTTGCACATCTCTCCGGATTTTTGCTTGTTGCCGATATAATTTGCATTGAACCTTGTCCGGGAAGTCTGTCCTGATATATCGGTGTAGTTTCCGCCTGTGCAATTTCAAAATTCGCTTTCGACTGCAACTCTGACGCCTTTCCGGGTTTAAGCTGTGTGTAATAAGCAAATGTATAACCGTTATTAAATCTCGCCGACAAATCTGATGCTGTTGCAACATCTTTCTTCACAAGACCAGATTCATAATAATCTCTCCTTGCTTTCACGCACTGTTTTTGTGCATCAGTCGGCAAGTCATAATTGAGCTGAACTTTCTTGTCATCCTGACCTTTCATATATGATATACCCATATACGCATTTGAACCGGACAATGATACCCATGAGTTATCATACATATTCATAGTAAAGTCATTAGTTTTATCCCAGTCAATCGGATACTGAATTGATTTTTCTTTTTGCTTAAGCATTTCCGCAACCGGCTTGAAATCCTCAAGGGTTTTGTATTTAGACATATCAATATTATATTTATCGGCAATATCTTTGCGATATATCCAGCCGTACTGAGTTGCGGCTTCTTTGTATGTAGGCAGTGCATACAGTTTTCCGTCAACTCGTGCAGAATCAAGAATTGAATCCGGAATTTCTTTAGCAATATCCTTCATATATGTATCAAGGTAATCATCAAGCGGAACAAACGCCCCAAGGCTTGCATTAACATTATAATCAAGCGCATAGCTTGCTGCAAAGGCAATATCGAATTCCTGACCGGCTGCTATCATATTACCCATTTTTTGATTATACTGTCCCGATTCAAGGATAGTCAGTTTAAGAGTGGCATTTATTTTGTCCTTGAGATAGTCGTTTACTGCCGCCTCAACCGATGCAACATCGCTCTGTGCTGTGCCTCTCAAATACCAGTTGATTTCGTATGTGTCCTTTGGAACCTTATTCGGATCCTCGCCTTTTGCTGTTTTGTTGCTTCCGCATGAACACAGCGACACAGCTGTCGCAGCAGCAAGTGCGAGACCAATAAACCGCTGAAAAACATGTTTTCTTTTGATTTTTTTCATAACTTTTCTCCTTCCTTTTCTGCAAAAAGATATTAACAATATGTATACGGTCACAACTGTGTGCGACCGACTAAAAAATTAAACACCTCCATTATACACCACCTCTGTTTCGCTTTTCAATTTTAATAATTGACATTATATCCATAATTAACCGGAATAGAAATACAAATCATTCCTATTGTGAGTTTTATTATTTTGTGAAAAAATATTTCTTGTAAATTTGTGTATTCATTTTTTGATTGTTTCGTAATTTTACCCAAAAAACACATATCAAGACTATCCATAAATTATAAATATATTATAAATCATTTTCAAAATAAAAAATACCATTGCCGTGACATCATTTTTATGTTATAGTGATATGGGTGATGAAAATGTCTGCTATAAAAATGCTTGATGAAAAAAAACACATCGACACGGATAAAGGGTTCAGACTCAGATATGTAAAAAGTGCAACCGAACGTTTTCGTCTGCATAACCATAACTACTTTGAGTTATGCCTTATGGTCAAGGGAAATTGCAATCATTTGATTAACGATACGGTTCAGCCTCTCAGTGAAGGATATTTACTGTTTATTCGTGATTATGACATTCATGACTATGTGAGTTTGGACACGAATGAATTCCAATTTCTTAATCTTTCTTTTGAAACAGAAACATTGAAAGGCGCTTTTGATTATCTCGGAGTAGGATTCGACTGCAAAACACTGCTTACTGCAAAATACTCGCCTTTTGTCATTCTAACTCCTCAAGAAAGAACGAAATTGTTTTATTCGCTTACAGACTTAAACTCTACTACCGATAACAATCTTGCAAAAACTCAAATGCGCGCACTGCTGTTGAGTATATTTATGAAATATTTTCAAAAATACTCTGAAAAGGGCAATAACATTCCATTTTGGCTTGAAATATCATATGAAAAAATGAAAAAGCCGGAAAACTTCGTTCGCGGTGTCGAAAGAATGATTGAACTTTCAGGAAAAACAAGAGAACACCTTTCAAGGTCAATGAGAAAATACTACAAAATTACTCCAACAGCATATATAAACGAACTAAAATTAAATTATGCCATCAACCTTATGCACTCGAGTAATCTATCAATCACGGATATATGTTATGAATGCGGATTTTCAAACATATCGTGGTTTTACAAGCTTTTTGAGCGTGAGTACGGTTCAAGCCCGTCAAAATTCAAGAAGCTTTTATAATCCCTTGCTGATTTATATTTTAGATAAAACGGAATGAGTTCGGAGCAATACCGAACTCATTCACAAATACTTTCGTTATTTAACTTATCTATGATAACAATACTTTATTAAGCATTGTTTTATGACTTTATTCCTTTATACTCAGATATTGATTTCCCAAGATTTATCAATGCATTAACAACCTTTTCAAAGTTGCTGTCTGCACTATACTTTTTGTGATAAGCCGCATAAGACTCGACACTGTATTTTAATGTCTTGCTGAGTGCTGTTTCGTTAGATTTCAACTGAACTTTTATAGGTTTATCCAAAGCAAGAAACCCTATATTTTTTGTATCAAAGCATAGCTTTCCGTTTTCATTTTTGAAATCTGTTCCGGGTACTTCATACGGAATATCACCCCCAACCGTCACAACAGCTTTAACCGTGCTCATATCAATATTTGTCGGTATATCTGCATAAAATCTCACCTTAATTGAGTTATCAAACACTGCTCTCGCCGAATTCCAAATACATATGGGTTGATTGACATCATCTATGACAGAAAAAATGTCTTTGCAAGTCGGCGCTGCTATTTGCTTATCACCGGCATTCAGCCCGTAGTTTGCAAGTTCATGTGAACTAAGTCGTTCATTTGTATAGTCCTGAACTGCAGCAGAATAATTAAGCAAAGCAATAATAACTCTTTTTAATTTTTGTTCTTCTTTTGTAAGTGTACCTTTTGAAGAAAAATAGCTCAATTTATCATAACAATATTGTTTTACACTTACAGAATATGTACTTGTACTTGAGCTCCCATCAGCATAGTTTATTGTAAGCATAGCAGTTATAGGAAGATCAATATTAGCAGGATTTATGTTATTAAAAGCAAAGCTATAATATCCTCTTCCTACCTGCAACGGTATTGCATCGGGAGAATAGCTTTCGGTAGTTACACCGTTGCTTATTTTAACTGTATATGACGTAATATCACTACCTGCAAGCATTGTTTTTTTTATGTTAAACGCAAGAGAATAATCATCATCAACCTGTAATGCTGCATCAGAGAATTTCGCAAACTGCCGTACACTTGTATCTTCTATCACTTCAAGATCCTTTATTCCCGGATAAACCGATGTCTGCCATGAGCCATTGTAACACTTGTCGTCAACGACAACAGAATTTGCAGCTGCAACATATCTAATAGTTGGACTATAACCTGTAATATCAAAGTCCGCTATATGCGTTTTTTCATTTCCTTCGCTGTCAACAACAGTAACATTGCTGCCCCAATTTGTTGGAATGTCAATAACTCTGTCGTCCTCATATCCTATACCTGCATTTGAAATATGTGCTGTCTTAATGAGCTTTCCGAGTTCGATTCCATCAATGGTTATCTTAATATCCGAGCCTTCTTTGTCAATGACATAGTTATGAACACCCATGGGGTTAAAATCTATCGCATTTAATTTAGATTCGTCTGCCATATATACAAAATATGCGCCATTTTTCCCGCCAGCAATTCTTAATCTGCCGCTTTTGGTTATAATGACGGCAAACGATTCCTGATTATCAGCAGATGAAGGCGGCGAAAACGGTTGATGTGAAGTAGCAAGCATTGTGGTATATGCATCTCTTGAACCTTGCACATTTTTCCACACACACTGCGTTAAATCACAGGTTAGTCTGATACTCCAGTTTTTTTCACCATAAAGAGTCGGTCCACCACCGGAAGTATACGCAAATAAGCTGTCTCTTTGACCTTTTATAACTGTATATTCATCATCAAATCCAACATTGTCTCGTCTGACTGCCAATAATCCGGGGCGAGATGTTTTCCAACTTTCCGAATGCCCATCAGCTTTCCATACTGTACCCAAAACACTTTCGTTTGACGAATCAACATCAGGCGCTCTCTCTGTCACAGTGTTCTCCACAATCATTTTGTTGGTATTATCATCACCTATCGCCGGATCATCTCCGAATACCAAATCATTACCTGAAACAAATAACACAGAGTCACCGGGGTTTACACGCAATCCGTTATATGAATATTCCGTAACAGCAGCCTTTTCATAAATAACATTGTGATGATTATCAAATCTATATATAAGAATACTGTTTCCGGTAATCCCGGAAATATTATAATATTTTGCGTTCTCTGTACTGTTATAAAGAGTGAATACATTGCCGTCTTTGGTTTTGAACCCACCGATATCCAAATAATCCGTATTGCGAACCTCAACCGAAGGCACAGTATTGTATGCAGGATCATCGGTAATTATCTTTGCAACTTTGCTGCCGGCAGGAACACTGTTAAATAAAGCCTTAGCAAAATAATACGCAGGCATCGTCACGAATGAACCGTCATCTTCTAAAACAGTCAATGCATGATAATCGTTACCGGTATCAGTAAACATAGTCCAATATATCCAGCGATTTGCCTCGTAGATTTGGGTGTGGAAATTCACTTTTCGCAATATGTCCGATATACCGGTATCATAATCTGACGCATCCGTCAACAAGTTTGCTGCCGAGGCTGATTCGGTTGCCCATATTTCTTTGTTTTGCATATATGAATCAGAGCGTTTTACAATAGGAGCAAGGTTTTTTGACACATCCCATGCATAACCGTGAAAAGCAAGAACATCATAGGCATTCTTATAGTCCTCGTCCTCCAACAATGCATTGTTAACTTGACCTTTTGGTTTTGAAAATGTATTGAAGTTTTCAGAATACGCCGACTCTTCCGGAGTACAGATGAGAACATCTCCATATCCTGCTTCTTCTAAAGTTGAATCGAATAATTTGAGAACCCGTTCCAACTGTCCGTCATAGTAACTGCAAGCTTGATAAATATGTATATGATTTGGTTCGTTTGCAAAACCAAACGCAATGGGAAGCGGCAGTGAATGTTCTTTGAGATAATCGAAAACCTGAACCACATAATCACAAAATGCTTGTTCTTTTTCAATCTTTAAATATCCCTCCGGCGAGTTACTTTTTTGTCCATTGCTTTTCATAGACACCGGCGGAGTCCAAATTGTAATCATATAGTCTAATTTATACTCTTTAGCCTGTCTGACAAAAGACAAAAAATTTTGAAAGTCAAAAGTTGAAGGTATCAGTCTGTCACCCTCATCACAGTCACTGTATAGTTCAATTCTGATTAAATTTATTCCGAGTTCAGAATAAATTCTATTTTTTATTAAATCGCTTTGAGGAGGGTTAGCCGGATAAGCCCCCCATCCATCAAATTCAAACATTTCCTCTCCCATACTAAGTCTATATGGTTGACTTTGTTCGCCCGAATTTGCAAAAACAGTAACAAAATTTAACGACATACTGCAAACTATAATACATAGCAAAACCGCAAGTAATTTTTTTTCTCTTTTCATTGATTTATCCCTCGCATTATACTGATGTTTATCTCTATGCACATTGATATCAGTCAAAATATTGGATTTCTCCAAGAATACCCATATCTGCATTGCGTATAGAATGGACCATATTAACCACATCTTCCTCCGGTTCCGGTTCCGGCATCTCAACTCTATGAGACATTGTAATCGGCGTAATATTTTCAAATGCATCCCAAATTAGAAATTTGACATATGTGCAATTCTTAGGCAACCCCGAAAATATAACCTTATTTCTTCCGAGTGCAGGAATATCTGTTGTTTTATTTACAGCACAAGCTACCATATTATTATCGCTGTCATACGATGCAGCAACAATGACAGGGGTATATATTTCTGTTCTGTCAGAATAAATTTCAATTATTGCCGTTGTTCCGATTATATTGGCATAAGCATTTATAAACGAGGTTCCTTTTGATGTCCAATCGTATTCAGCAGCTGTCATATTAACTGTTGAATCTACCACAGGCTCAGAAATATTATCCACTGCAATCATTGAAACATTATCTATTATTCCAAGTGTTCTTCCCATTTTGTACATTCCATCAGTATCAATCGCATCTGCAGGACGGCCTTCAGTTTTCTTCATTGCGCCCAAATCATGCATAGTCCAAGCTCGACTGAGCGGATTGACATACAGTCTTTTATATGTTGCCAATTCCTCGCAAGTCGGCAAACTATTTTCATCAAGCTCTATGACTCTGCCGTTTAATGATACAAAACCTTTATACCCGGTTTCCTTAGGCACGAGAGTTAAGCAAAAGTCATATGTAGCATCCGGGTTAAGCCTTGCAACTTCTTTTCCAAAAACATAAAGGTATGTTGCTCTTGCGCCAACAGCGGTAGGTACAGTCGCAGCACGCCTTGTTCCTACAAACATAAGTTCACCTTTTTTTAATTCGTAATCATCATTGCCTGTCAAGTTTATATCACTCGATATGTATCTAATTACATCATTCGTGCCGTCATTGTCATCAGTCGCAACCCATATTCCGAAACCTTCACCCATAATTCCGCTCGTAGGCGCTTTAAAATCTGCATGAAACTCTAATTGTTTACCAACAATATCTTTTTTATCAAGATTTGACGGCTTTGCTAATGCATAATTTGTTACCCCAACCTGACCGGTAAATTTAAGCGCCTTGCCATCTCCAACACCTGTATCGGACTCGATAATGGCTATATCTTGAGCACCGTTAGATACATCATTTATCCATAGGCTATAACTTGGATTTGATGTAAAATCATTTTCATCGCCATATTGATACCGGAACAAATCGCCGTCAAAATTTGATGCCTTTTTTGCCCACTGTCCTTTATTTACCGGATTTCCGCTATAATCTTCAAAATCATCATTAAATATTGCGCTAACACCCACAACTGTTGCTTTCATCGAAAGATTATCCACCGAAATTATATCAATATCGTTTTGATAGTTCTTATTTCCACTGTCATCAGTCGGTTTTCTGCCAAACTGCCCGTCATAGATTGTCCACTTGTGGGAAATAGGTGACATCATTACATATTTGCATTCCGCAACATCCGCCATTGTCAGAATATTATTTGTCACTGTGTCAAGTATATTCCCGTTAAGATATGCCGCTGCTGTATAGCCTCCGTTTCCGTCAGGTGTAAGCTCAAGAGTGTAAGTATATTCTGTGTTATATTCCACCTCTCCTACCCTCTGACCAAGAGCATAAATCTGGGGCTTACCATCCTTGACAATCGGCGCTATCACCAAAAGCTGCTTGCCTGTTTCTTCTTCCAAAGTTGCAGTTTGTATCGTTCTGTTCTCCATCTGATCAGGAACAATTCTGTTGTTCTGATACTTTGCGAGCCATACTCCGTATCCTTCACCGATAAACATACGGTTTACATTAAAGTCAAGACTGAATGTCAATTTCTTTCCGTCTATCTTCTCTGATGTAATATTGGTCTGCTTAATTACACCTGCATAATCTATAAATCCCTGTGATGTTACCGTCATTGACTTTCCGCTGCCGACACTTTTGCCCTCAACAAACTGTATATGCTTTGCAAGTGTGCCTTCCGTCATAAAAGGATTATATGTATCATTCTTCTGTTCAGTATTAACACCCGCATAGTTTGTGTACTTGAAATAGTTGTTGTCATATGTAACGCTCATATTACTCCCATCGCCCCAAAAAATCGGATTACCGCTTTCAGGCTGAGTATATTGCTCAAAATCATCGCTGAAAAGCACTGTTGAAAAATTCAGTTCAGCAGCTTCAATCACACTCGGAGTCAGTACTATCAGTGTCAATATCGGTAATATAACCGACATACATAAGGCTAAAACTTTTCTAAAATTCATTTCCTTTTTTCTCCTTGTATTTAATTTCATATATTATGTATCTCACTACAATTATTGAATATGTATCTTAATATACGAAAGACTCGCAGCGCACTATCATCGAATTCAACAATCAGTTTCAAACTATATCTTTTTGTGAACTATATATTTTTACTGAGTTTTCATAATTTTAATGTAACTCATTATCATCTGCAATTTAACATTTGAAATTTTGTGATTCTGCTCTAAAATAAATCTCGAATACTACACATAATTATAAATATATTATAAATGATTTTCAAAATAAAAAATACTATTGCAGTGATATATTTTTTATGTTGCAGTGATATTAGCAATAAAAGCATAGCGTTGACTAAACAAAATAACACGCAGGCAACGAATGGTTGACCTGCGTGTTATTTGATTTACATTTAACTTAAAAACCTATCCACAACAAGCTGTCTGAACTGTGGCGAAAGCGTAGCAAAGTATGCGGTAAATCCGGTTACACGCACCACCAAATCCGGATAAGCCTCCGGATTTTCATTTGCTTTCATTAGTTTTCCGCCGTCAAGCACATTGATATTTATGAGCGTTCCGCCCTGCCTAAAATGCCCCTCAATTAAAGCAAGAACGGTGTCCACACCCTTCTCGTCCGACGCGACATGCGGATCAAACTCTATTTGCAGAGGCGCAGTGTTACCGTATCCGCACTGCACGGATGCGATACCGTTGGACTGCGCCGTGGGAGCACCGTCCTGTCTGAAATGCGGATTTGGATTTGCTCCGTGAGAAATCGGCTCGCCGCATCTTCTTCCGTTTGGAGTTGCGCCCACCTTTGAGCCATATTCTATCGTCCGTGCCCACGAAAACCAACCCGGCACAAGCTGTCTGCCATTTGGCATCCGCTGCGCACGGATATTTTTTACCCACGACTTTGTGAGTTCCTTTGCCCATTCGTCCGACAGCGTGTTTCCGCAGCAGTACTTTGGCGAGGAATTTAACATAAGCCGTATTCTTTCGTCTGCGAAATTGCTGTCAAGCGCATCGTAAAGCTGTTCCCACGTGAGAAGTTTTTCTTCCTCTATTCTCGTCTGCATTGCCCCGAATGAGTCTGCGACAACCGCGAGCCCTGCGCCGTCAACACCGATTGTGTAAAGCTTTGCGCACTGTGATATGTCCTCGCCGTACTCAATCGAATTTTCCATCATAAGGTTCATAATCAGCTCCGGAGTTACCTCCCACTGGTGGTCAAGGTGAAGGTTTATTCCCTTTGCGGTGGTATCAATGGCAATTTTGAGGTGTTTTTCATAAATTTCGAAAAGCCGTTTGCAGGATTTTTCCTTTTCCGCACGCATCTCATTTAATGCAACGTCAAAGACCTTTGCAATGTTGATTTTAACAGTGTCGTTCATAGGAAATTCCTTGCCCGGAACGCACATCCAGTTACAGCCCACCGCAATACGCTCTCTTGCGGTTTTCTTGTCAACGCCGTTTTTCATATATCCCTCGCAAAGCGCCTTGTCGTTGCAGAATCTCGGCCAGCCGTTTTTGTTTTTGAGCAGATAATACACTGCCTTTTTAAGAAATTCTCTGTCACAGTTTTCGTGTACGCGCACGGTTAAATTGCACGCGATATCAATACTGTCGGCGGCATCAAGAATTAGATATGAAAGGTGATTTGTCATATCCTTATCGTTTTCGTCAACACCGGAAATCTGATAATAATGCGGGTCGATTAAGAGCAGATTTGCAATTAAAAACTTTGCCGTTTCGTCATCCAAAATGCCGTTTTTGACGTCGTTTTCGTAATACGGCAAAAGCAGTGTGTCAAGCTGAAAGCCTGCGCCGTCGCGGGTGTAAATTCTTGACGCACAGTTGAAGAACGCCGTCCACTGACACGCCTCCCTGAACGTTTGCGGCGGATTAAGACGGATATTTTCGCATGTTTTTTGCATTGTTTCAAGATTTTCTTTAATCTCGGCGCGGTTTTCATTCGGTATCATTTCTTTGATTTTCTTAATATGACGGTCAACAAATGCGATTATCGCGCGAACGCATTTTTCCTCCGCATCGTAAAAATCTTTTTTATCGGGATTGATTTCCCGATACTTTTCTATCTTATTCAAAAATCCGCCGAAACCGAGCTTAAATCCTATCCGGTAATCACACGCAAAATGAGCGTCGCCGTCAATACCCGTCTGAATATTGTACTTTTCCTGCAAGGGTTTTAATTCGTCATACGGAAAACGCTGTTCGTCCCACCTTTTGCTCCACTGGTCGGTAGAAGATGACATCAGCTCCATAATTTTCGGCTTTTTCTTCAGCCAATCCGGCAGATAATGAACGTCGCCGCGATAATTTACAAGCATATCGCGCCATCTGCCGCACAGCATTTCCATCGGATCGACATACGGTTCATGTGCGTTAATGACACGGCAGAAATTTTCACTCATACCGTCATAACCGTAAAAGCTTCCGTTTGAACTGTTGTACCACGGAGTGACCTCGTAACCGTCTGATATCGGAACTGTACCGAAATCGTCAAGGTCAGTATAGCCGTTCTGCTTTTTCTTTTCCAATGTATGGCGGATTTTGGTATCCCGCATTGCTTTTAATCTGTCAGCGTATGTAAGCATATTTTTCAAGCTCCTTTACATATTCTTTTGTCGGAACGCTAAAACCGTCGGGTTGCAGACCAAGCGCACTGCGTTTGGAATTGCCCAATGGGTGATACGGCAAAAGCTCATACCTTTTCACATTTTCAAGAGTTTTTAAAAATTCCGATATTTTATCGATACCCTGTTCTATCTCCGGTATCACGGGGGTGCGTGCAATTACCGGCACTCCAAGTGTATTCAGTCTTTTGAAGTTCTCAATTATCGTTTCATTGCCGACGCCGGTGTATTTTTTATGCTGGTCGCTGTTCCAAATTTTGAGGTCTGCCATAACAAAATCAAGTTTTTTGAAAACTTCCTCATCATAGTATATGAGTGAGGTTTCAACAGCACAGTTTAAGTTTTTTTCTTTGCATTTGTCTATACACTCGCTTAAAAATTCCTTTTGTGCAAGCGGTTCTCCGCCGGAAAAAGTAACGCCGCCGTCTTTGCCGTAATATGGTACATCAAGCGTTATTTCCGACAGAATATCATCTGCGCTCATCTCTTTGCCGCACACAACCCTTGCACCGGAAAAACAGCCCTTGTCGCACATTCCGCAGTGAATACACTTTTCGGGATAAAAAAGAATTTCTTTTTCAAAACCGATACATTCGGGATTATGGCACCACTTGCACGAAAGCGGACAACCCTTAAAAAATACAGTTGTCCGTATTCCGTTTCCGTCGTGGATTGATGCACGCTGAATATCGGCTATCATTCCCCTTTTCATTATATTTCCTCTGCTTTTCCGCTAAGCGATGAACGCATTGCAGCGTCAAGCAAAGCCATTATCTTCATATTCTCTGAAAGAGTGAGAACATCAAGTACGCTCTCGCCTGTCTTTATATGATTAGCAAGATGCGACGGCATATTTTTGTATTTATCGGAAAATTCAAATCCCGTAATTTCAATCTCATTTCCGTAAATGTCATATGCTTTTACATCCGGTGAATTTTCGGCACCGCCCGTGCAGGTAATTACACCGTCAGAACACATAACCATAGGTCCTGACGGAATAACCGCTCTCGGAGTAGTCCAGGTGCCTTCAATAACCGACATTTTATCATCGTACTTGATTATTGCAGCAAAATTGTCGTCCGTATCTCCGAACGGGGTGTTAAGGTTTTCGCCTATCGACATAACGCTTTTTGCGCCGTCACCCATAAACCACTCGGAAAACAGGCAGCCGTAGCACGCTATATCCAAAAACACACCGCCGCCGAGCTTTGACTGATGCCACCAGGTTTTGCTCCGCTGCTTATCAGTCATTTCCTCGGCATTTTCGCTAACTCCCCTGTGCTTTGCACCCTTGCCGAGAGGACCTGTGTGACCGTTGATATACCTGAGTTTCAGCGGTTTTCCAACAAGCTCGCCGTCAAGTGCAAACTTCATTTTGTGTATGTACTCTCTCCACACAACAGGCCAGTTTACAACCGCTTCTATGCCGTACTTTTCTACGCTTGCCTGAATTTTCTTTGCTTCATCATAGCTTACTGCAATCGGTTTTTCTATGGAAACATTTATATGCCTTTTTGCACATTCCTCCACAATTTCGGGTTTAAGGCAGTTTTCGCACATAATAAATGCGTAGTCGGGTTTCAGGTCGTCAAGCATTTTTTTGTAATCGTCATATATATTTGCACAGTAATTACTGCGCACATTTTCCAGATTCCACCCTGCGGTGTAGCGCAGAGGAGGAATTTTTTCCTCACCGGCGTTCACATCTGCCGCACCGATAAGTTCAAAGTCCGGCTGCTCGCTGATATACAGTGCAACCTCATTTACGTGCATATGTGCAAAACCTATTATTACAGCCTTAGTTTTCATCTGCAAACACCTCTCTTTTAAGTTCTGCCGACTTGTAGAAAAGCTCAAGTATTTTCGCCGTATTTATTGTTTCTGACGGCTTTACAATCGGCTCCGCCTCGCCTTTTAACACTTTTCTTAAATTATCTGCAATATACATATGTCCGGCAAACGGAGCGTTATATATGAGTTTGTTCATACTCAGGTTCTCCTCGCCGTTCTCGCCGTAATATATCTTACCTTCCGGCAGGTCAATTCCGGCTTTATCACCGACAATACGTATATCGGAGCTTTCGGGCATATTTGCCGCCCACGCCACCTTAAAGCTGACATTTGCTCCGCCGCTGAATTTAAGCGTTCCGCAGGCAAAATCCTCAACATCCATTTCATCGGGATTAAATTTCCGCATATTATCCACATTTCCGGTAAGCGCACCGCTGGATTTTAATGAGCCCAGCTCCTGCTTGTGATTTTGCATTGTAACACCGTTTACCGATTTTATCTCAGGATTTCCCATAAGCCACAAGAGGGCATCGAGCATATGTACGCCGATGTCAACAAACGCTCCGCCGCAGCTTATTTTTTTCATATGAAAGGTTCCCCAATACGGAATACCTCTGCGGCGCACCCTTGCAAAGTCGCCGTAATATATGTTTCCGAGACCGTTTTTTACAATGTATTCCTTTGCCGCAAGCCTATCGGGAGTAAAGCGCATACTCTGGCACGCCATAAGGAACTTGCCGTTTCTCTCGGCTGCATCGAACATCTCTTTTGCGTCGGCGTAAGTAAAAGCAAGCGGTTTTTCACAGAGTACATTTGCACCGTGATTAAGTGCCATAAGTGTATATTCCTTGTGAAAACAATTCGGAACGCAAACCGATACAAGGTCGGGTTTTTCCTTTTCCAGCATTTCCTCCGCATTTTGATAAAAATTCGGTATGCCGTGCCGCTTTGCCGTTTCCTTTGCCGCAGTTTCGTTAATATCGGACACCGCAGATATACAAAAATCGTCACCGAAATGCCTGTACGCCGGTATATGTGCGGAGTTTGTAATCATTCCGCAGCTTATTATGCAAACCTTAATCAATGAATTTCGCCTCCCTTAAAAATCCGAATGTTTCGCCGTCGCTCTTTGTTGCCCTGTATTCAAGACCGATATAACCGTCATACGGCAGTTCGGATATTTCCTTAAGTATCTTTATATAGTCAACATTACCCGTTCCCGGCTCATGCCTGCCCGGAGCGTCCGCAACGTGAAAGTGACCTATGAGGTCTATATTTTCCCGTATGTCCTCCATAGAAAAATCGCCCATCATATTCTGATGATAAATGTCATAGAGCATTTTAATGTTTGGGCTGTTTACCTTTTTTAGGAGTTTAAAGACAGGTTTTGCATACGGCATTGAGTACCCTTGTCTATCTATGTCATTGAGCGGCTCGATTACCAGGGTTACGTTTTCTTCTTCGCATATCGGTTTTGCAGCGCTCAGGCATTTTAGTACATTTTCCTCGCAGTACGGTGCATTTTCGCCTATAAGCGCTATCATTGCGGACGCATTCAGCTTTTTATATACCGGTATGCTCTCGCTCAGCGCCGAAACAAACTCGTCCGCTCTGCCGGAGTTAAGTATTCCTCTCGATAAATCATAAGAGAGTGCCTCATCCGTGCTGTCAATATTGAATATCGACAGGTTCATTTTGTTTCCGTCAAGCAAACGCTTAACCGTATCAACATCTTTGTTCGTCCATTTCCAGAATTCAACCGTATTTATGCCGCACTTTTTGACCTCATTTATCCTGTCATAAAAATCAAATCCCGAAAACATCATGTCTATGCAACAGCTAATCTTGTTAGTCGCTCTGGCAGCCTTATTAAACATCTAAATATCCTCTTTCTACCGCATAAAACTTGCTTTCATCTTCGTAATTATCTTTTAACTCATAAGTGATTTTTTCCCAGTTATCCGGTGCCGAACCAAAATCCGGAATGTCAAGCAATTCTCCGCCTTTTAACGCCGATTGATGTGCAATAAGTCCCGGTATCATATAACGTGCGGCATCCCATGCATTGTTGGGAGGCAATTTTCCGGTTGTTGCAGCTCTTACAAAATCATCTACAAGAAAAGAATGAGTGTTGTAATGAGCAAATTTAGGCGTATTTCTAAAGTTTTTAGGCAACCTGCTTCTGTTTTGCACCGGAGCAAAGCCCTCTATATACTTAACCGATATCGGATCACGATTCCAATCTATAGTCCCGTTTTTAAAATCTTCGTTATACTCGATAGTATTAACCAAATTACCAACATCCTCAATATACGGCTCTTTACCGCTTGCGACGCCTATCTGATAAGTGTGCTTTGTAACAGAACATTCATAAGCGGCTTTTTCACCATACATACAAGTTATATACGAAGAAGGCTTGTTAATACCGACTCTCCTAAATTCATTTATCCTCGCTATACCGCCGCCGGACATTTGAAAAATCGCTGTTTCATTGCTGAACGGGTTATTCCAATTATTTTTATCTTCGCCATATATATTATCTTCATGATTGTCTCTGTAACCCATGCATGATACTTTTAACGCATGCTCATTTATTGCGGAAAACAGCATTGATATCGAATGCGTCGGATAGAACATCGGCGGTATACCTGCAACTCTACGCCAGTTCGGTCCGCCGGTATGCTGAAAATCGTGATACATTTCGCATATATCATGATAATACTGCGACTCACCATATACAAATTTGCCCATTTCACCGGTTTTATATTTTTCTCGGCAAAAGATTGCACAAGGATAGTAATAACAAGTTTCCGCCATCATATAAATCTTCCCTGTTTCTTTTGACAGTTTTATTATTTCTTCTATTTCCTCTATTGAGCATCCGATAGGAACTGCACTGATTACATTTTTCCCCATTTTCATTGCTTTTGCAATCATTGGTCCGTGTAAATGCCTTTGAGTGTAAATACCGATGCAATCCAAATCGGGCGCATTTTCAAGCATATCCTCAAACGAAGAAAAACCTCTCTTCAAATGATGTTTCTCCATAGATGCCTTTACTCTTTTTTCATCTAAGTCAGCTACTACGACTTCTTCAACATCGGGATGAATATTGAATAATCTTACAAAATCATCAGAAAAGTATCCTAGTCCTACTATACCGATTTTCATATAAATTCGCTCCTTATTATAAAGAATTTTCAAAACAATTATAACTTATTACAGACAAAATTTCTATTGACAAAACAGGCTTTTTATTGTATGATATGAACATAGCAAAAAGGAGAAATTTTCAAATGAGCAATGATTTTTTTATAAAAATTTCAGAAGAAAGTGAAGCACTATGCTATAATTTCGGCGTATTTTCAAGCAAGGTTCAAACACCAAATACATTTGTGTGTTCAAAACATGACAAGCCATACTCAAGATTTTTTTATGTAGTAAACGGTCTTATTATATTTAACAAGGGCTCCAAGAAAGAACTGCAGGCACCGGCAGGAAGCCTTGTTTACCTTCCGAATGATATTACATATAAATCCGAATGGCCCGCCGGAGTGCCCGGCGAATATATCACAATAAACTTCCAAATCAGTGATAGATTCTTGCATCTGCCGGACAGAATTTGTATCGCAACTGTTGATAAAAATGAATATTATCTAAAAATGTTTAAAAATGCATATAAAATATGGGTACAAGGTTCGATAGGATATAAACTTGAGATTCTGTCTGAATTATATAAAATATTATATAGTCTGGACAATGATATTCTTCGAAAGCAGGCAAAACAAAAGCATCAATTGATATACAAAGGCATAATTTTTTTGGAAAACAACTATTTACAGGATGTCACTGTATGTGAACTTGCAAAAATATGCAACACAAGTGAGGGAAACTTCCGCCGACTTTTCAAAAAATACAAAAATATGTCACCGATAACATACCGGAACTATCTTAGAATAAAAAAAGCCTGTGACCTGTTAAACAGTGGAGAATACAGCATCTCAGAAGCAGCTGAGGCAGTCAACATTCCGGATGTATGCTATTTTTACAAGTTATTTTCGAGATTTATGAATACTACACCAAAATCTTTTATTTCGTGAAAAACGGCAGCAAAAATCCATAGGACCTTTGCTGCCGTTTTTGCTACAAACATATATTAAATTCGAAATTAATTTTTTTATCAGTTACACAATATTTTTTTTGCAGTTCAGGTCCGCAGCTATGTGAACCGACACCTCTGTTTTTATAACATATAAGCACCTCTGTGCTTTTTGACTGTTCAAGCTCAAACGCGTGTGCTTTTTCATACAGTTCCTCAATAGTATAGTGCAATGCTGAAAACTCAAATGTTTTATCGGTTTCAAATCTTACTGTTTCGCTGCCGAAAAGCTTTAACCATTTTGTACTCATATGATTCGCACAATCCTGCGGTTTTATATACGGCTGATATTCCTCAGTTACCGTACTCCGCCAGATTCCCATTTTTGCGTGTTCCTGATAGTCGATGTAGCACTCTGAACCGCCTTTTCCGAAATATTCAATATTTTCAAACTCCGGTTTAAATGCGAATCTCATACCAAAACGAGGAACTTGATCAATATCTTTTTTTAATTTCAAGTCAAGCTTGCTTTCTTCCGAAGAACTTCTGTTCATTGTTTTGATTTCGTTTCTAACAGCATCTATATGTATATCCACTCCATACGATGTTACTGTATATCTTATATTTACATCAAATATCGGCAACCGTCCGCTTGCACCCTGAGTACCGTTTATATCAATTATGCACTTCTCTCCCACTGTTTTTGTATTGAAATCTCTTACCTTAAAATATGTTTTGTGGAAAAATTCGTTTTCCCAATCATCTTTTACATAATTGTCATTATCTATAAGGGCACGCCATATTACAAGGTCAGATGGACGCACAAGCAACTCTCTGCCATTCTTTTTGAGCGACGAAATCATTCCCCGGGCTTTATCTATTTCTATATTGTTATCGCCCGACCGGATACTTATATATCTTTTGCTGTCTTCAACGGCAATAGGCCGAAATACATGGGTTTTTTTGGGTGCCTTTACTACCGGCAGTTCAAACCGCACCCACGAAATATTATGTCCCGTATTGCACCACGATTTGGGCTTAACAGTATTCATAGACAGCTCTATATATGCGCCGTTTTCGACTTCAGATGGTTTACGGAAATTAAGCGTAATGATTTTCTTTTTATGTGCCTCAAGTTCCATTTCAAAACTTCCGCTGTCATATATCTTACCATCAACCATAACTACATACGAAAAACCATTTTCATTAAAATCAGTAAAATCATATCGATTTTCAATTTCAAATTTTCCACTCAATGCGTCGATACAATTTACTTTCCAAGGTTCAATAACTTTTTTGTATTCCAACAAACCTGTAGATGGTTTTCTGTCCGGAAATACCAATCCATCACAACAGAAATTACCGTCGTTTGGGAAATCTCCGCTGTCGCCACCGTAAATATATCCGATTTTACCATTTTCAAGTTTCTTTTCAACTGCGTGGTCGCACCATTCCCATACACATCCGCCTATTAACCGGCTATACCTATATATTATGTCCCAATAATCTTTAACACCGCCCGGGCCAAGCCCCATCGCATGACAGTACTCTGCAAGAAAGTAGGGCCGCCGATCATCGGTCATTTTTCCCTGTATATCAAGATTTTCAAGGCTTGTATACATACGGCTAATAACATCAACGCAAGGATCTATTTTCATCTGGTCTGCGCCGTACGCTTTGTTGGGGAAGGCTGTGCGTTCATAATGAATAAGTCGTGTTTTGTCTCGTTCTTTAGTCCATTCTGACATTTTAATGTGATTTGTGCCGAATTGTCCCTCGTTTCCAAGCGACCAAGATATTATACACGGTGAGTTTTTGTCTCTCTCAACCATTCGCTCCATTCTGTCCATATATGATGGCAAAAACACAGGATTACTTGCCATTTGCTCAATAGATGCAAGCGAACATAAACCGAAAGCGTGTTCAACCCCATGTGTTTCCTGATCACATTCATCTATCACATACATACCGTAATAATCACACATTTCTAAAAATTCAGGATGATTGGGATAATGTGCAGCTCTTATGCAATTTATATTATTCTGCTTCATCAAAATAATATCATTTTTCATATCCTCATAAGTTGTGCAATAACCCGTTTTAGGATTTGAATCATGCCTGTTAACACCTTTAAGTTTAACCGATATGCCATTTATCAAAAGTTCACCTTTAGGTGATGTTTCAATTTTTCTGAAACCTATCTTTTTGTAAATATATTCACCACCGCAACTTATCATTACTCCGTAAAGGTTTGGATGTTCCGCTGACCAAAGTTTTGGTGAGTCAATATATATTTTTTCACCGCTTTTTACTGTTTTATCCGCAATAATTTTTTCATTCGAGTTTAATACAGAAATCTTGCACGGCAATTCTTCATCTATAAAGTCAAATTCAAATTCAATTTTACCGCCTATATCGGGCTTTATGTAAATATCTCTTATATGGTTAATCGGTCTCCTTATCAAATACACATCACGAAATATACCGTGAAATCTGAAAAAATCTTGGTCTTCAAGATAGCTTTCCGCATTCCAAGTATACACAAGCACACATATATCATTCATCCCGTCTTTTGTATACGGAGATATATCAAACTCAGCCTGCATATGTGTTCCGCGGCTCATTCCTACATACCTATTGTTTACATACAACTCTAAATAGCTGCTTGCCCCCTCAAAAACGATATATGTTTTTTCATTATCCTTTTTTTGATAAAACGAACGGTTATATACTCCCACCGGATTTAACTTGTATGTATAAGGCGGATCATACTGAAACGGATAATTTATATTCGTATATTGAACCTGCCCATACCCATAGCACTCCCAACAAGACGGAACGCGAAGACTATTATTGTACGCTATACAAGAAATGTCCTCCGGGATATCAAGTGGGCACTCAAAATACTTAAAATTCCATTCTCCGTTCAACACTGTGCATCTATCGGATTCACACCATCGGCTTATCAGTGCATCTCTTTCATTCGAAAATGGCATATAGTACGCCCGTTGTTTTTCCCTATTTTCCGAAACAATAGAAATATCATTACATTTTTCTTTCGGCTTTGTATTCATCAAACCACCCTGCCTTATAAATATTTTGACACTTAATATACTAATAGTACCACATTTATTGGCAAAGTCAATCATAATTTTTTGACGAATTTTATAATAATATTGATATTTACATAAATGTGTGGTAAAATAAACACATAAAGAAGTACATTTTAAGCCAAGGCTTAAAATCCGAAAGTGTTTATTGAACCGGTGTGAAGCAAGCCGATTGCGGCTTGCACTTATGGTATAATAATCTTGAAATTTGGTTGAGGAGTGTTTTATGTGAAAATATCAGAGTATCTTTCCATCGCAACGGCATCAGAAAAAAAATTGCCTTTCTATATTGCTTCTATAGGTAACCCTAAATTT
This sequence comes from uncultured Clostridia bacterium, assembly GCA_934463115.1. Taxonomy (GTDB): domain Bacteria; phylum Bacillota; class Clostridia; order UMGS1810; family UMGS1810; genus CAKSIN01. The sequence continues at coordinate 41,893 of CAKSIN010000008.1, forward strand.
CAGACTATCGTGCACAGACCGCTGGGCATAAACGATCATCAGCTCTTATATACCGTATCCGGAACAGGCTGTTGTTTTATTGATGGCAAAACCTACAACATTTGCAAAAACAATCTCATATATCTGGCGCCGAACACTCCGCACGAGTATCACAGCACAAGCAAATGGGAAACCCTGTATATAACATTTAACGGTTTATGCATAGATAAATTTTTCGAACTAAATTCCTCAGTCCACACACTTTCGAATTCGTTTAATTTTTGCAAACATTATAACAATTTATACAACCTAAAGCAAAACCCAAATCTATATAAAGAAAGCAGTGTTGCTTTATATTCTTTTCTTCTTTCGCTTATGGAACATCTTACAAAGACCGAAAAGAAATCAAAAAACAGAACACATTTGATGACGCGCGCAATGCACTATCTAAGTGAAAATAACAACATAAGTTTAATTGATATAGCCGATGAATTTAACATATCGGAAGAGCATTTTTGTCGCATTTTTAAGGAGTACACAGGGTATAGACCACTCGAATATGTCAACCTTGTCAAAATTCAAAAAGCAAAAGAATTATTGAAAAATACAAATTATTCAATTGGCGAAATATCCGCTCAAGCAGGCTATGAAAGTCACAGCTATTTTACGCTTTTATTCAAAAAATACACAGGAATAACACCAATTGAATATCGGTCGAATCAACAATAGGCCTATATATTAGGATATGAATTCATAAATTCGTATTGCATATGACATTCTGATTTATAGTATGTATATAATTCGTTTATTTTAGATACTGTATATCTCAGTTGTTCTTCTGTATCAATAACAAGATCGTCACTTCCCAGCCAATCGTCAGTTTCCGAACCTTCCATAAACTTTGAATATATATAAAAAGTCGGTCTTCCGCCATATTTTTTTAATTTCTCTACAGCATCACTTCCTTTGATACTTGCATTTACAGTTGCGGTAGATGGATTATACAATACTATTCCATGATAAACAATTTCAAAAAGCGGAATTTCCTCGTTCATCAAATCATTATCACACTCACCCCATGAAACATAAAGTGCGTAATCAAGGTATTTTGCAGCAAAATCAAAAGCGCCCTCTGAAGCAAAGCCTCCAAATTTATCGTGACACAGTTTCATAATTTCTTCATAGCATTTTAATGTCATTTTTTTATCTGCCGGATGATTTTTGTCATAACATTCTCTTAGCGGAACAACAGACATAACATCAATATAGTGTGTGCCTCTAAATCCGAGTTCTGCAACTTTAGTTAAATCATCTTTTGCATATTCCAATGCCTTTACGGGACACATATTATACATCCTCCCGCCGCTCCACGCAGTATCATTTATGCTCAATTCTCCAGTACTCTTTTTGCAAACTATATCTTTTGAAAAGCCGTCTGCAATACTATAGCAATCCGTACTGTTGGTATGGCATACAATCTGGTATCCGTTTATCTGTGAATATCCAATAAGTTCTCGAAGTTTTGCTTCACCTCCGAGCTTTTCTTCCACCGGGAACAGCTGCGGATATCTGCCATCGTGTCCGCTTTTATTCCAGCCGACAAGACAAATTTGAGCTTTGTCTACCCCTTGTCGTTTTAACTCATCAATCAAATCTTTTACACGCTCGAATGTGCAAGCAACATGTATATCGGGTTCATTCTCGGCATCTTGTTCTAATATCTTCGGAGGAGCCGGTTTCCATGCAAGTCGTACTCTTATTTCCGGCGACTCAACAGCATATCGCAAATATTCATTATTTTTCACACGTTCCTTAAGCGGGATACACATACCACTTTTCAGCTGATACTCTCTGTACTTTTTGGCCATTTCAATATATGTATCACTTTGCTCAAGCATATGCAAAGAAAATATGATATTCTCATTAATTCCAAAATCGGTTATTTCAAATCTCAATTTGAGATGGTAATTGCCGTCTTTAACACTAATAACAACATAGAAACTCTGACTTAGTGTTTTTACTATTCCAAGCGCACAAAAGCGTTTTTGCTTTATGCCGAAAATCGGCATAAGATTTTGCTTTAATACAGTTTCACAATCATTGTGAGCTGTAAATCTGCAAAGATAACTGCCTCTTGAATTGCTGTCTGCAACAACATAATAACCGGTATCTCCGATAGTACCATCAAAACGTTCATCAGTTATTTCAATGTATTTTGTCCCGGGTAAAATATCACTTTTATCAATAATATAATCGTCACCCAATACATTGATTTTTATTCTTCTGTTTTTATTATCTAAAACTTTCAATGTCAAATCTCCATTCTTCTCTTTTTCTGAATGGTGTCTTGAACTTTTTGTTCAGTAATCCATTTTCTTCAAGATGAATATAACAAGCCATATCGCACGCTCTTCCGCATATTGAGCACTGATAAGCGTGCTGTGCCGGCGGATAGAAATATATGTGGTCAAGGATTTTCTTTGCGGTTTCCGGCGTAACCTTTGCCTCGCCTGCGATTATTTCAAGGCGATTGTCAAAATCCGCAAAGGCATCGGGCGGCATAAACGGATTTTTCGTGCCGTTCGCGCCGTTATAATATACCGCGCACTGCCACGGGTCAACACTGCCGCTATCCGATATTGCTTTTCCGGGGCAAGCCGTCTTGCATTTTCCGCACTTATCGCAAAGATGCGGCTTATACATCGGCGTTTCTTCAAACTCGGCGTCGGTTAAAATAAAGCAATACCTTATCATCGGCCCGAAATCATCATTAAGCAGCGCTCCGTCAAAGCCTTTTTCGCCAAGTCCGCATTTTACGGCAGAATTTACAAAATCCATTTGAATTTCCTGCGGTTTATCACGATACACCGCGTCATACGCAACCTCGGGATTTGTACTGTCGTGCTCCGCCATTATCTGCTGATGTCTGCGCTGGGGAAGTGCAATATACCCGTCTTTTTCAAGCTCCATAGCTGCTTTCAGCTGCGCCATAGGCATAATTGTTTCTTCCATATTTTCCACCGCCATTGTTGTGTACTGATAATATGTACTGCCCTCCTCTATTCCGCGGTAAATTCCCCTGAGAATCCTAAATCCCAGTCCGATTACCGTTTTTGTTTCGGGCATAATTTTAAACACTGCGTCGTCTTTGTCAAAACGGCTTGCAGGTGCAAAACCGACAACATCGGCTCCGTTTTGTTTTGCGATTTCAATAATTTTATCTCTCATATCAAAGCTCCCCCACAATGTGCCTATAGCACGCAATATCGCATTTTCTTCCGCAAAGACAGGGCGAATATCCCCACTGCGTATTCGGCAGAAAATTCATCTCCTTATAAATTTCACGTGCCGATTTTGCGTTAAAACGTTTTTCGCCGTTAATGATTTTCTCACGCTCGGGATTGTTTTTAAGAAAATCGTCCGTCATAAACGGATTTGACTTATGCGCGCCCTTGTAGTAAACGCTGCATTGCCATGTATCAAGACCGTTTTCCGATACCGCATTTCCGGGACATGCCTTTATGCATTCGCCGCATTTGTCGCAGACGCTTTCTTTCAAAGGCTCGTCGCACTCGAGCGGTGCGTCGGTTATGATAAAGCAGTAACGCATAAACGGACCGTATTTTTTGTTTATTATTTTTCCGTTAAGTCCCGGCTCACCGAGTCCGCACACCTTTGCCGCCTTGCCGAAGTCGATTATAACATCGGGCGCCGGCTTGCCCTCCTCGACGGGGTCGGAAATTAGTTCATATGTATCCACAACCTCGGGATTTGTGGTTTTGTCGCCTTTAACCCTCAAATTCGGAATTGCCTTTTGCAGACAGGCGTCATACCCGTTATTTTCTATCATCGCGCCGATTTTAAGAAGAAAAATTTCAGCCATTTCCTCGTCGAAATATTTAACTCCGAGGGTTGTGTATGTATACTGCTGATTTCCGTTTTCCATTGCCTTGTATATTCCCTTGGGAACTGCAAAACCGAAACCGATTATGCATTTTGCATTCGGCAGTATCATCATCGGGTCGCGCTGAATATCGTCATCTTTATAAACTTTTCCTATGGCACAAACCGTTGCGCCGAGCTTTTCCGCCGTATCTTTTATCATTTTTGCATTGAGCATAAAATCACCCTTTCTTTTTTCGTTCACGCACAAACGAAAAAATTATTGCCGCTATTGCTATAATTTGTCCTGTATAATTCATTTTAAGAGCCTTTTATCCGTATTGTCCCTGCTTGTATCACTGTTTTCCACAACCATAACAGTTGCGTTTTCCGACACGGTTATGTGGTGCCATTCGCCTTTCGGAATGTTGTATAATGTGCATTTCTGCATTTGTATTTTTTCGTTTTCCGTATAAAGCACCGCACTGCCGTCAAGGAGAACAAATGCCTCGTCGGTTTCTGTATGTCTTTCAAGCTGACAAAATTTTAAAAACCGTTCGGAATACCTCAAAAATCCTATTTTCCAGCCTTCAAACTGCATCATAACTTTAAAATCTTCACCGTCAAATTTATGTATTTGTATCATCTGTCCAATCTCCAAGCCTTTTTTGTACGCAACGGCTCTTTAAATCTTCCCTCCATACAGCCGCCTTTTTTCTCCAGCACCGACACGCACGCTCTTATGCAGCCGCCGCATTTTGCCATATTATACCCTACCCAGCTCGGAAAATATTTTTGCAGTGCGGTGTAAACCTTCATAATTTCATGTTCGTTTGCAGCGTCCGTCACGCCCTCCATAAGGTCAAGCGCGCCGTTTTCGTTTTTGTCCCACACTTCTTTTGGCACAAACGGGTTGTAGTAACGTCCTGCGTGGGTGTAAAACGCATAACAGCGCCACATATCAATATCGCCCCACTCTAAAATTTTGCCGTCAAGATTAACCGTTACCTTTGCGCCGCCTTTTATCGGCGGTATGCACGAGCCGGGACATTCCCTTACGCACGCACCGCACCGTCTGCAAAGAGGCTTACCCGAATACATTTCGTCATATTCAAGCTCCGCGTCGGTGAAAATGAACGCAACACGCTGCAGAGGTCCGAATTCGGGAGTTAAAAGCATTTTGCTCCAGCCGATTTCGCCGAGTCCGCACGCAACGGCGGCAATTCGGAACTGAAACTGCAAATCGGGCGCAACATTGCCCTCCCTTGCCGGACGTGTAAACTGCACGCTTCTGTGATGCGCGGTTGACGTTTTTGCGTTCTCGTTTACTTCAATCTGCTCTTCCGGCGAGAGTGTGTTTCCCGGACTTCCGTCCATATCGGACACAACTCCCCTAGCACCGGTATTACGGTAGACAAAAGCCTCGTAACCCTCGTCCTCGATTACCTTTCCCACCTGATACAAAACGGCAGGTGCAAAAATTTCGTTAATACCGCCGTATGCCATTGACGGATACTGATAAAACTGTGTTCCCTCCTCAATACCGCGCTGAACGCCCCTCGGGATTCTGAATACAAATCCGATACAGCTTTTTGCCTCGGGAAACAAAAACTGCGGGTTCATCTCGTCGGGAGCACCGTCAAAACGTGACATAGGCGCAATTCCGCACTTGTCGGCTCCGGCGGCGAGCGCCGCTTTTTTAATCATTTCGCTTGTAAGCATTCTATCACTAACCTTTCATATCATACATTTCTTCCAGATTTATCAATGCACTTTTGTAATTTTCCTCGCATTTAACGCACTTTAAACAATTATGACCGCAATAAAGATAATCGTTTTTTAGCTTTTGATTGTCAATCACATACGGGTAAATCCGCCCTGCGTGATTTGGCTCCAGTATTTCAAGAATATTCCCCGTACACTTTTCGTTAACATAGCTTTCAAGTATCTGCACCGGCTTATCAGACACCCTCGTTGCAAGCTTTACAGAACTAAAATACGGTTCGTAAAGGCGCAAATCTTCGGGGCGGATAAAGTTGGTATCACGCACGAGTGAGATGCGTTTTTCGTGATTTTTAAGGTATTCGTGACATATTCCCGAAAATTCGTAGCAATTATCCATTTTTGAGATTTCGCTCTCATGAGATACCAAATTATCGTGAAACGTATGCACCGAGCAGTAGTTAAGGCAGCCGCTGTTTGCAAGTATGCACAGGGTTTTTCCGTTTTCAGCGCACCAGTTTTTAAGCTTTTTTATTGTGTTAAAATCGCGATTAAACTCGCGTTTCATATAGTATCCGTCAAAATACGGCGCAAGATAATCCATACCCTGAATTGTGCCGATTTCCATATTTACCGACGCACGAGTTTTTATATTTTCAAAGTTGTCTTTTACAAATTTTGCGATAAGGGGTGAAGTGGTTGTGATAGATGTCAGCATAAAATTTTCGCAGATATACTGAACCGTATCGCCGATTTTATTGTAAAACGCACGGGAAAGACTGTCTTTTCCGTAGCAGTTTCCGTTAAAAAGCAGATTGAATTTTATCCCGTTTTCATAAAGCTTTTTAAGGTCTGCAATCTGCCTTTCCTGCGCCTCCCACGGCGTAAGACACGCCTGCTGAATTTGCAGATTTCTGCCGTTCGCAAAGTCGCCCCACGAAAAATATACTTCTTCGATTTTTGACTTATGTTTTATAACCGTGTCAATAAATTCATAATTTCCGCACATTTGATAACCGACAGAAAAATTCAATTTCAACACCACCATATATATCACATTTACATATTGATTTTACCACAAATAAAAGCTATAATAAATATACTAAACAAACACAAAAATATAGAAAACAAACACGAGGTCTTTTATGAAAACATATGAAATCAATCCATATATCCGTTTTGCTCAAGAAATTCTTTTGCAAAAAAGCACAAATGTAACGCTAACATATGATCATAGATTATTTTATATTTTAGACGGAAACGGCAGTATAGAAATTAAAAACAGCCAATTGGAGTGGTATAATATAAATAGAGTCGACAAACACCAAAAAATCTGATATAAATACAAAAATAGGTACGCAGTAAAATTAATGTGCAAAGTCTTAAAAATCAGCGAATACGGATATTACAGGTGGCTGAAAAACAAGGATAAGCCTTCCAAACGTCATCTTCTTCTGGTCAAAATAAATGAAATCTTATCCGAACATCCGGATAATGCGAATTACGGATATGACCGCATACATAAAGCATTAGAAATACGCGGGATTAAAGTGAGCCGAAATACCGTATACCGTGCCATGAAAGACGGAATTTTAATCCACAAAGCAAGGAAGCCGCACGGTATAACAAAGGCAAGTACAGAGATAACAGGATAAAGAAAATTTAATAAAACGTGATTTTACGGCAGACAAAACTGTAAAAAACTATTAACAGATAAAAGTTTGAATTTATTTTTTAAAATTTCTTTTGAACAGATTAATTGCGGCTGTACCGACAACAGCGCCGCATGTGTCTATAAATACATCGAGCAAACGGCAGGCGCGCCCGGGTACAAAATACTGATGTACTTCATCCGTTACTGCATAGAGCATGCATAAGGCAATCGGAAATATAAAATACTTTGCGTTTGTTTCAAATTTATATTCTCCGAAAAACAGACACGCAAACAAACCCAGCACGGCATATATACTAAAATGTGCTCCCTTGCGCACAAACATATCCAATTGACCGGCAAGGCTATCTATCTGCCCTTGTGTTTGACCGGGCATAACAATTCGGGCAATCGCCTTGGTAAAACCGGTACTTGTGTTTGAAGAAGTATCTGCATTTTGCGCCGAAAACATAAATATAAATATCATTACCGTCAATGTTAAAGCTGCATACAGTATTTTTTTGTTCATCTTCATATCAGCCGCCTCCGTCTGCAATCGTCAGAATGTCAAAAGCGCCCGTATAACAGTTCAGGGCGCTTTTGTAATTTATATACCGTAGTTTGTATATTGATTATTTGGACATGCTTCTGTCTACATAGTGTGTGTGCAGAAGCTCATGTGCTTTGTGTCCGCCGGGTTCGCCGAAATACTCCTTGTACATAAGCTGTACATTGGGATTTTCGTGAGACTTTCTGAGTGTTGAAGCCTCATCCTCGGAGTAGAGAGCAGCGGCGCGTTTTGCCTTAACATCAACGGTTGCCTTTGTGCGTGAATCCACAATAGGCTGTCCGCCGCCGTGAATGCATCCGCCCGGACATGCCATTATTTCTATAAAGTCATAGTGTTCGCCGTTTTTAACTCTCTCAAGCACTTCTCTTGCGTTCTTTGTTCCGTGAGCAACAGCCACGCGAACATCTTTCCCCGCAATCTGAAGTGTAGCCTCTTTTACGCCGTCAAGTCCGCGCACTGCGGTAACATTGAGGTTGTCGAGCGGTTTCTTTTCGAGTATTTCGTAAACCGTTCGAATAGCTGCTTCCATAACACCGCCCGTTGTACCGAAGATAACGCCTGCACCGGTTGCGTCGCCAAACGGCTGATCAAATTCCTCATCGGGAAGATTAACGAAATCGATACCTGCCTGCTTAATCATTCTTGCAAGCTCTCTTGTTGTAAGCGAAACATCGATATCTGCGATACCGTCCGAACCCATTTCTTCTCTGCTTGCCTCAAACTTTTTGGAGGTACACGGCATTATTGCAACAGAGAAAATATTTTCCTTATCTATGCCGGCCTTTTCGGCATAATACGATTTAATAACCGCACCGAACATTTCCATAGGCGATTTGCATGTGGAAAGGTTGCCGAGAAATTCGGGATAGTAATGCTCGCAGAATTTAACCCAACCCGGTGAGCACGATGTGATTATCGGCAGATTCTCCTGTTTTGTGAAACGGTTGATAAACTCCGTTCCCTCTTCCATTATTGTGAGGTCGGCAGCCGTATCGGTATCGAAAACCTTATCGAATCCGAGACGTCTTAATGCAGCAACCATTTTTCCTGTAACCGGTGTTCCTATCGGGAGACCGAATTCTTCACCGAGTGCGGCACGTACGGCAGGAGCAGTCTGAACAACAACATGCTTGCTTGTGTCATCGAGAGCGTCCACAACCTTGGGAATATCATTCTTTTCATACAGAGCACCCACAGGACATGAAACTATACACTGTCCGCAGAAAATACATCCTACTTCGCTTATATTCTTTTCAAAAGAAGATGTAATATGTGTGTTAAATCCTCTGTCTGCACATCCGATAACCGAAATCTGCTGATTCTGACATGCGGCAACGCAGCGGCGGCAAAGAATGCACTTGTTGTTATCTCTTACAAGAGATGTTGAGGTGTTATCCAATTCATAATGAACATTTTCGCCCTCATACGGAAGCTCTCCGATTCCCAGTTCATCAGCAAGCGTCTGCAGTTCACAGTTTCTGTTGCGAACGCATGTGAGACATTTCTTTTCATGGTTGGAAAGAATAAGCTCCAGCGTAGCGCGTCTTGCGTTTCTTACCTTTGTTGTATTTGTGTAGATTTCCAAGCCTTCCGAAACAGGATAAACGCAGGCAGCCTGAAGCGCCTTTGCTCCCTTTATTTCAACGAGACACATTCTGCACGCACCAATCTGGTTGATATCCTTAAGGTAGCAAAGCGTGGGGATGTGAATGTTTGCATCTCTCGCAGCATCAAGGATGGTGTAAGATGCGGGAACGCTGTAATCTTTATCGTTAATTTTAATATTTACCATATCCATCTTATTTACCCTCCTTTATTTGGAAATTGCGTCTTTCGGACAGTTGTTTACACAAAGTCCGCACTTAACGCACTTAGCTGCATCTATAGTGTGCGGCTGTTTGAGCGAGCCGTTGATTGCGCCTACAGGACAGTTTCTTGCACACTTTGTACATCCGATACACTTATCGGCATCAATCTTAAACGAAATGAGTGCCTTACATACTCCGGCAGGACATTTTTTGTCTACAACGTGAGCAATATATTCATCTCTGAAATACTTGAGAGTGCTCAGTATCGGGTTCGGAGCAGTCTGTCCGAGTCCGCAGAAAGCTGCGTCTTTTATGCTGTAGCAAAGTTTTTCAAGTCTGTCTATATCCTCAAGTGTGCCCTCACCGCTTGTGATTTTATTGAGTATTTCAAGAAGTCTCTTTGTACCGATTCGGCACGGAGCGCACTTACCGCATGATTCGTCAACCGTAAATTCAAGGAAGAATTTGGCTATATCAACCATACATGTATCTTCGTCCATTACAATGAGTCCGCCCGAACCCATCATCGAGCCTATGCTTATGAGTGAATCATAGTCAATCGGTGTATCTATAAGCGATGCCGGAATACATCCGCCGGACGGTCCGCCGGTCTGTGCTGCCTTAAATTTCTTTCCGTTGGGAATACCGCCGCCGATATCGTATACAATTTCGCGGAGTGTAGTACCCATGGGGATTTCAACAAGACCTGTGTTGTTGATTTTTCCGCCGACAGCGAATACCTTTGTTCCCTTGCTCTTTTCGGTTCCGATACTTGCAAACCAATCGGCTCCCTTGTTGATTATAGCAGTGATATTTGCATATGTCTCAACATTGTTAAGAAGAGTCGGTTTTGCAAAAAGACCTTTGTTTGCCGGGAACGGCGGTCTCGGTCTCGGCTCACCTCTGTGACCTTCGATTGATGTCATGAGCGCTGTTTCCTCACCGCATACAAATGCGCCGGCGCCCAATCTGAGCTCGAGATCAAAGCAGAAATCGGTATCAAAAATATTTTTTCCGAGGAGTCCGTATTCTCTTGCCTGCTCAATTGCAATATTGAGTCTGCCTACGGCAATAGGATACTCGGCTCTGATATATATATAACCCTGGTCGGCACCGACAGCATATGCTGCAATAGCCATTGCCTCGATTACCGAGTGCGGATCGCCTTCAAGAACACTTCTGTCCATGAATGCGCCCGGATCGCCCTCGTCGGCATTACATGCAACAAACTTCTTGTCGCCTTTTGCATTTGCGGTAAACTGCCACTTAAGACCTGTAGGGAAACCGGCACCGCCTCTTCCGCGGAGCCCCGAAGCTTTTATTTCATCTATAACCTGCTGCGGCGTCATTTCCGTAAGAACTTTACCGAGAGCGGTATATCCGCCGAATGCTATGTATTCGTCAATCATTTCGGGATTGATTACACCGCAGTTGCGAAGCGCAATACGTTTCTGCTTTTTGTAAAAATCAACTTCATTAAGCGATTTGATGTTGTTTTCGTCAACAACGGTTTCTTTGTAAAGAAGTCTCTTTACAATTCTTCCTTTGAGGAGATGTTCTTCAACTATTTCTTCAACATCTTCTTCTTTAACCATGCTGTAAAATGCACCCTCGGGGTACACAATTACTATCGGACCTAATGCACATAGTCCGAAGCAGCCTGTCTTGATTACTTTGATTTCATCAGAGAGTCCTTTCTCGCTCAGGCTGGATTCAAATTTTTCTATCAGCTTAGCGCTTCCCGATGATGTACATCCGGTACCGCCGCAGACAAGGACGTGAGCTCTTGCTAATTCCATCTGATATATCCTCCTTATTTATCGTTTGCACCGATTGTATATTCATCTACAACTTTGCCGTTTACAACGGTCTCGTTTATGATTTTAACAGCCTTTTCGGGTGTCATTTTAACATACGTTATCTTATCTCCGCCCGGCAAGTAAACCTCTACGATAGGTTCGAGTTTGCACAGACCGATACATCCCGTCTGTGTAACATATGCCTTATCTTCGAGATTTCTTTTTTCAATCTCGTCCATCAATGATTTGAGAACCGGTCTTGCTCCGGCAGCAATACCGCATGTTGCCATTCCAACAACAATACGTACGCTGTCGTCACCCTCTTTTCTCAAGTTAACCTTTGCCAAAGTTTTGTTTCTCAATTCTTCTAACTGAGCCAAACTCTTCATTTACTGCGCACCTCCGTATAAATTGTTTGTTTCTTCGGATATATAGTCCTCAATCCACTTGAGAACTTCTATTTCATTTAATTTAACATTATCGCCGAGAATTTTCCGCATCTCAATTGTCGATAAATCAAATGTTCTGCCGTTATAATTATGTTTGTAAACATAATCAATATCGGGATTACCGCCGATTATTGCAGACATTGTGGATGCCATGTCACCGAGCGGCTGCCTGTCTATGCTGTCATACACAAACACCGCCTTAACCTTTGTGCCGACTCCGACCTCCGATGTGATTTCAAATTGACCGCCGGTCTGTTCACAAGCGTTTTTAAACAAAGATAATCCCATTCCTACCTTGCGTGTCGTCCTGGTTGTTTTAAACGGATCCGTTACCTTTGCCAAAAATTCGGAATCCATGCCGCATCCGTTGTCGGTTATTGTAACACCGAGATAATTGCCGACAGTGTTTTCGTCTATATCGACAGTTATCAGCGAAGCACCGGCTTTGACAGAATTCTGAACAATATCAAGAATATGCAGTGATATTTCCGTCATAATTAATCCATGTACTTAGCGAGAATGTCATCGACATCGTCAACTGTAAGTCTGCCGTAAACTTCGTCATTTACGGTGAGCACCGGAGCAAGTCCGCATGCACCGATACATCTTGTTGCATCGAGTGAAAATCTTCCGTCTTCCGTGCACTGACCTACGTCAATACCGAGCTTTTGCTTAATCTTTTCGATTATATCGCCGCTTCCCTTAACATAGCAAGCGGTACCGAGACAGACTGCAACCTTGTACTCGCCCTTGGGGTAAATGGAAAACTGTGTGTAGAATGTAACTACGCCGTAAATCTCTGCCATAGGAACGTTAAGGCCGTCCGAGATTCTCTGCTGAACTTCGATGGGGAGATATCCGAAAATATCCTGTGCCTCATGAAGAACCGGAATAAGAGCACCTTGCGTATCCTTGTACTTTTCGATTACTGCCTGAAGTTTTTCATCCTGTTCTACTGTGCTGACAAAAGCCGGAGCTTTTATTTCGCTCATTGTAAAACCTCCTTAATCATTAAAATTATCTTATAATAAAATGAACACAAATCAATTCATTATATCATATTTTGGGGTATTTTGCTATCGTTTTAATAATATAGTTATATTTTTGTTATATTATACAATTTTTAGCGTTGTTTGTCCAATTCCTTAAGCAAATCTGCTATGCTGTTTTTGCGCAAATCCATGCTGAATTCCCGTTCGTGTATATCCCATAGAAAATGTGCGTCGGAATCGTGTATAATTACGGAATTTTTAAGATTGTTATTCCGTACAATTTCATCTTTTTTCTGCGGATTTTTTATCTCAAATGCCGTATACCCGTTATCGGGAATAAATCCGAGATTTGAAAGTATACTGTAGGCATCTTTATCAATATGTGCCGGTACTATAACACCGCCGAGCGAGCGCACAATATCGGTTGCGCTGTCTACGCTGAGCGATGTCGCCGTTACCAAAAGGTTATCAATCTCACCTACAATATTGTCGTCACTGTCCATTATAAACTGGTCGCCGAAAATATCGCGACGGTTTTTTATGTTCGGCAAAGATTTTTTCACCGCCTTTTCAAGTTCGCCGAGAGAGTCGGTGTTATCAAATAGTGCAAGCATATGTACTTCTTCGCATGTTTCAATCTCCATTCCGGGAACAACTGTCAGGTCGCTGTTTTCCGCGCATTTTATACACGCAGCAACATTTTTGCAGCTGTTATGATCGGTAATCGCTATTATATCCAGCCCCTTAAGGCGCGCCATATTTACTATGTTGTTCGGAGTCATATCGTTGTCCGCACAGGGTGACAGTGCTGTGTGTATGTGCAAATCATAGTACAGCCTCATATCAGTTTTCCCACTTCAACGCAAAGTTCATATGCGTTTTTATTACTTCGGTATATATTAATCCCCTCTGCATTCGCTTTATCAATAACTGCGTCTTCAATCGGCATATTCTGCGCTATTATTATGCAGCCCAAATCGGTAAGTACGGCTATCGCCGCTATGTTGATATTCGTCTGAACCGTAATCCAGACATTCCCGTCGCTTATATTGGACATGCAGTGGCTCAGCAAATCCGAGCAATAGCAGCCTTTTACTTCTTTTTCAGGCGCTGATTCACATATTACCTCCAATTCGAGCTTTTTGCGTATTTCACCTGTTGTCATTCTTCGTCCCTCTCTTCTATTGATATAACTTCTTTTGCAAATTTAAGCATTTTTTCTTTAAACTTGACAATGCATGCTTCCTCGGTTGTGTATCCGCGCACAATATCCTCCGCAAGGCATCTGCATGTCGGAGAACCGCACGAGCCGCAGTCAAGCTTCGGCAGGTTATTATATATATCCTCTATTTTCTTTAGTTTCTGCATGGCAACTATCATATTTTCGTCAAGATGCGATTCATACTTAAACGATATCGGTGCCGACCAGAGAACTTCGCTCTGTTCGACATCGGGAATCGGGCATGCGGGCGAATCTTTCAGCTTTGCGGCAATATTTTTTATCCGACGTTTTGCCACAAAATTATTTTCCACATTGAGAGGCCCGCCGACGCATCCGCCGACGCACGCAAGTAACTCTATGAATTTAACATCCCTGAGCTTATTGTTATCTATCTCCTCAAGTATTTTCAGCACATTGTGTATGCCGTCCACGGCTATGTAATTTCTGTTTTCCGCCGACGACGCTTCACCGCCGCTGTTTGCCCAGCCAACTCCGGCAAAACTTGATTTTGAGCGTTTCGGAATATCCGAATTTCCCTTAAGATACGGGAGCATTTTCAAATACGTGTCTTTTATGGAAAACACACCGTCCACGCGCGGAGCGCTGAGCCCGATAGGATCATGCGCACATGTGGCCTTTGCGGCACAGGGCGTAATAAAAAACACACCGATATCCTCCGGCGGAAGAGACGTTTTTTCGCAGGCTTCCTTTCGCGCAATTCCTGCCGCAAGCTGCATCGGAGATATCATTGGAACAACATTGTTTATCAAGCCCGGGAATCTAGTTGCAATAAGCTTTACCACAGCGGGACAGGCAGAATTAATCACCGGCATTTCGAGCATGCCGGAATTCATCAGCCGCCGCGTGTGCTCCGTTATTATCTGTGCAGCATACGAAACCTCGTATACATCGTCAAACCCTATATGCACAAGCGCGTCCAATATGCGGTCGATATCCTCAATATTTGAAAACTGCCCGTACAATGTCGGTGCCGGAAGAGCCACGGTGTATTTATATTCATTCAGTTTTTCAAAAGGATCGGTTACCGCCTTTTTTGCATGATACGGACAGACGCGTATACATTCGCCGCAGTCTATGCATTTATCCTTTAATATCTTTGCTTTTCCGTTTCGTACCCGTATTGCCTGCGTCGGACATGTTTTAATACAATTTGTGCATCCCTGACATTTGTCTTTGTCAAGGAGCACGGAATGCATAATTTTATCCATGTAAGCACCTCAAATCACAAAGTATTGTTTACAATCATTTCCACTGTTGTACCCACACCGACTTTGGAGTCCACATTGATATAATCCGTATATTTTTTCATATTAGGCAAGCCCATTCCGGCTCCGAATCCGAGCTCCCGAACCTGGTCGGACGCAGTTGAATATCCCTCTTTCATGGCAAGATCTATATTCTGTATTCCTGGTCCGCGGTCACGCAGAAACATGTGTATACATTCCGGTGTAATTTCCACGTCTATAACACCGCCGTTTGCGTGTATAACCATATTTATTTCGCCTTCATACATGGCAATTGTGGCTTTGCGTGCAATTTGCGGATCAATTCCGAGCTGCGAAAGAACCTTTTTCAAATTTCTTGAGGCCTCCCCGGCAACCGTAAAATCGTCGCCGTCAACGGTGTAGCTGAGTTTGTATCCATCCATAGCAGCAGCCTCCTATTTGTTGCACAACCCGTTGCTGTACAAAATTCCGCATGCCACATACAGCGGATGAATTGTAGACATTACGGTAATTCCCGCCTCATCGGCAAGCGAAATAATTTCGTCATTCGGTTTTTTTCCTCTGACAAAAACTATCGCCTTCATATCCATCATTTCGGCAGTTCTCACAACCTGCGGATTCATCAGGCCGGTGAGGAGCATAGCCTGATCCTTTACAAATGCCAGCACATCGCTCATAAGGTCGCATCCGCACGCCGACATAACCTCGATATCGGCTTTATCATTTCCGCACAGTATATCTGCGCAAAGCAGTTCTTTAACCTGACTGAGTTTCATACATACCCTCCGTTTTGTTGTAATAAAAAAGCAACACCCTTCCTTTTGTCTAACCGAGTTGTCCGTTTAGGATTAGCCAGTCCAAAAGAAGACCATTGCTATTGTTTCAATTATACACTGTTTGGCATATAAAATCAATACTTTTTGTAAATATTTTTAAATTTTGTGCTAAATACCAATCTCGCAAAAGCCGTTGCCCTTTAGCACAACAACGCTTTTTACACCCATCGACCGCAGCATTTGTTCACATTCGCCAAATCCGAAACACAAATTTCTGCAATTATGACTATCGCTCGACAAAATAAATCTGATACCGATATTATTCGCCTCTTTCAGAATAAACTCCGACGGATACGGCCTGTCACGGTACCCCCTCGAAACGGCACCGGTATTTATCTCCATTATCTTATCTTTTTCCCTGAAACAATGCAATGCTTCAAGTGCGGATGTCTTATATATTTTTGACTCTTCGTCAAAAAATTTATTTGCACGGTTAAATTTTGTGACAAGGTCAAAATGTCCGACGATATCAACATCACTTCTTTGCGCAAGCTGTGCAACAGTTTCGTAGTAGCACCGCACATACGAATCAGCATTGCCTGCAAACTTTTCGGCAATGCTGTTTTCTGTTATGCTCTCGTTTTCATCAACCGGAATATATTCGCCGACGGATTGTATATAATGAACCGAACCAATGATGTAATCAAGGTTGTATCCGCACAGCATTCGTGCGTGATCCGGTGAATATAAATCCCTCTCCAAACCGAGGTATACTTTTGCCGAACCGATTTGATTTTCGGACACGCTCAAAACATTTTTTGCATATTCGGCTTCGCTTTTTTGCGCCATGCAATATGATGTGTCAAACGGCGTATATGAATGTGACGAAAACCCGACCGACTCCATATGCTTTCTGTTTGCCTCGGCAACCGTTTCTTCGATTGACGATACTCCATCGCAGTAATTTGTATGAACATGCAAATCGGACAGTATCATCATCAATTCCCTCCGGCACTGTCGGATGCCATTTTTTCCTGTTTTACCTTGTGTTCAATAATATCGCGCGAGGCGAGTTCGTTTATTATATCGTCGGTTTCTATTCCGGATTCTGCCATAAGCACAAGTGTATGATACACCAAATCGGCTATTTCATAAACCGTCTCGGCTTTGTCGCGGTCTTTGGCCGCTATAATAACCTCTGTACACTCCTCTCCGACTTTTTTTAGGATTTTATCGAGTCCTTTTTGAAAGAGATACGTTGTGTAAGAATTTTCCGGCAAAGTTTTTTTGCGTTCTTTAAGTTTAAGCATCAGTCCGTCAACCGTAAATGCAGGTTTTTCGCTGCCGAAAACAATATCGTTAAAGCAGGAATCGGCGCCTGTGTGGCATGCCGGGCCATCCTTTACGACATTTACCGTAAGCGCGTCTTTGTCACAATCTGCAACAATGCTCACAATATGCTGGTAGTTTCCGGAGGTTTCACCCTTTCTCCACAGCTGTTTCCTTGATCGCGACCAAAAGCAGGTTTTGCCCTCATTTATGCTTATTTCAAGACTTTCGCGATTCATGTAAGCAAGCGTAAGCACTTTCTTTGAATTATTATCCACAACAATTGCCGGTATAAGGCCTTTTTCGTCAAATTTAAGTTCGTCAATATTTATCATCACACTGCACCTCCGTGGGTTATATTCTCACATTAATGTTGTTTCGTTTAAGTTCCTGTTTGAGTTCCTTTATATCAATCTCACCAAAATGGAATACCGATGCCGCAAGACCGGCATCTATCTGCGGTATTTTGCGGAAAAGCTCAACAAAATCCGAAATACTCCCCGCTCCGCCGGACGCGATAACCGGAATCGAAACGGCGGAATTAACGGCGGATAACATAGGTATATCAAAACCGTTTTTCACTCCGTCGGTGTCTATACTGTTTACAACGATTTCACCGGCGCCGTCGGCTTCGGCTTTCTTTATCCACTCAACAGCGTCTATGTCCGTGTTCACCCTGCCGCCGTTTGCAAAAATCTTAAACTCGCCGTTTACCCTTTTTACATCTGCCGAAAGCACAACGCATTGATTCCCGTATCTTTTTGCGGCATCGGATATAAGCTTCGGATTTTTAATTGCTCCGGAATTAACAGACACTTTATCCGCTCCGCATTTGAGCACTCTGTCAAAATCATCGAGAGTATTTATGCCGCCGCCTACAGTAAGCGGTATAAAAATCGTCTGTGCCACCTGCCTGAGTATATCGGTAAACAGTCCCCTGTTTTCATACGATGCCGTTATGTCATAAAACACAAGTTCATCAGCGCCGTTTTCGCTGTAGTACTTTCCGAGTTCAACGGGAGATGACACATCGCGCACCGACTCAAAATTCACACCTTTTACAACACGGCCGTTTCGCACATCCAGGCATGGAATAATCCTTTTTGTAATCATATGTCCGCCACCTCTATTGCTTCACCAAGATCAATTGTTCCCTCATACAGCGACTTGCCGAGAATTGCACCGTATATATTCATTTGTGCAAGCTTTTTCACATCATCAAGGCCGGTTATACCCCCGGATGCGACAATATTCACACTGTATTTTTCGGACAGCCTCCGATACAAATCTATATTTGTACCGTTCATTGTCCCGTCCTTTGAAATATCGGTACATATCACCGTTTGCGCACCGTCGTTTTGCAGCCGGGTAAATATATCATCGCACGACACTTCGCTTACTTTAGTCCATCCGTCCGACGCGGCATAATCATTTGAGATATCAACTCCGACGACAATTTTATTTCCGTATTTTTTAATCATTTCGGCAGTAAACTGCGGATTCTTTATTGCAACCGTGCCGAGTATCACACGGAATACCCCGGCATTTATATACTTTTCAATCGTGTCGGCACTGCGTATTCCGCCGCCGACTTCCACCTTAAGTGTTGTATTTTCTATTATATTTCTTATTGTATCAAAATTCGGTGTATCACCGCTTTTTGCACCGTCGAGGTCAACGACGTGCAGGTACTCCGCTCCGCGGTTCTCGAATTCTTTGGCAACGCTGCACGGATTATCCGCGTATACCGTCTTTTTTGCATAATCGCCTTTAAGCAGGCGCACGGCATTGCCGTCTATTATATCTATTGCGGGAAAAATTTTCATTTTGCTTGTCCTCCGTTAAAGTTCGGCAAATGCCTTTAGAATTTTGAGCCCCGTATCTCCGCTTTTTTCCGGGTGAAACTGTGTTCCGTACACATTGCCCTTTTGAACCGCCGCCGTGACGGGTATACCGTATTCCGTATCGGCAATTACCGATTTCGCGCAGTCGGCTGCATAAAACGAATGAACAAAGTAAACATGCTCACCCTCGTCTATGTATTTAAAGAGTTCGCTCTTTTTACGTGTTTTCGGAAAATGCAGGGCATTCCAGCCGATATGCGGTATTTTGAGTTCCGACGGAACAGCACCGCTCAGCGGAACAACATTTCCGTCTACCAGCCCGAGTCCCTCATGCTCGCCGTATTCAAAACTCTTTTGAAACAAAAGCTGCATGCCGAGGCATATTCCCAAAAGCGGTTTTCCGCTCCGGCATTGTGACACAACCGTGTCTTTCAGTCCGCTGTCGGTAAGTTTCTTCACTGCGTCACCGAACGCTCCCACACCGGGCAGAACAATTCTGTCTGCCGATTCTATTTGCGATGTATCCGATGTAAGAACCGCGTCGGCTCCGATATATTTAAATGAGCTCATGAGTGAAAAAATATTTCCCACCCCGTAATCTATTATTGCTATCATTAAAGCACACCCTTTGTAGACGGAATTTCGTTCTTGTATTCATCTTTTATTTTTACAGCGGCGCCGAGCGTTCTGCCGAGTGATTTAAAAACCGCCTCGGCTATGTGATGCGAATTTGTTCCGGCGAGCTTTTTTACATGAAGTGTAATCGCCGCATTGC
Organism: uncultured Clostridia bacterium; assembly: GCA_934463115.1. Taxonomy (GTDB): domain Bacteria; phylum Bacillota; class Clostridia; order UMGS1810; family UMGS1810; genus CAKSIN01. Next base: position 61,939 of record CAKSIN010000008.1, read on the forward strand.
GGACAAACGACAAAACAAATTCCTCGCAGAGTTCAGTGTCAAAATCCCCTATCTTTTCTGTCGGAATACAGACATCATACTCTGCGTACGCTCTCCCCGACAGGTCTGCCGCACAAAGCACAAGGCTCTCGTCCATGGGAAGAATTATATCTGAATACCTCTGTATTCCGCGCATGTCGCCGAGTGCCTCCTTAAATGCAATACCAAGGCATATTCCGATATCTTCCGTGCTGTGATGATAATCGACATATGTATCGCCGACGCACTTTATATTCAAATCAAACCGTGCATGTTTGGCAAAAAGCGTCAGCATATGATCCAAAAATCCGCACCCTGTGTCTATGCCGCAAACTCCCGTACCGTCAAGATTCAATTTAAGCTCAATATCCGTTTCATTCGTTTTTCTTGCAACAGACGATGTTCTCATTATAATTCCCCCTTGTTAATTCTAAATATTGTCAAGAATTTCTTTTGTCGCACAAAGGAGTATTTCCACCTGTTCCTTTGTACCGACGGTAATCCTGTTATATTCACATATTGCACTGTCATTAAAGTGGCGCACAAGAATATTTTTATCTTTGAGACGTGTATAGTAATCCGCACCGGATATTTTTTCGCTTTTTGCAAAAACAAAGTTTGTCACGGATTCAATTACTTCAAAACCGAGTCCGCGCAGACCGTCGGTTAAAATTTTGCGGTTTTCGATAATTTGCCGCCGCGTCTTTTCGAAATATTCCGTATCGGAAATTGCCTGCTCTCCGGCAATCATTGTCAGCCGATTTACATTGTACGGATTTGTTGAAAATTTAATTTTTTCAAGATCCGCTATGACGGCACTGCTGCCTATCGCAAACCCAAGCCGTGCTCCGGCAAGAGAACGGGATTTCGAAAAGGTCTGTACAACCAGCAGGTTGTCATATTTCAAGGTCAGCGGAATTGCGCTCTGTGCGCCGAAATCAACATACGCTTCATCAATAACAACAATATTGCCGCGGTTGGATGAAACAATCTTTTCGATATCGTCAATTCCGAGTGCAAGTCCCGTGGGTGCATTGGGGTTTGCAATAACAATGTTTCTGCCGAGGTTTACATAATCATCGGCATTAATTGAGAAATCTTTTCTTAGCGGAATTTTTATGTAATCCAAATTATACAGTTTTGCAAAAACTTCATAAAATCCGTAGCTAATCTCCGGGAACGCAACCTTTTGCCGTTCATCACAAAATGCCATGAAAAAGAAGCTGAGCGACTCATCCGAACCGTTGCTGACAAAAACATTTGTACTGTCTGTGCCATAAAAGTGCGCAATTGCATTTTTTAAGCATTTTGCATCGGGATCACTGTACAATCGTAAGTCATTAATTTCCCGACTGTTAATTGCCGCTGCCACATTTGGTGAAGGCGGAAACGGAGATTCATTTGTGTTAAGCTTGACATATACCCTATCCTGCGGCTGCTCACCGGGGACATACTCATCAAGCGACATAAATCTTTTGCTTAAAAATTTGCTCATTTTTCTCCCTCAAATCTAATTAAAACACTTTTTGCGTGCGCTGTCAACCCCTCTTGGTTTGCAAAATATGCCACGGAGTCCTTAACATTTTTCAGTGCGTCACGTGTGTAATACGAATACTGTGTTTTCTTTACAAAATCATCCACGGACAGCGGGCTGGAAAACCTTGCCGTTCCGCTTGTGGGCAGTGTGTGATTAGGCCCCGAAAAATAATCGCCCAATGCCTCGGGACAATATTTTCCCATAAATACGGAACCGGCATTCTTCACCGCGTCGAGATAATCGAACGGGTTATTTACACACAATTCGAGATGTTCGGGTGCGATTCGGTTTGCAATATCTATTGCACATTCTATACTGTCTGCCACAATTATCTTACCGTTATTATCTATTGATTCGCGTGCTATATCTTCGCGAGCAAGTTTTGCAAGCTGTGTTTCGATTTCTTCGCCGACTTTTTTTGCAAAATTATCGCTTGTGCAAACCAAAACGGCACTTGCGAGTCTGTCGTGTTCTGCCTGCGACAGTAAATCGGCGGCAACAAACGACGCGTCGGCAGTATCATCGGCAACAACAAGTATTTCACTCGGCCCGGCTATCATGTCTATAGACACTTTGCCGAAAACCTGTTTTTTTGCCTCGGCTACAAATGCGTTCCCCGGGCCTACGATTTTATCAACTTTCGGAATTGTTTCTGTACCGTTTGCAAGCGCGGCAATTGCCTGCGCTCCGCCGACTTTGTATATTTTATCGACACCGGCAATTTTTGCGGCGGCGAGAATAACGGGATTAACCCTGCCGTCTTTTCCCGGCGGTGTAACCATTACTATACTGCCGCACCCGGCAATTTTTGCCGGAATGCTGTCCATAAGCACTGTTGACGGATATGCAGCCGTTCCGCCGGGAACGTACAAACCGACTTTTTCTATAGGTATAATCTTTTGACCGACGATTACACCGTTGTTTTCGGATATTATAAAGCTTGTACGCAGCTGTTTTGTATGAAAGTTTTTAATATTTTCGGCTGCCTGTTTTAAAATTCCGCAAAATTCATCGGGTACGCTGTTTATCGCGTCATTAATTTCATCTTCCGTTACTTCGAGATTTTCTATTTCTGCTCCGTCAAACTTTTTGCAGTATTCCTTAACAGCCTCATCTCCGCGCTCCGCAACATCGGAAATAATATCCGAAACAATTTTTTCCACGTTCACCTTTGGCTGAACTCTTGAAAAAATTTTGCTATCTTCTATTTCGCCGTATTTATATATTTTTATCATCCGTAACACCTCTTTCGAATCATTATCATTTTTATATATTTTCGGCAACAGCCTGTTTTATCCTTTCTATTTGCTCACCCTTAAATTTACAGCTTGCCTTGTTTGCAATGAGTCTTGCGCTTATTTCAACAATTGTTTCAAGCGGAGCAAGATTATTTTCCTTAAGTGTGGAACCGGTTTCGACAATATCAACTATGACATCGGACAGTCCGAGTATCGGAGCAAGCTCTATCGAGCCGTTAAGCTTGATTATATCTATATCCCTGCTCTTTTTTGAATAGTATTCCGACGCTATATTTACAAACTTTGTTGCAACACGAAGCGTTTTTTCGGTATCATCCTTAAAATCACGGTATCCTGCGACTGTCATGCGGCATTTGCCGATTTTCAAATCAAGGAGTTCATACACATCGGGCGAATATTCAAGCAGAATATCTTTCCCGGCAATTCCTATATCCGCCGCTCCGCGTTCAACATATATTGCCACGTCCGACGGCTTTACCCAAAAATACCGAACGCCTTTTTCGGTATTTTCAAATGTAAGTTTTCGGCTGTTTTCCTTTATTGAATCACACTCGTAGCCTGATTTTTCGAACAGTTCGTATACCCTCTCACCGAGCCGTCCCTTGGGAAGTGCTACATTAATCATTGATTTCAACAATCTCACCTCCGTTAAATTTCAAAACCTGCCTGCACCTGAAATTGCCGATATCCTTCAACGCAAGAACGTTGCTGCCGTTATCCGTAAGAAGCCGAATAAATTTCGTAAGCTCCGAAATATCGGCATTGCCGTCATAAATCAGCGCAATGTCGGCATCGTATTTTTTTCTTTGGCAATTAAGCCGTTCGAGCGCATCGAGGTAAACGGCAAATCCAATCGCATCGCCGCTTTTGCCCATTTTCTGCATAAGACTGCCGTACTGTCCGCCCGACAGCACGCTCTGATATATTCCGTTCACGTATCCTTTGAAAACAATTCCGCTGTAATAATTTTTGTCATTAACGATTGAAAAATCGAATTTAACATTGTCGGCCAGTCCGTTTTCTTTTATAACGCGGTTTATCTGTCTGAGTTCATCTGTTACTGCGGCAAACTCTTCGCCGAGATTAAGGCTTTCGAGTTTGGCAATTGCATTGTCTCCGCAGTCACAGACGGATGCAACGCTTTTTAAAAGTTCAAAGTCCGCGCCGCACTCATCGCATAAGGTGCACAGCTCATGATAATTTTTCTGTTCAATGCATTTAAGCAGTTTATCGTTGTATTTATCTCCTGTTTTAAAACGTTTCAGTATAAGTGATATAATCCCCATATGTGAAATGTCAAATGCCGTATCGTCGCTTATTGCACCAAGGCTCTTTATGGCAAGCAAAACAACTTCGCATATATTATACATGTCAATATCGCCGATACACTCAAGCCCTGTCTGCATTATTTCTTTAAATGAATGCGTTCCGGGTGATACGCGGTAAACATTTTCGTTATAATACACCTTTGTAAGCGAACCTGCCTGAGAATTTTTGATTATGGAAAGTGTAACATCGGGTTTTAACGCCATAAGTTTTCCGTTTGTATCGGTAAATGTTATTATACCGTCCGACACAAGAAAATCCTTGTTTTCGGCATAAAAGTCATATTCCTCAAACTTACTCATTTTATACTGCTTATAGCCGTATTTGCGATAAAGCGACCGCAGTTCAAATATTGCTTTTTCATCATTTTTTATTATTTCGTCAGCATTGAAATTCATTTTTTCACCCCTATATTCGCTTTATTACTTTATCACTTTATCACACAAAAGTGAATTTGTCAAGTCATTCAGCCAAAATTTTACATTACGCATAATAGGCGGATAAATTTTTATATTTTAATGTATAATTTTTTTATATGCGGTCATAATACCTTATGCATGGTTAACCGAAACTTGAACACATTGCTGTTTAAGCTTCGTATGACAAATGCAAACTTTTAAATTTGAAAGGATGACAAAAATGTCAGAAAATCAGAACAAGCAGAATAACAATCAGAACAATCAGAATAATCAGTTCAATCAGAACAACAAGAACAACCGCAAAGACCAGAAAAACAAGGATAACAGAAACAACGAGCAAAACAACAATCTCTAATCGCGGTAATTGCAAAAGGCGAAACCGAAATTTAAACGGTTTCGCCTTTTGTGAATTGCTATATATTATAATACTCTGCAAATGATTCAAATAATTTCATGTCGTAATTTCCCGGAACATTTTTATAAAGATTATCGCAGTATCTTTCGCTGTGTCCCATTTTACCGAATATACGTCCGTCCGGCGAAGTAATTCCCTCAACAGCCATCACAGAGCCGTTGGGGTTGTATTCTATATCCATCGAGACATTTCCGTCCGGTGTGCTATACTGTGTCGCAATTCTCCCGGATTCGGCAAGTTCCATTACACATTTTTCATTGGCATAGAATCTTCCTTCGCCGTGAGATATCGGAACGGCATACACATCGCCGACATTTGTGTTCATCAGCCACGGCGAAATATTTGATGCAATGGATGTATAAACTATTTTCGACTGATGCCTGCCTATTGTATTAAATGTAAGCGTCGGGCATGTGTCATCGGTGTCGGTTATTTCGCCGTACGGAACAAGACCGAGTTTGATGAGTGCCTGAAAACCGTTGCATATACCGCACATAAGTCCATCGCGGTTTTTAATAAGGTCGTTTACAGCCTCTTTTACATATTCATTTCTGAAAAATGCCGTTATCAGTTTTGCCGAGCCCTCGGGTTCATCTCCGCCCGAAAATCCGCCGGGGATAAATATTCCCTGTGATGATGCAATTTTGTCTGCAAACACCTTCAGCGATTTCGACACGTTTTTGGCGTTCAGATTGTTTATCACAAACACATCCGGATCGGCACCTGCTCTTGCCGCGGCTTTTGCCGTGTCATATTCACAGTTTGTACCTGGAAAAACCGGTATAAGCAGTCTCGGTTTTGCAAAGGCGCGCGTCGGTTTCGAAACGGACGCGGAAGTATATTTTAACTTCTTTGCGATTTCTGCCCTTGCCGATGTCTTGCACGGATAAACGCTTTCGAGAACCGATTCGTATTTTTCAAAAAGAATGTCCGTTGAAACGCTTTCTCCGCAATATGTAATACTTCCTCTGTCGCTCACTGTTCCGACAAATGTGCCTATATCGGTATCGTCTGCCATTTCGAGCAGGAATGAGCCGTATTTATATCCGAATATATCATCCTTTGAAATACCGTCGGCAAAGTCAAATCCAAATCCGTTGCCCATAGACATTTTTACAACAGCCTCGGCAATTCCGCCATATGTCGGAGTATATGCGCTTACGCAGTGTCCGTCCGAAATAAGCTGTGTAACGGTATCAAAAACATTAATAAGCGATACCGAATCGGCAATGCCGCCGTCAGTATATGCAGGGCTCAAAAGAACTACCCTGTTTCCGGCAGATTTAAATTCCGGTGATATTATTTTCGATGCCTTTGCCGTTGTGACAGCAAATGACACAAGCGTCGGAGGGACGTCTATATTTTCAAAACTTCCGCTCATAGAGTCCTTGCCGCCGATTGAGGCTATACCGAGGTCCAACTGTGCCCTGAGTGCTCCGAGCACCGCCGCAACCGGTTTGCCCCAGCGTTTCGGATCATCATTCGGCTTTTCAAAATACTCCTGGAATGTCAGGTACACGTCATTAAACGGCGCGCCTGCGGCAATCAGCTTAGACACCGATTCAACAACGGCAAGGTATGCGCCGTGATACGGACTCTTTTCCGTGATATACGGATTATAACCCCATGCCATAACGGAGCAGTCGTCGGTTTCCTTTGTTTCGGACGATATTTTGTTTACCATTGCCTGTATCGGCGTGCGCTGATACTTTCCGCCGAAAGGCATCAAAACTGTTCCGGCACCTATTGTCGAATCAAATCTTTCGCTAAGTCCCCTCTTTGAGCATATATTGAGATCACCGCACAGTGATATGAGTGCTTCGAAAAAACCGACATCGGTAATCTTTTCATAATTTTCCGGTTTTGTTACAGCGGCGCATGTGTGCTTGGGCGCACCGTTGGAATTGAGAAATTCACGCGATAAATTTACAATACGGTTTCCTTTCCAATTCATTACAAAATACGGTTTCTCGCAAACACGCGCAACACATGTTGCCTCTAAGTTTTCACTGTTGGCAAGAGCAATGAACTTATCGGCGTCATCTTTGTCAACAACAACCGCCATGCGCTCCTGCGATTCGGATATTGCAAGCTCCGTGCCGTCCAGACCTTCGTATTTTTTCGGCACCTTGTCAAGGTCAACTTCTATTCCGTCGGCAAGCTCACCTATTGCTACCGACACACCGCCCGCACCAAAATCGTTACAGCGTTTTATCATTGCCGATGCGCGGCTGTTTCTGAACAAACGCTGTAGTTTTCTCTCTTCGGGTGCATTGCCCTTTTGAACCTCGGCACCGCATGTTTCCAGCGACTGCGCAGTGTGAGATTTTGATGAACCGGTTGCGCCGCCGCAGCCGTCACGTCCGGTTGCTCCGCCGAGAAGAATTATCACATCACCCGGCACAGGTCTTTCGCGGCGAACGTTTTGCTGTGGGGCAGCTGCTATAACTGCGCCTATCTCCATTCTCTTTGCGGCATATCCGGGGTGATAAATTTCGTCCACAATACCGGTGGCAAGTCCAATCTGATTTCCATATGATGAATATCCGTTTGCGGCGCCTGTTACAATTTTCTTTTGCGACAGTTTCCCCGCAATTGTATCTTCTATCGGTGTAAGCGGATTTGCCGCACCGGTAACGCGCATAGCGGCATACACATAGCTTCTGCCGGACAGCGGATCGCGTATTGCGCCGCCGATACATGTTGCCGCTCCGCCGAACGGTTCAATTTCCGTGGGATGATTGTGCGTTTCGTTTTTAAACAGCAACAGCCATTTTTCGCCTTTGCCGTCCATTTCCACATCAATCTTTACGGTACATGCATTTATCTCCTCCGACTCGTCAAGCTTGTCGAGCTTGCCGCATTTTTTGAGATATTTAACGGCAATTGTCGCCATATCCATGAGATTAACGGGTTTTGTACGTCCGATATCCTCGCGTATCTTGAGATACATATCATATGTTTCCTTAATACCGTCATCGTCTATCCGAATATCGTCTATTGAAGTAAGAAACGTTGTATGGCGGCAATGATCAGACCAGTATGTATCAATCATTCTGATTTCGGTTATCGTGGGATCGCGTCCCTCTTTTGCAAAATAGCTTTGGCAAAATTCAATATCGTCATAATCCATTGCAAGGGCATACTTATTCACAAAATCTTTGAGTCCGTTTTTATCCAGACCGATAAATCCGTTCAATGTTTCAACACTGCTCGGTGAAGCATAATCCGCGTCCAAAGTATCCGGAACGGCAAACGATGCCTCACGCGATTCAACGGGGTTTATAACATACTTTTTGATTCTGTCAAAATCGCTCTGTAATATATCGCCGTATATCAGATACACCTTTGCCGTGCGAACGACGGGACGTTCCTTTTGCGATATAATCTGAATACATTCGGCTGCCGAGTTTGCACGCTGGTCAAACTGCCCGGGCAGATACTCAACCGCAAAGGCATAATCAGCCTTACTTTCATCAATATCGTCCGACACAATATCCAGCTGCGGCTCGGAAAAAACCGTTGTTTTGCAATATTCAAAAAGTTCTTTGTCTATACCCTGAACGTCATAGCGGTTTATAATACGGATGTCGGAAACACCGTTTATCCGCAAAAAGCTGCATACTTCATTTTTGAGTGAATGTGCCTCGTTGGCAAGTTCTCTTTTCTTTTCCGAAAAAACTCTGTAAACCATCTATCTAATTCCCTCCAGTGCCTTTTTTCCTATGTCACGGCGATAATACGCGTTCTCAAATTTAACCTGTGAAACAGTGTTATATGCAGCCTCAACGGCCTGTTTAAGCGTTGCGGCACGTTCGGTTACGCCGAGCACCCTGCCGCCGGAAGTTACAAGCTTTCCGTTTTCTGTTCTTGCACCGGCAACATATATATTTTTGTCATCGGGCATGGATATTTCATATCCCGTGTCGTATTTTTTCGGATATCCGTCCGATGCCATTACCACGCAGCATGCGCTGTCCGATGAAAACCGAACGTCGGCGTCTGCCAGTGTGCCGTCGCTGACATGAAGCATTATATCCAAAAGGTCGCTGTCGAGCAGCGGCAGCACAACCTGGGTTTCGGGATCGCCGAACCGACAATTGTATTCTATTACTTTAGCTCCGTCTGCGGTAAGCATCAGTCCAAAATACAGGCATCCACAAAATGTGCGCCCCTCACTATTCATTGCATTGATTGTCGGAATAAAGATTGTTTCCATGCATATATCCGCAATCTCCTGTGTGTAATACGGATTCGGGGCAACCGTTCCCATTCCGCCGGTATTTAGTCCCTTATCGCCGTCGCATGCGCGTTTGTGATCCATGGATGATACCATGGGGACAATTGTTTTACCGTCGGTAAAGCACAAAACGGATACCTCCGGTCCTGTGAGATATTCTTCAACGACAATTTGATTTCCGCTTTTTCCGAACTGCTTATCAAGCATTATTGATTTTACAGCCTGTTTTGCTTCATTCAAATTTTCGGCTATAACAACACCCTTGCCCAATGCAAGGCCGTCTGCCTTTATTACCGTCGGATAATCGGTGTTTTCAAGGTAATTCATTGCCGATGATGAATCATCAAAAACTTCATATTTAGCTGTCGGAATGGAATATTTTTTCATAAGATTTTTCGCAAAAACCTTGCTTCCCTCAATCTCGGCAGCATTTTTTCTCGGTCCGAAACATTTAATGCCTGCCGCCTCAAGAGCGTCCACCGCTCCGAGCACAAGCGGATCGTCCGGAGCAACAACGGCAAAATCGATTTTTTGCGCCTTGGCAAATTCGCATATTGCCTCTATATCGCATGCGCCTATCGGAACGCACTCGGCATCGGCGGCAATTCCGCCGTTACCGGGAAGTGCATATATTTTATCCGCCATCGGACTTTCCTTAATTTTCTTTATTATAGCGTGTTCCCTTCCGCCGGAACCGATAACAATTATATTCATCACATGTACCCTCCGTTCGTTTTAGTGGTGGAAAAGCCTTGCATGAGTCATTGCCATGACAATTTTGCGGTTGTTGCATTCCTCAATAACGTTATCGTCGCGTATTGAGCCGCCCGGCTGTGCTATGTAGCTTACACCGCTTTTTGAAGCACGCACAATATTGTCGCCAAACGGAAAAAATGCGTCCGATGCAAGCGATACACCGCTTATGCCCGACAAATATTCGCGTTTTTCCGCCTTGGTGAATTCATCCGGTTTTTTGTAAAAAAGTTTTTGCCAGTTACCGTCGGCAAGAAGTTCCTCGCTGTCATCAGAAATATATACATCTATTGCATTATCTCTGTCGGGGCGCTTGACTCCGTCCAAAAACGGGAGATTGAGCACCTTGTCGCACTGACGCAGGAGCCAGTTGTCTGCTTTGTTTCCGGCAAGCCGTGTGCAGTGAATACGCGATTGCTGCCCTGCACCGACTCCGATTGCCTGTCCGTCTTTTGCATAGCACACCGAATTTGACTGTGTGTATTTAAGTGTGATTAGCGCTATCACAAGATCGCGCTTAGCCTCATCGGGCAGAAATTTGTTGTCGGTAACGATATCGGTGAGCAAATCACAGTCTATGCAAATGTTGTTTCTGCCCTGCTCAAATGTAATACCGAAAACCTGTTTGTGTTCGACAGCATCCGGAACATAGGCGGCATCTATTTTAACTATGTTATAGTTACCTTTTTTCTTCTTTTTGAGTATTTCCAGCGCCTCGGGGGAATAATCAGGGGCGATTATTCCGTCCGATACCTCACGCGAGATAAGCTTTGCCGCCGTAACATCGCAGGTGTCGGAAAGTGCAATCCAGTCTCCGAATGATGACATCCTGTCGGTTCCGCGGGCACGCGCATAGGCTGTTGCCGCCGGTGAATCGTCAAGTCCCGGTATATCATCTGCAAAACATGCCTTTTTGAGCTTTTCGTCCATTTTGATTCCGATAGCGGCGGATGTGGGACTTACATGCTTAAAAGAAGCCGCAGCGCACATTCCGAGTGCCTGTTTTAATTCCGAAACAAGCTGCCAGCTGTTGAGCGCGTCAAGAAAATTGATATACCCCGGGCGGCCGTTCAGTATTTCTATGGGAAGCGATTCTCCGTTTTCCATATAGATTCTTGCCGGTTTCTGGTTTGGATTGCATCCGTATTTAAGTTCAAATTCTTTCAAATCATCACACCTCTTTTTTGTATTTATTAATAAGTCTTATCTGTGATTTTCCGCTTTTGATATCCACATATTCGCAGTACAGGGATATCTTATTGCCACAGTCAAGGTTATTCCATATTTCATTCGTAAAACCGTCGATATCGCTGCCGATAAAAATCCGCTTCGGTTCACCGGTAAATGTCGGCAGCGGATTGCCGTCGTGATTGTAGGTATGTATAAAATGCCCGATTCCTCCGAGTGGCGAATATGCAAATGTGTATCTGTTGCATGCGCTGCCGGCGTCATCGGCGCTTTTTAATATACTCAATCTGTACGAAAAACCGCCGTCAAAATTAAGTATGCCGCTTATACGCGGAGTAAAATTCGGGCTGTCCGGTTCGAACTCACGCGATTCAAGAGACACGTCAAATGCTTTGCCGTCTTTAAGTCCGTTATAAATTGTATCTGTCTGATCGCCGTTTGTCACAATTATATTTTTTCCGAAACGTCTTACCGGTGAATAAATTATCAGTGACGGATCCTCTACTTTTGATGAATCAAACGGATAAATGGTTACATCGCCGTTCACACCCTCAACAAAAACCCGATTACGGCTGTTTGCGCTTCTTCCCATAATAAAATATGCGAAAACAGCGTTTTGTCCGTCTTCCGATTTGCCGATAACAATTCCTCTGCCGGCATAAGAATTATCTGCCAGCAACTCTCCTATTCTGCATGTGTCATCATGTATGCTCATTTTTTCGCCTCCTGTTTTTCTCTTGCGATATTATCTGCAACAATCTGTGCTGCCTGCGGAAGAATAATCCATTCCGCCTTTTCCATAACTCTCCTTTGGAGAATCTCGGGAGTGTCGCCCGGTTCAACATCAACAGCTTTCTGAAGTATAATTTCACCGCCATCCGGAATTTCGTTTACATAGTGCACGGTGGCACCGGTTACCTTTACACCGTAATCGAGCGCCGCGCGGTGAACGCGCAGACCGTAGAATCCCTCTCCGCAAAACGACGGAATAAGCGACGGATGAACATTTATTATTCTATTTGCATATTTTTCGGTGAATTTTTCGCTTAGTATGCTCATAAACCCGGCAAGAACTATCAAATCTATGTCGTACTTATCTAAGTAAGATATAATTTTGCTTTCGAACTCATCCTGATTCACGGCGTCTTTTTTACACACACACACACTGTCTATCCCGGCGGATTCGGCACGTTTGAGCGCATACGCGCCGGGATTGGACGACAAAACGAGTTTAATTCTGCCGCTCGGAATCCTTCCGCTCGCTTCGGAATCTATAAGTGCCTGCAAATTTGTTCCACCGCCGGAAACAAACACCGCAATATTCGCCGTCAGCATAATATCACGCTTTCGTCCGAGCGAATTATTTCGCCGCAAATATATACGTCCTCGCCGTTCTCTTTCAATATTTTCAGTGCCGCGTCGGCGTCATCTTTACCCACAACAACGCTCATGCCGACTCCCATATTGAATGTGTTGAACATATCGCGCTCGGGAATATTTCCGCTCTTTGCGATAATATCAAATATCGGGAGTACCTTTACTGCCGATTTTTCAATCTTTGCGCCGAATCCGTTCGGCAGGCTGCGCGGAATATTTTCATAAAAACCGCCTCCCGTTATATGAGATACGGCCTTAACGGTTACCTTATCGAACAATGCACACATCGGTTTAACATATATCTTTGTCGGTGTGAGCAGTGTTTCACCCAGTGTTTTTCCGTCCAAAGCTTCAACAGGTGATTTTATGTCGGAATTTTCGATATCAAACACCTTGCGAACAAGTGAGAAACCGTTGGAATGTACACCGCTCGACGGAAGTGCGATTATAATATCGCCCTCGGCAACGGCAGAATTGTCAAGAACCCTTGATTTATCCACTGCACCGACGGAAAATCCGGCAAGGTCGTATTCATCCTCCGGATAAAAACCGGGCATTTCCGCCGTCTCTCCGCCAACCAGCGCGCAGCCTGCCTGAATGCATCCGTCGGCAATTCCCTTTACTATTTCGGCAATTTTTTCCGGGACATTTTTTCCGCAGGCAATATAATCGAGGAAGATAAGCGGTTTTGCTCCGCAGCAAATAATATCGTTCACACACATTGCCACGCAGTCCACACCGACAGTATCGTGCTTATCCATAACAAAAGACAGCTTGAGTTTTGTGCCGACTCCGTCTGTTCCGCTCACAAGCACGGGATTCGGCATATTGGTTATATCAAGCTCAAACATTCCGCCGAAACCGCCTATATCGGATGTTTTGGAACCAACCATTGTTGCGGCAATGTGTTTTTTCATAAGTTCAACCGCTCTGTAACCGGCTGTAATATCAACACCGGCTGCTTTGTAACTTTCACTGTAGCTTTTCATTTCATCAGTCCTCCTCATATTCGCCTATTTTTGTTTCAAATCTGTTTTTGCCCACATCTTTGGGTGTTTCGGTCGGATATGTACCGGTAAAGCATGCGTCGCAATATCCGCACCCCTTTTTTGTTCCAATCAAACGCGGAAGACTGTCTGTACTGAGATATCCGAGGCTGTCCGCACCGATTATTTCCGCAATTTCATCAACAGTATGGTGGCAAGCAATAAGCGACTCCTTAGAATCAATATCCGTACCGTAGTAACAGGGATTAAGAAACGGTGGAGCCGATACACGCATATGAACCTCGGTTGCACCTGCATCGCGCAGCAGCTTTACAATCAACGCACTTGTTGTTCCGCGGACAATGGAATCGTCTATCAGAATAACCCTCTTTCCGCGCACTGTTTCCGATATTGTATTAAGCTTAATCCTGACCTTGTTTTCACGCGATTTCTGCCCCGGTGATATAAACGTTCTTCCGATATATTTATTTTTGATAAAACCTATTCCGTACGGAATACCCGATTGTCTCGAATATCCCATTGCCGCGTCAAGGCCTGAATCGGGAACACCGACAACAACATCGGCATCAACAGGATGTTCGAGCGCAAGGCATGCCCCGGCATTGAGCCGCGCACGGTGAACGCTCTTGCCCTCGATAACCGAATCGGGGCGGGCAAAATATATGTATTCAAAAATGCACATTGTGTGCTCTTTTTTGCCGCAATGAGTTTTTATTTCCTTGACACCGTCTTTGGTAAAAACGACTATTTCACCCGGTTCAATATCTCTTATATAATGTGCTCCGACGGAATCCAGGGCGCAGGATTCGGACGCGACAACGTAGCTTCCGTCATCTCTCTTTCCGTAACACAGCGGTCTGAATCCGTTTTCATCACGCGCCGCAATAAGCTTTGACGGTGACATCATAACAATTGAGTATGCGCCCTTTATACGCGTCATGGCTTTTTCCAGCGCTTCTTCAACCGAGGATGAATTTATTCGCTCTTTTGTGATAATATACGATATAACCTCTGTATCGCTTGTTGTGTGAAATATTGTTCCCTGAAGTTCCAGTTCCAGCCGCAAGTCCGCCGAATTAACCAGGTTGCCGTTGTGCGCAAGGGCGGTATGCCCTTTTATGTGATTAACAACTATAGGCTGAGCGTTTACCCTGCCGTCGTTGCCGGTTGTGCTGTAGCGAACATGACCTACCGCCATATTGCCGAGTCCGAGATAATTTAACCTGTCGGGTGTAAATATGTCGTTTACAAGTCCGGTATCCTTGTATGTTCTGAACACACCGTCGTCATTTACCACAATACCGCCGCTTTCCTGACCGCGGTGCTGGAGTGCAAACAAACCGTAGTATGTGCTTATTGCAACATCGGTGCGCACAGGGCTGAATATTCCGAAAACTCCGCATTCTTCATGTATTTTATTCATATTAATCATAGCTGTTCTCCCGTTCGTAATAAGTGTTGCAAGGAATACGAAAAGGCGTGCCTGAGCATGCCTTTTCACATTTCCGATAATTCTATTTACCAAGCAAACGATTCATAACTTCGTTGTATGCGTCCTCAACACCGCCCATATCTCTTCTGAAACGGTCTTTATCGAGTTTTTCATTTGTTTTAATATCCCAAAGGCGGCATGTGTCGGGGGAAATTTCATCCGCAAGAATTATTTCGCCGCTGTCGAGTCTGCCGAATTCAAGTTTGAAGTCTACAAGACGTATGCCGAGAGTCTTAAAATATTCCGTGAGCACATTGTTTACTGAGAATGCCATTTGTTTTATCTTTTCAATTTCATCCGCGGTGGCAAGACCGAGTGCCAGTGCGTGATATGAATTTAAAAGCGGATCGCCGAGCTCATCGTTTTTATATGAAAATTCTATTGTCGGCGAATCAAATACTATTCCCTCGTCAACACCGTATTTTTTCGAAAATGAGCCTGCCGATACATTTCGGATTATAACTTCGAGCGGAACAATAGAAACCTTTTTTACGACTGTTTCTCTGTCGTTTATTTCCTCAACAAAGTGTGTCGGAATACCGCTCTTTTCCAGCATCTGCATAAGCATATTCGACATACGGTTGTTTATTACGCCCTTGCCCGCTATTGTGCCTTTTTTGAGTCCGTTAAATGCCGTAGCGTCATCTTTGTACGAAACAATATACACAGACGGATCATCGGTGGAATAAACCTTCTTTGCCTTACCCTCATACAATTGGTTCAACTTATTCATTGTGCAAACTCCTTTTTCAAATGATATGTAATTTTTAGTTAATTGTAAATATGTTTTTTAAATATTATTAAGACTCTGTTCTACCTCTTTATTTTTTTCAAGCACAGCTTCCTTTGATTTGAGGCGGTCGTGCTTAAGACGGATAGACAGTTCCCTGTCGCCTATGGCAATAATCTGCGCCGCAAGAATTGCCGCATTCTTTGCCCCGTCAACAGCAACCGTTGCCACCGGTATTCCCGAAGGCATCTGAACTGTCGAAAGGAGTGCGTCCATACCTCCGAGCTTTGAGCCGCTTATCGGAATACCGATTACGGGGAGAGTTGTGCTTGCGGCAACAGCCCCCGCAAGATGTGCCGCCATTCCGGCAGCAGCAATAATAACTCCGAATCCGTTGTCCTCGGCGTCCTGTGCAAAGTTTTTAACATATTCCGGTGTACGGTGTGCCGAATACACATGTACCTCATATGGAATCTCAAGCTGTTTTAGAGCGTCAACTGCCTTTGTAACTACAGGCAAATCGCTGTCACTCCCCATTATAATAGCCACTTTCTTCATAATCGAACCTCCATTTTGTCTCTTTAAATACAAAAAAGGACACACCTATAGCACAATAGCTATGGCATGCCCAGACGGTCGGCTGAAACTGCTTTCTGCTCCTTTGCGGTACTCCGCTTTAATCCGTCAGTCACAGAAAGGATATTCAAATGATAACATGTAATAGTTTTCATGTCAATATATGTCGTTAAAACTTGTGTGATAGTAACATAACAATCGGGTTTACGATTACAAAAACTGTCATTCCGCCTTTTTGGGTTTCGGATTGACTATATCTCTCCAATCAAGATATCCTTTATCAAGGCCGAGAATAAGTACCTCGGCCGTTGCAACATTTGTAGCTATCGGAATATTGTGTATATCGCACAGACGCAAAATATTCATTACATCGGGCTCATTTGTCTTGGATGTTAGCGGATCGCGGAAAAATAAAACAAGGTCTATTTCGTTGTACGCAATGCGCGCCCCGATTTGCTGGTCTCCACCCTGCGAGCCGGCGAGAAATCTGTGTACTTCCAAACCTGTTGCATCGGTAATAAGTCCCCCGGTTGTTCCTGTTGCTACTAAGTTGTGTTTTGCAAATATACCCTTGTACGCTATGCAGAACTGTACCATCAGTTCCTTCTTTTTGTCATGGGCTATCAGTGCAATATTCATTTGTTAAACCTCCTCTTTTTTATTTTAAAACAATCGTAATATCTGTCAAAATCAATTGCAGGCACCGCCTGTCCTTTAATTCGCAAAGCGGTATTGGCAAAAGCGTCCGCGGCGTCACCGGATGTATCGGTATTAAGAATACCCATACACGAAACACGCACTGCATCGGGATCCCACGGTATCAAACCTATCGGTCTGAGTCCGACGGAGTCGACAATGTTATCGACATCCGGGCAAAATCCGTTTTCGATGTATTCCGGAATAATTTTGTTTATTAGGATGTATGATTTATCAAAATCCGCACTCTGTGCGGCAACGGCGCACATTCTGACGGACGCATATGTACAGTCTGTTACATAAATAACAATGCTGCTGTCCTCTGCAAGTGCAAAATCCGTAATATAGTCATCATAACACACATCTGCAATAAGATACTCAAAATCCGTATCTGCCGCCATTTCTGCAATTTTGTGAAATCCGACATAATCACCGCCGTATGCTCCGCTCAAAAATGCTGCATTCGGACACTCCTCCGGACGATAAAGCGCATCATCCAATGTACACAAACCGATTGCGACATCGTTTATGTTGTACGGTGCGCAGCCCTCCGAGCCGATTGTCAAATCGAGCGTACTGTGCTGCGCGCACATGTCAACAGCCAATATGCTGTGGCTTTCGCGCACAATACACTGCCACAAATATGCTGCCGACACAGTTGCGCCGCATCCGCTTTTTGGCGAAACAACGGTTATTATTTTAGGCATTCAAACCTCACCCCTATATTTTAACAGAAATATATAATTTTGTCTACAAAAAAATACAATTTTTGTTATTTTTGTGAAAATTACTGTAATAATACGTTTTTTTGCACAAAACTCTCGCTCTGATATTCAAAATTAAGATTGAAATATTTTTCGTAGATTTGCTTGGCAATCGGGGCAAGCGCAGCACCGGAGCCAGCATTTTCTATTACAACGGCTATGGCTATCTGCGGATTTTCATACGGTGCATATGAAGCAAACACACCGTTCGCACTACCTATATTAATCTGCGCGGAACCGGTCTTTGAGCAAACATTTATCGGGAAGTCCGAAAATGCCGCCGACGATGTTCCCTGGCGGCTTCCCAAAAGCATACCTTTTGTTACCGCCGCGTAGGTTGAATCCGACATATTCAGCTTGCTTATAATCTTCGGCTGTATCTCTGTTATAACCTCGCCTGTTGAATAATCGCGTATACATTTTGTAAGGTGCGGCTTATAGCATGTACCGCCGTTTGCAACAGTGGCAATGTAATTTGCAAGCTGAAGCGGTGTAAATAGGTTAAACGACTGACCGATTGCCATTTGCAGTGTATCTCCGGGGTACCACACTTGATCGAAAACTTCTTTTTTGTATTCTTCGTTTGCGAGTATTCCGGCAGATTCGCCCTCTATTTCTATACCCGTCTTTTTTCCGAGTCCGACTTTACTTGCATATTCAAATATCTTTTTTTCTCCGAGGCGCTTTCCTACTTCATAGAAATAATAGTTACACGAATTTTCAATTGCAGATGACACATTCTGTGCGCCGTGCGTTGTGTGACTCTGAGTCCATATCCAGCAGTTAAACGTCTGACCGTAATGTTCATACTGACCTTTATCGACAATGGTTTCCGTCGGTGTTACGACGTGTTCTTCCAAACCGGCAATTGCCGTAATAATCTTGAACACGGAACCCGGCGCATACGTTCCGCTTGCGGCACGGTTAAACATCGGCTTGCCGGTATCCTTTGAAAGCTTTGCGTAGTTTTCGTCAAACAATGCCGGATCAAATGTCGGATAGCTTGCCATTGCAAGCACTTCGCCGGTATTTACATCTATTGCAACAACAGCTCCGCCGCCGGCGTCGGCTCCGGCTTTGTCATCCGATTTTGCGCCCTTTGCCTTAATTGCCGATATGGTTGAAGCAAGCGCCTCTTCGGCAGTTTTCTGCAAATCATAATCTATTGTGAGAACGGCATTATTTCCTGGAACTGCCGCTATCTCGTCCGGAGCAAGAGTTTGTGTACCCAGCTCGCGCGAGAGATTTATTCTGCCGTCTTTGCCGCGGATATATTGTTCAAGGTACTTCTCCATGCCATCTTTTCCTATCACATCGTTCATTCCGTAGCCTTTGTCCTTGAGAGTTTCGTATTCTTCTTTGTATATAACGCCTACCCTGCCGAGTATATGTGCCGCAAGCGTGCCGCATTCATATTCGCGAAACGGCGAGGTAACAACGGTTATATTTTTATAATAATCGCTCTGTTCCTTGATAACGGCGATGCTGGCATCGCTGACATCGCTTGCAACGGTAACCGGAGAACCATATGCAAGTCCGCGGCTTTCCAGTTCATAGCGCATACCGACAATTTTGCGGATATCGCTATAGGTATAGCGATTATCCACCTTATATCTGTTTGCCAGGTATTTGAGTGACTTTTTTCCGTCTGCCGACTGCGGAATTTTGTATTTATCTTTAAACGCCTTTATTTTTTCCTCAGCGGTTGATGTCTCATCATCTTTAAAATTATAATCAAAGCTTTCGTTATCTATCGGGAGCGAATCGACATATATGTCATCGTTTTTTTTCAGCAGATTTACAAGGCTCAAAAGAATATCATTCATTTTATCACTCTGTGTATCGCCGTACACAACCTGGATTGAAAATCCCACGCGGTTTGTTATGAGCGGATGACCGTTTCTGTCGTAAATAATTCCGCGTGCCGCAGGAACTTCAACCGAATTTGTGAGTTTGTTTTTTGACTGAACAAGGTAGCTCTCGCCCTCGACAACCTGGAGCACAACAAGGCGCAGAACAATCGCCGCAAGCAAAACCGACACAACAAAACTCATAGCAAAATTTTTATCATGTAATTTCTGAAACATCTCACAGCCCCCTTATTTGTTCTTCGCTGAGCCAGCGTGCCCACATATACATTACCGTTGCGGCTATTCCGTCATATACCGTCGACGGCAAAACAATCCGTACGAGTGAATACAAAAACGGCGCCCTGTGGTTAATAACGTGAACAAGAACAAGCCATATAATCTGATAAACTGCCGAAACGGTTATTACACCGAGCGCAACGGTAAAAAGGCTCTTTTTCATCAGCACGGCAAAAAACATTGACACCGCAAGGCCTATGTACATGTACAAAAGGGCGTTAAGTCCTATATTCGTGCAGTTATACAAGTCCAGAATAAGACCTGAAACAACACACAGAACAGCCGAACGAACCGGAAAATTGTACATCGAATAACACACGGCAAAAACAAAAACGAGATTTGGGGCAATCCCGTATATGTCTATGTATCTGCCGAGTGTTGTCTGCACAACAAAAAGTATTATTACTGTGATATATGCCAGAAAGCTTTTCATTGTTTTCTCCGTAATTACTGTTTAATAACAAGTACTTCGTCTATATCCGCAAAGTCGACTCCGGGTTTGATTACAACCTCCTGCGACACACCGGTGACATCGTCCTTTACATCGGTTATTTTTCCGATATAAATATTCGGTGGAATAATGCCGCCGGCGCCCGATGTCTCAACATAGTCGCCTATCTCAAGTCCGGCTTCTTTCGAAACATAGACCATTTTACATTTTCCGTTTTCCATAAGACTGATGTCGCCCTGCACAATCGCCGTTGTTCCGACTCTTTCAACCGTCGCGCTTACAGATGACGCGGTGTCGGTTATCGGACGAATCTTTGCCCAGCTTCTGCCGACTTCGTATACATAGCCGACCAGACCGTACGGCGTTATAACGGCACTGTTTTCTGTAATGCCGTGACGGATTCCCTTGTTTATGGTGTAGTTTCGTGTAAAGTTATCTGTGTTAAATGCCACGACGTCTGCTGCAACGGTTTCATAGGTATTACTGCTTTTTTTCAGTTCAAGAAGTTCGCGCAGACGTTCGTTTTCCGACTTCAGACTTTCCTTTTTGCGAAGTTCATCTTCAAGCGCAGCAACTCTTTCACGCAGCTTTTGATTCTCTTTTTCATAGCCTTTCATGTTACGCAGATAGTTAAAAAATCCGCGAACCGAATCCGAGGCGGATGTAACTCCCTTTTGCATGGGAGTCGCAATACCTCCGACAGCGTTTGCTGCCACTCCGGATCTGCCGTTATCGGCCGAATGTCCCACAGCAATTATCATCACAAGAATAACGGTTGCCGCGCAAAGCATTATTTTATACTTATTTTTCTGAAAAAAATACATATGGTTTAACACACCTTTATAATAATGTCCGATTATTTAAAAACGGATTCTTTGAGCATATCTATCTCGTCTATAACCATACCGGCACCTGCTGCAACGCAGTTTAGCGGAGAATCGGCTATAACAACGGGCATACCCGTTTCGTGAGTAATAACAAGATCAAGTCCGCGTATAAGCGCACCGCCGCCGGTGAGCACAATTCCGCTGTCCATAATATCTGCCGAAAGTTCCGGCGGAGTATCTTCGAGCGTAACCTTTACCGCGTCTACAATTGCGGCTATACACTCGCTCATGGCATTTCGGACATCACGCGACGAAATGGTAAGATACTTCGGCAAACCCGTCATGAGATCGCGTCCGCTGATTTCAGCCGTTTCTTCCTCCTGAAGAGGACATGCCGAACCGATTTCTATTTTCACTCTTTCGGCGGTAGCTTCACCTATGAGCATATTGTATTCTTTGCGTATATAATTTACAATTGCCTCGTTAAACTGATCTCCTGCCATTCTCAGAGTTTTGCTGGTAACGATTCCGCCGAGCGATATAACCGCCACCTCGGTTGTTCCGCCGCCGATGTCGCATATCATACTGCCCGTCGGTGCTTCCACAGGCAGATTTGCTCCGATAGCGGCAGCCATCGGTTCCTCTATTAGAAAAGCTTCTCTTGCACCGGCCTGAACCGTTGCCTCTTCGACAGCCATTTTTTCCACTTCCGTAACACCGGACGGAACACATATTACAACACGCGGCTTGTGCCAGCCTGTTTTTGCGCATGCCATGTTCATAAAGTATTTCAGCATTACCTGTGTAACGTCAAAATCAGCTATTACTCCGTCTTTAAGTGGACGGACAGCCACGATATTTTCCGGTGTTCTGCCGAGCATTTCCTTTGCCGGAGTGCCCACGCTAAGCACCTCGCCGGTATCTTTGTTAATTGCAACAACGCTTGGCTCATTAATAACTATTCCTTTTGATTTGAGATACACTAGTGTGTTTGCCGTTCCCAAATCTATTCCGATATCTCTCTTTGGCATTATGCTAATACCTCCCCGAATTCATCTTTTATAAGGGTATATAATCTGCAAAGCGGCAAGCCGACAACATTGCAGTAATCACCGTCTATCCTGCTCACAAAAACACCGGCATACTCCTGTATACCGTAGGCTCCTGCCTTGTCGAACGGACGGTACTTTCTTACATATTCGATTATCTCTGCATCCGACAGTTCGCGGAATGTAACAAGAGTCCTCTCGTATACCGAGGCAATTTTCATGTCCGTTGTATCGGCAACGGCAACGCCGGTATAGACGCTGTGTGTCTCTCCCGACAATTCTCTGAGCATTTGCACGGCATGCTGTTCATCCGACGGCTTGCCGAGGATTTTTCCGTTCGAAACAACTACGGTATCGGCGCCGATTATAAGTGCCGGCTTGTCCGTCAAACCGGCAACGGAATTTGCCTTTAATACGGCAAGCTCGCGCACATACAAATCAGGACTGAGTTCTTTCGGCACATCGGCTTCGTCTGCGCTGCCGCAAATCACCTCAAACTTTGCTCCGATTTGTTCAAGCAGCTGCTGCCGACGCGGAGACTGTGATGCAAGGATAAACGTTTTTTTCTTCATCAAAAGCTACCCGTCGAGCCGAAACCTCCGCTCCCTCTCTGTGTTTTGTCAAGCTCGTCCGTCTCGGTAAACACCGCGTGAGCTACCGGCATAATGACAAGCTGGGCAATTCTCTCGCCGCTTGTAAGGGTATACTCCTCATTGCTGAGATTAATAAGTCCGACTTTGATTTCACCGGTGTAATCGCTGTCTACCACACCGACGCAATTCGAAAGAGTTATCCCCTTTTTTGTTGCAAGTCCGCTGCGGGCAAATATAAATGCTCCGTATTCCGCACTCGGAAGGCTTATTGCAATTCCCGTCGGAACAAGGCATCTGTCAAGCGGTTTTAATACTATATCCTCATCTATACATGCCGACAAATCCATGCCTGCCGATCCGTCCGTAGCATAGAACGGGAGCTTTCTATCTGTATTATTGTCCAGAAATTTAATTTTTACATCAATATTGTCCATTTTATTTCCTTTCTACACGCCGCGGTAAAAATGTCCTCTTGTAAATGCGCCCGTGCTTTTTCTTTTGTTTTTGTAATCATTGTACACCCTCGCAATATCGTCGGGTGACTCTGTTGTAAACACAAATCTGAATGCATTCATACAGTCTGCAATATCGTCAATCTTATCCGCCATATAAACAGGCAGACTGTTGTATATTGTATTTATGCACCGTTTTTTATCTGTATACAGAGGAAATGCCACGCCCTTTCTGTCGCGCAGAAAATAAGCGTCATCTTTGCATCCGCATTTCCCGGTTACGGATTTAACCACACAGTTCTGAACCGTCATGAGCGCTATCCGTCCGTACACAATTACTTCTTTATACACAGCACTGTCAAGTGCCTTTATTTGCCGCAGATTGAGTTCCGGCGATATGCACGCACCATCCGCACCGAGCTCCGACACACATTCGAGTGCTTCGGAATTAAAAATATTCATCGGATAATCGGCAATAACCGTTTGGCTCTTGTACTTGCTCATATCGGCAAGGTTTGAAATATAAACCGTGCGTACATCCGAAATATCATATTCGTGTTTTATTATGTCACGGTTTATCGGCGGAACCGATACGCAGATCCGTTCGCCGTATTTTTGAAGCAAACCGCGGTTTTCGGCATACAGCGAATCATCAACAACAACCGAATCATATCCGGCATCCAAAGCCGCGATTGCCTGACCGATATTCATTACACGCGCGACATACAGCGGAGCCGCCGAAACACATCTATTACTGCTATGCCGCGAAAGTTTGTATTCAGATATATCTTCGTCTCTGTTTACGCTGCAGATTTTATCTTCAAGTTCTTTCAGTCCAATGCGCCGCAGTGTATTCAATGCACTTATCGGTATGCTCGCGTCGGAATCGGCAGAGACTGCTATATCATTCATCCGAAAAGGTGTATTTCCGCATTTTGAAATCTGCTCGGCTATTCTTTGCTCGCTTATCGGAACATTCACCGCCTTTTGTACGGTAATATCGGAATACACCGTTGCAGTATGACTGCCGCAAACAAATTCGGCGCGGACTCTTTCCCCGACTTTTATGCTGATATCCGCACTGCACGAAAGCCTGTCCGGCTCTCTTTTGCCGCATTCTTCCGCATACACGGCAGCATCACCACCTATGCGTTCGTACACGTCGTCATTGTTTTTGTTATAATTGAGCATATGACGTCCCGTGCTGCCGCAATAATAACCGTCGGTAAATCCGCTGCGGCTAAATACATCCCGAAGAATACCGATATCATGTTCGCTGACTTCGGTGCCGCCGCGGTGTTTATTGTACATATCCGTTACAACCGATACATAATCTTTATTTTTCATTCTGCCCTCGATTTTAAAGGAACAAACTCCGGCATCGTTCAGTTCGCCGAGGTGTTCAATCAGGCACAAATCTTTCAGGCTGAGCGGATACTTTTCACCGTGAGAAAGCCGATTTCCGTCATATTCAAGCGTATACGGCAGTCTGCAAGGCTGCGCGCACGCTCCGCGGTTGCCGCTTCTGCAGCCGATAAAGCTGCTCGTAAGGCATTGACCGCTGTAGCTCATGCACAGTGCGCCGTGAACAAATACTTCGAGTTCAATATCCGTGCATTCGTGTATCTTTTTTATTTCTTTCAGTGTAAGTTCACGCGAAAGTACAACACGTCTGAAACCGAGTTCCTTTGCCGCGCGTGCACCGTCGACACTGTGAATTGTCATTTGTGTGCTGGCATGAATCCTGAAATCGGGATAAAATCGTTTTATCATGCGCACAATTCCGAGGTCCTGAACAATAAGCGCGTCGACGCCGGTACGGTACAAAAAACCGATATATTCAAATGCGTCTTTCATCTCGTTATCGTGCACAAGGATATTTACCGCCGTATAAATCTTTACGCCGTGCAGATGTGCAAAGCGAACAGCTTCGGATATTTCTTCATTTGAAAAATTATCCGCGCTCTTTCGTGCACTGAAGTGTCTGCCTCCGATATACACAGCGTCGGCGCCGTTTGCAACGGCACTTTTTAATATTTCAAAATTTCCTGCCGGTGAAAGTATTTCCATTCTATGCCTTTCCGTCTTTCTTTTTTGTATGAGGCTTCTCCGGTGCGGGTTTGTATTCGCTCTTTAAGTAGTTATTTTCGCGCAACAAAATCCTGTTTTGCTTTTCGAGCTCAGCAATATTTGCCTCAAGAATGCTTATATCCTTTTTCAGCTGTTCGGTCTGTGCCTGAATTTTCAGCTTTTCATCACATATATTTATCGCGCACAAAACCGCGGCACGCGCCGTATTCAGCGACGCTGCCGATGCAATTGCATGCATTTTCGAATCAACTTCTTCGCACACTTTGGATATATATTCACTGCTCTCCGTTCCGCAGACGGTGTATTCACTGCCGTATATGAGCGAAGTAACGGTATTCTTTTTTTCCATTTTTATCTTCCTTCCGTTCGGATAAAACCACAAATAAAATATACCACAAAATCCGTGCTACGTCAATTACATTCGATAAAAAAATCAAAAATTAACATTTATTCCAATTCGAATGCACCGGTATACAATTGATAGTACGTTCCCTTCTTTTCAATAAGTTCACTGTGACTTCCCCGCTCAATTATTTTCCCGTGATCAAGCACCATAATAACATCCGAATTTCGTACTGTAGAAAGTCTGTGGGCGATAACAAACACTGTTCGGCCTTCCATGAGCTTATCCATCCCGCGCTGAACAATAGCCTCGGTTCTTGTATCTATAGACGATGTGGCCTCGTCGAGAATCATAACCGGCGGATCAGCAACGGCGGCACGCGCTATTGCAATAAGCTGTCTCTGCCCCTGCGACAGGTTTGAGCCGTTGTTTGAAAGCTGTGTTTCATACCCCTGCGGCAAACGGGAAATAAAATCGTCTGCGCCGGCGAGTCTGGCCGCTTCAATACATTCGCTGTCTGTGGCGTCAAGCTTGCCGTAACGGATATTTTCCATAACCGTTCCCGTAAAAAGGTTAGTTTCCTGCAAAACGATGCCGAGCGAGCGGCGTAAATCGGATTTTTTAATCTTGTTTATATTAATTCCGTCATAGCGTATTTTACCGTCCACTATATCGTAGAAACGATTTATCAGATTGGTTATTGTTGTTTTTCCGGCTCCGGTAGCACCGACAAAGGCAACTTTTTGCCCGGGTTTTGCATAAACGCTTACACCGTGCAAAACGGTTTTATCCGGGGTATAGCCGAAATCAACATCGGTCATGCACACGTCTCCATCAACGCGTGTATAGGTAACGCTGCCATCGCCGTGCGGATGTTTCCATGCCCAGATTCCGGTATGTTTTTCGGATTCGGAAAGTGAACCGTCACTGTTGATTTTTGCGTCAACCAATGTTACATATCCGTCGTCTGCCTCACTTTGTTCATCCATAAGAGAGAATATTCTTTCGGCGCCCGCCATACCCATTACAATAGAATTTATCTGCTGTGACACCTGATTTACATTTCCGGTAAACTGCTTTGTCATGTTAAGAAATGCCACAACTATACTGATTCCGAAAGGAACCGACGACAGTGAAATATTAGGCACTTTGGCATACATAAGCACACCGCCGACAACCGCTATTATAACATACAGGATATTACCGATATTCTGTATTATCGGTCCCAGAGTATTCGCGTATGCATGAGCACGGTAGCTGTCGTGAAACAGTTCTTCATTTACCTTATCAAAATCCTCATCGCATTCCTTTTCATGGCAAAATACCTTGATAACCTTCTGACCGTTCATCATTTCCTGAACAAAGCCTTCGGTTTTTCCCAAAGACTTTTGTTGGCGGATAAAGTACTTTGCGGAGCCGCCTCCGAATTTCTTTGAAACATGCATCATAACCGCCACACCGAGAATAAGCACGATTGTGAGCCACAAGCTGTAGTACAGCATTACAAAGAAAACGCATATAACAACCGAACCGGCACGAATAAGTGACGGTATCGACTGTGATATAAGCTGGCGCAGTGTGTCGATATCATTTGTATAGTAACTCATGATATCTCCGTGTTTGTGTGTGTCAAAATATTTTATTGGTAAATTCTGCATACCGTTGAACATTGCACGGCGCATTTTGCACAAAAATCCCTGCGTAATAAATGCCATAAGCTGTGTATACACAACGTTTGCTATTGTGGCAATAATATAAAGGACAATCAAAAATTCGATAATCGGCACAATCTGGCTGCGTGCGGCAGACCAATCACCGCTTTTTGACATTTGCTCAACAATTGCCACAACCTTTTGAACATAGATATCCGGAACTGCAGCCGCAACAGATGAAAATAAAATACACAAAACAGTAATCGGTATCATAACAGGATAATAACCGATAAGCATCTTAAGCAACCGTCCGATTACGTTTGCGGACGGCATTTTTCGTTTATTGCTGTTTGTCATTGCTGTCACCTCCGTTAATCTGCTGTGTATAAACCTCGCGGTAAACTTCGCTTGATTCAAGCAGCTCGTCGTGTGTCCCGACCGCAGAAATTTTTCCGCCGTCAAGAACGACAATCATATCCGAATCCTGAACAGATGTAATTCGCTGAGCTATAATTATTTTTGTTGTTTCGGGGATATATTTTTTAAACCCGTCACGTATAAGCGAATCTGTCTTCGTATCTACAGCGCTCGTGGAATCATCGAGAATAAGTATTTTGGGTTTTTTAAGCAGTGCGCGTGCAATGCACAGACGCTGTTTCTGACCGCCTGATACATTTGTTCCGCCCTGTTCGATAAATGTATCATAACCGTCAGGAAATGAGCGGACAAATTCATCGGCCTGCGCCAGGCGGCATGCATCAACAATTTCTTCATCGGTTGCATTTTCATTTCCCCAGCGCAGATTATCTTTAATTGTGCCCGAAAACAGCAGATTCTTCTGCAAAACCATTGCCACGGATGTACGCAGAGCGGTTATGTCATATCGGCGTACATCTGTTCCGCCGACTTTAACGCACCCGTCGGTTACATCATAGAGCCGGGGAATAAGCTGAACCAACGACGATTTGCTTGAACCTGTTCCGCCTATGATTCCGACCGTCATACCGGATTTAATATGCAGATTGACATTTTCCAAAGCATTCTTTTTCGCCGATGCCGAATATTTAAAGTTTACATTTTCAAAATCAACAGAACCGTCCGCAACGTCAAATACGGCATTCTCCGGCTCACGGAGCGACGGAACTTCGCGCAGAACTTCATCGATACGCTTCATGGACTCGGCAGACATTGTTATCATAACATATATCATGGAAAGCATCATAAGCGACATGAGAATCTGAACGCCGTAGGTAAGCATCGCTGAAATCTGTCCTACATCTATTGTTTTTCCAAATGTTGATATTGCAATTCTTGAGCCAACAAGAAGAATAAAAACCGTATTGAAATACATGCATATCATCATAAGCGGAGTATTGCAAGCAACAATCCTTTCGGCACGTGTAAAATCTCCGCGTATATCTTCCGCGGCAGAACCGAATTTATTTTTTTCGTATTCCTCACGCGAGAAACCTTTTACAACACGCATTGCGCGCACGTTTTCCTCAACCGATTCATTCAGCCTGTCATATTTTTTAAACACGCTGCGGAATGCCGGCATAGCTTTTTTACCTATTAAATACAATCCGAATCCGAGAACGGGTATTACAACAACAAACGATGTTGACAGCGCACCGCCCATTCTATATGCCATTATTACGGAAAATACGAGCATAAGCGGACTTCGCACTGCAGTACGTATAACCATCATATATGCCATCTGAACATTTGTTATATCGGTGGTTAAACGGGTTACAAGCGAAGAAACCGAAAATTTGTCGATATTTTCAAACGAATACGTCTGCACCTTGCGAAATACATCGTGCCTGAGGTTTTTTGCAAATCCGGCAGACGCCTTTGAACATGTGAATCCTGCGGCAGCCCCGAATGACAGCGACAAACATGCAAGGAGAACAAGATACAACCCTGTTTTAAGCATTTCGGACATTAACATTCCGCCCTTGATTCCGTTTACAAAATCGGCTGTGATGAACGGAATAAGCGTTTCTATCACTGCCTCACCCACGATGAATATAAGTGTAAGAATTGTGGGTAATTTGTATTCTCTTACGCATGACATGAGTCGTTTCAGCATACAATCCTTCCTTTCGTGTGTATTTTATAGTAAAATAAAGTTTACAGTCATATTTTAATAACCGTAAACTTTATTATACATCCGACATTTTTAATTGTCAAGAAAAACTTTCCTCTTATCTCTGGACTCTGCCCGAACCGTCGCCCTTCATAAGATTCTCAACTTCGGAAAGCGAAACAAGGTTCATATCGCCCTCGATTGAATGTTTGAGGCAGGAAGCGGCAACTGCAAATTCAATTACATCCTGGTTTGTGTAACCGGAAAGAATTGCATAAATAAGTCCGCCGCCGAACGAATCACCGCCGCCGACACGGTCTACAATGTTCATTGTATATTTTTTGGATTTGTAGAATTCCTTGCCGTCATAGAGCAGTGCCGCCCAGTTATTTACCGACGCCGAAATGCTCTCACGCAGTGTAATTGCAACTTTTTCAAATCCGAATCTTTCCGTGAGCTGTCTGCAAACATCCTTGTAACCCTCATCGCTGAGTTCGCCGCCGGTGATATCCGTCTCGGCAGCCTTTATTCCGAATACCTTTTCCGCATCCTCCTCGTTTGCAATAAGCACATCCACGTATTCGCAGAGTTCACCCATTACCTTGCAAGCCTTTTCGCTTGTCCAGAGTTTCTTTCTGAAGTTAAGGTCGCAGCTGATTTTAACACCCATTTCCTTAGCTTTTTTGCAGGCTTCAAGTGTAATTGCGGCAGCATCGTCACTTATAGCCGGTGTAATACCCGTAAAGTGGAACCAATCAGCTCCGTCAAAAATTTTCTCCCAGTCGAAATCAGCCGCGCTCGCCGTTGCAATAGATGAATGTGCCCTGTCGTATACAACATTTGACGCACGCTGTGAAGCGCCTTTCTCGGCAAAATACAGTCCGAGTCTCTCGCCGCCTCTTGCAATATTCTTTGTGCATACATTCATCTTGCGCAGCTGTGCGAGGCACGCATCACCGATGGGATTTGCAGGGAGCTTTGTAACAAAGCAAGCGTCCATTCCGTAATTTGCAAGCGACACGGCAACATTTGCCTCGCCGCCGCCGTATTCTACCTCAAGAGACTGTGCCTGAATAAATCTTTTATATCCCGGAGTCTGAAGTCTCATCATTATCTCTCCGAATGTTACAACCTTTGCCATTATAAAATACCTCCGACGTAATTATTTATTAAGCTGCTCGCGTGCAGCCTTGATATTTTCAACAAATTGTTTTGCAGTTTCCGTAATAAGGTTGAAATCTCCGGTCTTTGCACCCTTTGTTAGTGAACTGCCGGCTCCGACAGCAACAACTCCGGCTTTTATCCAATCGGAAACATTATTAACATCCACACCGCCGGTGGGCATAATATTAGCCTGCGGAATAGGTCCTTTTATAGCCTTTACCATACCGGGGCCGAATGCGTCTCCGGGAAACAGTTTGATTATATCGCATCCCATTTCAAGAGACTTAATAACATCGTGAATCGTCATGCAGCCGGGCATACACGGAATTGCATAACGGTTACAAAGGCGAATCTCGTCTTCATTATACGATGGGCTTACTATGTACTGTGCACCCGAAAGAATTGCTATACGCGCTGTTTCGGGATCAAGAACCGTTCCTGCTCCGAGGATTATATCGTCGTTTTTGTAGTACGAAGCAAGTTCCTCGATAACCTTGTGTGCACCGGGCACGGTAAATGTAAGCTCAATTGCCGGAACGCCGCCCTTCATGCATGCTTCGGTAATTCTTTTTGCCTCATCGGCAGTGGAAGCTCTGACAACCGCCACAATACCGACATCTTTTATTTTCTTTATAACTGTCTGTTTGTCCATTACACAAACCTCCCTGAATCAGATAATATATACACATTATAGCATTTGTGCACATATTTGTCAAATTCATTTTGCATAGTAAATTACGAATTTTGCATTATAAATTACTATCTTTTCGTAAAATAATTTGTCTGCCTATCTTTCTTTAATCGGAACATACTGTACCGGTTCTTTAACATTGATATATGCAGGGCGAATAATTTTGCCGTTATTCTGAATTTCTTCTATTCTGTGCGCACACCAACCCGCGATTCTTGCAATTGCAAAAATCGGTGTGTATAATTCCTCGGGCAAATTAAGCATGCGATAAATCAAACCGGAATAAAAATCCACATTCGGACTTACGCCTTTATACATCTTTCTGCGTGACGCTATTATTTCCGGAGCAAGGCGGGCAACGGTTTTGTACAGTTTATAGTCGGCATCGCACCCTTTTTCATATGCAAGATCCCGCGCAAATTCTTTGAGAACATCGGCACGCGGATCGGACACCGAATATATCGCATGTCCCATACCGTATATAAGACCTGCTTTATCAAAAGCCTTTTTATCAAGCAACGCTTCGAGATAAGTTGCAATTTCTTTTTCATCAAGTGCGTTTATGTTCTTTTTCATATCGTCAAACATGCGCACAACCTTAATATTCGCGCCGCCGTGGCGAGGTCCTTTCAGAGAACCTAACGCAGCGGCTATTGCAGAATATGTGTCCGTTCCCGATGAAGTCACGACATGTGTTGTAAAGGTGGAGTTATTTCCGCCGCCGTGCTCCGCATGCAATACCAGTGCAAGGTCAAGCACATGCGCCTCAAGTTTTGAATACTTTCCGTCCTCGCGAAGCATTCGCAAAATATTTTCGGATGTTGAAAGCTGCGGTTCGGGTTTGTGTATAAACAAGCTGCCGTCGCAATGATAATGAACAAACGACTGATACGCATACACCGCTATCATCGGGAATTGTGCGATAAGTCCAAGACTTTGCCTGAGCACATTTTCTACAGATATATCGTCCGGGTTGTCGTCATATGCATACAATGCTAAAACACAGCGCGAAAGAATATTCATCATATCCTTTCCCGGCGCCTTTAAAATCATATCACGAACAAATGACTTAGGCAGAGTCCTGCATTCGGCAAGAACATCCGTAAACCGTTTGAGTTCAGATTCATTCGGAAGTTTCGAAAACAGCAGCAAATAGACCGTTTCCTCAAACCCGAAGCGTCCGTCCTTTACAAATCCGGCAGTGAGCTCCTTTACATCAATTCCGCGATAAGACAATACACCGGCGCACGGTACTTTTGTGCCGTCCGGCATAACTTCTTTTGATTTTATATTTGATATTTCCGTAAGACCGGTAACAACACCGTTTCCGTCAAGGTCGCGCAGTCCGCGGTAAACATTGTGCTCGGTATACATTTGAGGCACAATGTGGTTATTCCCGCAGGATAAATGCGCCAGTTCTCTTATATATGATGTAACTTTTGAATAATTGCTGTCTGACATAAATGTTATCCGTCCTTTCTGTCATCATGAAAATAGTTGTAAATGTTCTGTGCGGTTTTTTTATCAATTCCGCTCACGGCCGCGATATCATCCGCACCCGCCTCGGATATTTTCCTTAACGATTTAAAATGCGAAAGCAGCTTTTTCTTTCGCTGATCGCCCACTCCGGCAATATTATCAAGTTCACTGAACGCTGTTTTTTTATTTTGTGTGTTTCTGAGGTATGTTATGGCACGCTTATGCATTTCATCCTGTATACTTGTGAGCAGCATAAATGCATCGCTGTGAGTATCAATAGGTATTTCACCGTTTTGCGATACAAGACCGCGCGTGCGGTGGTTGTCGTCTTTAACTATTCCGAACACCGGAATATCAAACCCTGCCGCACTCATTGCCTCAGCTGCAGCGGCGCGGTGCGTTTCGCCGCCGTCCGCAAACACAACATCCGGAATCGGAAGAAATTTGGCATCTTCGGCTTTCATCACCCCGTTTTTTATATCCTCGGTTTCCTTTGCGGCATGTGCGAACCTGCGCCCGATGACCTCACGCATTGACGCGTAATCATCCTGCTGCAACACTGTTTTTATCTTAAAATTACGATATCCTTTTCTGTACGGTTTTCCGTCTTTAAAGCACACCATTGCCGCAACAGATGAGTTATTACCCATATTGGATATATCATATGCCTCTATCAGCATCGGTGCTTTTCCGATATCAAGCAGCTTTTCAAGCTCATTTAATGCATTGTTTTTAAAGTTTATATCGCGGAGCATCTTCAGCTCGCGCTCACTGTGTTCTTTTTTTGCATTTGCCTTTATCATTCGAATAAGTTTGGCTCCATCACCGATTTTCGGCACATGAACCGTTACTTTTCTGCCGACTTTTTCCGTGAGCCACTGTGCAATAGCTTCCGAATCGTCGATTTCACATTCAATTTGAATACGGTTTGGAATAAAACTGCTTGTTTCGTAATATTGACGGACAAAATCCGACAATATTTCCGAATCGGATATTTCAAAAGTGTCATTAATGTAATAATGTTCTCTGCCGATGATTTTCCCTGAACGTATAAAAAACATCTGGATGCATGCAACATTATTGTTATTGTACACACATATTGCATCGGCATCATTCCCATTCGGGTTAACGATTTTTTGTCTTTCGCCAAGTGCGTCTATCGCCTTTAGCCTGTCACGGCACTGCGCCGCCTTTTCAAAATCAAGCGACCGACTCGCGCTCATCATTTCGTTTCCGAGCTGTTCAACAATATCGGAAGTTTTTCCGCTGACAAAATCTATAACGCGGCTGATTACGGCGCGGTATTCTTCTGCCAAAACATTCCCGGTGCAGACTCCCTTACATTTCCCGAGCTGATAATACAGACACGGGCGTGTCGGAATCGGATTTTCCGGGAAGTCATTCGAGCAGCTGCGCAGAGAAAAAATATCTTTTATAAGGGCAATCAGCTGTTTTAAGTCATATGAACTCTGATACGGGCCAAAATACTTTGCGCCGTCATCCTTTACGCGGCGTGTAAGATAAATACGCGGAAACGGTTCGTTTACCGTGATTTTCATAAACGGGTAGGTTTTGTCGTCTTTTAGCAAAATATTGTATTTCGGCATGTTTTGCTTTATCAGATTGTTTTCCAAAACAAGCGCCTCAAGCTCCGAATCGGTAATGATATATTCAAAGTACTCTACCCTGCTCACCATAGAAGCAACTTTCGGCGGATGTTTGTGTGATTTAAAATACGAGCGAACACGGTTTTTAAGGTTCTTTGCCTTTCCGACATAAATTATTTCGTCATCGGAGCCGTGCATGATGTACACTCCGCTTTTGTCGGGAAGAGTTTTTAGCTTTTCGTTTATTTCGCTGTTCATAAATTCCTCCCCGTGACATTTTTAATATTTAAAAAATAACCTTCACCGTTAAGTGAAGGTTATTTCGCAAAGCTTAATTCATATCAGCAAAGTTTGACATAACGAGCGATTCAAGCTCTGTTATTGCCTCCTGCTCGTCGGGCCCGTCGGCTGCTATCGTAACCGTTGTACCTTTGACTATTCCCAACGACAAAACACCGAGAAGGCTCTTTGCGTTAACCTTTCTTTCATCTTTGGCAATTGTAATAAGGGATTTAAATTCATTTGCTTTCTGAATAAAGAAAGTTGCCGGACGCGCATGCAAACCAACTTGATTTTGAATTGTAATATCTTTACTTATCATTTCACTCGCTCCTATTATACACCATATACATGTCTGATTATGTTCTTATATTATCAAATATTTGACTCAAAGTCAATATGTAATCTAAAATTTGTTACATTTGATATAAACTATTATTTTAACAATGAAATGAGTTGACAAAACCGCTCGTTCGTGATATTATAATGTGGTGGGTTGGCGGCTTTGCTTTCGAATATCCATTTATATGCGGATGTGATGGAACTGGCAGACATGCAAGATTTAGGTTCTTGTGCCTCGGCGTGCAGGTTCAACCCCTGTCATCCGCACCAAATAAGAACCTCAAGGTTGATAGAAACCTTGAGGTTCTTCTCTTTTATTTCGGTTTCAAAGAAAACCTTTGCCTGTGCGGTTTTCGGAATACATCGTGTAAAAGTGCTGCTGTGCGTTAATGATTTTTCATTATCGGCAGCACATTTTTTATGTCAAAATTGCCCGAAAATATCCGCTTCAATCAAAAAATGAAACCGCAAAATTTTACCCCGACCTTTCGTGTCAATTGTTTACACTTTCGTGTCAACATTTGGACTTTTCGTGTCAAAGGTATGATTTTGGGCGCAGCCTGCCTTCCCATAAATAATAAGTTACGGTATTTGAAATGAAAAACACGGTGTATGACTCGAAATTTACGGCACAAATCAAAACGGCAAATAAATATGATAAAACACACCTGCACTTTCCTCGATAAGGAAGGTACAGATGTTTTTGTAGCTATAATGATGAGGTCAGTAACCTATTATATATTTTTCTTTTTAACATAAGCATATCTCAAAAACGCAAAATTTATTTGATATAAAATATGCAAAAACGCAAATTGTTAAGATGGCAATTTAAAATTGCATGTTTAGCAAAGATATGATTCGACCTTTCAGCATTATGGTTGTCCCCAATAGAAATTATATACCGAATTTGCTTACGCTATATTCTTGGGTTCAGTAATGATATACTTATTGAGAAAAATAATATTCGCCTTTGCGATACTTGGGAGTATGCAAAAAAAACAACCATGGATGTAGAAATGCGGAAACAGTTTAATCTATAACATTTATCCCGAAACTTATCACCAGGAAAGGGTGTGCTCAATTTAGGCATACCTTCAGACTACCGTATTTATCGGCAATGAGCCGCTTTTTTGTTTATATGTGTATTAACATTATCTTTATACAATCTTAATGCCTCGTTGCAACTTATTATTCCATTTTTATATGCCATATGTTATAATAAATAAAAGCAAGTTGGAGGAGGCTTATCCTATGATAGAGAAAATACATTTCAGGCGGCATCTTTCGTCCTTTCAAATTATTATACTGAGCTTTGCCGGCGTAATTCTCTTTGGGGCGCTTATATTAATGCT
>CAKSIN010000009.1 GCA_934463115.1 uncultured Clostridia bacterium
GTTTTATCGTGATTGGGTATTACCACTGCCTGCCGCGGAGAATCAACAACGATGTTATCACAATTCACGCAATTTTCTGCCGCCGTAACTCCGGCGGGTGTTATATATTTTTCCAATGTCTTTTACCTCCCGAAAAAACCTGCCGTGCTGCCCGTTTGGCTGCAGCACGGCAGGTTTTGATGTTATACGTTCACAGTGTATCAGACATAGTTTATTACTATGGTTATTCTCCACGTGTAGTTGGACGTTTCCACAAGATATACTCTCGAACAGTCATTATGTCCGTAATCACGCGCTCCCTTTATATCTCCGATTGTTCCCGTTCTGTAGAACTTCTTTCCGGTAGCTCTGTCGATATCAACCGCTATTATTCCCGAATAATTTGCCATAGATTTCATAAACCATGAAATCTTTTGAAAACTGCGTTTATTGTCGTCATCGGTCAGTGCACCTCTTTGAACAATAAGTCCGCGTGTAGCGTCTACATATTCCCATGGTTCCCATGCGGCACAGAAGTTTTGTCCCGTGCCGACACTGTACTTGGCAATTACGGATGTCTCGCGCGCGTCCATACTTTCGCTCACTATATCGTCAATATTGGTTATAATATCATAATCGTACATTATGCCCTTTTTTCCGCCGGCTGCAATAAAATCGCCCTCTTTAAGTCCTGCCGCAAGTTCTTTGTCGCTTGTGTAATACGAGCGGAGATTTGCGCCTGCATAGCCTGTTATAATTGCAGTATCTTTGCCGTTGTTATCTACACCGTACGACACTTCGGTAACAAGTATATACGGATATTTGAGTTCAGAAAAACCTACATCCGAATCATACACTACAACTGCATGCGGTCTGAGAGTATCGTCCACATCATAGAGTTCGCATGATTTTGTTGAATTATCCGGCAGCCATTCTCCAACCCAATAATCATCATCGTCAAATGTTTCGGACATCGGAACATGAAAGAACACATCCGGTTCGCCCTGATATATATTTGTAACACGCGAAACATCGCTTATTTTTCTGTTTTGTCTGTTATCCTCGGTGTGATTCAGCTTTACAATGTACGCTCCGCCGATTCCCGAACGATATTCGAGGCTGAGTTTATCGCGTTCGCGCCTGAGATGACTTTTCTCGGTATCTGCCGATACACCGTTTGAAGCAGTTACAATTTCAAAATCGGTTATTTTTCCGCCGGAGCCGATACGATAGCGTACTATCTGTGATATTGTAAAGTTCGGATCCAGCATTTTTGCCGATTGTGCCAGCTGCGCGTATGCTTCTTCAGCGTTGCACTTAACACCGTTAACCTTGATATTATCCGTACAATCCAGAATCTTGATTGTTTCATCCGTACAAAGCAGTTTTGCCTGCAATATCGGCGAAAGACCTTTGGTTTGTTTTGCATTAATCAAATATCCGTACTGCCATGCCCCTGAACCTTCACGCGCCGTCCACGAAGCTATTTTGCCGCTGCAATCCATTCTGAATGTTCCGTAACTGCCTACCGAAAACTTTTCATCGATTTTATTCATAAAGTTTTCCGTGGATATTTCGTACGTTTTTTTATTAATGGTAACATATTCTTTACCATTTTTTGTTTTTTCGCTTGCTATACTGCCGATTTCCGTTTCGGTATTAATCATAATTCTGTAATACTTTGCAGCGTCATCTGCAGTAATACGCCCGTCAGCCGTCTGACCTGTTTTGTCGGCGTATACGGAGATGAGTGTATATCTCGGAATTGCCGGAAGCGTTACGCGCGACTGCCATAAACCGTCACCGTCAACATAATCCTGTCTGCCGATTGTTACATCGGCAAGTTTACCGTCTACATAAGTATCAACCGATATATCATCGTTTGCAACGTCTATTACAAGCTCTCTGCCCCCGTAAAGGAACGACATAACTGCCTTGTCTGCACGTGCAAAAATATTTTCAAGAACAACATTGTAGTATTCCCACACAAAAACATTTTCGTATGACGAACCGCCGTTCGACACGAGCCTGATATATCCGTTTTTCGGAATAAAATTCTTTTGAGTATAGTCCGTTCTCTTAACACCGTTATATATAAAATTATGTGACGGCGTTATTTTTGCTGTCTTTGCTTTTCCGTTTTCATAATACTTATACACGTTTTTTGAATACGAATCAATGTTATCGGCGCTTATAACAAGCTCTTTTACATTATCGTCTTTAAATGCAAATACAAGACTTTTTCTGCCTGATTTATCAGTGTAAAAATACTCAACATTAATGCCAAGGTAATCGTTGTACTCACCGGATGTGCAGGTGTAAATATTGCTGTCAATCCGGATTTCATTTTTAGATGTTGTACCGTAGTCATTTATCGCGCTTATGTGCGTCGCGGTAATGCAGCCGACAGCACTGTACACATCGTGATATTCCGACAGCAGCGTAACATCATCATCTTTTGTAAATTCCGTTTTATCACCGTATGACGTCATCTTAAAATACGGTGCCGTGGCTGTGTTGTACAGCAGTCTTGCCGCGTCCGCACGTGTGAGTTCTCCGCTTGTTTCCACACCGCGCAGAAGCTTAAGGCTGTTTGCCTTTGCTGTGTAATTATTGTTTTTTACCGTAGGTTCGTATCCCAATATTTTAACGGCAATTTTAATTGCGTCGGCTGCCTTTATACCGTCCTGCGGAAGAATTGCTCCGGTGGCATCCGGCAAAATATATCCGTTTTGAACGGCGGCAGACATCACCCGCCCGATATCGGAGCCGTTTTCAACATCTCTGAAAACATACGCTCCGCCTGTCTGCTGCAACACATCAATTCCCTGGAGTTTAAAAACGGCGCAGGCAAAATCATAGCGTGTTATCTTGTCATTGGGTTTAAATGTTCCGTCATCATAGCCGTTTAATATATCAAGCTTGCCCAAAAGCCCGGCAGCCTTTTTTGTAACATCGTCGGAAATATCGGAGTAGCCGAACGAATGCAGCTCCATTTGCTCGCGAACGGTATTCGAATCCAGCCCGTCACCGTACAAATCGTTATCGCCCTCGGCAGCTGTCTGGTCTTTTGCGTCTGTTGTGTCGTCTGTATTTTCTTCGGTATCCGTTGTCTCGGTGGATTCCGTTGTTCCGCCGGTATCGTCGGCATATACTGCAAATGTGCCGATAATCATTGTAAACGACAGCAGTATGGAAATTATTATTGATAAACTGAATTTTTTCATTTGGCAAAAACCTCCTGCATATTGAGTATGTTATACGCCGAAAACAGCAATCCTGCCGTATGCGCCCTGTTTATTATATACCTTTCGTCATGCTTGACGCTGTCCGGAAAATCATCAAGGATTCCCTCCGACACGGCAAATTTTAGTCCAGTTACTTCCCATGTCTGCGGTGTGTGAATAAACCCGAAATTCTCGTATCGGCTGTCTGTATCCGCTGCAAATATAACACCCTTTTTTGAGTTTACGAGGCGATATATCGCCGTGATTGCCTCGGAAAGAGTTATGTTTTCATCCGGAGCAAACTCATTTTCGGAAACGCCTGTCATATACCCGGCATCGCATACAGCGGACACATATCCGGTATACCACAAACCGCTGTCAACATCGCTGAATTTACGCTCGGATTCGGACTCCTCCAATCCCGCAAGACGGCACAGCATTGCCGCAAATTCCTTTCGTGTAACATTTGACTTCGGAGCAAATGTCCTGTCGGAAATTCCGTTTACTATCCCGGCATCGGCAAGATAATTGATTTTGCCGCTGAAATCCTCGTCGGATGTATCGTCAAAATATCTGTTACCCAGCCAATTGCCGTTGTTGATTTTTTCGCCCACTTCCGGAAGTTTAACTTTACTTTTTAGTGTGAGTACAACCATCGAAAACGCCGGCATGGTATAATGCGTAAAGTTTTCCTCGTCTCTGTCGTAGGTTTTGGTGTACACCACATCTTCTGTGGCGCGGCTGAATCTGAACGAATATATGTTGTTCGCCGTAAGGATTTCCTCCTTAACCAGCTTGTACCTGTTGCCTGTAGCAAAGTTCAGCGCAACATCCACATCGGTATCCTCGGTCTTGTTGCTCATTATTATTTTTATTTCGTCATCGCCGTCTGCAAACACACCGGCGGTAAAGCGGTACAAAGCGTTGAATATATCGCCTATCGCCGTGTCGTCGAGCGTTACGGTGTTCGAGGCGACTACGCGGTCACCGATGTTTTTGCCGTACAAGTCATACGCATCGCTGATTGCGGTCGGCGCGAGACTCCCGTCAACTCCGCGGCGCACCTGCGCCCAAAGGTTCTGCG
This sequence comes from uncultured Clostridia bacterium, assembly GCA_934463115.1. Classification (GTDB taxonomy): domain Bacteria; phylum Bacillota; class Clostridia; order UMGS1810; family UMGS1810; genus CAKSIN01. The sequence continues at coordinate 4,291 of CAKSIN010000009.1, forward strand.
AATGAAATCCGTAGTACTGTGCACCCCAGATAAAGTTATCGTGCCAGTTATATGCGCGGTTCAGGAATTCCACCGAACAAAGTGCGGAAAACAGCGTAAGCGCCGGCGGATAATTTGTCGCCCATTTGGAGTGTTCAGACATGAGCGCCTTGAATCCATGATTTTCTCCGAACAGCTTTACGCAGGAATCATATGTCAGCTCTATTCTCTTGTACGAATTGGCAAGCGATGTACCGCCGTAGTAGTTGTGCAACGCCAGCAAACGGTTTCCCGGAGGATAATGTTCCACCATGTATTTCCCGCATGTGCTGAGTATATACTCATTCCATTCCCTGTGAACACCCGGGTTATTTGCTTCTTCTGTACACATCAGGCACGGCACAAACATAAGGTCGGGATAATAGCTGTTCACAAGCTCTGCATGCTCTATGAATTTTTCTGCATATATTTCACGCATGCCGTCCAATACTTCCTGCTCATGCTCTATGGAACGGAAGTATATTTCATTTCCAATCTCTACACATGCTATTTTAACCGGTCTTTCGTAAAGGAGTTCCTTTCGCATCTGACCGTATATTGATTCGTCGGGAGCATCCAGGCAGAATCGGATAAATTTAAGGTTATCCTCGGCTGTTGCGTGAGTTATCGACAGGCAGAATATAAACGACATATCGGGATTTATTTCTTCAAATGCCTTGATAAAATTCACTATGTTTATATTTTCCTGTCCCTCTATCATGTCAACTATATCTCTTGACCTTTCCGCTTCCGCTCCCCAGCGTTCATATTCTTCATCATTAAACACTGTAGCGTTAAATGTTCTCTCGTAAAATTCGCGGACATCGTTCCAAAGATTGTATCTGTTGGATTGTCCGCCGCCGAAACGCACGGTCGGGATATCATATACCTTGTCGGCAAGTTCTTTCCATTCATCCGAAATATGATTCGGCAAATCCTCACTTATTATTTCATCCAATGCCGACGGTCCTTCGGTTCCCGTGGCAAGAAGTTCCGGCGACGACTCCCATATTGCCGTTGTGTCGTCTATATCCACGCGGACAAAAGCCTCTTTGTCAACCTTGCCTCTGTCGTCGCGGCGAACAACCTGCTCTGCCTCGTCGTACATATGCTCGGACAGCATATCCTTCATTTCCTGCCAGCTGTTCATTCCCTCCGGCTTCATATTCACATCAAAAACCGCACTGCCGGTAAGAGGAACAGATAAAACTGATAATATTAGTGCTGCTGAAATAAGTTTCTTTATCATTGTTAATTCCCCTTATTCTCGGAAATACCGATTGCAAATCTATATATAAGTGCTGCCGCTTCTTCCCGTGTTGCGGCATTTTTCGGTGCAAAGCTCCCGTCGGAGTATCCGTTGATAATACCGGCAGATACAAGTGAAGAAACTGCTGTCTGTGCCCAATCGCTGACAGTTTGCATGTCGGATATTTCGATATTTGAAACACCTTTTAAATCGTATCCGCACTCAACACACGCCCTGTACAGAAATGCAGCTATCTGCTCACGGGTAATTTCATCATTCGGAGCAAAGTTTCCGCCGCTTCCCGCTGCAATACCTTTTTTGTATGCCGAAACGGCATATTTTGCAAACCAATCGGACATGTTGACATCAGCAAACGGAATGCTGTCTGTGTCGGAAATTTCGCTGTCTAATCCCGATGCCGACATAAGCAGCTTAATAAACTCTGCACGGCTGATATTCTTTTGCGGCATAAAGTAACCGTCATTGTAGCCGTTTATTATATTTTTTGAACTCAGATACTGTATTGCGTCATACGACCATCTGTCTCTGCTGATATCTCCGTATATAGTAAGCTTTTGCGGAAGATTTGTGCTTTCGCCGACAGTGCTGTCGATGTATGATGAGTCGAAACCGTAGCTTTTCGAACCGGATGATGAACCGCGTGACGATGACGAGCTTCCCGATGATGAAGAATCATTCTTTCCGTCTGAGCTGCCGTCATCGCTCTTTTTTGTATACGAATCTATAAACGATTTCAGCTGTGCCATTGTGGTTATGGAATCTCTTTTTTCAATAATCTGTTTGTACATATCCGCACATTCGTTTTCTTCAAAATGCTTTATGTCATAGCCAATCTCATTGCCGCATTTTTCAACAATTGTCTGAACGACGGTATAGCCCGATGCGTCGGCAAATGCCTCCATAACATACACCTGCTTGTAATCATACTGCAAGGATTTGATATTTTTTGCGGTATAATTTACAAATCTTGAGGCAACATTCTCGGAATAGCTCTTGTTGTACTCGTGCTCAAGGTCTATACCGTAGTAACCGCTGTTCGCCTTAAAGCATGCAAGCACGTCGGCTGCCGATGAAAGATGATTCAGCTCCCCGAGTTTGATTTCATCTATAACAGTATCTATAATACTGAGCATATCGTCTATCGTTTCATACTTGAAAGAACCGTATGTAATGAGTCTTTCGGCAAGTTCATTCATCTTTGCGCTGTCGCTGCCGATGCTGTCCACAAAAGTGGAATCAAAGTCATTTATACTGTTAAAGTTATTTATTGCCGTTCCGTCCAAAACAGATATTACTTCCTGCGCGTTACCGCTTGAAATTGCCGCATTCAGTGCGTCTATAACGGGTTTTTTCTGCGCAAGATATTCGGCTGTCCTGCCGCTTTCAATTGCAAGGGCTATCTCTCCCTTTACGCTCAGATTCAAAGAATACACCCGGCTTCCGTATTTGGCATAAATCACGGCGTCGCCGCTTTTTCTGCCTGTTACAACACCTTTGTCATCTACCGTTGCAACTGCCGAATTACTGCTCGAATATTCTACATCATCCGAGTCAAAAACACTGTCAAAACGTGTGTACATCAGCTTAACGGGTTTTCTGAGTTCCGTCAGGCTAAAGTCAAAATATTCTCCCTGTATCGGAAGCAAAACCGCAATTTCATCATTATCAATTCCGTCTGCAGACACAGATACATATTTGTCGGTGTTTCCGTTGTTGAGCCATACACCGTTTTCATCGAACAAAGCGTTGAATGTTTCCGATTCGCCGTATTCGTTTGTAAAATTGAGCTGTACCTCGCTGCCGGCACAATTCGGAAGAATAATTCTGCTTATTACCGACGGCTCAAATGTGCTCTCGTTTCCTATGTTTTTATACAGCACATTGTCATTTTCATAATCAGGTTCCCAGATTGCCGATACAATCCTTCCCTTTCCGGAATCAAACACCGATTTGGCATCAAATGTGTCACCGGCGTTATATGTTCTGATACCGTCCGTGTAACCTTTGAATATATATCCCGGAAGTGACGGCTGCGGCAAAACAATGCTGTCGTCACTGTACACACTGTAGTTTTCCGGAGACTGCTCAACAATTGTAACCGGTGCCTTTGCAACATTTACAAAACTTTCGTTGAATCCGGCATTGACAATCGCTTGTTTGACATCATCATTCATAACCGTTACACTGTAGGTTTTTGACTCACTGCCGATAAGCTTAGGATCAAATGCGGATTTGTCAATCGTAACGGAGTCTGCCAAAACGTAAAAATTGGTAAAGTTGTTTGCTCCGCGGCTGCCGAATGATTGCGCTGACAGAGTCGTGCATGTTGACGGCAATGCCGCAACACGTATTGTCGGAATATCGTAGAACATTTCCGACGGAAGAGCGGTCAGTCCCTCACCGATAATTACGCGGTACAATCTTGCGCTCTTAAACACCGAATTGTCAATTTGTCCGCTTCCCGGAACAAACACATGCTGCCCGTCTTCACGGCGCATTTGCAGATAACCGTCATTATCAAAGCAGCGCACACCAAGCCGGATACCCTCCGGGAAAACTCCGACATCCGTAAGCTTGGAGCATCCCATAAATGCCAACTGTCCGATAGATTTGAGCGACGACGGAAACCGAAGATTGACTATCGCTCCGTTGTTGCTGAATGCGCTGTTTCCTATCTGCTCCAAAGTAGACGGAAATGTAACGGATTGCATGAGCTCGCTCTTTTTTGCGTACGAAAACGCATTGTTCCCGATTGCCGTCACGCGATATACTTTTCCGTTTGCCCTCATCGTGCGCGGAATAATCAGGTTGTATTCCTGTTCCGGCGCCGCACCGTCAAATCCGGTAACGGTAACTGTTTCGTCATCGGAATTTACCGAAAAAGCCAGCGTATAATCACCGTCTGCCAAAACAGGTGAACACCATAACGCTGAGATCATAAAAACTGCAATGATTAAATACGAAATTAATTTTTTTGATTTCATTTCTCTGACCTTTCCTTTTTTATTTACTAAACGTATAAGATTCACACAGCGGTGTGAATGAACCCATATCCTTTAACAGCATAACTTTTACGCTGCCGCCCTGCGGCAATATATCGCCGGCTGTCATTTCGCTGAGAGTTACATATGCCGGCTCATTCGGCAAAATATTTATCTTACGCAAAATGCATTTTTTCAGTGCGCCGTCGGTATCATAATACCCGACTGCACAATAACTCTGCGCGCCGCTCGGCGACGTTATTTTTATTAAATCCTCGCCGGGTATAATCTCGCTGAGTTCAGTCGTACTTTTTGCATATATCGGCGTAATAACTTTTGATGATTCTGCCACATATATATCGCCGGGACGATATGTTCCGGTTCCGTCGGTATATCCGATAAGCGTACAGCCGTCATACTCCGATTCCGGCAGAACAAAGCTGCCGTCGGTTATTATCTGCGCACTCTCGGGAGTGGGGCAAAAAACCGTGAGCGGTTCAGATATAATTTCTGCCCTGATTTTTGCAGATGTATTTGTGCCGACAGCCATATTTTCCACAGCCGATTTTGCTTCTTCCGACGTTACATGAAACACAATTTCACCGTCTTTTGCACCGGAATCAAATTTACCGTTTACAAACCTGATACTGTCCGACAAAAGATAAATATCGCGAAGCTTGTCCGCATTGCCGAATGCATTGAGCGAAATATTCTCGCATGTAGACGGCAGAACAATTTTTTCGGCAAGGCGGTTATTGTAGAATTCCTCGGATGATACGGTTGTTATTCCCTCTCCGAGTATTGCGGATTTGGCTCTTGCCGATTTGAATGTCGTTCCGATTTTTACACTGCCCGATATTACAAGTGCGTCCGAAGTGAACGTAATTGAATCAAATGCACGTGCTCCGAGAACGGTATTTTCAGGCAAAAATCCCAGCTGTTTCAGATTGTAGCAGCACAAAAATGCTCTGTCACCTATTTTTTTGAGTGAATTCGGGAAAACTACACGCCCGAGTGATGTGCAAAAAGCAAAAGCGTCGCTGCCGATTTCGGTTATCGTATCCGGCAGTGTAACACCGGTAAGCAACGTATTTCGTTCACCGGTTGTTCCGGCAAAAGCACCGTCCGCAATTTTTGTAACGGTGTAGCGCCTGCCGCCAAAACATACAGTGCGCGGTATGTTAACCGCATATTGCTCCGTTTTCTCATATCTTAACCCGTCCACGCATGCAGTACCGTCCGAATCATTCAGCGTAAAAGCAAGATCTCCGCTGTAGTCGGAGCTTGCATCGGCGTCTGTATATTCCACTGTCATTGTGTGCGGCGGCACATTTATACCGCGCACCGACACATTATCAACAAGTATGCCGCATCGGCGCGAACGTGCCGTGGAGTGGCATGTAAATCCAAATGTACTCTGATATGTCAAAAACGGTTCGGTGTCGGTATACGCACCATCCTTTTCATTGAGTTTGCGTCCGCCCGGAACAGCCGTGCGCCAGCATATCCTGCCGTTGTCATATGTCAGATAAATATCCATACCAACATTTGTGTGCATTCCGAGGCTGACACCGTGTACAAGCGCCCTTCCGACTCCGTTTTCGACTTTCCACAATGTCCATAGCGGAGATGTGTATCGTGATGACCATTTGTCGTAAATAAGTGCGTAGAAATTTTGTCCGTCATTGTGTACCATGAATTTAATTCCATAGGCACTGTTTGCGTCGGTACGCGTTATTCGTGCCTTGATTTCAAACGAATTTCCGATATTGGAAGTATCGCCGGCATACAATACGCTCGGATAATCCTGCGGTTTATCCGGATTGGTATATGTATCATACAGTGCAATGCAATTGGAGTCCATATCTTCAAATTTCATGGATGTGCCGGCATACAAATCGGAATCGACAACCCCAAACGACGGAGAAAGAGTCAACTCCTGATTTTTTGCAAGTGATGATATCCATTTTCCGCCGGCAAATATTATGCCGTTATCACTTCCGCCGCCGTACATGTCAGGTGACGGTGTGTAATCCGAAAAATCATCACTGTATTCAAAAAACTGGTGCCGCGATGCAAGATACAGTCTCGCCGTCATGCTGTTTTCTCCGTCCGATGCCGTAATATCACCGACGATATTGTTTCCGCCGTAAATTATATTTCCGTTTGCCGCCCCGAGTCCGTGTGTGGTAATCGTAACTCCGTCGGAATTAAAATAGTCCCGTGCTCCGAGACGCGGATATATTCCGAGTTCGGGTGATGACAAAACCGCGTTGATACTTCCGTCTGTTCTGAGTTCGGACAGCACGAGAACATCCGCATCTTCAGCCGATTCAATCTTTACCGCATCGTAATATGAATCAAAGTCTCTGTTTTCATTGCATGCCTGGTCGCGCTTTGTTCCACTTGCCATGGTTTCCCACCTGCCGAATGAATTGCGCGCCCTTACACACAGATTTTCATTTCCGTTCTCAATAATAACACGTGAAATTTTCTGCGGTGAAGCAAGTGTATATACACCGTTTTCATCCGGCACAATGCCGCTCAGTACATTCCGGTACATGGCATTTTCCGGCAGAGCGAACTCTGAGTCATCACTCTCGGCTGCAATGTTACCCTCTGTCAGCTTGAATGTCAGGAATGCCGCGCACTGCGGCGGAAGCGTAAATGAATCGGCATTCTTAACCGGAGATTCCAAAGTTTCGGTATAGGTGATAACATCTTCAACACCGTCTGCCAAACACGATTGCATGTTCGGAGCGGTAAATATTTTTGCCGACGTTAAATCATATTTATTTTTAAAATTAAAGTTTATCTGCGTATCCTTGATTTCCTCGATAGAATTTGACACGGCAATAACCTTTAGGGTGTCATTTCCCTCCGCCGTTACCAGAACAGACACCGAACGGTCTGTTGTACGGTCGGTGGCGGATATCGGATATGTCTTTTCTCCGTATACGAAATTATTGTATGTTGCGCTCACCAGTCTGTCTCCGAGGCAGTCGAGGTAAGCCTTATACATTCGTGCATTCGGTGACATAACCATTTCGCCGTCTTTATCCTGAAGCATTCTCCAAAGCCGGATGCCTGTCATGGTATGATAGTTTGCTCCGAGATAATCGGGGCGCAGCATCATCGTGTTGAGCGCCGCCACCTCGGCAAGCGCCGAATACATTGAAACCAAGCGGTATGTGTACCCCACTCCGTCCCATATGGCATGCTCTGTCATGTAGAATTTCGGCGATGTTTCGTATCCGATTTCCTCGCGGTATATGCGAATGATATCGTTTGTGAATGTGTCGATGAAGTCCGCGTTTGCCGTGTATGCATACGTATGTGCGGCATATATTCCGTCATCATAAGGGCGCAGATACCTGATTACTCCGCGGTTCCAATTGCCCGGCCAAAATGTATGATCCGCCGGTGTAACCGTTATAATATCAATCTTTTTTCCGAGTTCACTGCGAACCTTTTTTATTGCCGCTATATGTTCCATGCATGCGTCAGCATACTTTTGCGTGTATTCCAATATCTGCCGCACACCTTCGTCATTTTGCGGAGCGCTGCGCACAGCGTCTCCCCACATTTCATTGCCAAGCTCCATTCCGGTAATATTAACCGTTTTTTCGCCGCTTACAAGGCCGTATCCCTTTCGCAATTTTGCCCATTTTTCCGACGGATCCGCGAGAAACCTCAAAAAATTCTCCGTGTCGCTCCCGTCGCTTACAAACATCCCTATGCAAAAGATAAACTCTGCCTCCGGGTTGACTTTCAACACAGAATTAATAAAGTCCACAGGACCGAAAACAACCTTGCCGCATGCCTTGTTGTCTGTCGGAATACTTGCATTCGGGTATGTGTCGCGGTAGATATTGTTCACATAGTAATTGTCGCTTCGCTCGCTGTACGGCGGTGCGCTTTTCCATAGGTTAATGCTGTTTGCACTGCCGCCGCCCCAGCGGGCAAGGGGGATTTTGAACATGCTGTCCGCCGCGGCAAGATACTCGGCGGACAAATCGTGAGTGTTGCCGTTGACTATCTGTTCGCTGCCTGCCGCCTCGTATTGAATACCCAGAATACTCTTTTTTGTCTTACCTGTTATTTTTGATTCATCAACATCCACATTAACGGTCGTCTTAAGATTGGGATTTTTAAGAGTCGATTCATCCTTTGAAATAAGAGCCGAAATCTGCTCCGGGTACCCGACTGCCGACTCCATGTCCGAATCGGTTATGCGTACCGACGAGTTTGATATCTGCCATTTTGCAGTGAGAATATCTGCGCTGCCCGATACAGTGTATATATCACCGGCATTGTATTGCCGACCGGAGGAATCCTCCCAATATGCAAAATTAAATTGCGGACGTGACTCAATAAGCGGCAAAACAGCGTTTTCTCCGCCGACCACCCGAACGTCTCCCGAATTGTAACCGGGGAGCAAAACGACTGAACCGCGAGCAATAACACTTACGCGTTCCTCATCCACACCGCAAATGTTAACAAGGTGATTTTTTTGCGATTCGGTGCGAACGCAAAACTTTATACCGTCACCCCATGTTGTGCACTTGTTCCGCACCTCAAACTCCATGATGCTGAGGAAAACAACCGTTCCGCTGAATTTGGCATAATTAAATGCCATTAGCTCAAACTTGGTGACGCTTTCAGGCACAACCAGCGTACTCAGCCGACTCATATTGAAAAAAGTTTCCGTGCCCACGAACAGAAGCCCGTTGCCGAGCGAAATCCGTTTCACACCGGTACAGCTTTTGAATGCCTTGTTTTCAAGCGTTGTCACCGATGGCGGCAAATTGACCGTCACCAGTGCAGTGCACGATTCAAATGCAGCCGTCCCTATTGATTCAACACCGTTTTCCACAATGAGATATTTAATATTCTTTTTGAGCCTGAAAGCATTGCTCCCGACTCCTTTAACACTGTAGGCCGTACCGTTCAGCGATATGCTTGACGGTATGGTAAGTTCGACCGGTACAACCGGTTCGGTATCGGGGCAAAAACCCGTTATATACGCATTGCCGTCCGCAATACTTACGCTGAATTTTCTGCCGTCGTCGTACACAGCCGAATCCGCGCCTGCAGGTATTGCCATACACGCCAACAGCACTGCCGACAAAATGCATGCGACTAAATGTTTGACTTTGGTTATTGTCCTCTCCTCCTTGTGTATACACCGCCGGCAGGCATAATTCCGGCAGGTCTGACTGAGGTGTAAAAAAACTGCCGTTTTTTACACCTCAGAGTCATTATATTACCAAGCTTTAACCTCGCGCACATCAACAAGCGGAGTGATTGTTTCTATGCTGTCGAACAGCATTACCTTTACCTGTGTTTTTCCGTCGACAGCCGGTTTGAAACCGTCTGCGGCTGTATCGGCTGTCCACACCGAGCCTGCTCCGACGGTAATATTGCCGCCAAAGTAGCAGCTTTTGTATGTGCTCAAATCGCTGCCGAAGTCCGCAACGGCATATGCCGCGCTTACGGCCGATTCCGACGGATTGTATACAAACGCCTTTCTGTATGTTTCACCGCGCGAAAGGTAATCGGCAACAGGCTTATCGCCGAGGACTTTCAGCACGATATTTGCCGTTTCGCCATCCTTATTGAGAGCCGATACCTTAAGTATATCGCCATCTTTGTATGATGTTCCCTTTGCGGTGTTGTATGTGCTGAGTGCCTCTGCGCGCACGCATACATAGCAGTCGCCGTACAGCTGACCACCTATAGCACCGGTCGGAACAAAGCTGTCGGGGAGTGTGCTGCCGTCATAAATGAGATATCTGAGTTTTCTGCATTCTCCGGTAAGGCTGAAATTCTGCACTGTTCCCGGTACGATGAGATATCCGATAGATGCAAGGCTGAATGCAAAGTTGCCCACGGATGTAATTGTCTTTCCGAGGTATACATCCTCCAGATTGCAGTTATAAAACGCTTCGTCTCCTATTTTTTTGAGGCTGTCGGTTGCTTTGAATGTTTTGAGCCAGTTAGTCTTCTTAAATGCCTGCTGGGATACAGAATCAATTTCAAATCTATAGCTTGTTTCACCCTGTACAAGCACGAGGTTTGACGCGTCAAATTCTTTTGCTGTTTTATCTTCCGTATTGCTGAACCCCGTGAGCTCGGCGGTAAATGCCGGTACATCCTCGCCCTCTGTTTCGCTCCATGTCATTTTTGCATTTTTGTAGTTATAGTCGCCCACGGTAAATGCCGCATTGTCCGGACTGTCTGCAAGGATAAAGTTATTGCTCAGATAGTACTGCTTGTACGACATTCCTTTTTCGGCATATGTGTCGGTGCTCATTGCTGCGCCGTATGCTGTCTGCAAATCCTTGAGCAGCTGTGCACTTTTTGAATAGAATTTTGTGTAATCCTGTTTTTGATAAAAACCGCCGAGGCATCCGCCGGCACCGTTAACGTCGCCTTTCCAGACGTTTACATTTCTGTTAGTGCCCGGTTTTCCTATTGTTTTTATTGTTGTTCCTTCGTCATGCGAAAATACTATGGACTGTATCCGCGAACCTGTGAACGCGCTTGCATAATACTCTTCTATCGACTTCGGAATAACTATTGTCGGATCTGTAACGTTTGCGCTCATTGCGTTGTAGAAAGAATCCGGGCGTATAATCTTAACACCTTCGTTTATTGTAATATGGCCAATTTGGTTGTCATTATAGAAGGCACCGTCATCAACCTTTCTCAGCGTTCCCGGAACAACAATGCTTGTTGAAAGAATATCGCAGCATCTGAAAGCTCCCCGAGCAAGGTTTTTAAGTGCCGGCGGAAGAAGCGTATCTGTGCTCTTTGTGCCGTCTTCAAGAGCAACTGTAACACTTTTCAGTTTGGCACAATACGCGAATGCGTCCTGAAGTATGTCTGTTACTGTATACGGCAGTTCGAGCGATACAAGGTATATGTCTCTGTTTGCGCTTGAGCCTGTGCCGCCGAATGCCCAACTGTTAATTTGTGTAACTGTGTACTCCGTACCGTCGGCAGAATAATTGCCGTCGGAATCAAGCGTAACCTTTGCCGGAATAGTTAGTGAATGTTCTTTGGTTGAATCTTCATATTTTGTTGCTTTGATTGTGCTGTCGCTGTAACCGGTAACGGCAGCATTTCCCGTCGGGTTACCGTCAGCGTCCTTTAATATTTCATATGTTAAATCTTCGGCACCATATGCCTTCGATGCGTCTGCCGATACTGTGTATGCCACCGATATCAGCATCATTAATGCAAGCATAATTGAAACTAATTTTTTCATAATACATAGCACTCCTTTAAAATTTAATCTAACCCTTAACCGCTCCTGCGGCAAGGCCTTTAACGAAAAATTTGTTGCACACACCGAATGCAATCAGCACAGGGATAAGTGCAATTACCGAACCTGCAAGCATCAGATTCCACGACGAAGCCGATTCGCCGGTGTTCTTAAGTGCCATCAGTCCGACTATAAGAGTACGCTGCGACGGATCGGTAAGCGTAAAGATATTCGGCATGATATAGTCATTCCACGACGCATTGAACGACAGCACAGCAATTGTTGCAAGAATCGGTTTCAAAAGCGGAAGTATAATGCGGAAAAATATCACAACAAAAGAACATCCGTCTATCTTTGCCGCCTCATCTATCTCGCGCGGAATCTGCTCCACATTTCCGCGTACAAGGTACATATTGACTATAGGAACGGCAAAGCAATGCATAGCTATAAGCGCTCCGAGCGACCTGTCAAGGTGTATGAGCGACAGTACCTCAAACTGCGCATATATGCCTATTCCTCCGGTTTTTATGAACATAAGGCTTGTAAAGCATGCAAATATCAGCCTTTTGAAATGAAAATGTCCTCTCGCAAAAACATATCCCGCCATTGCCGAAATAGCCAATGTCGATAACACATTCGCTATGGTGTATATCAGCGAATTTTTGAGCAGTATCGGAACATTAAAGCTCTTTGATGTCCATGCCTGAACATAGTTTCCGACGGTGGGTTTGCTCGGGAAAATTTTTCCGGGAGATGTCATAATCTCCATATTTGTTTTAAATGATGATGCAATTGTGTAAACAAGCGGAAAAACCGTTATCAGCAGCACCACACTAAGGAATATGTATAAAAATGCATTTAATGTAATTTCTTTTTTTCTCACTACACACACTCCTTTAGTAAATTTCTTTCATTTTTTTGCTCAGTTTGTTGTATATAACGGAAACTATAACAAAAATTATTGTCGTTACAAGCGACATTGCGCATCCGTATCCAAGCTGCATTATGGATGTTTCGGCAAATCCCGGAACAAATTTTGTATACAGATAGCTCATTACGGTGTTCGTCTGTCCCGAAGGTCCGCCGTTTGTAAGAACTATTATATACTCGTTCAATGAAAGCGAGCCGACAAGCGACAGCAAAAGCACCACCTGAAACATCGGCGCAATAAGCGGCAGTGTTATATATCTGAATCGCTTGAATCCCGTTGCTCCGTCGAGCATGCCGCTCTCATAGAGTTCCTGCGGAACATTTGCCAGCGCAGACAACAGATACATGACATTTATTCCGAATGTATTCCACACTGTACCGGCAATAATCATTGTCACAGCTGATTTTTTTGTAGCAAACCAATCAACCGATTTGCTTATTAATCCAATCCGTTTTAAAAACGCGTTAATCACACCGTTATAACTGAATATATTTGTGAGTATCAAACCGATTATAACAATACTGATTACGCTCGGCAAAAAGTATACCACCTGATACATTCTCGAACCGCGCAGTTCACGGTTAAGTGCAAGCGCGATAAGCATTGCAAGCGCCATCTCTATGGGGATTTTGATAAATGTAAACAAAAGTGTGTTTCCCCACGTTTCCCAATACCGAAGATCCGTGGTAAACATTGTTTTAAAGTTATCCAGCCAAATAAACCGAGTCTGAGACTTTATACCGGTATACGAGAAAAATGACCATCTGAATGTCCACAGTATGGGATACAACTGGAAGAGCAGAAATCCTATTATAGGCAGCGCCAGCATTACAAAGCACCAAAACTCCTCCGACTTATCATACTTTTCTTTTACGCCTTTTTTAAATATTCCGGTCTTTTTATATTGCATTATTCAAAACCTTCCTCCGTGATGTTGTTTGTGCAATTATCTTTTGATATCCCAGCTTTTATCGAGATATTTGTTAAAGTCCTCGTCTGTGTGAGCCGCATAGTATTTATCCGTAGCCTCTGTTATATCCTTGTTGTACTGTTCAACCATTTTTTGCGCCGATATTTTTCCTGCAAACACCTGATCGGTGATTCTCTCTGCCCAGGTGAGCTTTCCGGACATATCGTAGTTTGGCATGAGATTTCTCTTGTTGCTGATTTCGGTCATCTTTGTAAATTCCGCCCAGCCTTTTTTGAGGTTCTTGGTGTCGATATCTTTTACAAGATCCCATTCAACAGGAATGGAAATACAATTTTTGTAGTTTTCTATAACGCTCTCGTCGCTGTAGAACCATTTAAACACAGCCATAATTTTTTCAGGATCTTTTTCCTTTACGGACTTTGCATTTATCATTGTCGACATTCCGTAGCTTAAGAACTGTTTGTACTGCGGTTCGTCACCGTCTATCGCCGGAAGCGGAGCAACACCCCAGTCGCACTCTGCCGGAAACTGGTCGTTAAGAACGCCGACATCAAATGAATAACCGAATTTCATTCCGATAAGTCCCTGTGCAAAATAGGCGCGCGCCTGGTCGTTGTCGATTCCCTGCATTCCGGGATAAGCACTGCCGTCTTTGATGATATTCTGATATGTCTCTATGACCGGAATTACAGCGCTGTAATCATATTTTCCTGTTGTAGGATCAAAACCGTAGTTTCCGGCAGACTGAAGCATAAAGTCATTTATATCGGAGCCAACCCAGCCGCCCCACTTCATGGGAAAGATTATTCCGTACTGATTTTTGGATTCATTGGTAAGCTTCTTTGCATATTCGCGAAGCTCCTTAAAATTCTTCGGCGGTTTTGCGTTGCCGTCTTCATCCACTATTCCGGCTTTTTTGAACATATCTTTGTTGTACAAAAGTCCGCGTGTGGTAACCTCTGTGGGAAGCGAATATGTTTTGCCGTTATATGTATGTGCTCCCTCCATAAATTTGCCTTCGTACTTATGTATCATTTCTTTTCCGCCGGGGAGCTCATCAAGCGGAGCAACATACCCTTTTTCAACATTTTGCTGCAAATTTCCGATTGCAAGCAAATCCGGCGCCTGTCCTGTCTGCAGAGCAACGTCCATACTGTTTGAGAACGAGCTGCCCTCTTTTACCTCATACTCAAAGTAGATACCAAGCTTCTTTCCCTCACCCTCGTTAAATTCCCTTACTCTTTTTTCCATTACATCCTTTGAATGTGAATTGTTTGACCACATTGTTATTGTTGTCAGATTCTCATTCGAAGCGTTCTTTCCGTCTTTGCCGCAGCCTGTCAGGCATCCGGCTATCACCGCTGCTGTCATTAAGTAAGCCACTGTTTTCTTTAACTTCATTTTAACCCTCTCCTTCTTTTCATTTATTTTTATCAAATATACTCTGATTCAAATATTTTAACAATTCCTTTTGTCGGTGACGAATCGACATCGGAATCACAGATACAAACAACGTTCTTGTCGGAATACTTTTTTAAGAGTTCCGCCATAGCCAGCTTAAGAAGACGTTTGCCGCCGATGACAATTTTATCTGCACCGGTATCGCTTAGTGTACATATCTCCGGGCACAGCGCCGCACCCAAAAAGAAGCTGTATACATTCTCTTTACTCTCGGAAAACATATTTGAAAGCACTCTGACCTTAAACAGTGCATGAGTTATTCCTTTATTCTTTGCAAGCTCAAACCCCTTACATAAATAGTCGCTGTCAAATCTGTCCATACTCAAATCAACACTTTCGGCAAGAATCGTATCCTTTGATACGGCATATATAAGCTCTCCTGTAAGATGTGTTGACAAATCGGTTATCTGCCCGCGGCTGTTTACCCTGATATGCTTTGAGTGCGATCCCGGAAGGACATAAACACACTCTCCGTCTGTTTCATTCATGATGCCGAAAAGCTCTGTTTCTTCGCCGCGCATCATGTCGGCACTGTACAAATCCCCGTCTGTTTTCACACCGGGAATAAAAACAAAAGGTATACTGCATATATCCGGAATGTGTTTTTCTACCGAGGCATTTTTTAAATCCGCTGCCGTACACGGTACCTTTATGTGGCTTACACAGCACAGTCCCAGCTCTGATGTAATCATTCCCGAACACAAAACAGCCTGTATATCATCGGGAAGACATCCGTATTCTTCAAGCAGCGAGTCTATGGATTTTCTGATACCTTCAATGTATCCGCTCCTGTCGGCGGCGTTTTGTCTGACACCGATATTTAAAGCAATTCTGTCTTTAATCTTGCCGTTTAATACCAGGCTTATACGCGTATTGGTCGTGCCGCCGTCTATCGTTATATAGTTTGACATATCACACAACCCCCGACAATGCCGAAACATATTTTTCGGCAAGATTTGTTATTGCCGTATAATTATCGGACTCAATCAGCGCGGTATTTACTATATTTGAGCCTATCCCGAATCCGCAAACACCTGCCGCAAGGTAGTCCGCCATATTATTTTCGTTTATTCCGCCGACAGCAAGCAATCGTACATCCGAAAGCGGCGCTCTGATTGCCCGGATATATTCAACACCCATGTTTGTTACCGGAAAAACTTTTACAAAATCAGCTCCGCTGTCATTCGCGGTGCATATTTCCGTCGGAGTCATTGCTCCGGGAATAGACACCATGCCGAGTGATTTTGTTTTGGATATAACTTTCGTATTAACATCGGGAGATATTATGTATTGTCCGCCGGCATTGTATGTAAGTTCAACTTTTCTTTCGTCCGTCACTGTTCCGGCACCTATATACATACTGTCTGCAAAATATCCTCTGAGCATTTTTATATTTTCGGCAACCGTTTCGTCAGCAATTTTTCCGCTGCGGTCATACGTGACCTCAATAAGGCGTATACCGCCGTCGTACATTGCGCGCGCGGTATCAAGCAGCTTATCGCCGTGCAGACCGCGGACAATAACTATTATTTTTTTATCGATTATTTCAGATATTATCCGATTCATCTTGTTTGCATCTCCTATCATCATTTTTCACAACATGTGCAGCATATATCACTATTGTAAGTATATTTTAGCACAAGTCGCATAATATTTATACCTTATCAGAGTCAAAAAATATCCGTTTTTGGACAAAGCAAAAAATCTATTGGACAACATCATCTTCCGAACAGCAATCAATAAGTTTTTCCAAAAAATCTGTTGAGTATTTCATCTTTATACGGTGTAATCATTGTTGTAAAGCAATCCATTTTTACTCTCCCCATACATAATTTCTTTCGCGAAAATCCGTAAACCGGTGAAATGTCATCATATTCGAATTATGATAATTCACACAGTCATGAAGTCCTGTTCTGCATACAGCTATAATATCATTACCGTCAAATACCCAGTCGCAATAGTATAACCCTGCTTCCTGACAGTTCTGATACCAATTCAAATCCATGATATTCAGACAGTCGCGTTCAATCTTCCAGTTTATTAAATCCGCGGAGCTTACCAATGAAAGTATGTTTCTTTGACAACAGTGCTTTTCTGTGGCACGGCTCACAAGGGAATAATACTTTTCGGATTCCTCGTCATAATTTATTGTAAATTTGCTCAGGCTCCCCATAAAATGCCTCATTTCCACAAATTCAAGCGGTTTATCCGGTTTATTTACATCAGCTTTAAACACACCGACTCTAAGTCCATCATCGTCGTTGTTAATAAATTCGGCATCATAATTTACACTGTTGTACCTTGTAAAGACATACATACATCCATCTTTTCCCGGCACTGCATTCGCTTCTTCAAGCATATAAGGCCAAACACCGTCAACGGTATTTTCCCACGTTTTATCGTAGTATATAAACGGTGCTGTTATGCTCCAGTTTCCCGGGTTCATTATATCATCATCCACCGATACGCTGGCGGCTGCAACTCCGTAACCGCTCTCTTTATCCTTTGGCGTATCAACTGCTGTCCACAGTCTGCCGCCGTATTCAACAACAGGTGTTGCAGCTTTATGAAAGTTGCCTTTGAATCTGACACCGGTTATATTGCACATATCGCCCCATGTTGCTCCAAAATCTTCGGAGCAAAACAAACCAATGTCAAGCTGGCCTCTGTCATCCGAAGCGAAAGCATTGTTTCTTTCAAGCAAATTATAGGGATCATTCAGCCTGTCGCTGCTTGACGCGCAAAGCCCGATTATGTATACCTTGCCTTTAAAGGTAAAAAGTTTCCCGAATGTGCAACGTTTTATATCGCATAAGAAATTCCAGTTCAATCCGTTGTCAGACGATTTATATATCTTTGTGACGCATATTTCCTCTGCAGGTCTGTCCGAAAAATCAACGCCGAATCTGTTCGGAGAAGGATCAATGAACAAATCATGGCTTGCCAGCAAATCGCCGTTTGGCAACTTTACAATGCTCGGACTTCCGAAATACCTGCCTGCCGGATCAAAAACAGAATCATACGGATGGATATATGCTATACATTTTCCGGGAATATAGTTTGGATATAATTTTCTGATGCCGCTTTTTTCCAAAACAGAGCCGTCTTTTGCATAGGCAATTGCCCGAACAGTATGCTCACAATTGTTTAGCAAACCGTTTACTGAAATTCTGCCCTGTTTAATCGGATATTCCTTTGTTATGCAAAGACCGTCCTGAAATTTATTATTAATTTCAATATCTACGCGTTCTGCATGTTTCGGAATTCCGGTAATCTCAAAATCAGCACCGCAATCGTGCGGCGAAATGACTTCTATTCTCATAAAATTACCTCTTTTCCCCTTATTAAATAAAATTGTATAATTGACAATTCAATAAATATTTTATTTTTCTTTATGTGTTTAGTATACCATAACTGTTTGTGACAAATATACTCGGAGTGAGTCAATAAGTATACAAAATTAGTCATTTTGGTTTAAAAAAGAAAATTGATGATTGAAATTTATAATTTAATATGATAAAATGATTTCAGTAAACTTCGACGGAGGTAATTATGGGAAAAAATTATGATTACGGAAGTTTTTTTATTATACCGAAAATAGAACCGTTTGAACTGGATATCCGAAAGGCAAATATCACCGTTGATCCCAAGAAAGGCGACGCAAAGGCACACATCCACAGCTACTTTGAAATTTTTCTCAACATATCCGGAAATATTGATTTTATAGTAGGAAATCATATATATTCCCTGTCGCACGGAGATTTGATTATTATAAAGCCAAATGAATACCACCACAGCATATATAAGCATCCTTGTACAAATGAATACTTTTATATACATTTCCCTGCAAACGGCAACGAAAAACTGTTTGGAGGACTTATGGAGCTAAGTGATAAAACAGGCGGTGCAATCAATCTTTCAACACGTGAAAGAGACCACATTATTGCGATATGCGACGATATCATTTCCGCACCGCAGGACACTCCGGATATAAATAAATACCTGAAGTTTTTTGAAATGCTCAATATTATTTACAACACACAAAACATTAAAGAAAAAGAGACAAAATCAGAACCTCAATTTGACAGCATTAATGCCATTTTAGACTATATCAACGACAATATAGACAGCGCTTCATCGGTCAAAGACATTGCATCAAAATTTCATATAAGTATTAAAACACTCGAAAGACTGTTTATTACACATATCGGTCAAACACCGAAAGGGTATATAAGCATGCTCAGATTATCAAAAGCAAGTGAATATCTTCGCGATGGAAAAAGTGTAACGGATGTTTGCTATATGTGCGGTTTTAAAAACTGTTCCCGATTTATACAGGACTTTAAAAAACAATTCGGTGAAACGCCTTTTCAGTATAAAAAACGTTTTTTGAATTCTGTGAGAAATGCATATTATCTGAATGAATAATACACTTTCCTCACCGGCTTTCAGCCTCCGAAAAATTCTTTCCGCCATTCGGTTATGAAAGTGAGCAGCCGGCATAATCAGCGGAGTAAATTAGTTGAAACGCAAAATTGGCATTGCAGGCGATTTTCACCTGCAATACCGATTTTAGTCAAACCATTTCCAGACTAAAGAGCCTTCAAAAATCCCAAAAGCCTCTTTGCGATAATTTCAGCTCCGGCGTCCGACGGATGCAGACCGTCGGGCATATACTTTTCTCTGATTACATCCACGGCAGGCTGCAGTCCGGAGCAGGCATATAAATCGAGCACCGGAAGTGAGTAGTACATTGCAACCTCTTTTATGATGTCAACATAATCCTTTAGATTTGTGGCAGTGTCCACACCGTGTTTTTTGGTTATCTTAGACTCCTCATCGCGGTGAAGCGGCGTCATAAATACAATCGTTGCATCCGGGTATTTTGTGATAAGTTTTTCGCAAAGTGTACGCACCGCACCATAGAATGTATACACATCCATGTTGTCAAAGCTTCCGAAAGGTGCGTCGCCGTGACCGTGGTCATTTGTACCGCCGAACACAACCACAATATCGGCATCGCTGTCCATTTCGTCCGCCCTCTGAACAAAATCCAAATCATGCCGTTCGCACTCGCTTTTAAGTTTTTGTCTGGCGATTCTTGTGCCGCCTATGCCGTAATTTCGCACTGTTGCACCGCTGAGTCTGCCGAATACCGAAACATAATTTTTTTCCACACACGATGTTCCGTGTCCCTCGGTTATGCTGTCACCGAGAAAATTAATTTTTTTGCCCTCAAGCTGCATATGTAAAACCCCTTTTTGTTTTTTGTTTATTCTATCACACCGTGTATCAAAAATCAACACTTTGAAGACTTATTTTTCAATTTAATATCATTTATGCATATATGCTTGAAAAAGTCTGCCCTTGTGTATATAATTATAGTCATTATTAAGAAAGAATTGATATAACCATGAAAAAACTTGCAATAGGAATACTCGCTCATGTTGATTCGGGAAAAACAACGCTTGCCGAAGCGCTTATGTTCAATTCCGGAAATCTGCGGCGTGCGGGACGTGTGGATCACGGAAACGCATTTTTGGATACCGATGCAATCGAGCGCGACCGCGGCATAACAATATTTTCAAAACAAGCTGTGCTAAACCTCGGCAGCAGAAGATACACCCTGCTCGATACTCCGGGGCATGTGGACTTTTCTGCCGAAACGGAGCGCACCCTTGCTGTCCTTGATTATGCGATACTCGTTATAAACGGCGCCGAGGGTGTGCAGAGTCACACACGCACAATCTGGAAAATGCTGGAATATTACCGCGTACCGACATTGGTATTTGTAAACAAAACCGACATTTCGCATATTAGCCGCGCTGAGCTTCTTGCCGACCTCAAGGACAACCTTTGCGCCGATTTTTCCGACATGAGCCGACTCGACACCGAATACGAAAATATTGCCGTGACATATGATGCGGCTATGGAGGAATACCTTGAAACCGAAAAAATAACCGACGGCACCCTGGCAAAAGCAATACTAAAAAGAAGCTTTTTCCCCGTATGGTTCGGTTCGGCACTCAAAAACACAGGCATAACGGAGTTTATCGGCGGTTTGGAGAAATACACCATACCGCCGACCGACAGCGGAAATTTCGGCGCACGTGTCTTTAAGGTATCGGATGATGAAAGCGGAAAGCGGCTTGCGCACATCAAAATAACGGGCGGAAAACTTTGCGTACGCGACAGTGTAGATTGCAAAGGTCAGAACAAAAAGGTAACCGAAATACGCATATATTCCGGAAAATCATATGAATCCGTACAGCAGGCAGAATGCGGCGATGTGTGCGCCATAACCGGATTGGACGGTCTGCTTTCGGGCGACGGATTGGGTTGTGAGAGCGACTCACCGAATCTTGTTTCGGAGGCACTGTACACATACTCCGTAATCCTCCCCGACGGTACCGACATTTCCAAAGCGCTGAATGTTTTCAGAAAACTCGCGGACGAAGAAACAAAAATGAATGTCCGGTACAACGAATATCTTCAAAAAATTACAATAGATGTTATGGGTGAAATCCAGCTTGAAGTTTTAAAACGCATTTTATCGGAACGTTTTGGCCTTGACGTTGATTTTGAATACGGCAGCATAGTATACAAAGAAACAATAAAAAATACCGTTGAGGGAGTCGGTCACTTCGAACCGCTGAAACATTATGCCGAGGTACATCTGCGCCTTGAGCCGAATAAACGCGGCAGCGGAATATTAATTGCCTCAGAGTGCAGCGAAAATGCACTCGACCGTGACAAGCAGCGCCTTGTTATGACTCATCTTGCCGAAAAAGAACATATCGGTGTTCTGACAGGCTCACCGATAACGGATATCAAAATTACGCTTATAAACGGACGTGCCCACCAAAAGCACACGTCCGGCGGAGATTTTCGCCAGGCGGCATACCGCGCGGTACGGCAGGGACTGATGCAAGCCGAAAATGTACTGCTTGAACCGTGGTGCGAATTTTCACTGACTGTTCCGCAAAATTGTATCGGACGCGCGATAAGTGATATCGACAGAATGCATGCCGAGTACACACCTCCGCATACAACGGGAAATACCGCCGTTTTGCGCGGCAGAGCGCCTATGCAAAAAATAAGCCGATACCAGCAGGAGGTCATTGCCTACACGCGCGGCGAAGGTACTCTCAGCTTTATGTTTTGCGGATATGATGAGTGCAGTGAATCCGAAAAGGTGATATCCGAAATAGCCTACAACTGTGATGCCGACACCGAAAATACGGCGGACTCCGTATTTTGCAGTCACGGCGGAGGATATAACGTCCGCTGGAACGAAGTGTTCGAACACATGCATGTTCCGCTTGAATCTGCCGTTGTCAAAGTGGAAAATCAGAGTGTGAAAAAATATCGCAAGCTGATTGCCGATGAACAGGAGCTTTTGCGGATATTTGAGCAGACATACGGAAAAATCAAGCCGAAAACATCGGGCGAAACAGGCAAAATCCGCCGAAAAGGAAGCACATCGGCAAAGGCGGTCAAAACCAATACAAAAATATTTGACGAGACATACCTGCTTATAGACGGCTACAACATCATATTTGCATGGGACGATCTTAAGGAAACCGCAGCAGAATCTCTTGATGCGGCACGAATGCTGCTTATTAACCGCATGTGCAACTACCGTGCCATGCGCGATGAAAATATCATACTGGTGTTCGATGCGTACAAGGTCAAAGGCAATCACGGCGAAGTGGAAAATCACAGCGGCATATCGGTAGTATACACCAAAGAAGCCGAAACAGCCGATTCATACATTGAAAAAACCAGCAAAATCCTGAGCAAAAATTATCGCGTTAAAGTGGCTACATCCGACAATCTCGAACAGCTGATTATATTCGGAAACGGCGCATTTCGCATTAGTGCGGCGGAATTTCAAAACGATGTTATCCAAACCGAAGCCGAAATGCGGAAAATGATTGAAAATAATGTTTAAATTGTTAAATATTTTTACTTTCACTTGAATTTTACATTCAAATTTGATAAAATGTAATTCAGAGTTGTTATTTTGCGATTACGGAGTGGTGTCATGATTAAAATTATTTTTGTGTGTCACGGAAATATATGCAGAAGTCCCATGGCTGAATTTATTATGAAATATCTTGTTGACAAATCCGGGCTCAACGATGATTTTGAAATAACTTCTGCAGCAACAAGCCGTGAGGCTCTGGGGTGCGATATGTACCCGCCGGCACGAAAAAAGCTTAGTGATATGGGGATTCCTTTTTCAAAGCATACCGCCCGGCAGCTTGTGAAATCCGACTATGAATACTATGACTTTATCGTTGCTATGGATGCATTTAATATTGACAATATAAAGGATATCACCGGTTCGGACACAAAGCACAAGATATACAAACTGCTTGAATTTGCCGACAGACTTGAAGAGGTTGCCGATCCGTGGTATACCGGAGATTTTGACAAAGCGTATTTTGATATACTCCACGGCTGCAACGGAATAATTTCCAAATATAAAGACGGTATACTGAGCGAAGTTATCGAATGTTCACGGCATTTGAACAATATAAACTGAATACGATAACACCGTGTTGTATCCGCCAAAAGACAACAATACCCGAAAATCCGATACGGATTTTCGGGTATATTTTTGTTTATTACAGATTAATTTCTTCTGTTGCAGTGTGAATAATCGGTGTAACGATTTCCACGTTCTGATATTTCGGAAGTCCTGTTCCGGCAGGAATAAGCTTACCGATAATAACATTCTCTTTAAGACCGATGAGCGGATCCTTCTTGCCCTTAATAGCCGCGTCGGTGAGAACTCTTGTTGTCTCCTGGAACGACGCTGCCGACAGGAACGAATCGGTCGCAAGTGCAGTTTTTGTAATACCGAGAAGAACAGGCGAGCACTGCGGCTGTTCTTTTCCTTCGGCTTCTGCCTTGGAGCGTACGTCTTCGAACTCTGCCCTGTCGATAAGTGAACCTATGAGCAGATCTGTCTCGCCGGGCTCCTCAACCTTAACCTTGCGAATCATCTGGCGAACGATAACCTCGATATGCTTATCGTTGATATCGATACCCTGCAAGCGGTAAACCCTCTGTACTTCACGGATAAGATAATCTGTAACAGCCTTTATACCGTCGGCACCCATTACTCTCACGAGATCCTGCGGATAGATTGAACCCTCGGTAATCTCCTGTGCAAGCGCAATCTTATCGCCGTCCATAACCTTGAGTCGTGAGCCGTAGGGAATAAGGTAATTGTGAGTGATACCGTCTTCGGTTGTGATAACAGCTTCTCTCTTTTTCTTTGTTTCCTCAATACGGACAGTACCGGCTTCTTCGGCAATGATAGCGACACCCTTAGGACGTCTTGCCTCAAACAATTCCTCGACTCTTGGCAAACCTTGTGTGATATCGTCACCCGCAACACCGCCGGCGTGGAATGTTCTCATTGTAAGCTGTGTACCGGGCTCGCCGATAGACTGTGCGGCTATTATGCCGACAGCTTCGCCGGCATCCACCATTTCGCCCGACGAAAGGTTGGAACCGTAGCATTTTGCGCAAATACCGATTCTTGCTTTGCATGTAAGTATGCTGCGTATCTTGGCTTCGGTTATTCCTGCGGCAGCAACCTTGTTGGCAATTGCCTCATTCATCAGCTCGCCTGCAGCAACTATAACATCGCCTGTTTCGGGATCAACGATATCCTCGAGCGCACATCTTCCGATAAGGCGGTCTCTGAAGCTTTCGATTATCTCCTTACCGTCGGCAATTTCTCTTACAACAATACCCTCTGTATCACCGCAGTCATCCTCGCGAATGATTACATCCTGCGATACGTCAACTAGTCGGCGCGTCAGATAACCCGAGTCGGCAGTTCTGAGCGCGGTATCTGTCAGACCTTTACGCGCACCGTGGCTGGAAATGTAGTATTCCAAAACATTCAGTCCCTCACGGAAGTTAGCCTTTACCGGGATTTCGATTGCGCGTCCCGATGTATCTGCCATAAGTCCACGCATACCGCAAAGCTGCTTAATCTGGTCTCGGCTACCGCGGGCACCGGAAGTTGCCATCATGTATATCGGGTTGTACTGGTCAAGGTTGTCGATAAGGTCGTCGGAAATCTTGTCAACCGTCTTGTTCCATACTTCGATAACCTTTTTATATCTTTCCTCGTCGGTCATAAATCCGCGCTTGTACATCTTGGTAATCTTGTCAACTTCGTTCTGAGCGTTGTCAAGAGATTCCTGTTTTGTTCCCGGAATAATCATATCGAATACGCTGATAGTAAGCGCACCCTTTGTTGAATATTTGTAACCGAGCGATTTAATTGCGTCAAGAACGGTAACCGTGTCGGTTGTTCCGTGAGTTCTTATGCATCGGTCAAATATCTTTCCGAGGCCTTTTTTGTCGGCAATAAAGTCCATACCGACTTCGAGCGGAAGAGGTCCGACCTTGCTTCTGTCAACGAGACCTATATCCTGCGGAACATTCTCGTTGAATATAATCTTGCCGGCAGTTGCATCTATAATACCCTCAAATGTTTCGCCGTTAACAGTGCGCTTGTTTATCACTCTGATAGGTGCGTGAAGTCCGAGTGCACCGCTGTTGTATGCCATGATAACTTCATCATATCCCGTAAAGCATTTTGCCTCTCCGGGTTCGCCCTCAAAGCAGCCCTCTTCGGTGAATGTAGCCGGCTTTTTGCCCTCGGCCTCAAGCTCCATATTCATTCTGCGGAGCGACGGACCGGTGTGAATAGCCTTTTTGTTATTTTTATTAAATTCCTGATTGCTGAGGTAGCACACAATATCCCCGGCCTCAAATCCTGTGTCGCCCGGTTCGATTATGCGTACTTCCTTAGGTTTGTTGAGCGTAAGGTAATAACTACCGAGTACCATATCCTGTGTAGGAACGGTTACCGGTTTACCGTCCTGCGGTTTGAGCAGGTTATTTGCCGAAAGCATGAGGAATCTTGCCTCTGCCTGTGCCTCCGGTGAGAGCGGCACGTGAACAGCCATCTGGTCACCGTCGAAGTCGGCATTGAACGCGGTACAAACAAGCGGATGCAGCTTGAGTGCTCTGCCCTCCACAAGGATAGGCTCAAACGCCTGAATACCGAGTCTGTGCAGCGTGGGGGCACGGTTAAGGAGCACCGGATGCTCTTTTATAACATCCTCGAGTATATCCCAAACCTCGGGTTTAACCCTTTCAACCATGCGTTTTGCACTCTTTATATTGTGGCAGAAACCGCCGGAAACAAGTCTCTTCATAACAAAGGGCTTAAACAGCTCGAGAGCCATTTCTTTCGGCAGACCGCACTGATAAATCTTAAGCTCCGGTCCTACAACGATAACCGAACGTCCCGAATAGTCAACACGTTTACCGAGAAGGTTCTGACGGAAACGTCCCTGTTTACCCTTGAGCATGTCGGAAAGTGACTTAAGCGCACGGTTACCGGGGCCTGTAACAGGTCTGCCGCGTCTGCCGTTGTCGATAAGTGCATCCACTGCTTCCTGGAGCATTCTCTTTTCGTTGCGGACTATTATATCGGGCGCCTCAAGTTCGAGGAGCCTCTTTAATCTGTTGTTTCTGTTGATAACTCTTCTGTAGAGGTCGTTCAAATCGCTTGTGGCAAATCTGCCGCCGTCAAGCTGTACCATAGGTCTGATTTCCGGCGGAATAACCGGGATAACATCCATTATCATCCATTCCGGTCTGTTACCGGAGAGTCGGAACGACTCAACAACCTCAAGCCTTTTTGCGATACGCAGTTTCTTTTGCCCCTGCGAATTTGAAAGCTCTTCCTTGAGCTCAGCAGACAGTGCCTCAAGGTCGATTTCGGTGAGAAGTTCTTTTATCGCTTCAGCACCAATCGACGCGCGAAAACCGTCTTTACCGTACTTTTCAACTGCGTCTCTGTATTCTTTTTCCGACAAAATCTGCTTTTTCGCAAGATCTGTTTTACCCGGATCAATTACAATATATGACGCAAAATACAATACCTTTTCGAGCACTCTCGGGGTAACATCGAGAATGAGTCCCATGCGGCTCGGTATGCCCTTGAAATACCATATGTGCGACACGGGAGCGGCAAGCTCAATGTGTCCCATACGTTCACGGCGTACCTTGGAGCGTGTAACTTCAACTCCGCACTTGTCGCAGACAATGCCTTTGTAGCGGATTCTCTTGTACTTTCCGCAGAAGCACTCCCAGTCCTTGGTAGGTCCGAAAATTCTTTCGCAGAACAATCCGTCGCGCTCCGGTTTGAGTGTTCTGTAGTTAATTGTTTCGGGTTTTTTTACTTCGCCGTGTGACCACTCTCTGATTTTTTCTGGAGAAGCCAATCCTATTTTAATGGCACTGAAGTTTGTTTCTTCATTCATAATTTCTGACATAAGCAATCTCCTTCCTATCGGTCACTGCCGAAATCGTCTATACCGCTGTCTATATCCGATATATCATCATCAAAATCTATAGCTATATCTCCCGCTTCAAGTTCCGACGGATCGGGGCCTTCAAGATCATCCAGACTTGAATTGTCATCCGAGCTTCCGAAGCTCTTCATAAAGTCGAACAAATCGTCCTCATCATCGGTTTCGGAATCCTTGTCATCAGGCTCATCGTCGGGATCAGCCATTTCGTAATAGTCGTCTCCGTTTTCGTAATTCATCTTGAATCCGTCGTCCTCAAGGGATTCGCGGAGAATAATCTCATTATCGTCATCATCAAGCACTTTGACATCAAGTCCGAGTGACTGCAGTTCTTTAATAAGAACCTTGAACGATTCCGGAACACCCGGCTTCGGTATATTCTCACCTTTAACAATACTCTCGTATGTCTTTACACGGCCGACAACATCGTCGGATTTAACGGTGAGTATTTCCTGCAACGTGTATGCGGCGCCGTATGCTTCGAGCGCCCAAACTTCCATTTCACCGAAACGCTGTCCGCCGAACTGAGCTTTACCGCCGAGCGGCTGCTGAGTAACGAGCGAATACGGTCCGGTACTTCTTGCATGAATTTTATCGTCAACAAGATGATGCAGTTTGAGGTAGTACATGTATCCGACAGTAACGGGACCGTCAAACGGATCGCCTGTACGTCCGTCGTACAGAACGGTTTTACCGTCAACGTTCTTTCCTGCCATTTCAAGAGCTTTACAGATATCCGCCTCGGTTGCACCGTCAAATACCGGTGTGGCTATCTTCCAGCCGAGAGCCTTTGCCGCATATCCGAGATGAACCTCAAGCACCTGTCCGATGTTCATTCGGGAAGGTACGCCCAGAGGGTTGAGCACTATCTGGAGCGGTGTACCGTCCGGCAGGAAAGGCATATCTTCTTCCGGAAGTATACGTGAGATAACACCCTTGTTACCGTGACGTCCCGCCATTTTATCTCCGACGGAAATCTTTCTCTTTTGTGCTATATAGCAGCGTACAAGCTGATTTACACCCGGTGAAAGCTCGTCGCCGTTTTCTCTTGTAAATATCTTGACATCAACGACAATTCCGGCTTCTCCGTGAGGAACGCGCAATGAAGTATCGCGGACATCTCTTGCCTTTTCGCCGAATATTGCGCGAAGAAGTCTTTCCTCTGCACTGAGTTCTGTTTCACCTTTCGGTGTAACCTTGCCGACAAGGATATCTCCGGCTCTGACTTCGGCACCGATTCTGATGATACCCCTTTCGTCGATATCTTTGAGTGCGTCCTCACCCACATTGGAAATATCTCTTGTAATTTCCTCTGCGCCAAGTTTTGTATCGCGTGCTTCGCACTCATATTCTTCTATATGGATAGATGTGAACACATCTTCTTTAACAAGTCTTTCGTTAATAAGGATAGCATCCTCGTAGTTGTAACCTTCCCATGTCATAAATCCGATAAGAATGTTTTTACCGAGAGCTATTTCACCGTTTGATGTCGACGGTCCGTCGGCAATGATATCTCCGGCTTTAACCTCGTCGCCGTTATTTACAATCGGGCGCTGATTTATACACGTGCTCTGGTTGGAACGCAGGAACTTCGTGAGTCTGTATATGCGCAGATTGCCGTCGCTCTCGCGAATCTGAATTTCGTCGGCTCCGACGCTTGTTACAACACCGTCTGCCTTGGCAAGTACGCAAACTCCCGAATCCTTTGCCGCTTTGTATTCCATTCCTGTGCCGACTATAGGTGATTCTGTCTTAAGGAGCGGAACAGCCTGACGCTGCATGTTCGAACCCATGAGTGCACGAACGGCGTCGTCGTTTTCAAGGAACGGAATCATTGCCGTTGCCACCGACACAATCTGTCTCGGCGAAACGTCAACGTAGTCAACTTCCTTTGGATCTACCTCTATAAATTCATCACGGAACCGAACAATAACCTTGGGATTTACGAATGTTCCGTCCGGATTAATTTTTTCACTGGCAGGAGCAACCTTGTAGTTATCTTCGATATCGGCTGTCATGTAGTCAACCTGATCGGTAACCTTGAGGTTTTCCTTGTCGAATTTTCTGTACGGCGCTTCAATAAATCCGTACTCATTCACCTTTGCATAGGACGCAAGCGAGTTTATAAGACCGATGTTAGGACCTTCAGGTGTTTCTATCGGGCACATTCTTCCGTAGTGTGAATGGTGAACGTCTCGCACCTCAAATCCGGCTCTTTCTCTGCTGAGACCGCCGGGGCCAAGTGCCGAAAGACGTCTTTTGTGAGTAAGTTCGGCAAGCGGGTTTGTCTGATCCATAAACTGCGAAAGCTGTGATGAACCAAAGAACTCTTTTATTGCACTGACTACCGGTCTTGAGTTGATAAGTGCCTGTGGAGTTACCGAATCGAGATCCTGGTTTGTCATTCTTTCTCTTACAACTCTCTCGAGTCTGGAAAGACCGATTCTGAACTGATTCTGCAAAAGTTCGCCCACTGCACGCAGTCTTCTGTTGCCCAGGTGGTCAATATCATCGGTGCAGCCTATTCCGTAGGCAAGTCCGAGATGATAGTTAATCGATGCGAAAATATCGTCGTTTATTATATGCTTCGGAATAAGCTCGTCTATACGGTCTGAAATAGCTTTGCGGATATCTTCCTCTGTTTCGTTAGAATCGAGAATATCGCGCAAAACGGCGAAACGAACCATTTCCGTTATTTCCATGTCGGATATATCAAAGTCCACAAAGTCGTGTATATCCACCATGCCGTTGGAAAATACAACAACGTTGCGTTCTTCCTCTTTGAGCACTACTCTGTTTACACCGGCTTTTTGTATGTGCATTGCAGTCTCGCCGTCCAGCTTGTCACCGGCATTTGCGATAATTTCTCCGGTGAGCGGATCTGCAACATTTTCCGCAAGAGTACGGTTCTTTATTCTTGACGCAATTGCAAGTTTTTTGTTAAACTTGAATCTGCCGACTTTTGCAATATCGTAACGCTTCGGATCATAGAGCATACCTTCGATAAGATTTGTTGCGCTCTCTACCGTGGGCGGTTCGCCCGGACGAAGCTTTTTGTATATCTCGATAAGGGCCTCATCGGCATTTGTCGTAAGGTCTTTTTCAAGTGTTACATCTATTGTGGGATCATATCCGAACAGTTCAAGTATCTCCTGGTTTGTAGCAACACCGAGAGCACGGATAAAAGTTGTAACGGGGAGCTTACGTGTTCTGTCGATACGAACGGAGAAAACGTCATTCGAATCGGTTTCGTATTCAAGCCAAGCACCGCGCGTCGGAATAACAGTGGCAAAATACAGTTCTTTACCGATTTTGTCATGCTGCATATCGAAGTAAATGCCGGGTGAACGCACAACCTGGCTTACGATAACACGCTCGGCACCGTTTATAATAAACGTACCCGAATCGGTCATGAGCGGAAATTCACCCATGAATATTTCCTGTTCCTTAACCTCGCCTGTCTCCTTGTTTATGAGCCTTACCTTAATCTTCAAGGGCTTTGAGTATGTAGCGTCTCGCGCCTTGCATTCCTCAATGGTGTACTTGGGCTTTTCGTCAAGATAATAATCGACAAGCTCCAGAATGAGATTTCCCGAATAATCGGTTATCGGAGAAAAATCATGCAAAACTTCCTTGAGTCCCTTTTCCACGAACCAATCGTAAGACTTTGTCTGAATTTCAATTAAGTTCGGCATTTCGAGGACTTCGTGAACCTTTGAGTAACTCATTCTTTCATTTTTGCCAAGCTCAATAGGATGTGGACGTTCCATCAAATTAATCACCTCATATATTTTTTTGCAGCCATGTAAAACTCACCATTACAAAAAATCAAAAACCAAAAAGCGGTTTTAAGTTATTTCTCTGAAAATGGGTATATCTTCCCTACCCCGAAAAACGCACGGGCAAAGGAAGATGAATATATACATATCACAATTTTTACCAATTTCTCGCACAATATACCTCGTAATAACAAAATATTGCACAAATTAAATTTTGCAGCAACACATACAACTGCAATTTATAATGATAACACACGTTGTCCAATATGTCAAGCATTATTTGTAAATTTTTTGTTGTTTAACCTAAAAATTAATCATCCGAATTTTTCTTTCCGCGGCACTCAGCGGCATGTGTATAGAACATATGCGCAATACCTATATCGTTTTCGTCAAAAACAGTTATTCTGTTCTCCACCAGTTTGGCGGCAGTCACTCCCATTCCGGGAATTTTTTTGCCGGAAAATGTACCGTCATAAACGAATCTGCATCCGCACGACGGACTTGACTGTTTGAGTATTGCAAACAGGACATCGTTTTCCTTTGCGATTTCAAGAGCTCTCTGCGCGCCTTTCTCAAATTCGGCGGTAACATCATCGCCCGCACTGTTTACGACACGTCCGCCGCATATTTCGCTGCAAAGCCGCGGCGTGGGCAGTCCGCCGAGCACCTCCGGGCACACGCTTACGAGTATTCCCCGGTTTTTCCATTTCAAAAAAAACGGATTTTTAAGGATATTGTTTTTTCCGTCATACCGCGTACATTCACCGTACAGGCACGCCGACACAAGAATCTTTTTCATATTTTATCACCGCTTTTCTTTTCCGGAAGCTGTGCCAGAATTATCGCCGTCATCATGAGTGCGCATCCAATGAAACCGCTGACCGACATTTTTTCGCCGAACGCAAGTCCGGCAAGCAGAGCAAACAGTGATTCCATGCTCATGAGTATTGAAGCAACCGTGGGATCGGTATCTTTTTGAGCCACAATCTGAAGAGTGTACGCCACTCCGCAGCTCATAACCCCGGCATAAAGCAGCGGAACGGCGCACGAAAATATCTGCGCAAAATCCGGCTTGTCAAACAGGAGCATAAACACAATATTTATCATTCCCGACACAAAAAACTGAATAAAAGACAGTTTTACACCGTCAACATGCGGAGACACCCTATCGACAACCAGTATGTGAACCGAAAACAAAACCGCACAAAGTATCAGAAGCATATCGCCGCGGTTAAGTCCGCCCGAAACCGTGCCGCCACCCATGCACAAAAGGTAAAGACCGCACGTGGCAACCGCCACGGCAACTATCAGCGAAGGGCGAATTTTTTTTCCCGTAAAAAATCCGATAATCGGAACAATAACTATGTACATGGCGGTAATAAACCCGCCCTTTCCCGCGTCTGTATACACAAGACCTGCTGTTTGAGTTGTGCTGGCGGCGCAAAGGCAAATACCGCACACAATTCCGCCCGCCATGAGAGACTTTTTATCGGACTGCACCGTCTTTTCGGGGTGTAATTTTTCTTTTTTCTCCCTGAAAGCAATAACGGGCAAAAGCGCCAGGCATCCTAAAATCTGACGTATGCCGTTAAATGTGTTCGGACTTAGTGTGTCAACACCCTTTTTTTGGGCAACAAACGCTGTTCCCCATATGAATGCCGTAAGCAGCAAAAGCAGATTGCTGCGCATACGTTTTGTCATAAGCATATTTTAAGCCCCCTCAAAAATATTCGCTGATAGCCGTGCAAATCCAGGTAATCGGAAAACACAAAAAGTACCACAGCACGGAGTACAAAAGGCAAATCTGACCTTTGAAATTCAGCGGCAGCGATGAATAATCCCACACATTCCACCCGAGCAGAATATTTACACCGAACCCGAAAACAAGCTCCGTTACCGTGATAACAGCCGCCCCGGCAAGGCAGCGAATCCACACGCTGACGCCGGGCACGGCGCAATTTATACAATATATAACAAGCATACAAACGCCGCCGGCAAGCGACATTGTCCAGTGCGTATAACCGCGCCAGAGCATCTCCAGCAGCGAATACCCCGCCGCACCGGTAAAAAAAGCCAATGTATAGTCCATCGGATAACCCCACAATAACATTTATTTGCAATGTTATTATGCGCTATCCGAGGCGGATTATCAGAAATTAATTTCCTTTTTCAATGCTTATTTCGTAAAACTTGTTAAGCAGTCTGTCGATATCGGCGTCCTTCTTTTCATCTCCGCTGATATCGAGTATTCTTTCGCCCTCATGCATCATCACAAGGCGGCTGCCATATTCGGCGGCAAAGCGCAGATTGTGGGTAACCATAAGGGTTGTTATCTTTTTGGATGAAACAAGTTTATCCGTAAGCTTCATTATTGTGTCCGACGACTTCGGATCCAGTGCCGCAGTGTGTTCATCCAGAATCAAAAGGCGGATATCCGCCATATTTGCAATAACGAGTGCAAGTGCCTGGCGCTGACCGCCGCTGAGCGTTCCCACCTTGACATCCATTCGGTTTTCGAGCCCCATATCACACTCCTCAAGAATAGTGCGGAAGTAATCAAAACGTCTCTTATTTACAGCGCGGCCGAGACCGAAAAACTTGTTTTTGTTGTCGGCAAGCGAAAGATTTTCAAGTATCGTAAGGTCGGGGCATGTGCCCATCTTCGGATCCTGAAAAACCCTGCCGATGAATGCAGCGCGTCTGTACTCGCTCATTGAATTAATTTTTTTGCCGTCAAAAAGCACTTCGCCGCTGTCGGGAGCAATGCTTCCGCACACCAGGTTCAAAAGCGTGCTTTTTCCGCTGCCGTTTGAACCGATTACAGATACAAATTCACCCTCATCAACCTCAAAGTTGAATTTATCGAACACAACATTTTCGTTCGGTGTGCCCGGATTAAACTTTTTTGTTATATCTTTTAAAATTAACATTTTGCACCGCCTTTTTTAAAGGAAACCCGGCTCAAAACTATTGCCGCCGTGAATATTACCGCCATAAGCAGCTTAAGGTAATTGGTGGGCAGTCCAAGCGCAAGCGCTGTTGAAAGGCATGCTTTATATGCCACACTGCCGAGAATAACCATTGTCGTAGCTCTCATAAAACTGCATTTTTTGAACAAGCTCAGACCGATTATAACCGACGCGAGTCCGAGAACAACCATTCCGACTCCCATCTGCGGATCGGCAGAGCCCTTTGCCTGGGCTATGACCGAACCCGACACCGCCGCAAATCCGTTGCCGAGGCACAAGCCGAGGATTTTGTATTTTCCGCTGTCCTCGGCAAGCATTGTAACATAGTTTGAATTGTTCCCCGTTGCGCGCAGGATGAGCCCCGATTTGGTTTTCAGATACAAATCGAGAATCACCTTGAACAAAACAGCGAGGAAAAATGACATTGCAAGAATTCTTAATGATGACTGCTCCGGTATAAAAGACGCCGGGAAGGTATTGAAAATCGTGGGTGCTCTGAAAAATGACGCAATGGACATTCCGCCCGTTCCGGCGCCGACGATAACCAGGTTTACCGTGAGGAGCGATGTGTATGTGAGAATTCCGCAAAGCAAATCGCGTATTTTGAATCTGACATGCAAAAGCCCGGTAACAGCTCCGGCACATGCGCCGAGCACAAACGATACAATTATGCAAATCCACGGGTTTACACCCTTGATGATAAGCACACCGGTTACTATCGCGCCGAGCGGCATTGTGCCGTCGACGGACAAATCCGGGAAATCGAGTATCGAATATGTGATATACACGCCCATTGCAAGGATGGCATACATAAACCCTTCCTCAAGCGTAACTTTTATAATATTGAGCAAAATATTCATTATGCAATTACTCCTGTTCAGTTTTTACCATTTGAGCGTCTTTGTATTTTTCAGGAATTTCAATACCGAACTTTTCGGCAACATCGGTGTTTATAACCGGAGCTGTCTCCTCGATTGTTGCCACCGATATATCCGACGCTTTTTCGCCGTTCAAAATTTTTGCAGCTATATCACCCGTTTTCTTGCCGAGAGAAACATAGTCTATGCTCTCCGATGCAAGGCAGCCTTTCACAACCTGCTCAACCTCAGAGCCGTATACGGGAATGTTTGCGGCATTTGCCTGTTCAAAAACGGTTGTGATATTGTTTACAACATTATTGTCGGTAAAGTTGTTTATGCAGTCAACCTTCGGTGCAAGTGATGACGCTGCCTGCGGCACATCAGACGCACTCTGAACTCCCTGTTCAACAACTTCAACACCTTTTTTTGCGGCGATATCTTTAAGTTTTTTGAGCTGAGATACCGAGTTTGCCTCACTTGTTGTGTACAGCACACCGATTTTTTTAACCTCGGGCTGCATTGCCTTTATGAGGTCAACCTGTGCGTCAAGGTTAAGAATATCGCTTGTTCCGGTGCAGTTTGCTCCGGGTTTTTCAACAGATTCCACAAGGCCTGCCGCTACCGGATCGGACACCGCGCAGAACACAACCGGAATATCCGTGCCTGCTGCTGCCGCATATGCCGCCGTTGCTGCCGGAGTTGCTATCGGAATTATTATATCGTATTTCTTCGCAACCATGTTTTTGGCTATTGAATCGCATGTTGCCGAATCAAAGTTGCCGTTTTGAAGATCTATATCCGCTTTGTCGCCGAATGCATCGTCGAGAGCCTCTTTAACACCCTTGTAGCAGTTATCCAGCGACGAATGCGAACCGAACTGTATTACGCCGATTTTTATTTTTCCTTTTGAGTCGGATTTGCCGCCGTCAGCGGTTTTTCCGTTCGAGCAGCCTGCAAAAGCAAAAGCTGCGAGCATGATTGATGTGATAAGTGCGATTAATTTTTTCATTTTCCATTACCTCTTTCTGATTTTTTTGATCGAAGTGTAAATCGGTAATTTGCGCTCTCTCCTATCGCGAAATCGGAGAATTACGGATAAAAAAACACTCCTGTCCCATACCTTGGGACAAGAGTGAAATAATCTCCTGCGTTGCCACCCAAATTCATCTGAATCAGATGCTCTCACCGACATACCAACATATGTCTGTCACTGTAACGGTTGACCTCCGTCGCCCCTAACCGTGTTCACACGGCTCAGTTTGCCCTCCCGAGTCCATTCGTTTAAGTATATGCCACCGCAATCCCACCGCCTGCGGCTCTCTTTGACACCTTGACCTAAATTACTACTCTCGTTCATCGGTTTATGATATAGTAGCACATTTAAGTGCTTTTGTCAATACTTTCTTTAAAATTTCTTGATTTTTATTTAAGCCTCGACTCAAGTTCGCCTTTCAAATCCTCATATCCCGGTTTTCCGAGAAGAGCAAACATATTCTTTTTGTATGCTTCAACACCGGGCTGATTGAACGGGTTAACACCGAGAACATATCCGCTTACACCGCATGCCTTTTCAAAGAAGTATACCAGCCAGCCGAAGTTATATGCATCTATCTTCGGAACATTCAGCACAAGATTCGGAACATTTCCGTCGGTATGTGCAAGGAGTGTACCGCAGAATGCGTTTGTATTAACATAGTCCACGCTCTTGTCTGCGAGGAAGTTGAGTTTGTCAACATTTTCTTCATCATACGGAATCGTAACATCTCTTACCGGCTTATCAACTTTCAGTACCGTTTCAAACATAAGGCGTGTTCCGTCCTGAATAAACTGTCCCATGGAATGCAAATCCGTGGAGAAGCTGCACGAAGCCGGGAAGATACCTCTGTTGTCCTTACCCTCGCTCTCGCCGAAAAGCTGTTTCCACCACTCGGAGAAATACACAAGCGACGGTTCGTAGTTTACCATTATTTCCACGCTCTTGCCCTTGCGGTTGAGTATATTTCTAACTGCAGCATATTTGTAGCAGTCGTTTTCGTCGTAGGGTTTTTCGTATTCTTTCATTGCGTCATATGCGCCGCGCATAATATCGTCCACATCTATTCCGGATGCGGCTATGGGCAGCAGGCCGACAGCTGTGAGCACCGAGAATCTTCCGCCAACATCATCGGGAATAACGAATGTTTCGTAACCCTCTTTGTCCGAAAACTCTTTGAGCGCACCGCGGCATGAATCGGTTGTGGCATAAATTCTCTTTTTTGCCTCCTGCTCGCCGTACTTTTCGATAAGCAGGCTGCGCAGCATTCTGAAAGCGATTGCCGGTTCGGTAGTTGTGCCGGACTTTGATATGATATTAACCGAAAAATCTTTGTCCTTTACATAATCCAAAAGGTCGGCAAGATATGTCGAACTGATTGAGTTTCCGGCAAAAAGCACCTGCGGTGTTTTGCGGTCGGAACGAAGATTGTAGAACGTGTCGGTGAGCATTTCGATAGCTGCGCGCGCACCGAGGTACGAACCGCCGATACCCACAACAACCAGCACATCGGAATCCGACTTAATCTTGTCGGCTGATTTTTTTATTCTTTCAAATTCTTCCTTGTCGTAATTTTCGGGAAGTTTAACCCAGCCGAGAAAATCGTTTCCGGCTCCCGTCCCGTTTTCCAGTGTTCCGACAGCGGTCTCCACTGCCGCTTTCATGTTTTGTATTTCCTCTGCCGAAACAAACTTTTCGGCTTTTGAATAATCAAAGTTTAACATACTCATTTCCTCCAATACTCTATTTCAACAGCTATATTCTACAACAACTGCCATTATTTTTCAAGAGTAATATAAACCAATAATATCCGACAAAATACGTATATTTATAACAAGTTTATGCGCATTATTTGGAAAAACTTATTTTTGATTCGCATCCATGCACAA
Organism: uncultured Clostridia bacterium; assembly: GCA_934463115.1. Classification (GTDB taxonomy): domain Bacteria; phylum Bacillota; class Clostridia; order UMGS1810; family UMGS1810; genus CAKSIN01. Next base: position 42,099 of record CAKSIN010000009.1, read on the forward strand.
GGCGCGAAATATTCGTGCGGTGCTTATAGAGCGCAAGAACGCCTATCACAAGTGAAACAAACACAAAAAGTGAGTTGTCACCGTGAAACATGGTAACAAGTATCGGCAGCATTGCCGCACCCACGCACGAACCGAGAGAAACATATTTTGTTGCTGCCATTATTATCAGACATGTGACAAGCAAAATTGCTCCAATCTCCCAATCAAGCACAAATATCACGGCAATGGATGTCATTATTCCCTTTCCGCCGCGGAATCCGAAATATATCGGATACACATGTCCGAGCACAACCGCAAGCGCCGAAAGGTACATAGCCTTTTGCATCGGATCGGGAACGGAAAACAGCTGCGGAGCGTATTTGGCAAACAATACCGCCGCAACACCCTTGAATGCGTCAAACACCGCAACTGCGAGAGCCGCGCCTTTTCCCATTACGCGCAAAACATTGGTAGCACCCGCGTTGCCGCTTCCGCTGTTGCGTATATCCCTGCCTGAAAACCGCGACAAAATAACCGCCGAATTTATGCTACCCACAAGATACGAAATACAAACACAAAAAACAACAAGTGCAAAATACATATCAGTCATCCTTTCTGCGTTCTCTGATTATAAACCTTACCGGTGTTCCCTCAAGTCCGAATGCCGTTCGGATTTGATTTTCTATATACCGCACATACGAAAAATGCGCCAGTTCCTTATCGTTTACAAACAGAATAAATGTGGGCGGCTTTGTGCTTGCCTGTGTAATATAGTATACCTTTAGTCTGCGCCCTTTATCCGACGGCGGCTGAACCTTAGTCACAGCCTCATTGAGAACATCGTTCAGCACGCCGGTGGAAATCCTCATTGCATGCTGGCAGCTCACATAATTAATCAGTTCAAAAATTTTACCGACTCTGGAGCCTGTTTTTGCTGACAAAACCGCCACCGGCGCATATGTCATGTACGCGAGGTCGCGCATAACATCGTTGCGGTACAGTTCCATTGTCTTTGTGCCTTTTTCTATCAGATCCCACTTATTAACAGCGATAATGCTTGCCTTTCCGTTGTCGTGAGCATAACCGGCAATTTTGGTATCCTGCTCGGTAACTCCCTCTGTTGCGTCTATCATAATCAGCACAACATCACTTCTGTCAACTGCTGCCAATGAGCGGACAACGCTGTAGCGTTCAATATTTTCATCTATCTTTCCGCGTTTGCGCATCCCGGCAGTGTCGATAAACACATATTTCTGACCGTTATACTCATACGGCGTGTCTATTGCGTCACGCGTTGTACCGGCAATATCACTCACAATAACGCGGTTTTCACCGAGAATACGGTTTATCAGCGATGACTTTCCGACATTCGGTTTGCCGATAACAGCCACCTTTATTACGTCGTCGTCCTCATCATCATCCTCGGAAAAATCTATATAACTGTACAGTTTGTCGAGCAAATCGCCCGTTCCGAGACCGTGCACCGACGATACGGCTATCGGATCATCCATGCCCAGGTTGTAAAATTCGTAGTATTCCATAGGCAAATCGCCGACATTATCCACTTTGTTGCACACAAGTACTATCGGCTTCGACGCGCGCATAAGCATGGCGGCAACATCTTTGTCTGCCGATGTGAGTCCGGTTTTAACATCCACCATAAATATTATTACATCCGCCATATCTACAGCCATTTCTGCCTGCAGCCGCATCTGCTCCGGGATAATATCGTCGGTTTTCATTTCTATACCGCCGGTGTCTATCAGAATAAACTTGTGTCCCGACCATTCACCCTCGGCGTATATCCTGTCACGTGTAACACCGGGAGTGTCTTCCACAATAGATATTCTCTCGCCTATCAGTTTGTTAAAGAGTGTGGATTTGCCGACATTCGGTCTGCCGACAATAGCAAAGGTAGGTTTTTTCATACATTACCTCCAAAAGTCTTATTAATTTATCATTGCCCTGACGAACTCTCTGCCGTCATCGGCACATATAATCAGTTTTACACCGAGTTTTTCTTCTATTTGCTCCGCCGTCATATCATCAAGCGTTATATCGCAATCCGATTTAAACATACTCCGCGAAAGCACGAGGTATTCGCCGATATCGGCATTTTCCAGCTGCTTTGTTAAATCGCATCCGCACAAAAGCCCGGTGACGGTTATTCTTTCACCGAAAAAATTGTTTTTTATACAGTAAACATTCACATTCAGATTCGGAACTTTTTCCTTTATCCTGTCTACCGCTTCGCATATGCTTTCATACGCCAAAAAACCGGTTGCAACGGATTTTGGTGACGGATGAACATCGGAAAAATCAAATTCGTCCAGCGCTTCGTCCACCTCATACATAAAGTTTGTTACCATTCCGACCCCGTTTTCTATCTGCGGAAAATCTTCGTACTCGTCATAGGAAGGCAGCGGTCTTTTTGCCTTAATGTAAAATTCATCGGCAAGATAAACAAGACGCGTTCCGATTTTTTCCAGTGATTCACGCGTAAATTCCGAAACAAGGTCTATAACAGCAGCACAATCATCTTTTTCAAAAGGCTGTAGCTCATACAATCCGTCGCGGTACGCGGTAAGTCCCACAGGGACAACGGACACACTCTGCACCGCAGGGTAAAGGTCTCTGAGGTCTGAAAGAGTTTTCCTCAGCTCATCACCGTCATTTATACCCTTGCACAGCACAATCTGACCGTTCATAATTATTCCGCTGTCGGCAAACCGCCGCATTATGCCAAGTAGTTTTCCGGCGAAACGGTTACCGAGCATTTTACATCTGAGTTCACTGTTTGTAGTATGAACCGAAACGTTCACAGGACTAATCTTTAAATGGCATATTCTGTCCACATCTTCGTCCGAAAGGTTGGTAAGTGTAACATAATTACCCTCAAAAAAAGACAGCCGCACATCGTCATCTTTAAAATACATTGTGTCACGCATGCCGCACGGCAACTGGTCCATAAAGCAAAATATACATTTGTTTCTGCACCGCATTGCATCATCGATAAGCTCGCTTTCAAATTCACACCCAAACTGCTCGTATAACTCATTTACGATTTCTATTTCTTCCGTACTGCCATCAGCTTTCAAAACCTCGACAACATATTCATAGTCGGATGTCAGATATCGGAAATCAAGTATATCTCTTATAGGTATGTTATTAACTTTTGTTATCGCATCTCCCGGAACAATTCCGCACTCTTCGGCAATTGAACCCGGATCGACGCTCTTAACTATCGCCTTATTCATTTTTCACCGCCGTAATGTTCAATATTCCCGCCGTGTAAAATATAATTTGTCACATCTCCGGGCGTATCGGCAAGATATATATGCGGATATTCGCCAAGTTCCTCTCTGCTGCCGTAACCATACAAAACACCCATTGCGTCCAATCCGAGTTTTTGCGCACCGATAAGGTCGTGTTTTCTGTCGCCTATCATGAGCGCCGTTTTTCTGTCCTTTATATCCAATACGGATAATATATGCAAAATAACGTCTTCCTTTTCCTTGATTTTTCCGTCAAATGTAGCTCCGGTAATATAATCAAAATATCCGTCCAGGTGAAAATACTCCAAAATGCGCCGCGCAAAGAATTCCGGTTTGCTGGTTGCAAGAGCGATTTTGTACCCGGCATTCTTAAGCTTTGACAACATCTGCTCCGCACCGTCATACACACGGTTTTCGTATATACCGGTCTCGGTATATCTTTCGCGGTATTTTGCGACAGCGTCGTCTGCCTTCTTTTCATCGAAGCCGAACATAGTCATGAATGATTCTTTAAGCGGCGGTCCCACAACCGGGCGAAGTGATTCAAGTGAATCCACGTGTATTCCGTAGCAGTCGAGCGCATAAGCGAACGACTTGTATATTCCCTCACACGAATCGGTAATCGTTCCGTCAAGGTCGAACAAAAGGTAGCTGTATTTTTTTATCATGTTGTTTACACTCACTCTCTGCACTGTATTTTCCGATATCAGCTAAAAAGGGGTGTTGCAAAAGCAACACCCCTTAGACGCGAAAAAGTGGCCGACGCACATAACCTTGAGCGCCGAAAGGCATTATTCAGCCTTGAGGACTTCTTTACCGTCATAGTAGCCGCAAGCCTTGCAAACTCTGTGCGGTAATTTAAATTCCTGACACTTAGGGCATTTTACCATACCCGGTAAAACGAGTTTCCAGTTTGCTCTTCTTTTATCTCTTCTTGATTTTGATGTTTTTCTCTTAGGTACTGCCATGATTCCACCTCCCGAAATTCACAAAAATATGCTAACAAATCCGATGCGTATAACCACGGATTTGCGATACATCCGATAAAATGTTAGTACACCTCGACATAACAAATCTATTATATAGGTTAATTTGCGATTTGTCAAGCTTTTTTTCGTATAATTTCAATTATTTTACAAGTTCTGCCGTATCGCGGGCAATCATAAGTTCCTCATTTGTGGGGATAAGCATAACCTTTACCTTAGAATCCGGAGCCGATATAACGGCCTTTTCGCCGCGTACGTTGTTTGCCTCATCGTCTATCTTAACGCCGAGATACGAGAGGTAGTCACTGCAAATAAGCTTGCGAACCTCTTTATCGTTTTCGCCGACACCTGCCGTAAACGCTATTGCATCAACACCGTTCATTGCGGCAGCATATGCGCCTATGTACTTGGCAACTCTGTATCTGAAAGCGTCGAGCGCGGTTTTCGCCTTTGTGTTACCTTCTGCAGCAGCCTTGCCCACATCGCGGAAATCAGAGGATACACCGCCGCTCATACCGAGAACACCGGATTTTTTATTAAGTATATTAAGCATTTCGTTTATGTCTATATTTTCATGATTGCAGATAAACTGAAGAACTGCCGGATCAACATCGCCGGAGCGTGTGCCCATGATAAGTCCTTCAAGCGGGGTAAGTCCCATTGATGTATCTACGCACTTTCCGCCGATTGACGCCGAGATGCTCGCACCGTTTCCGAGATGGCACACAATAACCTTTGCCGTATCGGGATTAAGGCCGCCGAAAGAAATAGCCTCGCGTGACACGAATTTGTGGCTTGTACCGTGGAAACCGTATCTGCGGATTTTGTATTTGCTGTAGTATTCGTACGGAATGGCATACATATATGCCTTTTCCTCCATAGCCATGCCGAAAGCAGTATCAAACACGGCAACATTGGGTTTTCCGGGCATAGCTGCCTCGCATGCCTCTATACCGATAAGATTTGCCGGGTTATGGAGAGGTCCAAGGTCAAAGCACTCACGGATAACCTTTTTAACATCTTCGTCAACCTTTATTGAGTCGGTATAAATGTTTCCGCCGTGCAGGACGCGGTGTCCGATAGCGTTGATTTCGTTTGTATCCGAGATAACTCCGTGCTCGGGATCAACAAGTGCGTCCAGCACAAGGCTTATAGCGTCTTTGTGCGATTCCATGTGTGATTCAATCACAAATTCGTCCTTGCCGGACGGTTTATGCGTAAGCTTTGAGCCCTCTATTCCTATTCTTTCGCAGAGTCCCTTTGCCAGAACACCCTCTGTTTCCATATCGATAAGCTGGTATTTGAGCGATGAACTTCCGCAGTTTACAACAAAAATTTTCATATTATTTTAATCTCCTTAACATTAGTTATCCATTTGAGCCTGTACGCATGTAATTGCAATAACACCGGCAATATCATCTGCACTGCATCCGCGCGAGAGGTCGTTTATCGGCTTTGCAATACCCTGCGTCATGGGACCGTACGCTTCGGCTTTTGCAAGCCTCTGAACAAGTTTATAGCCGATATTTCCGGCATCAAGATCAGGGAACACAAGGACATTTGCCTTACCTGCAACGGGTGAACCCGGAGCTTTTGATTCACCGACCGACGGCACAATTGCAGCGTCAAGCTGGAGCTCGCCGTCTACCTTAAGATCGGGATTTGCCTGCTTGCATATTTCTGTTGCGGCAACTACTTTGTCTACATCGGCATGCTTAGCGCTGCCCTTTGATGAGTGAGAAAGCATGGCAACACGCGGTTCGTCACCGACAAGATATTTAAACGAATCTGCCGAGCACGAAGCTATTGCAGCGAGTTTTTCCGGATCCGGATTCTGTTCAAGACCGCAGTCGGCAAAAACAAACGTTCCGTTTGAACCGTACTCACAATCCGGAACAACCATTACAAAGAATGCCGATACGAGCTTAACGCCCGGTTTGGTTTTAACAATCTGCAGACTGGGGCGCAGTGTGTTGGCTGTGGAGTGACACGCTCCGGAAACAACACCGTCGGCGTCTCCCGCCTTAACCATAAGGCATGCATAATACATATAATCGCCCAGTGCTGTTTTCTTGGCTTCTTCATACGTAAGCCCCTTTGCCTTTCTGAGCTCAACAAAAAGGTTTATATATTCCTCCGTCTTTTCATATGTAAACGGATCTATTATCTCTGCCTTTGATACATCATACCCTTTTGAGTATTTTTCAACTTCTTCGGGAGTTCCTAATATAACAAGATCGGCAACATCTTCTTTAAGAATCTTTTCGGCCGCCTCATATGTACGTGCATCCATAGATTCCGGGAGAACAATTTTCTTTTTGTCAGCTTTTGCTCTTCTTTTAACACTTTCGATAAAACTTTCCATTTCTACGCCTCCAATATATTTTGCAGCCTTTCGGCATCAAAATTTTAACATCACTTGTTATTCTACAACAATTCTCACGCTTTTACAATACACTTGAACAATTTTCTTACAATTTGTGCAATATGCCAATCAATATTCATTTTATTATTGACTACGCAATGTCTTTGTGATAAAATTGTTTGTAACAAGCATCTGAAAGGAGTTTCTCCAATGAAGGTTATAATTCTGACATTGTCCACCGGAAACGGTCACAACAAAGCCTCTGCTGCTCTGTGCGACTATCTGCGCACATGCGGAGTCGACGCAAAAACGGTTGACGCATACAAGTATTTCAACAAATTGCTCAGTAATCTTCTGGAAAAAGGATATCTGTACGCCACGCGCTACATCCCGTATATGTACGGAAAATTCTATTCCATGATAGAAAAACAGGATCATTCCGACGCAAAGATTTCGTGGTCTAAATTCTGCAACAGTTTTGTGGCACGTCGGTTTGCAAAGTATCTTTCGAAGCAGAACCCGGATATCGTTGTTTCAACTCATCCGCTTGCAGCTTACCTTATTACGACGTATAAGCGAAAAAAGCTCGTTGACACAAAGAGCATAGGAATCATCACCGATTTCTGTGTACATCCCTATTGGGATCAAACAGACATGGACTACTATATTTCCGTAAACTCCATGATAAAAAATCAACTTGTAAAAAAGGGCATTCCGGCAGAAAAAATCCTGCCGTTCGGAATACCGATAGAAGCAAAATTCGCCGAAAAGCGTGAAAAAAGCGAAGCACGGGCAATGCTTAATATAGAGGACAAACCCACCGTATTTATTATAACGGGGTCAATGGGTTACGGTCATATTGAAAAATACATACGCTGCTTAGACACCATGAATGATGACTTTCAGATAGTTAGCGTGTGCGGAAACAACAAAACAATGAAGGAACATATTGACAATCTCGTTACCAAAAAAAGAATCTACAACTTTGGTTTTGTAAACAACATAGATTTGATTATGGACGCGTCCGATTTTATTGTAACAAAACCGGGCGGTCTTACCGTAAGCGAAGCTATCGCAAAGAAAATTCCGATAATACTCATAGATCCAATACCGGGGCAGGAAGACCGCAACAGAGAATTTCTGCTCAACAACGGACTTGCCGTCGGTGTGTCGAAAACTCTGCCGATAGACGAGGTACTCTATGAGCTTCTTCACTGCGAAACACGCACAAAACAGCTTGTTCAAATGCAGGAAATTCTCGGTCATGCCGACTCTTCAAAAAGGCTCGGCGATTTTATAATAGATTTTGTAGGAAGGGATGTTAAAAATGCCGAAAGGTGATTTTGAATTTGCAAAAAGAATACGCGCACTGCGAATGGAAAACGGACTCTCTCAAAAGGATTTTGCCGATAAGATAGGTGTTCGCAAAACAACCGTGTCAAATTATGAAACAGGTTATGCGACGCCTACATATGAGACTCTCAGACTACTTATGACGGCATTCTCAAAACCGGCATCATACTTTTTGCCGTCATTAAAAGAATCGGTTTCCGACAAATCACCGCAGCAAAACTACGGTGTGGTGATTCCTTTTTTCACCTGCGACGAAACAGCGAAAATAACAAATTATATGCTGGAAGTACCGTCTACGTATATATCCATACCGTCCGAATTTTTTGTTGAGGCCGACAACTGCATTGCCGTTCCGGCACCGGACAACAATATGAATAACTGCGGAATACGCAAAAACAACTGCGTGATTCTTAATACAGACGGTTCGGCAAACGACAGAGATATAATTGCTGCCGTGTACGGTGACTCTCTGATACTCAGAAGATTTCTGAAAACACCGTCGGGAGACTTTATACGCTGTGAATCTAACAAAGTGCTCTCGGCAAATTCAATAGTACCTGTTCCGACAGCCGATTTCAGAATTATCGGAAAGGTAATGTATTTTCTGGCTGATGCAGCACATGCCGTACATCTGTAGAACAGGCGGTGAAAGACCGATATGAAACTTATTCACCTGTCTGACCTGCATATCGGCAAGAAAATAAATGAATTTTCCATGACCGATGATCAGGATTATATACTAAAACAAATATCCGACATATGCATATCCGAAAAAGCCGACGGTGTAATGATATCCGGAGACATCTACGACAAATCCGTTCCGCCGTCGGAGGGTGTCGGTGTGTTTGGCACCTTTTTGAGCCGGCTTACTTCTCACAATATAAAGGTGTTTATAATAAGCGGAAATCACGATTCGGCCGAAAGGCTTTCATTTGCATGCGATATTCTCACAAGCGGAGGTGTGTATATCGCCCCGCCATACAGCGGCAGTGTATCATCCGTATGTGCAGACAGCGATACCGTTATCTATATGCTGCCATTCATCAAACCGGCTGCGGTGCGGCAGTATTTTACTGACAGTTCAATCGGCAGCTACAACGACGCCGTATCGGCAGTCCTCTCAAATATACGCATTGACAGTTCGAAATGCAACATTCTTATGGCACACCAGTTTGTTGTTCCGTCACTTGATTCCGACGCGGATGCCGCAAATGTTGGCGGTGTCGAATACGTTGACTCCGCATTGTTTGACAAATTTGACTACACCGCTCTCGGACATCTGCACAAAAGCGGTCGTGTCGGCAAGGAATGTGTGCGCTACTGCGGTACACCGCTGAGATATTCATTTTCCGACACAACGGATAAAAGCGTTACAGTGCTCGAAACATCACCGGGCAGGGTTGAAATATCGGAAATCCCTCTGCACCCTCTGCGGACAATGCGCACAATACATGCAAGCTATGATGATATCACCCTGCGCGACAACTACATAGGCACAAACATCGATGACTACATTGCCTTTTGCCTTACCGACGAAGAAGAAATCCCCGATGTAATGAGCCGTTTGCGCACAATTTATCCGAATGCAATGACGGTTGAATATGATAACAAACGCACAAGGGAATACACTGATGTTTCGGCTGCAAATCCGGATGACGACAAATCGGATGCCGAACTTTTTTCTCAGCTTTTTGAACTTCAAAACAACTGTGCAATGAATGATGAACAAATCAAAATTATAAACCAAATTACACAAAATATATTAAACGGAGTCGATTAACAATGAAGCCTGTCAGACTAACAATATCGGCATTCGGGCCGTATGCGGCTCTTACCGAAATCGACATGTCCCGTCTCGGAAACGGCGGCGTGTACCTGATATCGGGCGATACCGGTGCCGGAAAAACTACAATTTTTGACGCAATCACATACGCACTCTACGGTGAATCGAGCGGCGGCGGGCGCGACTCGTCCATGATGCGGAGCAAATATGCATCCCCCGCCGCGCCGACATTTGTAAAAATGGAATTTGACTACCGCGGATGCCGCTACAGCGTTGTGCGCAACCCGGAATACGAACGTCCGGCAAAAAAAGGCGGCGGAACGGCAAAAGAAAAAGCCGACGCAACGCTTGTAATGCCAAACGGCGACGTAATAGCCGGTTCGCGCGATGTGACAGCCAAAATCAGGGAAATTATCGGTTTGGACAAAAAACAGTTTTCTCAAATCGTAATGATAGCACAGGGAGACTTTCTGAAACTGCTCCTCTCATCTACCGAGGAAAGAATAAAGATACTGCGCGAAATATTCAAAACCGAAAGGTTTGTGGCGATTCAGGAGGAACTCAAATCTCAAGCGTCAATGCTCCGTTCGGAATATATATCCGTCTCCGAAATTATTCTGCATGATATTTCATCGCTTAAGTGCAGTGAAGATTCTCCGGAATATGAAATGATAAACGACACATTGCAAAACAAAAGCACAACACTTGCAAATGATATTATGCAGACATCCGCGCTGTCGCTGAAAGAAAAACGGCATCAACTTGACGAAACGTCACAGCGCAGAAAAAATCTTGACAATGATATAGCACGTCTGTCCGCAAAAATTTCGGTTATAGAAGAAAACAAACGAATACAGGACAAAATCAAACAATATAAAAATGATTATCCCGTTAAAGCGGAAAAAGTAAGTGCGGTCGAAGATAAACTTATGAAGCACAATTCCGAAAACGATAAATACGAAAAGCTCAATCGGGAAATAATAGCCGAACGCGAAAAGCTCGGCGAATACGAAAGAGCCGATGCAATCATAAAAGAAATTGAACTGTGTGAAAAATCCATATCCGACTATCGCAAACAGTCGAAATTATTGCACATTCAAGCCGGGAATGCAAACAAAAAAACCGATATAACAAAATCGGAAATAGCAGCCGCAGAGGACGCTGAAAAAAAGGCAATAACGCTTGAATCTTCTATTGCAAAGCTTAATATACGAAAAAAAGAAATCGGAGGCATCCTCTCCGAAGAAAAAAATGTTATCCGGCTGCAAAATGAGCTTGCCGCTCTGCAGACCGATTACGCGGCAGCTTCGAAAAAGAGTGAATCCGCCCTGCAAAAATACAACGCAGTGCAAAAGACATATCTTGACTCGCAGGCCGGAATACTGGCGTCCACACTTTCACCGGGAGCTCCGTGCCCGGTATGCGGCTCTGTAAGCCACCCGAACCCGGCACCGATTGCATATGAAACCGTTACGAAAGAAACCATGCTGAAACTGAAAGATGAAAGCGATTCAACCACAGCTGAGGCAATACGGCTGAGTGAAGCCGCAAAAGCGAAATCCGACATGCTTGCCGACGCGGTAAAACGGCTCGGCACACTGAAAAGCAGCAGCGAAAATCCGACGAATACATTGCTGTCGGAAAACACTTTAAGCGAAATTAACTCCGAACTTCAGAATGCGCAAGCGGAGCTTGATAAAGCAAAAAAGCTGTGCAGCAACAAGGATTTACTGCATTCACGGCTCGAAAACTTTGAATCCGAATACCGTGAGTTGTCCGCAAAAATTGTTGAACTGGACGGGAAAATTTCCGCCGTATCGGCAACGACGGAAACACAGCGCAAAAACTATCTGACAATAAAAAAATCACTGCGATATAACAATTGTGCCGACGCTGCTGCAGCAATAAAATCGGCTGAAAAAGATTACGCAGACTACCGCTCGGCAGCAGACATGCTGACAGTGGAGCTGAAACTTGCGCAAGACGAAAAAACACGCATTGAATCTGAAATAAAAGCTCTTTCGGAAACTTTTGTGCCTGTTTCGGCGGAGGAAGCCGCCAAAACCGAATCGGAACTCAGACAAGCTGAAATTCTGCGTCAAAAAATTGATGATGAATATTCCGAAATGAATGCCGAAATAAATTCAAATGCAGCTCTGCTTAAACGCATAGGTGAAAACCTTTCGCGGCTGTCGGAAACGGAATCACGGCTGAAAACATTTACACTGCTGTCCGATACTGCAAACGGAAACCTTTTCGGGAAACAAAAAATACGACTTGAAACATTTGTTCAGGCAAGTTATTTTGATATGATATTAAAAAAAGCAAATGTGCGGCTTATGTCTATGACAAATGCGCAATATGAACTTATACGCAGACACGATGACGCAAATTATAAAAATCAAATCGGACTGGAACTTGATGTCCGCGACCACTACAACGGCAGTACACGAAATGTACGTACCCTGTCCGGCGGAGAATCATTCAAGGCAGCCCTCTCGCTCGCACTTGGTCTGTCGGATGTTATTCAGGCGCGTTCCGGCGGAATATGCATAGACACATTATTTGTGGATGAGGGATTCGGCTCTCTTGACAGCGAGTCTATCGACTCGGCACTGACAACGCTCAAAACCCTTTCCGGAAACGACCGCCTCGTGGGAATAATCTCGCATGTTGATGAACTGAAAGAGCGCATAGACAGGCAGATACTTGTGACGAAAAGCCGTGTTGGGGGAAGCCACGCAGAAGTAATTGTATAGATTTCAGGCAAACGAAAAACGTTTGCCTGAAATTCTACTCCGTGTACCGCTACATTTTTCTTCTGCACCCGTCTATCTGAATATTTTGTCCGGCAATATAACTTGATTCATCGCTTGCAAGAAAATATATCAGATTCGCATTTTCCATATCCGTCCCGGTTCTTCCCATAAAGGAAACTTCGCTTTCCTGGTAGGAATCGACATCGGGATTTTCGGAAGAACTTACACTGCCGGGAGATACGCAATTCACAAGAATTCCCTTATCGGTAGCCTCCTTTGCCAGCGCCCTTGTGAACGAAATAACAGCCCCTTTTGTAGCTGAATAATGGCTCATGCAGCCGTTTCCGTACACACCGGCAACCGATGAAACGTTAATTATCCGACCGTATCTGTTTTCTGCCATTTTCCCGAATACGGCGCGTGTACAATATACCACGCTCATAATGTTAACATCCAGGTATTTTTTCCATTCGTCCGACGATATTTCCAAAAAAGGCTTTACGCTCCGCCATACAGCGGCATTGTTTACAAGTATATCAACCCTGCCGAACTCCTCCATTGTTTTTTTGAAAGCTTCATTTACATCTTCTTCATTGCATACATCACATTTGAAAATCAAAACTTTGACGTTATATTCCTTAAGTTCTTCCTTTAACGCAAGCAGCCTTTCAAAGTTTAAATCCAATAGTGAAAGATTGATATTATTTTGCGCAAACTTTATTGCCGTTGCCCTTCCGATTCCGACAGCTGCGCCTGTGATAACTGCCGTTTTATTTGCTCTTTCCATAACGCATATCCTCCTTTAGATTATACAATAGAATTTCTCACTGCCACAATATCCTTTATAAGCGGCTGATCCGGAGTATCAAGTTCGCTGTGACTCTCAACACACAGATACATACAAACACCGAGATTTGGCCCGATATACCTGATAATTCTTCCGCCGCCCGTAAGCAGAAAAAGCAGCTTTTTATCGGTTGATTTCCTTATTTTTATTATCGACTCGACATATCCCGGCAATTCATCAATATTTTCCATGCCATCCACGATTTTAAGTATATCCGCGCCGCGGCTCTCCTGTGCTCTTGCAATCATCAGGTTTTCATCAACACTGATACTCCTGTATGTATGACTCGACATCAGCACCTCGCCGCCGCGGCGATGTATTTCGTCTATAAGCTTCTTTTGTTTTTCTATAGCAGCACTGCTCTCGGCAATCTCATATTTCGGCGAACGTTCAAACATGTCGCCCATAACATCCAGCAGTGTTGCGCCGCAGTCAAGCGCTAAAAGCAAAAGCTGTGCACACTCATCATCCGTGTAACCTTCGCTTTCGCCTCCGCGATAACTTGTTACATATATCGGTTTATTCCGGCAGGAACCAAAAATTATCCTCAGGTATTCCGATGTGCGATATTCTCTTTTAAGTCTGCAAAGCTGGATACCAAGCGCATCCGCACCGCTGTCCAGCGACTTTGTTATTTTTTCGATACACTCGTTCGGTGTCGGGCATTGTATCATTGCGACAATCAGCGGTTTTTCACTTTTCAAAAATGTGGGCTTTGTTTTGTTTTCCATTACGGCAGCTCCCTTATTCAAAAAATTTTTATTTTACAGTCATCGCTTAGAGTATACCTCTGCAAGAAAATATATTCAATGCGCAAACCGATATTGTTTTAACTTTTTTGATACCGAATACGGAAATATCTTGACAATACTTTTCCAAAATGATAAAATTTTCTTAGCCGAAAGAGAATAATCAAAACCCCGATTTTGAGAGGTGATTTAATGAACGATCTCGGAAATATAACCGTTACCGACATAACCGACATATTTCGCGTTATGTCACCACGCGGAAGAAAAGAAACAATGCAAAATCGAAACCACTTTGGCCTGTCATTTTGCATAAGCGGCAAAATCACGTACCGTCAGGGAAACCGAAATATTATTTCCGATCCGCAACATGCAATTATACTGCCAAAAGGCGGAAACTACGAAATATACGGAAACAAGCCGGGTATATTTCCCGTTATAAATTTTGAGTGCACAGATTTTCTGTGCAACAAAGTAACGGCAATACCGATACACGATGCAAAATCGTACATAAACGATTTTGAGCAGATGAAAAACCTGAACCTTTTTCCGCAGAATCGTGCCGGAGTTTTTGCAATATTCTATGGCATACTTCACCGAATATCGCGCAAAACACCGAAAGGATACGGAATCCTGGAACCGGCAATTGAATATATCGAATCGCACTATTCGGATTCAAAGATTACAAATAAGGTTCTTGCCGATATGTGCAGCATAAGTGAGGTATATTTCAGAAAGCTGTTTAAAAAAATGTTTGATACCACTCCCAAGCAATACATACTCGATATACGTCTTCAAAAAGCAAGGCAGCTGCTTTCCGAGGGCAGATACAAGGTAAATGCCGTATCGGAAATGTGCGGTTTTTCAGGGCAGTATCACTTTAGCAGAATATTCAGGGAAAAGGTCGGATTGTCAGCAACAGAGTATATGAAAGAAAACATCAATCTCAGGATTTGAATTTCTTTCTGTATTCCGACGGTGTTACACCGTATTTTCGCCGAAACAACCGATTGAGATATGATGCTGTGCCGAATCCGCATTCCAACGCTATTTCCGTTATGGATTTTTCGCTGTTTTCCAGCCAAAGTACGGCAGCCTCAAGCCGACGTCTTGTGAGATACTGATGAAATGTACATCCGACCTGCCGCAAAAATAATCTTCCGGCATATTTCTCGTTTACAAAGTACATCGCAGACAACTTACCGAGTTCCAGCGGATTATTGTAATGTGCGTCGATATGCTGCATTATTCCGGATACCGCACTGTGCTTTCGCTCAAAAATTATACTCTGTCTCTGCGTCTGACACTTCATGCGGATAAATTCCGCAATTATGTGCGCCGTCTGATACATCTTTTTTCTTTTTGCAGTTCGGACATTCGAAAAATATGCGGCAAGATTCTTGTATGAGACTCCTGTTTTACAACATGCGGCGCGTGCCTTTTCAGCCGTATTTCCGACAGATTCGGTTGTATTGCCGATAAATATAACGCACACAGGTCTGTCGGCGACAAATACCGGATACACATATTCAAACAATCCGTACGGACACATTCCGAAAAAACCATCATGTTTTTTTATCGCCGCCCTGCATACAACAACTTTGCATCTTGTGCACAGTGCATATCCGTCCGGTGTTGTTTTGACAATATTGCAATATTCCATTTCATGAATCCTGTATCTGCTGTCAATTTTAAAAATCTCATTCTCGAATATGCCCGAAACATCGTGCATGTTTATGTTGTAATCCGTGCTTTCAATTAAAAAATCAAGAAGTTCATTCAATTCCATAGTGCGATTGCTCCCAATTTCCTTTTATACCCGTATTTTATCACAAATGTTTCGTTTGTGCAATACCATATTTAGTTTGTGATAGAATTTTTTCGTAGCAAATGTATAATTAATTCAGAAACACCATTTTAAATAATACGGAGTGTGATAATATGAAAAAATACGATCTTATTGTTGTGGGCGGCGGCTTTTCCGGCTGTGCGGCGGCAGTTTCGGCAGCGCGCAGCGGTCTTAAGGTATTGCTTGCAGAAAAATCAAACGCCCTCGGCGGTGCGGCAAATATTTGCCTTGTAAACCCGTTTACACGCTACTATACTCACGAAGAAGACGGCAGCCGCAAAGACCTCAGTGCAGGATTTTTTAAGGAAATAACCGACGAACTCGAAAAAAACGGCGCATACTATCAAAAAAAGAGAGCTGATGAAACGGAAATCTTTAACGAGGAATATCTGAAACTGATACTAAACCGAAAGCTGACTGAATCCGGTGCAGATATAATTTTTAACAGTTATCTGACCGAGTCAAAAACCGACGGCGAAAAAATTAAATCGGTAACATTTGCATGCGTATCCGGGAATGTGACATTCGAAGCCGAAAGATTCATAGATGCCAGCGGCGACGGTGCTCTTGCCTACATAACCGGCTGTCTGTATAAACTCGGCAGAGAGAGCGACAGCTTGTGCCAGCCGATGACTTTGTGTTTTCGCATAGGCAATGTCGATATGGAAAAATATTGCGAGGAAAAAGCAAAAATTACACCGCTGTACAAGAAAATGCGCCTGGAAGGAAAAATAAAAAACATCCGCGAAGATGTGCTGATATTCCGAAATGTTTTTCCGAATGTTTTGCATTTTAATTCCACAAGAATTGTTCGGCGCAATCCTACGGATGTCTTTGACGTAACGGCAGCGGAAATTGAGGCACGCGAGCAGGTCTTTGAACTTATGGATTTTCTTAAAAGTAATTTCAAGGCATTTAAAAATGCCGATGTGCTGTCCACAGCAATGCAAATCGGTGTTCGTGAAAGCCGCATGTTTGAGGGCGAATACACTCTCACAAAGGAGGATCTCATGTCCTGCCGCCGTTTTGACGACTCTGTTGCTTTGGGTAACTATGACATAGACATACATAACCCGGAGGGTTCGGGAACAAGCCATTATTACTTTAAAGACGGCGAGTACTACACAATCCCATATCGCTGCATGGTGGTAAAAAAATACTCAAATCTGCTTGTTACGGGACGGTGCACGAGTGTAACCCATGAGGCGCAGGCATCTGTTCGTGTAATGGCGATTGTGTGCTGTCTGGGTGAAGCGGCGGGATATGCTGCTGCCGTTGCCGCAAAAAATAACTCGTCCATGTCCGATATAAACATGGACGAGCTGCATAAATTGCTGCTTTCCAACGGCGCACTATTCTGAGAGCACAGAATCAACCAACTGCGAGATTTCGTCACTTGTGCAATAACCCACAGATGTCTTGACAATCTTGCCATCCTTTATAACAACAAGCATCGGGATGCTGACTACGCCGAATTTTGTGGCGAGTCGCGATTCATCATCTACATTCACCTTGCCGACTTTAATTTTGCCGTCGTACTTTTCTGCTGCGGCGGCAAGTTCCGGTGCAAGCATTCTGCACGGTCCGCACCACTCCGCCCAAAAATCAAGCAAAACGGGAACAGGTGAATTTTCCACTTCTGTTTTGTAATTCATGCTCGTTATCGTTACTTCATTCATAGTGCAAACAACTCCTTATTTTGATTTGTAATATAACATACAATGACAGTATCCCTCAAAATCAGGATCCTTTATCTGGTTTCTGAATTCCTCACACATACATTTATTTTCCGGTATATGCTCAAGCTTGCACGGACAATAACCGCCTGTACGCTCAAGGCCTTTTTTAACCGTTTCCACAATTTCTTTGTTACTGTTTAATACAACCTTCATCATGCACCTCAAAGCTTATTACTTTTCGGCTATATTCTACCATACTTCGGCACAAAATGTCAATCGGTTAATTTTCAAATGTATATATTGCTGTATGTTTTGGTATATTTTTGTGCGATATAACAAAAGATATACGCGATATTAAAAAAAACATTTCACCGAAAGGATGATTTTATGGAAATTACCGATATCAGAATAAGACAAATGACTCAGGACGCGCGTATGAAAGCAGTGGTTTCCGTTACATTTGACAACTGCTTTGTTGTACACGATATAAAGATTATCGACGGCGGAGACAGAATGTTCATAGCCATGCCGAGCCGAAAAACACCGGACAATGAATTCAAAGATATTGCCCATCCCATAAATGTGGAAATGCGCGAAATGCTGTCGGACAGAATATTGGAAAAGTACAACACAACACTGATTGCACTGGAAACAGATGACGCCTGAATTTTTCAGACTGCGGCAAAGTATATCTACCTCACCCGTCTGAGTTCGGCGCATGCGCTTTCCTTTTCATCCGGATCACCGGGAAGCATTCTGATGAGCTGCTGTTCCATGTAACGCAGAGTTTCGCGATAGCCGGAGTGATTTGCATTATTTGCCATGAGCCGCATACTTTTTCTGAAATCTACTATAGAATTTTTGCAGAGTGCATCATTCACATAATCGGAAAAGTTTTCGTGCTTGATTACAGAATACAGATTTTGGCTCAGCACATGCGACATGCTTTCGCTGTCGTACACACCGGACATTTTGTACAGATGACGTGCCATGTCTGCCATAACACCCATATAGACTGTAGCAAACCGATTTGCCGTGCGGGCAAGGTATATCTCATCGCGGCTGCTTAGCTTGCACGGAATACCTGCGCTGCCGAGCGATTCGGCAAGCTCGGCCGTAAGGAGACCGAAATCCTCTATCATGGTGTTTATGCCGACCGGCGAACTGTTGATATTTTCGGAATATATAAAAGGAAACACAAGTGTGGTGTATATATTTCTGCCGTGTTTCAAAACATCGATATTATTTTCGATATCTCCCACACTGCAAACAATCTTACCATACATGTGCTTTTCCTTAATGCGCGCAAATACATCTTCGATAATGCAATCTCCGGCAGGAACAAAAATTACATCGCTTCTGTCCAATGCCGGTGCAAAGTCGGAATATGCCGGCAAACCGTAAGGAACGGCAAGTTTAACCGCCTTTTCAATATTGCGGTTGTACACTCCCGTCACATGCATTTTACAATTGAATTTATCGTCCCTTACCGCGGTCATTACAGCGCGCAGGAGGCGGTTTGTAAGTTTTGAGCTATTTACAAAAAGTGCGTTCATGATATTTATTATGCTTCCTTTCAAAAAACAATCGGGCTGTTTTTATAGTCCGCGCCGGCTCTTTTGCCGCAGCACAGTGCCGCAATGTCAGTGGCAAGAATATCCTTGCCAAGCATATCGTCATTTTGTGCGCTCACATCGGCTGCCTTAACTACTATTTCGATATTTCCGGCAGATTTGACAGCTTTTAACACCTCGGCTCCTCCGCTGTTCATAGCAAGGATACGGGCATACCGTGGCAGTTTATATTCCCGGATTCCGAGCAAAGAGCAAAGAATTACACGTCGGATTCTGTGAGCTGTATACCGTTTGGTAACGCAGTTCGCTACAAATTCATCCGTGTCGGAAGAATTTTTTGCCGCAAGAATCATTCTGTTTTCAAGTCCCGGCTCCATGCCTGATATACCGAAAAGACTTTCGGGTGCAGCCATCCTGAAAAAGCCGAGTATCAGCGCGTTCAATCTCATTATATCATATATTTCGCCGTTTGTACATGAGTAAAAACGGCTATTT
This sequence comes from uncultured Clostridia bacterium, assembly GCA_934463115.1. Classification (GTDB taxonomy): domain Bacteria; phylum Bacillota; class Clostridia; order UMGS1810; family UMGS1810; genus CAKSIN01. Next base: position 61,789 of record CAKSIN010000009.1, read on the forward strand.
TTGCCATTATTTCGTATATCCTGTCGAATTGCCGTTGCACTCGGTACAGCGGCGTCAATGTCCTCACTGTGGTATTCACTTTTTCGTTTTATCACATGAACATCCATTTTGCTGCCGAGCATTTTGCACGCTTTGATATATGATATTGCCAGTGTCGAATTTGGCATTGACATTACATCCGTTGCAGACTCCATCTGTGATTTCAGAGCAACATGACAGGCGGCAGGATAACCCATACCCGATTCAAGTGCGTTTTGCAGCGCCGCTTTGTACCCCGACGGTTCCGAAATACGTATTTCGGCCGCGTCGGTCAAAAGATGTGCATCGTCACATTCACTTCCAAAAGCTATACCGTCTGCCCCCATTGCGTTTAAAATAGAAACACCGCCGAGAGCAAAATTATCCGCCGATTGCAAAACGCAGCTTACCGGAAGTTCCACAACCAGATCGGCACCTCCCTCTATAGCTGAGCGCGCCCGCGACCACTTGTCAAAGACAGCAACATCGCCGCGCTGAACCATACTGCCGCTCATTATGCACACAATTTTGTCCGCTCCGGTTTCTTTGCGCGTTTTCTCTATAAGATATCTGTGCCCGTCATGAAACGGGTTAAATTCACAGATTATTCCGTAAACCATAAAAATTTTCCCCTTTTTTTCAAAAAAGTATTGACAAATCTCCAATTATCATGTATAATAGTCAACGTTGATTCGGTTTGCACCATTAGCTCAGTTGGTAGAGCACCTGACTCTTAATCAGGGTGTCCCGGGTTCGAGCCCCTGATGGTGCACCATATCGGAACGAACATTGTTTCGTTCCGATTTTTTTATATTCCGATTATTCTCTTTCGGCTAATTTTTCTAGTATTTCTCCGTTTATACTGCGTATACTGTCAAGAGCAATTTCCGTCCCGTCCGTAAAAATTATAATACGTCTGCACATATCTATTGTCCGGGCACTGCCGGTGAATTTTTCATACCTTCCGCCGGATTTTTTTTCATCCGGAATAAAATAGCATACATTTACACACGGTGTGTCTTTGATGTTATCTTCTATAATCTTCATAGCCGTGTTTAAGTTTTCGATATCCGTTTCGCCGAGTTCCCTGAAATCTTCCGTTTTGCGTTCTGCCTCGCGTATCGCCGCAGAGTGCGCGGAAAGAGCGGCAAACGGGGCAAACTGTGCCGCACGTTTTTCTGCCGTCATCCGCGGCCGCTTAACCGACGTGTGATGTTCAAGGTCTATTATTTTGCTGTAATCACGTTCCGACATCTTATCATCAAACCATCCTTTTTACATCTCCGCGATCCGTTACTATTCGATATCCTGCCGACTCAACACGCCTTTCCAGGCACCCGCGGCATTGCGCAGCTTCTTCACCGGTGCAGATTTTATTTTCGTACAAATCATACAGCTTGCGAACTCTCACCGGAGACAGATTCGGCATAACAACATTCGCGCCGGCTTTGAGCCCGAGTTCGCGTCCGTTCGGATGAATGGTACCGAGCGCCGTTGTTGACGGTATCAGCGCATACGGAAACATCAGCCGCAGTATCGAAATTATTCTCGTTGTAAGAGCACATGTGCCACTTTCAAACTTTGCAAACGGCGTTTGCGCATGGGTAATATACGGTCCTATACCTATCATATCCGGCATAAGTTCCTGCAAAAATCTAATGTCGGACACAATATTTCCGAGAGTCTGATACGGACTCTGAACCATAAAACCCGAGCCGACCTGATATCCGATTTCTTTGAGTTCAAACAGACAGCGTTTTCTGTTTTCAAGGCTCATGGATGACGGATGCAACTTGGAATAATGCTCGTCCTCCGCCGTCTCGTGTCTCAAAAGATAACGCGTAGCGCCGGATTCATAAAATCTCTCGTAGTCCGAGCGCGAACGTTCACCAACCGATAAAGTTATTGCACAGTCGGGATGACGGCGGCTTATCTCCGAAATAATATCACACAGCGTATCACATGTAAAATAAGCGTCCTCTCCGCCCTGCAGAACAAATGTTCTGAAACCGAGTCTGTAACCCTCGCTGCAGCAGTCGAGAATTTCATCTTTTGTCAGGCGATAGCGAACCGCATTTTTGTTTGAACGGCGGATTCCGCAATAGTAGCAGTCATTTTTGCAATAATTCGTAAATTCTATCAGTCCGCGCACATAGACCTCATCACCGTATATACTTCGGCGCACTTCGTCCGCTTCGGCGGCAAGATATTTGTCATAATTATCGCAGCCGAGTATTTTCAGAAGTTCCAAATCACTGAGGTTGCCGTCGCGGCGCAGTTTTTTTACTGTTTCTTCGTATCTGTTCATATCACACCTGCGCTTTATCTCACAACGGCAAAGAATTCCAGAACTTCGTCACAGTTGTTTGTCATACTGTGAGAATGTCCGTCCGCGCAATAATGCGCCTGTCCGACAGTTGCCTCAAACTCATTGCCATCGTACACAATGCTTGCTTTGCCGCGGAGAATATATATTATTTCCGCGTTGCCCTCGTGTACATGATAGCCTATAGACGAACCTTTTTCAAGCCGACCGCGCATAATTTTTGCACTGCCGTCATCGTACATTTTCACATTAAGCTCACCGCTGCCGCCCTTGAATGCGGACAGTTTATTTTCGTCCATTTTGCTGTAATCTATTATCATTTTGCTTTCCTCCGAATAATTTGTTAAAATGCCAAATAACATACTGTGCGCAAAGCCCCGTAAATGTTCCGGTTATGCACGCGGAAATTCCGAGCACCGCACCGTATTTAAGCACTTTTGCACTGCCCATGACAACACATGCGCACAAAAGCTGACCTGCGTTATGAAAAACCGCGCTGACAACACCGAGCGCCCAAATGCTTTTTTTATCAAAAAAACCGTGCAATACATATATTGCCGCATAGCTCAAAAATCCGCCGCAAACACTGTACATAAGCGACACCGCCTGCCCGGCAAACATATTTGCAAGGATAATACGCACCGTAAGAATCATAAATGCATATGCCGAATCCAAAAAATAAAATGCACACAGCGTAACCGTGTTTGCCAATCCGATTTTTATTCCCGGAATCGGAATCGGCGGCGGAATCATCGATTCCAGCACAAAAAGAGTAAGCGCAATGCACGCAAGCAATGCTCCCACTGTTATTTTTTTTGCTGAAAACCGCTTATTGTCCGACAACGGCATCCACCTCACTTTTGCCCGAAATACGCACCTCTACCCTGTTCGGCAGGCATATAATCGGGAGCGACGAACTGTGTATTTTGCCGCGGCGGACACACAGCTTATCCGGGCAGTTTGCCGAGATAACCGACACTCCGTCCGGCTCTGCGAGTATTTTATTTGTTCCGAGGTCAATTGTCTTTGAATCCTCAATCTCCGACATATCCACCTTTTGAACCAATTTGCCGTCTTTGTATATCAAAATTTCACCCGACTTCTCCATGCGCTGTTGAGCGATTGCAACCGCAACGCACAGTGCAAGAAAAGCGCACACAGCAGAAATCAAAAATCTATTCGATATCTTCATTTTTCAAAAACTCCGTGTATTCGTTCAGTGTTTCAATCAGGTACTCATACGTTTCTATCCTGCACACATAATTGCGCACGCGCGCACTGTCACGCATATTTTTTATATACCACGCAACATGCTTACGCGATTCGCGGACACCGATATATTCACCCTTTTGTTCAACAAGCATTGCAATTTGCTCCGTAAGGGTTTTCATTCGTTCGTACACCGAAACGTCCGACACCTCTTTGCCGCAAAGGTACTCCGAAATACTGCGGAAAATAAACGGATTTCCACGCGCGGCGCGCCCTATCATAACAGCGTCACAACCTGTGGTTTCTATCATTCTTTTTGCATCGGCACCGCTGTGAATATCACCGTTACCGATTACGGGAATATTAACCGCATTTTTTACACGGCGGATAATGTTCCAATCGGAGTGACCGCTGTAATACATACTGCGTGTGCGCGGATGAACCGCAATTGCCGACGCTCCGCTTTGCTCAATAATATGTGCGATTTCTTCGACATTGCACACCTCGTCGAATCCGCTGCGGATTTTGCACGTAACCGGAACATCGACAGCCGACACCACCGCACTTACAATCCTTCCTATAAGCTGCGGATTTTTGAGCAGCGCGCTGCCGTCGCCGTTGTTGGCGATTTTCGGTGCCGGGCAGCCCATATTGATATCCAGTATTTTTGCCCCCGTACAAAGAGCCTTTTTTGCTCCCTCCGCCATTATCTGAGGATCACTGCCGAAAATCTGAACACACAGCGGCACCTCGCGGCAATCCGTCACAAGAAGCTGATTTGTCTTTTTGTCATTATAGTGCAATGCCTTGGCACTCACCATTTCGGAATACACCAATCCGGCACCAAAACGTTTGCACATTAATCGAAACGCAAGGTCGGTAACCCCTGCCATGGGAGCTAAGAATATATTGTTGCAAAGATTCACACCGCCTATGTTCATTCGCTGTCCATATTCCTTTCAAAATGTATCATGCTGTTCAATTCTTCAAGGAATGTGTTGACATCCTTAAATTCGCGGTATACCGATGCAAACCGTACATAAGCTATATCGTTGAGCTTTTTCAGTTTGTCCATAACCTGTTCGCCTATCACTGTTGACGACACTTCGCGGTCTATCATATTATTGAGGTTAGACTCGATTTCGAGCACTGTTTTTTCTATTTCCGTAAAGGTTACCGGTGTTTTCTCGCATGCGCGCAAAATTCCGTTCATAAGTTTCTGACGGCTGTATACCTGCCTTTTTCCGTCTTTTTTAATCACGACAAGCGGCACCGATTCCACCTGCTCATATGTTGTAAATCTTTTTTCGCACTTAAGGCACTCGCGGCGGCGGCGAATGGATGAGCCATCGTCAACGGGGCGGGTATCTATAACTTTACTTTCGAGATATTCGCAATACGGGCATTTCATAATATGTCACCATCCTACCTGATAATGTAAAAGCTGCCCGGAAAACACACCGGACAGCCTCATGTTGTTTTAGTCTATCGGTCTGTTGAGGAATGTAGGTATAACAACATCATCAACATCGAATTTTGAACTTGAACCCATTGCACCGAAGAAATTCGAAGCCGCATTGGAATCCTCTGCGCTTGTTTCCTCTGTGTTTTTGCCGCCCTCGAATCCCGTTGCCACAACGGTGATAACAATTTCATCATCAAGCGACGGATCCACGGATGTACCGAAGATAATTTCAGCATCTGCCGATACAAGCTGATGAACAAGCTCTGATGCCTGCTCGATTTCCATAAGTCCGAGATCGGAACTTCCGGCAATGTTCAAAACAACCTTTGTTGCGCCGTCAATAGTAGTTTCAAGCAACGGACTGTTGATTGCAGCCTTAACCGCATCTTCGGCTCTGTTTTCGCCGGTTGCGCGGCCGATACCCATATGGCATACTCCCGTATTGCGCATTACAGACTGAATGTCGGCAAAGTCAAGGTTGATGTATCCTGGAGATGTTATAAGGTCTGAAATACCCTTTACACCCTGGCTGAGAACATCGTCCGCCATTTTAAAGGCTTCCTGCATGGTTGTCTTTTTGTCGCATACTTCAAGCAGTTTATCGTTCGGAATGACAACGAGTGCGTCAACATTATCCTTAAGGTTGTTCACACCTTCTTCTGCCTGTTCCATTCTCTTTTTGCCCTCAAATCTGAACGGCTTTGTTACAACACCCACGGTGAGTATTCCCATTTCTTTGGCAATGGATGCCACAACCGGAGCTGCTCCGGTTCCCGTGCCGCCGCCCATTCCGGCGGTAACGAATACCATATTTGCATCCTGAATTGTCTTTTTTATTTCCTCCCGGCTTTCCTCGGCAGCTTTCTGGCCGATTTCGGGTTTTGCACCTGCGCCGAGTCCCTTTGTAAGCTTTTCGCCTATTTGAATCTTAATACCTGCCTTTGTTCCGCTTGCACCGAACAAAACCTGCTTGTCTGTGTTTACTGCAATAAACTCCACGCCGGCAAGACCGTCGTCTATCATGCGGTTAACCGCATTGTTACCGCCGCCGCCTACGCCTACAACTTTCATATTAGCGCCGACTACTTCTTTTTCATTTTCAAATTCCAACACGAATATTCCTCCTCTGTATTGCATAACGCAAAAATGCGTATATGTATTTACTTAAATCTTGGGTATACACTATATATGTATATTAGTATAACACATAATAAAACAAATTTCCATAGGTTTTTGAAATTTTTTTAAGAAATTTTTAACATTTTTTTAACTTTTTCTTTATTTTTTTCAAGTAATACCTCCTAACAAATGAAAAATTGTTGAACAATCGCATTGTAAACACAACAATCACAGCGATGTACAAATCAAGGTCCAGCTTTTTTCCGTAGAAAACCAAAACCGCGGCAAGTACGGAATTGCCGAAAAATCCGCTGACAAATACCCAGATGTCAAATTTATCCGCCAACAGAGACTTATACGCCCCCATAACCGAATCGGCAGCGGCTATTATCAATATTGCAACATAAGTGCTCATTGCCGGGGGGACATACAAATCCACCGCAACGGCACACCCGACTCCGAGCAGCGCCGCAATAATCATAATCAACATAATCTCACCTATTCCTTAACCGTTTCGGCATGTTCAAAATTTGCCGAGCCGGTGTATTTTTCTATTCTTACTTTTGATAATTTTGTAACATTTACATCTATCTTGTATAATTTCAATACATCAATGATTCCCTCGCGCATGTTCAGTCCGGATTCAAGCGCGTCGGAATCGCCTATTGCCTTTATTATGAACGGTGCGGCACACCGCTTGTTGTTTACAAGTATTGTGTTTCCGACACATCGGATTGAGCTTGTTGAAATAATTCTTTCATTATTAATGCTCACCGCCTCCGCACCCGCCGTGCAAAGTTCGTTTACGATGCTTCTTAAGTCACTGTCGTGTATAATATACGCACTTGTATCAGCGTTTTCGGGTGCCTTTTGTTTGCTGTCCGACAGTTTAACACTTACTCCTGTTCCCTCAAGTGTGCTGAGTCCCGCGAGCGCACGCGCCGAATCCAGTTCACGGCGCATAGCCGCAGAGCCGCTGCTGCTCTGTGCCGCTTCGCTGCGATATGTTTCAAGGTCGGTGGACAGCTGCATATTTTCTTTTTCCAAATCAATAACCTTTTGCTTTGCATTTATAAGCTGATTCTGCAATTCGTTTGTTCTTGCCATTTCCGACAAACTCAGACTCCTGTTTTTGATTACGCTCTTGTACTGCACGGTAATGGCAAAACTAAGGACAAAACAGAGTATGGCAACCATTATCTGAACTTTTCTTTTAAAAACCACCTGTCAGTTTCCTCCTTTATACACAACATTCTCGGTATCGGAAACATCTATTTCCCCACCGCGCAGATTATCTATTTTTTCAAGCACGGTAGTCAGATAGAGCACCTTGTAATCGAGCTTGTCCGCATTGCCGAAAACAACCTTTGTTCCCGATTCGAGCGTAATATTTATATCCGAGCTGTCACTGATATTTATTTCGGCAACATCGGCAAGTATTTTATGCTTTTTAAGTGCGGAAAAAAGTTTTTTCAGCTCGTCCTCTTTCTGCACTTTAGCCGCTGTAATAGTTTGTCCGATTTCAAATTTTTTCAGTGCGATTCCCGAAACAACCGCCTTTTTTGCATGTTCATCCGTGGACTTGGATATTCCTATAACTTTGCAGTCCGTGTCGACTCCTATGTAATTTCCGGCAAACAATATATATGCCGCTTCTTCCGATTCCGTTATTTCTATGACAATACGCGACGGAAATTTGCGGTAAATCTTTACATCTTCAACATGACCGAGTGCCGAAATATTCTTTTTTGCATTTGCGGTGTTGATTCGAAACATGTTTTCGCCCTCGGTTATTCCCGAGGCCCTTATAACCAAATCGGAATCAAGAACGGTATTGCCGCGAACCGACACACCGCTCACACCGAACAAGGGCGTAAAGAGACACACGGCGGCAAACGCCGCCGCAAATACAATTGCAAAAAAGCGCTTTAATCTTTTGTTTTTCTTTGCTACTGCAGATTTGTCCGAACTCAATTTTTTTCAATCCTCTCAATATCAACCCCGAGTGCCGAAAAATCGCGCACTATATTTTCATATCCTCTGTCTATATACTCAATTCCCGAAAGACTCGATTCGCCGTGAGCCGCCGACATTGCCGCAATAAGCGCCGCACCGGAACGCAAATCCGACGCGCTGACATTTGCACAATTCAGGCTGCGAACTCCGCGTATTGATGCACACCGTCCTCTTACCTTAATATCCGCACCCATTGCTGTAAGCGCACCCGACATCAGGAATCTGTTTTCAAATACATTTTCCTTTATCACACATACCCCTTTGCCGAGTGAAGAAACAGCCATGCAAAGTGACTGCATATCCGTTGCAAATCCGGGATAAGGCGCTGTCTGAATAACGGCATCGGCATTCAGCCTTTTCTTGGCAGATACTGCCAATCCGTCACTGCAACTGCAAACGCTTACACCATGCTTTCGCAAAAAAGCGATATATGGTGATACATGCCTTGCACAAGCCTTGCGCAAAATTATTTCGCCGCCTGTCATTGCAGGAAGAGTCATAAGTGTAGCGGCGGCTATGCGATCAGGCATCACACTGCACCGTGTGCCCGAAAAAGCTTTTGTGCCGCGGATTGTCACTACCGGCGTTCCGGCGCCGGATACATTGCCGCCGGCGCTGTTTAACATCTTTTGCAAATCGGCTATTTCCGGTTCGCAGGCAGCTCCGATAATTCTTACCGTACCGGGCATGGCGGCGGCATAAATCATCACATTTTCTGTTGCGCCGACCGACGGAAACGGAAAATATACATCGCACGGGGTGAACTTATCCATTGCAAGACTAACACCCTCGTCGGTTTTGGTTATTTTTGCGCCGAGCTTTTCAAACGCATTCAAATGTATATCAACCGGGCGGCAGCCTATGCGGCATCCGCCGGGATATGCCAAAGATACATTTTTACAGCGCGCCAGCAGTGCACCGCACAAAAGGAACGATGAGCGCAGCTTGCATGTAAGATGCATCGGTATGTAGTTTGTTACTTCGCCCGAGGAGTCAACCGTTAAAGTGTTGTTTTCAAAAGAAACCGAACACCCGAGCGTCCTCAGTATATCTGCCGTTACCCGAATATCCGAAATATCGGGGCAATTTTCGAGTACGGTTTTTTCACCTGTAATAACCGCCGCAGCCATCATGGGCAGTGCGGCATTTTTTGAACCCTGAACATCCGCGATACCCTCAGCATGTGAAGGTCCGCATACTTTTATAACGTTCATAAGGCACCTCCGCCATCATTTTCATACTCTATAGTATGCATTTCGGGCGGTCGGTGTGCCCTGCGAGTCCCAAGGACTTCTATCGTGATGCTTTTACCAAATTTTCCATTAATGAATAAATCTTCTCCGTTGCGTCGGTAATACCGAGTTTTTTTGCCTCTGCCGACATCCGTACTGCACGTTCGGAATCATATATCAGCGGAAACAGCGCGTCGGAAAGCGACTTTTCGTTAAAATCCTTTTCGCAGATTGTAATCGCCGCGCCGTTGTCAGACAGGGCGCGTGCATTGTATTCCTGATGATTGTGGGTTACATTCGGCGACGGAACAAGCACCGACGGTTTTCCGAGGGCGCAAATCTCCGCGAGCGTTATTGCACCGGAGCGGCAAATCAAAACATCCGCCGCATTCATCACAACATCCATATTATCTATGTATTCAAGTATCTTTATGTTTTTGCCGAGTCGGATTTTTTTCTCTCGGACAATATTCATAACGCGCTCAAAATCACGTCTGCCCGTCGCAAAATACACAGCAATGTCGTTATTTTCGGAATTATCGGCAATAAAATCCGTCATAACATCATTTATTGCATTTGCACCGAGACTTCCGCCAAAGCACACAATAAGTTTTTTGCCGCCCAATCCGAGCGATTCTTTACACCTGTCACCGGTGCGCGAAAGAATAGACGGGCGTATAGGATTGCCGGTAAGCACCACATTGCCGCCCTTTAAATATCTTCTGCTCTCTTCAAAACTTATTGCCGTGCGGCTTGCGCGTGATTCAAGAAACTTAACCGCGCTCCCAGGGAAAACATTCTGCTCATGTATAACGGACGGTATACCCAAAACATACGCCGCCATAACAGCCGGCACACAAACATATCCGCCGGTTCCGACAACAACATCCGGTTTAAAGCGACGTGCTATTCCGATGCACTTTGCCGTGGCAATCGCCATTTTGCACGCGGAAACCGCTGTTTTGAATCCTATCTTTCCGGAGAGTCCGTCAACATCAACATATTCTATATTGTATCCCTCTTTTGGCACAAGTGTGCTTTCGAGGCCTTTTTTTGTTCCGACAAAGAGTGCACTGTTTTTGCTGTCTCTCTGAACCGAATATCCGGCTATTGCGACTGCCGGGTTAATATGTCCGGCGGTACCGCCGCCGGATAAAAGTATTTTCAACAAATCTCACCTCATTTTGAAGTATGCCGTGATATACTCAGCAGGACACCCATTTCAGTAAGAAGCATCCACAGAGACGTTCCGCCGTAACTGAAAAACGGAAGCGGTATACCTGTGTTTGGTATTGTGGAGGTTACAACCGCAATATTCAGTAATACCTGTATCGCCACAAGAGCCGTTATTCCGGCAGCGGTAAGCGATGAGAATATATCCGGAGCCTTTCTGGAAATGGTTATTCCTTTCCAGATAAGCAGTGCAAACAGCAAGAGCAAAAATACTGCTCCCACAAATCCGAGTTCTTCGCATAAAATGGAATATATAAAGTCGTTCTGCGGCTCCGGTATATACAAAAACTTTTGACGGCTCTGACCGAGTCCGAGTCCGAATATACCGCCGGAACCTATTGCATAGAGCGACTGTATTATCTGATAGTTTTTTCCAAGCTTATCGGCAAAGGGATTAATAAATGCCTCAAGTCTCTTTAATCTGTATGGCGAAAAAATTGCAAGTGCCATAGCCGCCGGCACAGCCGGAAAAGCCAATCCGACAAAGTAGCGCATCTTAAATCCGGCAACAAAAAGCACAGCCATGCCGGTGAAAACCACGACGAGCGCTCCGCTCATATGCGGCTCGAGAATTACAATACCGGCAACGATAAGAATAATGGCAACATACTGCACAAAACCGCCCTTGTTCCACTTTGAACCGATGAGTTTTGTCACGCTCTTCGGATCCCGATGTATTGCCCTTGCCAAATAAATTATCAATCCAAGCTTGGCAAACTCCGACGGCTGAAATGTCATCTGCCCGAATCCGAGCCAGCGGCGCGCTCCGTTTGCCTCACGTCCGATACCCGGGATAAGCACAAGAATAATCATTGCAACAGCTATCATAAACAGCATGTTTGTGTACTTATATATCACCTTGTACGATATATTGGAAACAACTGCCATTGACGCAAGCCCGACAACAGCCCAAATCAGCTGCCGTTTAAAATAATACGTTGCGTCCTGCTGGAGGTAATGCGCCCATGCGCTGCTTGCGGAAAAAACCATAACAAGTCCGAACATAAGCAACGATAAAATAATCGCAACAAGTGCACGGTCAACTGTATCGGTTCGTTTGTTTTTTTGCTTTTCGGTTTTATTTCCTCTGTGCAGCCGCAAACTTAAAGACACGTTTATTCCTCCCGATATATTTGTTTATAAATCGCAGTGCAACCTTGTTCACTGCACCGCCATTGCCGCATATGCAACACAGCACAGCACAGCCGTCACTGTCACTGCGGTTATTACGATTCTTGCCTCGCTCCAGCCGCACATCTCAAAGTGATGATGTATGGGGCTCATTTTAAACACCCGCTTGCCGGTCAGCTTGAAGCTTGTAACCTGAATAATAACGGAAAGTGTTTCTATTACATACACTCCTCCGGCAATAACGAGTGCAAACGGCATTTTCAACACAATGGCTCCCAGGCAAACGACCGCGCCGAGATACAGTGAGCCGGTGTCACCCATAAAGATTTTTGCCGGGTGTGAATTGTACAGCAAAAATCCGGTGCATGCAGCCGCGTTTGTAATCATAAAAAACGCAACGGATTTTTCACCTATACGAAATGCCGCCACGGTGAAAAACACGCATACAACGGCTGTTACCGACGCTGCGAGTCCGTCTATTCCGTCGGTGAGATTTACGCTGTTTACTCCGCCAACCGCCACAAAAATTGTGAACGGAACAAAAAACCAACCGAAATTAATCGGCTCTTTGACAAACGGCACATATACATTTGTGTCGACAATATCGGCCTTAAGCGCGATAGCCGTGAGCAATACGCCCACAACAAGCTGCAAAAATGATTTTTGTCTCTCGGTGAGTCCGAGATTACGCTTTAATATAACCTTGATAAAGTCATCGGCAAATCCCACAGCCGCAAATGCCAAGGAAAACACAAGCATAAATGCAATTTTTTTGTCACAGATAAATATAAGTGACAAAACAGTCACGGGAATAATAAATATAAACCCGCCCATTGTGGGTGTGCCGCTTTTCTTTTTATGCCAGCTCGGACCGATCTCGCGTATTTCCTGTCCAAACTTCAGGCGGTGCAGAAACGGAACAACAAACGGTCCCAAAAATGCTGCTATGCAAAATGATATTACAGCGTATATTAAATATATTGAGATATCAGTCAATTTTGTTTCCCCCCGAGTATATCGCGCACAATCTCGCGTTCGTCAAAATGAATTGTACCGCTGCCGAGTATCTGATATGTTTCGTGACCTTTTCCGGCAAGAATAATCACATCATCCTTTTGTGCATTGGAAAGCGCATATTCTATAGCGTCACGGCGGTTTTCCACAACAGTGTATCTGCCGTCCGTTTTGCTTATTCCGTCAACAATCATATCGATAATTTTCGACGGTTCCTCACTGCGCGGATTATCGCTCGTTATTATGCTGAAGTCGGCAAGCCGACCTGCAATTTTTCCCATCATGGCGCGTTTGGCAGTGTCTCTGTCACCGCCGCACCCAAATACAATTATCACGCGTCCTTTTGCGAAACCGCGCACGGTGTTTAAAATATTCTCTATTCCGTCCGGAGTATGTGCATAATCTATCATAACGGTGTAGTCGGTATTGCCCGTCGGAACTATCTCCGCCCTGCCTTTTACTCCGGATGCCGATGACAGTGCATGAGCAATATCGGCGGCAGGTATTTCCAGGCAGCGGCAAATTCCTATTGCGCACAGCGCATTATAAACCGAAAACTCTCCGGGAATATTCAGGCAAAAATGCTCGCCGCATGCGTCAAACTCCACACCGCTGCGGTGCAGCTCAATATTTTGCGCCGACACATCACAGCTTTTTTCCGTCCCGTATTTTACAACACTGCACACAGCGTTTTCCGACATTTTTGCGCCATAGGCATCGTCTGTATTTATCACCGCAAAGCGGCTGTTTTCAAAAAGCTTTGCTTTTGCCGCGGCATAGTTTTCCATTGTTTTGTGAAAATCCAGGTGGTCACGCGTGAGGTTGGTAAATGCACCCACCTCAAACTCTATTCCGTAAACACGGCTGAGTGACAATGCGTGGGATGACACCTCCATTACGACACACTCCACACCTGCCGATTCCATTTCGGCAAAGAGTTTTTGCAGTTCAAGTGAATCGGGAGTGGTTCTTCCCGTTTCTATCACCCTATCGCCAATCATATTCTGATTTGTCCCGATAAGTCCCGTTTTAATTCCGCCGCATTCCAATATATGCTTTACGAGATACGTAACGGTTGTTTTGCCGTTTGTACCGGTAATTCCTATTATGCTCATTTTTTCAGCCGGTCTGCCGTAAAAATTTGCGCCTAGTATTGCTTCGGCAACTCTGGTATCTTCCACGATAATCCATGTTTCATTACCCGTATCAAGCTCACTTATATATCTCTCGGCAACAATAACCTTTGCGCCTTTTTTTATCGCATCCGGAATATAATTGTGGCCGTCGGATTTGAAACCCGTTATTGCGACAAATGCACTGCCGTCGGTAACCTTGGCGGAATTGCAGCAAATATCCGTCACATCTCGTTCCGGTGCCCAATTTACGGTGTTTTCATATTTCAAACCTGCTGTTATATCCTGTAATTTCATAAGTATTTACTCCTTAATGCACATCTGCAAAGCTGAATTCTACAGTTACCGCCGAACCGCGTTTAACCTTTGTTCCGGCAGCCGGCTGCTGAGTGCCGACAACCGCCGTTCCCTTTCCTGATGCTGATGCACCGGAAACTTTCATGTTAAGCCCCGAATTTGTGAGAAGAACATTCGCCTGCGTAGCCGTCTTTCCAACAACATTGGGAACGGTTACCTCCGAGCTTTCGTCCTCCTCGGTGTAAACGGCAACTATAGAGCCCTCGGCAAGAGTTGAGCCGCCCTTCGGAATCTGATTTACCGCCGTATCGCCCGAGCCGAATATACTGTACTTAAGACCGGCATCACCAAATACTTTTGCAAGCTCTGATTTTTTTAGTCCGACAACATTTGGAACTGTTTTGTCCGTTGTGTTCATTTCTTCTTCTGTGTACTGCGGTTCGATACCCATATATCGCAGAACTTCGTCAAAAATCTTTTTAAATGTAGGCGCGGCAATCTGACCGCCCATGTGGCTGGAACCCATTGGTTCATCAAGCATCACAAGTCCGATAATTTCGGGATCGTTTGCAGGTGCAAATCCGACAAACGAAGCAACATACTTGCCCTGTCCGCGCGGTATTTTTTCACTTGTACCGGTTTTTCCGCCGAGTCTGTAGCCTTTGATGTATGCATTTTTTGCCGTTCCGTTTGCCACAACTCCCTCAAGGATATCACGAATTGTATTCGCTGTTTCCTCGCTCACCGCCTGACGGATAACCTCGGTGTCAAAACTTTTTATAACATTTCCGTCATCGTCCACAAGCTCTTTTGCAATATGCGGTCTTACCATCGTACCGCCGTTTGTAATGGCAGTGTATGCCGTAATGAGCTGAAGCGGAGTAACGATGAATGTCTGCCCGAAAGCACTTGTGGCAACCTCGACATCATTAAAATTCTTTAAATCATGAAATGAGCCGGATGCCTCGCCCGGGAGGTCAAATCCCGTAGTTTCGGTAAAACCGAATTTTTTGAAATAATGGCTGAATTTCTGAGGTCCGACACGAAGCCCCAGCGTCATAAATACCGGGTTGCACGAATTTTCAAAACCCTGCGCAAAATTGAGCGAGCCGTGACCGGCATCCTTCCAGCAGCGGATGAATCTGTCCTGCACCTGGAGTCCGCCCTTGCAGTAAAAATGTTCATTCTGACTCACAAGATTTTCTTCAAGCGCCATCGCCGCCGTAAACGGTTTAAATGTCGAACCGGGTTCATAGCTGTCCACAACCGCCTTGTTTCGCCAAAGTTTATTCAAAAACTCAGAATACTTTTCCTTTTTTTCCTTGCCGTCATACTGATTGAGTTCCTCCTGCATTTCGTCAGTGAGGGTGAACGGAGAATTAAGGTCAAAACTCGGTTCGGTTGCCATTGCAAGAATTTCGCCCGTTTTTGCATTCATAATAATGCATGCGGCACCGTTTCGCACATCATAATCGGCAACAGCCTGCTTGAGTTCTTCCTCCGCAAAATGCTGAATAACTTCATCTATCGTAAGAACAAGATTCGAACCGTTTTCCGGATTAATGTATTTTTCGTATTTATAGGGCATTTGAGTTCCGGCGGCATTCCGCGCGCTTATCATTCTGCCGGGCATTCCCTTTAAGTATTTATCGTAAACCATTTCGGTGCCGGCAAGTCCCTGATTATCCGTGCCGACAAATCCGACAACATGCGCCGCAAGCTCGCCGTACGGATACGAACGCTTGCTGTCCTCGACAAGGTGTATTCCCTGCAGGTTTGCCTTGCGGATGTTTTCGGCTTTTTTGTTGTCTATTTTTTTTGCGACAATTTCATATGCCGAATTTTTTGTTATTTTCTTTTTTATTTCATCCTCGTCCATATCGAGAATCTTTGCAAGCGTCTTTGCAGTAGAATCCGCCTTTTTGCTCTCTTTAACTTCCGGCGGTGCGGCCGTAACGGTCTGCACCGATATACTCTGTGCAAGAACCTTGCCGTTGCGGTCATAGATTATGCCGCGCTTTGACGATACAACAGAGTCCATCGTCTGCTGTTCCACGGCATCCCCGCGAAGTTCGTCGCCGCGTACAAACTGCCAGTACGCAATGCGGCAAAGAAGGACAAGTATGCAAAAGAGAACAATTTTCGCAGTGATTGTTGTTCTCTTCTTTATGTTATGCTTTAGCTCATTCATATTTCAAAATACCTCACAACTGTGATATTTACTATGATATTCCTTATTTACTGAAATATTCCACCACACTGTGCAATGCCTCTTTTACAAAACGCATAGCTCCCTTTGCCGTTTTGGAGGGTTCCTCCGTTTCGGTGTAGCTGTCCTGCTTAACATTTACATATACAATTTGGTTGTTTTCCGGACGCTGCATTCCAAGCTCGTTTATTGCCTTTTCCTCAATCCGTTTCATATCGAGTTTCTGATTAATTTGCATTTCCTTATTGTTGTTCTGCTCGGTAAGGAGTGTAAGCTCTTTTTTGAGTTCCTGCGCCTTTGTGGATGCGCGCATCGTCATTACGTTAAGATACACCATAACCGACGCTACAGCAAAAATCAGCGCCGCCAAAGCAATAATGAATCTGCACACAGCCTCGTTTTGTTTATTCTTTTTTACTTTTCTCCCGGCGGCTTTTTCATCGCTCCGCTTTGAGTAGTAATCGTATTCTTCTAATTTATATGCACTTGTACCGACTTGATATCTGCTCATTAAAGCAGCCCCCCGATTATAATTTTTCCACTATTCGTAATTTAGCACTCTTGGAGCGCTTGTTTGTTTCGTATTCTTCTTCACACGGCAAAATAGGCTTTCCGGTAATCACCTTGCCGCGCGGTTTTTTTCCGCACACGCAGATAGGAAATTCCGGAGGACACGTACAACCGGTTGCGTACGCGCGAAATGCCGTCTTTACTATTCTGTCTTCAAGCGAATGAAATGTTATTACGCAAAGTCTCCCTCCGGGCAAAAGCACATCGAAGAAGTCATCCAACGCGTTTCTTAAATCGCGCAGCTCGCCGTTTACCTCTATGCGTACCGCCTGAAAAACCCTTTTTGCAGGATGCGAGCCTTTCTGGCGAAACTTTGCCGGTATACATGCCTTGATTATGTCCACAAGTTCAAGGGTTGTCCGAACCGGTTTTTCGCTTCGTCTCTCACATATGCTTGCGGCAATGCGCCGCGAAAACTTTTCCTCTCCGTATTCAAAAAAAATTCTTGCAAGCTCTTTTTCGGAGTATGTATTTACAACATCGTATGCGCTGAGTGAATCCGATTGATCCATACGCATATCGAGCGGAGCATCCTCCATGTACGAAAACCCTCTTTCGCGGTTGTCCAGCTGATACGACGACACACCGAGATCAAGCACGGCACCGTCCAGACCGTCTGCACCGAGATTTTCGAGTATTGATTTAATATTTCTGTAGTTATCATGAACATACGTCACATTGTCAAATGATGCAAGACGCTTTTTGCTTGCTTCTATCGCCTCGGCATCGCGGTCTATACCAATAAGACGTCCGCTGCCGTCAAGACGCTGTGCTATAAGCAGGCTGTGACCGCCGCCTCCCATTGTTCCGTCCGCATATATTCCGCCGGAACGTATATTCAATCCGTCAACCGATTCTTCAAGAAGAACCGATACATGTTTAAATTCCGTCATAATCCGCACACTCCCGGTCTGTGTTAAATCATTATTCCCAAATCACAAAGATTTGCCGCAACCGCATCGGGATCAAGCGCGTCAATGTAGCTGTTCCAGTTTTCACTGCTCCAGATTTCTATTTTGTCTCCATTACCTATTATAGTAGCGTTTTTTTGGATTCCGGCGTAATTTCTGAGCGTTGCCGGCAGCAAAACTCTGCCCTGCTTGTCCGCTTCACATTCAACAGCCCCGGAGAGAAACAGGCGCGAAAATCCGCGCGCGCTCTTGTCTGCCATAGGAAGTTTGCTCAGTTTTTCATAGAATTCCTGCCATGCCTTTGCGTCATACACAAGCAAATTGCGGTCGAGTCCTTTAGTTATGTAAAAAACTCCGCCGAGCGCTTCGCGAAACTTTGACGGCATTATTATTCTGCCCTTTGAATCAAGGCTGTGCTCATACTCGCCGCTGAACATGACAATCACTCCCTTTCTGTAACATTTCCTCCACTTTGTGGCACAATCAATCCACTTTCCACCACTTTTACACATATTCTATACCATTTTCTTTAATTTTGCAATAGGTTTGAAGAAATATTTTTTGCCAAAAGGCCTTTTTTTACAATAAAATTAAATTTTTGTTAAAGTTGCACAACTGTGCAACACACAATTTGTGTCGTAATAAATAATATCTTTTTGTATGTACAAATCCGATTATTTGTGTTAAAATAAACACAGCGGAAAGGATGTGAAATTTCAGACCATGATAGATTCACGGATAATGAAAAAACTCATTGCCGTAAACGATGAGGAGCAGGCAATACTGCGCGGCAAAGGCAATATTGACAGGAGCCTGTACATGTCGGGAGGCAACGATATAGTTAAATGCCGCAAACTGCTTGAATCTGGAAAACTGATAACACTGCGCAAACACACGCGCTTTGTGGATTTTCCGACTCACACCCATGATTATGTGGAGGTGGTGTACATGTGTTCGGGCAGTACGGAACATATTGTAAACGGCAGCAGAATTATTCTCCGCGAGGGTGAACTGCTCTTTTTGAGCCAGCATGCACGACAGAAAATTAAAAAAGCCGGTCGGGATGATATCGCCGTAAACTTTATTGTGCTCCCGCAGTTTTTTGACGGCACACTCAGTATTATGGGCGACGAGGACACACCGCTCAAAAAATTTATTACCGATTGCCTGTGCGCCGACGGCGGCAGCGGATATCTTCACTTTGCCGTGTCCGACATACTCCCGGTGCAGAATCTTGTGGAAAATATGATATGGACTCTCACAAACGAAACAAGAAACAAACGCAAAATAAACCGAGCGTCCATGGAACTTTTGTTTCTGCAATTATTAAGCTGCACGGACAGACTCACCATGGACGGTGACGGAGATGTTATCATTCAGGTGCTGCAATACATAGAAGATAATTATTCATGCGGAACGCTTGAAGAAATTGCCGAAAAACTCCACCGCAACGTATACTGGATGTCGCGGGAAATAAAACGCAAAACAGGCAAAAACTACACAGAACTTGTGCAGGACAAACGGCTGTCACAAGCTGTATTTTACCTGAAAAACACCAAAATGAAAATATCGGACACAGCGGCAGCGGTCGGATACGAAAACATCAGCTACTTTCACCGCATTTTCAGGCAGGCATACGGCATGTCGCCAAGGCAATACCGCATAAATTCAAAGTGTGCAAATAAGGACACTTTTTTAGTCAAAAACAGACCTTTAAATAAGGTATGATGTATGTTAAAATTATTATGAACCGGGAATGCCGATGTGCATTCCAAAAAGGAGGAATATTGAAATGTCTTGTTACCTTGCAGTAGACATTGGTGCCTCGAGCGGAAGGCATATACTCGGAACCGTTGAAAACGGGGAACTTCGTCTTGAAGAAATATACCGCTTTGAAAACAATATCGTTAAAAAGGATGGCTCGGTATTTTGGGATATCGAACACCTTTTGAGCGAGGTTATCGCCGGAATCAGACATGCCGGCGAACTCGGAAAGATACCCGACACGCTGGCAATAGATACCTGGGGAGTGGACTATGTTCTGCTCGACGGCAGCGAAAAGGAAATTATGCCTGTTGTCGCATATCGCGATCCGCGCACACTGAGCGTTATTGACGATGCGGAAAAAATCATCGGTGCACGCGAAATGTACGAGCGCACAGGAATACAAAAGCAGGCATTCAACACCGTGTATCAGCTGTACTGCGACAAACTCAGCGGCAAGCTGGATATGGCGCGGCATTTTCTGATGATTCCGGAGTATCTTGCATACAAACTCACAGGAATTATGAAAAACGAATATACAAATGCCAGCACAACAAACCTTGTAAATGCCGAGTCACGCGAGTGGGACTATGAACTCATTGACAAACTCGGACTGCCGAAAAATATATTCAAACCGCTGACGCCGCCGGCAAGCAAAATCGGCTCATTCAGCAAGCATATACAAGACGAAGTCGGATTCAACACAAATGTTGTGCTGTGTGCGACTCACGACACGGCTTCCGCCGTTGCGGCGTGTCCTCTTGCGGACGACAGCATGTACATATCATCGGGAACATGGAGCCTTGTGGGAAAAGAAATATTTGAACCAATAACCACCGACGCAGCATACAATGCAAACTTTACAAACGAAGGCGGAATTGAATACCGTTTCCGTTTTCTGCAAAACATCATGGGAATGTGGCTGTTCCAGAACATTCGCCGTGAAACGAACAAAATGTACAGCTATGACGAAATGATGCACATGGCAATGAACAGCGAATTTAAGGAAATAGTAGATGTAAACTCGCCGGAATTCACGGCACCCGACAGCATGATTGAAGCTATAAAGGCCAAACTCGGCAAGCCGAATCTTCCGCTTTCGGATGTTATTGCGTGCGTATACAACTCTCTCGCCGCAATGTACAAAAATGCCGCAGACCGTCTGGAAGAAATCACGGGCGAAAAAATATCGTCGATACAAATCGTCGGCGGCGGCGGCTCGGATAAGTACCTTAATGCACTCACATCAAAGGTAAGCGGCAGAAAGGTATTTACCGGTCTGAAAGAAGCAACCGCAACCGGAAACATCATGGCACAGCACATGTGTGCACACCCCGGTGTAACACTTGCAGACTGCCGCGAAATAATCAAAAATTCATTTGAAATAATTCAAACGGATACAGATAAATTCTTTAGTAATTAACGGAGGTAAACAATGAGCAGATATCAGGAAGCAAAAGAAATCTATTCAAAACTCGGTGTTGATACCGAAAAGGCGCTCGAAACGCTGAAAAATGTAACAATCTCTGTACACTGTTGGCAAGGTGACGACGTTATCGGATTTGATGCCGGCGAATCTCTTTCCGGCGGAATCCAGGCAACCGGAAACTACCCCGGCAAGGCAAGCACACCGGACGAGCTGATGCAGGATCTCGACAAGGCATTCTCACTTATTCCGGGCAAAAAAAAGCTGAACCTGCATGCATCATACGCAATATTTGAAAACGGCGAAAGAGCCGAGAGAGACTCACTTGAACCGAAACACTTTGCAAAGTGGGTTGAATACGCCAAAGAGAGAGGCATGGGAATCGACTTTAACCCCACATTTTTCTCTCACCCCATGGTAAAGGACAACCTCACACTTTCGTCACCCGACGAAGAAGTTCGCGCATACTGGGTGCGCCACGGAAAATGCTGCCTCAAAATAGCGCAATATTTTGCGGAAGAAACAGGTGTTCCGTGCGTTCTTAACATATGGATTCCCGACGGGTACAAAGATATTCCGGCAGACAGATTTTCGCCGCGCGCAAGATTCAAAAAATCGCTTGATGAAATACTTGATACCCCGTATGACAAGGATAAGGTTTTCGTTACCCTTGAATCAAAAGTATTCGGTATCGGACTCGAAGCCTACACGGTGGGTTCGGCAGAGTTCTGCCTCAGCTACGTAGACAGCAAGGGAATTACACCGCTTATGGATAACGGCCACTACCACCCCACTGAGGTTGTGTCGGACAAAATATCTTCGATGCTCCTTTTCCATAAGAATTTGGCACTTCATATTACAAGACCGATGCGCTGGGATTCCGACCATGTTGTGCTCTTTGATGATGAAACAAGAGAAATTGCACGCGAAATAGTGCGAAACGACGCACTTGACAGAGTGTTTATTGCAACAGATTATTTCGACGCATCCATTAACCGCATAAGCGCATGGGTAACCGGCGTGCGCAATGTGTCTAAGGCCTTGCTGTTTGCACTGCTTCAGCCGAACGATTACCTCAAAAAAATGCAGGACGAAAACCGCATGACAGAACTTATGGTTGCGCAGGAAGAACTCAAGACGGCTCCCTTTGGCGATGTGTGGAATGAATTTCTGTACCGCGAAGGTGTGGAAAACAATTACTTTGAAATTATAGACGAATATGAAAAGAAAGTGCTGGTGAACAGATAATGATGAAAGATATTATGACAGCTCCGTTTGTGGAGGAAATGAAAAAGACGACCGCGAATATGTACCGCCTCGGCTGGGACGAGCGCAACGGCGGAAATATAAGCTATATGCTCGATGAAAAGGAAGTCGGAGAATACCTCGACCTAAACAATGTTATACGCACAATTCCCACGGGATTTGAAGCGAAATCGCTCATCGGAAAAATATTTATCGTAACCGGTACCGGAAAATATTTTAAAAATGTTGAATCCGATCCCGAAAATAATCTCGGAATAATACGTATAGCAAACGACGGCACAACTGCCGAACTCCTTTGGGGTTACAAAGACGGCGGAAAATTTACATCGGAGCTTCCGGCACACCTTATGAGCCATATGGCACGTCTCGCTGTTGATCCGCAAAACAGAGTGGTTATGCACTGTCACCCCACAAACACACTGGCAATGAACTACGTTCACGAGCTCGATGAAAAGAAGTTTACACACACACTTTGGGAAATGTGCACCGAGTGCATTGTTGTGTTCCCCGACGGTGTGGGAGTACTTCCGTGGATGCTCTGCGGAACAAACTCTATCGGTGAAGCAACCGCCGAGAAAATGAAAGAATTTCGTCTTGTTGTATGGGGTATGCACGGAATCTACGGAGCAGGCAAAACCATGGACGAAACTTTCGGACTGATTGAAACGGTGGAAAAGGCGGCTCAGATATATATGCTCACCGCTCACCTGCCGAGAATAAACACAATAAAAGACACCGAAATGAAAGAACTTGCGGAATATTTCGGAGTTGATTACAGAAAAGATTTCCTTAATTTATAATATAATTTACCATTGTAAAAGGCGGCGCGATGTGCGCCGCCTTTTACAATGGGTTAAAATTCCAAATTTACATTGTCGCCGAACATATCATAATACATCCACAAAACGGTGTACCTGTCTTTTAAATCCTTTGCATACGATACCGCTGTGAGGATTTTCTCTGCTCCGTAGGTTTTGTAAAACTCGTCCATGTTCAATCCGCATAATCCGAGCAATTGTATAATTTTTTCATGACTCGGCATCTGCGCCAGAACAGCTCGTATTTCATTCTCTTTTTCTTTATATACGGAAATTCTGTTTTTCGAATAATTTCCTACCCTGTCCTGAAGTGCAACACATTCCTCGGCAACACAGCCGTATATTTCGGAAATTTTGTTTACATACTCATCTCTGCTCAAGCGGTACAGGTGTGTCGGGAAATCCGCATTTATGATATTTTCTCTGATTTTTGCAGTAACAACCGTAGAATAAGCAACGTCAATCCCGTGCGGCAGGTACGGCTCGTCCTTTACTATGCCGACTATTTCGAAAAAGTGCGAAAGGTGATGTTCACTGCCGCTTGCAGGCCGTGAGCTGCCGGCAAAACTCATCATAATACCGACAACAACCAGCGCCTCCATAAGCAATCTGACGCTTTCTTCATCCCGGTTTGCAATTCCGTCGGCTGCGGATATTACACACTCCATCATATCATATGTGGTATCATAAATATATTGACAAAAATATTCATTATTTACCAAACGGCTCAATTGCCAATCACACAGCGCGGAATATTTTCCGACAATATCTCCGTAACCCGAGCGTATCATTTCTGTCGGGGCTTTTTTAAGAACATTCGTGTCTGCAATAATTGACCTCGGCAACCCTGCCTTTACCGTCGTTTTCATGCCGTTCAATATCATTGCCGCCCCGTCAGACGCATAGCCGTCCATAGACGGAGCTGTCGCAACTACAATGTACGGTATTTCAGAGAAAAACGAAACATATTTGCACAAATCCTGAATAACACCGGAACCAATGCCCACTATCATGTCGATTTCGTCTGTATATTTATTTACAGTTGCAATTGCGTCCTCGTTCGGAATAAGCACACAGCTGCCGAATACTACCTTTTTTATTTCTTTGTCCGCAAGCTCGCTCTCCACAATGCCGCCTGCCGCACCGTATGTATTTTCGTCTGCAACAATAAGAATGTTTTTGCTTTTTCGGCACACTTGCTTTATATTTTTTCTTATCGCATCACTTTCAATAAATACAGACTCTATATCGCAGTGATGAAATTTTCCGCAGGTGCATTGCATCCCTTTTAAAATTGTATTTATGTCCATAACCTACCTCCGCCGCAATTGATTAGCACATATTTATTGTACTACATTATATAAAGACAAATCAACACTTTGCAAAAAGTTGACTGATTTTTGGAAAGTTGCCATAATATTTTGAAAATATTTCAAAATTGTTCATAGAATAACGAATAATTCTTACAATAATTCATAGCAAAAATACGCTTATTTAAAATTAAAAACGTAAATATCAATGTTTATAACATATATACTTAGATATTTAAATATATATATAGCGTATATATTTGGATTAATGTTTTTGTAAACAGTGTATAATAAACACATAAATAGGTTGCATGCCGATTACGGCTTGCTTTATGATATAGTTATCTCGAGGTGATGTCGCTATGTATGAAGATTTTATCCGTGAAAGAATAACGGCATTGCGGTTAAAAAAGGGTGTTTCGGAATATCAGATGAGTTATGATCTCGGACATAGCCGAAGCTATGTATACAACATATCATACGGAAAATCACTTCCGCCTCTTAAGGAGTTCTTTGCAATATGCGATTACTTGGGCATTACACCCCGCGACTTTTTCGATACCGAAATAAGCCAGCCACAGTTAATTCAAAAAGCCGTGGACGGTCTTAAAAATTTGGATGACAGTGATGTACTGATGATATTGGGATATATTATAGGTTAAATAAAAAATAGATGAATTTTTGTTGGTTTACCTTTCCACCAATCAGATTAGGCATACGGGAGTCGAACCCAATATGCCTTACGTTTGAAAAATTGAAGTCTTTTCAATTTGTCGTCCTTGAAAGGCGACAGCCTGTCTGCGTCCTCCGCATTGAAAATCCAATAAATTTTTCTAAACGTAAGGTCGCAGAGTTTAAAAATAGGAAATTTTGAAATAAGACAAAGAAAATTCAAGAATTATACGGTCGTATATTTGCAGAATTTTCTGCGGTATTATGCGAAATTTCCATTTTTAAACCACATCGGGTTCGAGTCCCGCATGCCTAAATCATGCGGAACGGTTGATAACCGTTCCCTACGATTTCTGCGCGAAAAATTTCTCCTCCGCCGATTGGCATTGAGGTTGCGCGTTCTCACCGCTGTGAGGCGGAGGGAGAATTGCAAGTACACTTATTCAAATACCCCACAATCTCATCAATATACACCCTGCCGATATCGCTCAGAGAGTTGTCTTTTCGCATAATGTATCCAATCTGCATTACTGCATTCGGGTTATCGTCATCGGATTCAAACGGAACAGCCGTAAAATCACTCCCGTTGAGTTCCTCGCAGATGATCCCGGAACAAAGAGTGTACCCGAGCAACCCAACCATAAGATTGAGCATTGTTGACCTGTCGGTAGCCTTTATTGATTTTGGATACTCGTTTGTACTGAGTATTTCCTCAGCAAAAAAGAACGAACCCTTTTCGCCCTGCTCAAACGATAAACACGGATACTGCGCAAGCTGACCGAAACTGATAGATTTTTCTTTTGCAAGCGGATGCCCTTTCCAAAGATACACATACGCTTTGCACTCCGTGAGCCTGTGAAATTCTATACCGCTGTCGCGGAAAATTTTTTGCAGGATTTTTCTGTTAAAATCATTTGTATACAAAACACCGATTTCACTTTTGAGACTGCGCACATCTTCTATAACATCTATCGTCCTTTGTTCCCTGAACGCAAGGTCGTATTTGTTCATGTCGAACTGCTTGACCGTCTCTACAAAAGCCTTTACCGCAAAAGAATAATGCTGCGACGAAACTGCAAAACGTCGCTTTATATCCGATTTGCCGAAATATCTGTCGTCTATCATCCGATATTGCTGATAAAGCTGGCGCGCATACATGAGAAATTCCTCACCGTCCGCAGTGAGATACGTTCCGCGCGCATTGCGTGCAAACACGCGTATTCCCAGTTCGTTTTCAAGTTCCTTTACCGCAGCAGTAAGCGTTGGCTGCGAAATATACAGTTCCTCGGCGGCCTTGTTCATTGAACCGCTGTCGGCAATCTTTATTACATAGAGTATCTGCTGCAATGTCATGTTTTTTCACCGCCTTAACTTTTCGAGCAAATCCGTAAATTCCTTTGGCGGCGGAGCAGTAAATTCCATTTTTTCACCTGTTGTCGGGTGAATAAACGCTATCTTCTGCGCGTGGAGCGCCTGGCCGCTCAGATTGTACGGATTTTTGTTCAGATACAGCGGATCGCCGAGTATCGGATGCCCAATATATTGCATATGCACGCGTATCTGATGTGTGCGCCCCGTTTCGAGGTCACACGCTACATATGCGGCATTGTTCAAATACTCGATAACCTCAAAATGAGTAACTGCCGGCTTTGAGTTGTATGGAGTTACCGCCATTTTGAGCCGCGATGTCGGGTGCCTGCCTATGGGAGCATCTATAATGCCCTTTTTGGTTTCCGGCAATCCGCTTACAATGCAAATATAGTGTCTGTGCGCCGTTTTGGATTTAATCTGCTGTGAGAGCGAAATATGCGCCTCATCGGTTTTGGCTACAAGGAGCAACCCGGATGTGTCTTTGTCTATCCTGTGAACTATTCCGGGGCGTATAACACCGTTTATGCTGCTGAGTCTGCCGCGGCAATGATACATCAGCGCGTTTACAAGAGTGCCGTCGTAATTCCCGGCGGCCGGATGCACAACCATGCCCTTGGGCTTATTCACCACAAGCAGCTGGTCGTCCTCGTATACAATGTCAAGCGGTATATTCTCGGCCTTGACATCAAGCTGCTTCGGTTCCGGCACTCTGACGGTTATTACATCCCCGGCGCGAACCTTGCCGCCTGCTTTAACGCTTGCACCGTCTATCGTCACGCATCCGTCATCTATAAGCTTTTGAATCCGTGAGCGGCTCAGACCGTCTATCTTTATTATCTTGTCAATCCTTTCGCCCGATTTTTCGGCGGTTATCGTATATTCATTCATTTCGATGACATTTCCTTTTCCGGTTCCTTGTACACAAAAAGAACATAGATTGCAAACAAAACGGCTCCCACAACAACGCAGCAGTCGGCAAAATTAAACACCGGGAAGTCTATGAACGCAACATCTATCATGTCGGTTACATACCCGAGCACAACCCTGTCAATAAGGTTGCCGAGCGCACCGGAGAGAATGAGCAGCAACGACACTCTGAGCAGCCTGCTCTCCGGGCGGCGGAACACCATCCACCAGATAATCGCCGCAATCGAAATCACGGTAACGGTTATAAATACCCACCGTGCGTCACGCAGCATTCCAAACGCTGCTCCGCGGTTTTCCACATACGAAAACCTCAGAATATTTTTGATAACCTCAACACTGCCGACCGGTTTTATAAATTTTACGGCAAGATGCTTTGTGTACTGATCCGCGATAATCAGAATCAGTGTTAAAACAGAAAACAACATACAGTCCTCCATATACAAAGGAGTGGAGCCATATACTTAAAAACTCCACTCCGTATTTATTGCATTATGCATTTATAATTTTCAGTGCTTTGCCGAGCGCTTCGGACGAGGCAATCTCCTCGGATTCGCCGCTCTTTCTGATGCCGAATTCAACTATGCCGTCCGCCGCTTTTTTGCCGACGGTGATTCTTATCGGAACTCCGATAAGCTCGGCGTCTTTAAACTTAACTCCGGCGCGCTCGTTTCTGTCGTCAATAAGCGTTTCCACACCGGCTTCGGTAAACTGCGAATACAGTTTTTCGGCGAGCTCAACCTGCGATTCGTCCTTGGTATTTACCGGGACGATTATTACATGATACGGTGCAAGGCTCATCGGCCACACAATACCCTTTTCGTCGCAGTTCTGCTCGATAACGGCAGCGATGCAGCGGTTGACTCCGATACCGTAGCAGCCCATTATCGGAACGCTGTCTTTTCCGTTTTCATCGAGGAATGTGCATTCCAGCGACTTGGTATATTTTGTGCCGAGCTTGAATATATGCCCGACTTCTATTCCCCGGCATGTCTTTATTCTGCCGTGTTTGCACTTGGGGCATACATCGCCGGGAGTGATATTTCTGAAATCGCCCACGAACGTCGGCTCAAAATCACGGCCTATATTCACATTGGCGTAGTGATACTCCGTTTCATTGGCACCGACAATCATGTTCTTCATGAGTGCGACCTCGCTGTCCACAAGGACATCTATATCCAGCCCCACAGGTCCTGCGAATCCGACTTTGGCATTTGTAATGCGCATAAGGTCGGCAGGTGCCGCGAGCTCCAGCTCCAGCGCGCCGAGGTGATTTGCAAGCTTTGTTTCGTTTACTTCTCTGTCTCCGCGGACCATAACGGCTACGAATTTGTCGTCGGCTCTGTAGATAAGCGTCTTAACAAAATCTTTCGGCGAGCGCTTCATATATGCCGTCACGTCTTCAATAGTTCCGGAATTGGGGGTATAGACCTTTTCCATTTCCGAAAACAGCTCATCGCTTGTCTCATTTTCCGGAATGCAAACAGCCTTTTCCTCATTTGCGCAATAGCCGCATTCCTCGCAGTATGCGATTGTGTCTTCGCCTATTTCGGATTTAACCATAAATTCCTGAGAGCCGCTTCCGCCCATAGCGCCGGAATCGGCGTCTACGATGAGGTAGTTCAGCCCCATTTCGTCGAAAATCTCCCTGTATGCGTCGTACATATTTTTGTACGAAACATCCAGCCCCGCCTCGTCGCGGTCAAAGCTGTACGCGTCTTTCATAACAAATTCGCGGCTTCGGATAACGCCGAAACGCGGACGTCTTTCGTCGCGGTATTTTGTCTGAATCTGATACAATGTCAGCGGCAGCTGCTTGTAGGAGCGAACGGTGTTTTTAACCGTGTCGGTAAATATTTCTTCATGAGTCGGTCCGAGGCAAAAATCGCGGTCTCCGCGGTCTTTGAGCCTAAACATCTCGGGGCCGAAAACCTCCCACCTGCCCGACTGCTCGAGAATCTCTTTCGGCAGAATTGCCGGCATAAGGAGCTCCTGCGCGTCGTGGCGGTTCATTGCTTTTCGGATGATACTTTCTGTATTTTTAAGAACTTTCAATCCGAGCGGCAGATACGAATACACACCGGACGCAAGCTTTCGGATCATGCCGGCACGCATCATAAGCTGATGGCTCGGAATCTCTGCCTCCGTCGGAACCTCCCTCAGCGTCGGAAGTAAGTACTTTGACAATCTCATTGAACATTTTCCTCTCTTGAAACAATTTAATACACCGTATATTATACGACATAATGGAAGAAGTTGCAAGTGTTTTTTGCATTTTTTCGCCCTCGCACACAAATATTTTACTTGAAAAATTTTTATTTTGTGGTAAAATAGAGGTGAATACAAATACCGTAAGGGAGCGATATGTATGAAAATTATAACAGTAAGCCGCGAATTCGGTTCCGGCGGCCGCGAAATAGGAAAAAGACTTGCAGACGAAATGGGTTTCGACTACTACGACAGCGAGATAATCACCGCCGTGGCGAAGAGCGTCGGGCTCGACGAAAAATACGTTGAAGACACGCTCAACACGCGTGACTGGCAGAGCTTTCCCGTTAAATTCGGCGGAACACTGGGTTCTGTGGGATATGTGCAATCGGGCAAGGTTGAGCTTTTGCTCCGTCAGAAAGACGTTATAGAAGAAATTGCCGAGCGCGGAAAAGACTGTGTTATAGTCGGCAGAAATGCCGATGTGATACTTGAAAAGTATCGCCCGTTCAATATATTTGTTTGCGCTCAGACAGGCGCAAAAATCCGCCGCTGCAGAGAACGTGCTCCTGAGGGCGAAAACTTAACCGACCGCGAGCTCGTGCGCAAAATGAAACAGATTGACAAAATGCGTTCGCAGACAAGAGCCGTAATGTCGGGTTCGGAGTGGGGACAGCGCAATGCATATCACCTCACGGTGAACACAACCGACTGGAACATAAAAGACATTGTTCCGGCAATTGCCCGGTTCGCAAATATTTGGTTCGGAGGTAAGTAATGAAAATTCAGCTTTCCGATCACTTTACCTACAGAAAACTGATTCGATTTACTCTGCCCTCAATCGCAATGATGATATTCACATCGATATACGGTGTGGTAGACGGCTTCTTTGTGTCGAATTTTGCAGGGAAAACCCCGTTTGCCGCCGTTAATCTGATTATGCCGTTTCTGATGATTGCAGCAACTGTCGGATTCATGTTCGGAACAGGCGGAACGGCTATTGTTGCAAAATGTCTCGGCGAGGGAAAACACCAAAAGGCAAACGAATATTTTTCACTGTTTGTGTACACATCATTTGCTCTCGGTGTACTGTTCTCTGTTTTTGGAATAGCATTTATCCATCCGATTGCGAAACTGCTCGGTGCGGACGGAAAGCTGCTCGATAACTGCGTTGTATACGGCAGGATATTTATTTCGGCTCTGCCGTTCTATGTTTTGCAGCTGCTGTTTCAAAGCTTTTTCCCCACGGCGGAAAAACCTCATCTCGGACTCATTGTTACAATTTCGTCCGGACTAACAAACATGATTCTTGACGCGTTTTTGGTTATACTCCTGCCGCAGGAACACAAGCTCGCGGGAGCAGCTGTCGCAACAGCCATGAGCCAGATTATAGGCGGAGGTGTACCGCTGTTTTACTTTTTTCGAAAGAATAACGGAAGTATCCTTCGCCTGTGTAAAACCAAATTCGACAAAACAGCCGTGCTGAAAGCGTGTACGAACGGTTCATCGGAATTTATGAGCAATGTTTCAATGAGTGTTGTGGGTATGCTCTACAATATCCAGCTTTTGAATTATGCCGGTGAAAACGGCATTGCCGCATACGGTGTAATGATGTATGTAAGCATGATTTTTGCAGCCGCATTTATTGGCTATTCAATCGGCACGGCGCCGGTTATCGGATACCACTACGGTGCCGAAAATCACAGCGAACTTGCCGGGCTGCTCCGGAAAAGTCTTATTATGATTGCAATCTTCGGTGTGGCTATGGTAATAAGTGCCGAAATTTTGGCTGTGCCGCTGGCAAAATTCTTTGTCGGTTACGACTCCGGTCTTACCGAACTCACGGTAAGCGGATTCAGAATATTTGCCGCGTCATTTATCTTTATGGGATTTGCAATTTTTGCCTCCGGATTTTTTACCGCACTCGGCGACGGTCTAACATCAGCTGTAATATCATTTTTGCGCACACTTGTGTTCCAGAGTGCCGCCGTAATTATTTTGCCGATGATATGGGGCATAAGCGGTGTTTGGGTTTCAATTGTCGTTGCAGAATTTGCAGCTGTCATAATCGGCGGCGCATTTCTTGTGACAAAAAGGAAAAAATTCCATTATTAATCGACTTGTAGTATTCATCCCAGCCACGCATAACATTCTTTCGGTATTCATACCGGTTACATATCCAATTTTTTTCAAAATATGCATAAGTAATGTTAAATTTATAATGATAATAGAAAAAGGCAGGGCTTCAAACGGTTATGCCATTAAAACGAACTATTTATGCAATAGCTGTCCTTGGGCAAGAAGGGCGGCTATTGTGCGTTTATGGGAAATATTATCATTAAGATGATAAATACAAAAAGTGCTATAAGCAGCTTTTTGCCATAAGTACAATGCTTACTTTCCATAGGCTCGGCATTACGGAACATTATTCACACAAATTTTGTGTATGCTTAGCCATCCGAACTCCGATTTTGAAAGTCGGATTTCCGCTTTCGCTACGTTAAAATACTCGGTAATCCACAAAGGATTACCT